>NZ_CP038498.1:1369650-2054476 GCF_012427845.1 Pectobacterium punjabense
ACTGCGTCATTCTATTATTCGATTCATCAATAAACTGCTCAGCCAGTGATTTCAGCGTCGTGCCAAGCGGCCAGGTTACATTTAACGCCTGTTCACGTAACCCGTCTTTGTTACCTATTTTGGCTTCCTGAAGTAAGTTATCGCTCGATTGGGAAAAGGCCTGATGCGCTTTTTTTAGTTCAGCCAATTTCTCTTGAAGGCCAGGATCATTTACGACCAGTCGCTGTAGTTGATCCAGATTTTCAACCATCTTGCTGCGATGTTTTTTAATTGCTTCAATTGTTGCCTCGTTGTCTTCCGGCTTTTCATTGATAAAAAAAGCGGATTGTTCGACGAAGACGTTATTTATTTCACTAATTAACGTATTGGCGTAAGCCGTGGTGGGATATAGCGTCTGAACTATTTTTTCTACTTGATTATTAAGGCTGGATAAATTAACCGTTGAAATAAAGCCAATAATAGCGACTATTAGCATCCCTGCACCGAATCCGGTGTTTAATCTTGTGCTTATTCTCATGTGATAGGTCCTTTTTTGCTATGTATAGTCAAAATCGTAAAACAAATGTATATCGAGTTGTAATATGATGGTTATTATTTTGGCATGATGTGTCGATATTATTGACTTATTCTGAGTAAAGAAAAAATAACCAAATAAGCGAGCTTATTCAATTAAATAATCTTCAATAGCAAGAACAAAAAATATGAAAGAGATAGGGCTATAGATCCAGTTCGATGTCGCCTTGCGGCATACAGCAGCAGGGGAGGATTTCATCCTGTTGGATACAGGCTAGTGGTGTTTGACGATACGCGACTCTGCCTTTTACCAGACGCAGCCGACAGGAACCGCAATAGCCAGAGCGGCACTGGTATTCAATGCTGACGCGGTTGGATTCCAGCACATCCAGCAGGGAAGGGCCATCGTCTGAACAGGAAAACTGCGCACCTGATGTGCGCAGCGTAATAGTTGGATTGCTCATCGATTACAGTTGGAAATCGCTCAGGTCGTCGTCGCTGATTTCTGAATCGATCTGACCGACCAGATAAGAGCTGACTTCAACTTCCTGCGGTGCAACCTGTACGTTATCGGATACCAGCCAGGCGTTAATCCACGGAATGGGGTTAGTACGCGTCTGGAATGGCAGCGGCAGACCTACTGCCTGCATGCGGATGTTGGTGATGTATTCCACGTACTGGCACAGAATATCTTTGTTCAGGCCAATCATCGAACCGTCGCGGAACAGGTATTCAGCCCACTCTTTTTCTTGCTGAGCGGCGAGTACGAACAGGTCATAGCACTCCTGCTGACACTCTTCGGCAATCTGCGCCATTTCAGGGTCGTCATGACCAGAACGCATCAGGTTCAGCATGTGTTGCGTGCCAGTCAGGTGCAGTGCTTCGTCACGGGCGATGAGCTTGATGATTTTGGCGTTGCCTTCCATCAGTTCACGTTCTGCAAAAGCAAACGAGCAGGCAAAGCTGACATAGAAACGAATCGCCTCCAGTGCGTTAACGCTCATCAGGCAGATATACAGCTGTTTTTTCAGCGTATGTAAATCCACGGTGATGGTTTTACCGTTAACCTGATGTGTCCCTGCGCCCAGAAGATGGTAGTAGCTGGTCATCTCGATCAGCGAATCGTAGTAGCCGGAGATATCCTTGGCACGCTTCAGAATCTCTTCGTTCGTTACGATATCGTCAAATACCAGCGACGGATCGTTCACGATATTACGAATAATATGGGTGTAGGAACGTGAGTGAATGGTTTCCGAGAATGCCCAGGTTTCCACCCAGGTTTCCAGCTCAGGGATAGAGATTAGCGGCAGTAACGCTACGTTTGGGCTACGTCCCTGAATCGAATCCAGCAGCGTCTGGTATTTCAGGTTGCTGATGAAGATGTGTTTTTCATGATCGGGGAGTGCCTGATAGTCGATGCGGTCGCGAGACACATCAACTTCTTCCGGACGCCAGAAGAAGGACAGCTGTTTTTCGATTAGCTTTTCGAAAATTTCATATTTTTGCTGATCGAAACGTGCAACGTTAACAGACTGGCCGAAGAACATGGGTTCTAGCAACTGGTCATTTTTATTCTGTGAAAAAGTGGTGTAGGCCATTAATCTCTCCAAAAAATGCCGTGAGCATTTTTTAACGCCGCTTGCGGCTGCGGGTAAAACGCCCGCGCTAAAAGGATAAAAGGCTGCATCGCAGCCTTTTATTATTGGCTTAAATCTTACACGCGCCGCCTTCGCAGCCATCGTCCTGTGGCTCTGCCAACAGATCGTCTTGTACGTCTTCAGCGCCGTCACGGGTGTTTTGGTAATACAGCGTTTTAACGCCGAATTTGTAGGCCGTGACCAGATCTTTCAGCAACTGCTTCATCGGCACCCGACCTGACGGGAAGCGTGATGGATCGTAGTTGGTGTTGGAGGAGATCGCCTGATCGACAAATTTCTGCATCAGACCCACCAGTTGCAGGTATCCATCGTTATTTGGCATGTCCCACAGCAGTTCGTAGGCATCTTTCAGCGTTTCGTACTCTGGCACGACTTGGCGCAAAATGCCGTCTTTGGACGCTTTGACGCTGATGTGGCCGCGCGGTGGTTCAATACCGTTGGTGGCGTTAGAGATTTGAGACGACGTTTCAGACGGCATTAGCGCAGACAGCGTTGAGTTACGCAGGCCGTACGCTTTAATATCTTTACGCAACGCTTCCCAGTCGAGATGCAGCGGTTCGTTGCAAATCGCGTCCAGATCGCGCTTGTAGGTATCGATCGGTAAAATACCCTGTGAGTAGGTGGTTTCATTGAACCATGGGCAGGCACCTTGCTCACGCGCCAGCACATTCGATGCCTTCAGGAGATAGTATTGGATCGCTTCAAACGTTTTGTGCGTCAGGCCGTTGGCGCTGCCATCGGAGTAACGTACGCCATTTTTCGCCAGATAGTAGGCAAAGTTGATGACGCCAATGCCCAACGTACGACGACCCATCGCACCACGCTCTGCTGCCTTAATCGGGTAATCCTGATAATCCAGCAGGGCATCCAGCGCGCGTACTGCGAGCGTGGCTAAATCTTCCAAATCGTCCAGGCTGTTAATTGCGCCGAGGTTAAACGCTGACAGCGTACACAGTGCGATTTCACCGTTTTCATCATTCACATCGTTCAACGGCTTGGTCGGCAACGCGATTTCCAGACACAGGTTGGACTGACGAACCGGCGCAATCACCGGATCGAACGGACTGTGCGTATTGCAGTGGTCAACGTTCTGAATATAGATACGGCCTGTAGAAGCACGTTCCTGCATCATCAGGGAGAACAGTTCAACGGCTTTGATGCGCTGCTTGCGGATGCTGTCATCCTGCTCGTATTTCACATACAGGCGCTCGAACTCATTCTGATCGGCGAAGAACGCGTCGTATAGCCCCGGAACGTCAGATGGGCTGAACAGCGTGATCTCTTCACCTTTTACCAAGCGCTGATACATCAGTTTGTTCAACTGTACGCCGTAATCGAGGTGACGAACGCGGTTGCCTTCTACGCCACGGTTGTTTTTCAACACCAGCAGACTTTCTACTTCCAGATGCCACAGCGGATAGAACAGCGTGGCAGCCCCGCCGCGTACGCCGCCCTGAGAGCAGGATTTCACGGCTGTCTGGAAATGCTTATAGAAAGGGATACAGCCGGTATGGAACGCTTCACCGCCACGGATTGGGCTACCGAGCGCACGGATGTGGCCCGCGTTGATGCCGATACCGGCACGCTGGGAAACATATTTCACGATAGCGCTGGACGTTGCGTTGATGGAATCCAGACTGTCACCGCATTCGATCAGCACGCAGGAACTGAACTGACGTGTCGGGGTGCGCACACCCGCCATGATTGGCGTTGGCAGAGAAATTTTGAATGTGGAAATCGCGTCATAGAAACGTTTAACGTAATCCAGACGGGTTTCACGCGGGTAGCCGGAGAACAGGCAGGCGGCGACCAGAATGTACAGGAACTGGGCGCTTTCGTAGATATCACCGGTCACGCGGTTTTGGACCAGATATTTTCCTTCCAGCTGTTTAACCGCAGCATAGGAGAAATTCATGTCACGCCAGTGATCGATGAAAGCGTCCATCTGAGCGAATTCTTCGGGGCTATAGTCTTCCAGCAGGTGCTTGTCGTATTTACCCAGTTCTACCATGTTGGTGACGTGCGTCAGCAGCGCGGGGGGTTCAAACTGACCGTAGGCTTTCTTGCGCAGATGGAAGATAGCCAGACGCGCGGCCAGGTATTGATAATCTGGGCTTTCGCGGGAGATAAGATCGGCAGCGGCCTTGATGATGGTCTCATGGATATCAGAGGTTTTGATACTGTCGTAAAACTGAATGTGGGAACGCAGTTCCACCTGAGAAACGGAGACATTGTGTAAACCTTCTGCGGCCCAGGTAATGACGCGGTGGATTTTATCCAAATTGATTTTTTCTTTACTGCCATCGCGTTTGGTAACGAGCAAGCTCTGGTTCATGTTGGGATTTACCTGTTGATGAAAATAAAAAAATATCCCCCGTTTATTCACAGAAATTCCTCTGTGACTAACTCTGTGGATAAATACTAGATATGGATATTTTTTGATAAATGGCTACTACATGGTGAGTATTCTAGTCTGGATTCGTTTGAGTACAAGGCTTGATTTTGGTGTTAATTTCAGGTTGCTGAAGCGTTGGTTTCTCGAAATCCTGATTTTGTAAGGGCTAAGAGGATGTCAATATTCTGTAAAAAAAATAAGTCGCGTCCATTTTGTTGGTTTTTCAGATAAACCCAAAAAATTGCGCGGTGAAAAACCACGCAACTTTTAAGAGTATTCTTAATGGGTTCTATTTATCGTGGCGGGTATGAAGCATGTAGTTCACGTCTACGTTTGGACCGAGCTTAAAGTGGTCCGTCAACGGGTTGTAATGCAGCCCGGTGATATGCTTTTCACGCAGCGGCGTACTGTCAACCCAGTGCATCAGCTCTGCTGGGCGAATGAATTTCTTAATATCGTGCGTGCCGCGTGGCACCATTTTTAAAACATACTCAGCGCCGATAACGGCCATCATCCACGCTTTTGCATTGCGGTTGATCGTGGAGAAAAACACGTGCCCGCCTGGCTTGACCAACTTAGCGCAAGCCTGCACCACGGAGTGCGGATCGGGAACGTGTTCCAGCATCTCCATGCAGGTGACCACATCGTAAAGGCCTGGGTGAGCATGAGCATGGGCTTCTACCGTTTCCTGCACGTAATCGACAGTGATACCGCTTTCCAGCGCATGTAAACGCGCAACGTCTAACGGCTCTGCGCCCATATCCAGCCCGGTGACGTCCGCACCTTCACGCGCCATGCTCTCGGCCAAAATGCCGCCGCCGCAGCCGACATCCAACACTTTCTTGCCGAACAGGCCTTCCGCACGCCGTGAAATATAGCCCAGACGCAGCGGATTAATGCGGTGCAAGGGTTTGAATTCACCGTCTAAATCCCACCAGCGGGAGGCAATAGCCTCAAATTTGGCAATTTCCTGATGGTCAACGTTCGGGGTTTGATTTTCTACATTCATGTGTCATCGCTGCCTTTCATCATCTTCTACTGCCGCGAGTATACCCCTTCATGTCGCAACGTGCAGCGCTGTCGCTTTTTTCTGTGGGATAAACATTCATGAGGAAAACAGTCTGTTCAGAGCGGAAGGGAGTTTCCCCCGAAACGGCGGTTTGTGATATAATTTTTCACCTTTTGAACAGTTCACCTTTCTGAACGGTTCACTTTTCTGAACACGGGTAGATGCCTAAATAGAGGGATAGCGGCTCCATGAGCGACCTTGCCAGAGAAATCACACCGGTCAATATTGAAGAAGAGCTGAAAAGCTCGTATCTGGATTATGCGATGTCCGTTATTGTCGGACGTGCATTACCAGATGTTCGAGATGGACTGAAACCGGTACACCGCCGCGTACTGTATGCGATGAGCGTACTGGGTAACGACTGGAACAAACCGTATAAAAAATCCGCCCGTGTCGTCGGGGATGTCATCGGTAAATACCACCCGCACGGCGACTCTGCCGTTTATGAAACCATCGTGCGTATGGCGCAGCCTTTTTCACTGCGCTACATGCTGGTTGATGGTCAGGGTAACTTTGGTTCGATTGACGGCGACTCCGCTGCGGCCATGCGTTATACCGAAATTCGCATGTCGAAAATTGCTCATGAACTGCTGGCCGATCTCGAAAAAGAGACGGTCGATTTTGTGCCGAACTATGACGGCACCGAGCAGATTCCTGACGTCATGCCTACGCGTATTCCCAACCTGCTGGTTAACGGCTCTTCCGGTATCGCCGTCGGGATGGCAACGAACATTCCACCGCACAACCTGACGGAAGTTGTGAACGGCTGTCTGGCGTATATCGACGATGAAAACATTACCCTTGAAGGGTTGATGGAGCACATCAAAGGCCCGGATTTCCCAACGGCGGCGATCATCAATGGCCGACGCGGTATTGAAGAGGCCTATCGCACCGGGCGCGGTAAAATTTACATCCGTGCGCGTGCTGAAGTTGAAGCGGACGCGAAAACCGGACGTGAAACCATCATCGTGCATGAAATTCCGTACCAGGTGAACAAAGCACGCCTGATCGAGAAAATTGCTGAGCTGGTCAAAGACAAACGTATTGAAGGGATTAGCGCCCTGCGTGACGAATCCGATAAAGACGGTATGCGTATCGTCATCGAGATTAAGCGCGACGCCGTGGGCGAAGTGGTCCTGAATAATCTGTATTCCCAGACGCAGCTTCAGACGTCATTCGGCATCAACATGGTGGCACTGCATCAGGGCCAGCCTAAGATCATGCCGCTGAAGGACATTCTGGTTGCGTTTGTGCGCCATCGCCGTGAAGTGGTGACGCGCCGTACCATTTTTGAACTGCGTAAAGCCCGTGACCGCGCCCATATCCTGGAAGGTCTGGCCATTGCGCTGGCGAACATCGATCCGATTATCGAACTGATTCGTCGTGCGGCGTCACCTGCTGAAGCGAAAGCCTCGCTGATCGCACAAGCGTGGGAACTGGGCAGCGTTTCTACCATGTTGGAACGCGCGGGCGATGATGCTGCACGTCCAGAGTGGCTGGAGCCAGAGTTCGGTATTCGTGACGGCCGCTACTACCTGACAGAACAGCAAGCGCAGGCGATTCTGGATCTACGTTTGCAAAAACTGACTGGGATGGAGCACGAAAAGCTGCTGGATGAATATAAAGCGCTGTTGGCGGAGATCGCTGAGCTGCTTTATATCCTCAACAGTCCTGAGCGCCTGATGGAAGTGATCCGCGAAGAGCTGGAAGCAATCAAAACGCAGTACAGCGATGAGCGCCGCACAGAAATCACGGCGAATAGCGCCGATATCAATATCGAAGACCTGATTAATCAGGAAGATGTTGTCGTCACGCTGTCTCACCAGGGTTATGTGAAGTATCAGCCGCTGAGCGATTACGAAGCCCAACGTCGTGGTGGTCGTGGTAAATCTGCGGCTCGTATTAAAGAAGAAGACTTTATCGATCGTCTGCTGGTAGCCAATACCCACGACACGATCCTGTGCTTCTCCAGCCGTGGCCGTCTGTACTGGATGAAGGTGTATCAATTGCCGGAAGCCAGCCGTGGCGCGCGCGGTCGTCCGATCGTTAACCTGCTGCCGCTTGAGCCAAATGAACGTATCACGGCGATTCTGCCAGTCCGTGAATACGAAGAAGGCCGCCATATCTTCATGGCAACCGCGAGCGGTACGGTGAAGAAAACGGCGTTGACGGAATTCAGCCGTCCGCGTAGCGCGGGGATCATCGCCGTTAACCTGAACGAGGGTGACGAGCTGATTGGCGTTGACCTGACCGATGGCAGCGATGAAGCGATGCTGTTCTCAGCGGAAGGTAAAGTAGTCCGCTTCTCTGAACAGGCGGTGCGCTCCATGGGGCGTACGGCAACGGGCGTTCGTGGTATCAACCTGCAAGGTGAAGATCGCGTGGTGTCGTTGATTATTCCTCGCGGTGAGGGCGACATCCTGACCGTCACACAAAATGGCTTTGGTAAACGTACTGCGGTGAGTGAGTACCCAACCAAGTCACGTGCGACGAAAGGGGTTATCTCTATCAAGGTCAGCGAGCGTAACGGTAAAGTGGTTGGTGCGGTTCAGGTTGATGCCGCAGACCAGATTATGATGATCACCGATGCGGGAACGCTGGTGCGTACACGCGTGTCTGAAGTCAGCATCGTTGGGCGTAACACCCAGGGTGTTACGCTGATTCGTACGGCGGAAGACGAAAATGTTGTCGGCCTGCAACGTGTTGCTGAACCGGTAGAAGATGAAGAGCTGGATGGCGTGGTAAACGTTGAAGGTGAAATTGCCGAAGACGATGATGCTATCGACGACATGGATGGCGATGATGATATCGCTGAAGATGACGAATAAGCCTTTTCCTTAAACTGGAATGAGCCGAGTAAGCCAGCGCGATGCGCTGGCTTTTTTTATCGACACTCGGTAGTGTATCAGCCAACTGGTTCTTCCATCATTCAACGGTATTCACTTGAAATATCTCGCCTCATTCCATACCACATTAAAAGTCTCCCGCTATTTGTTCCGGGTTTTGGCGATCATGCTGTGGGTGTTAGGCGCGCTAATATCCGTTTTCTATATTACTAAAGTATTGAATGAAAAAGAGTCGGAGCTGCGGCAGGAATATAATCTTAGCTTTGATCAGTCGCAGGGATACATCCGCCATGCTGCGGATATTGTGCGCGAACTTCAGTATCTGGCGGCAAATCGTTTAGTGCTGGCGAGAGAAAGGGCTGAGCCGCCAACAGAAGAGGGGCCGGGTGTTTCTGTTTATGCGCTTACGCCCGGCGCAACCTGTTCCATGCAATATGGCGGGAATGCAGCGCTGCTCTCATTGAGTCATTTTTTCAATGGCTGGCAGGATAATTTCTCTGCCGTCTACGATCTTAATCGGGTCTTTTTTGTCGGCGGCGATCGGCGCTGTATGGTTGATTTTGGCATTCGTAATCAGTCGCTTGACCGTGATAACTTGCTTAAAAATGTGCAGGATCGGTTTCAGGATCAGAAGAAAAATCGTACCCAAACTGGGCGTGATGAAACGCTTTATTGGATTACCCCCGCATCCATCCCCGATGTCGGCTATTTATATGCACTCACGCCGATCTATGTGGATAACAAGCTGGAAGTCATCATGGGGATTGAACAGACGATTCGTCTGGATGACTTCGTCACCGTCAGCAAATTTCCGCTCAATGCCAAGTTGTTGGATCAATATAATCAGGTCGTTTTACAGTTTTCCGATGACAGAGGGCTCTCTGCTTCCTCGGCAGAGGGTTATCCCTCCGATCATAACTATTTTGGTTATGCGAATGGCTATGATGAACTCATTCTGAAGAAGGCGCTGCCGCCTACTTCGTTCAGTATTGTGTACTCGCTGCCGCTGAAGGTGCTGTTGTCACATATCAGTGCATTGATGATCAATATGCTCGTGCTGAATATCCTTTCGGCAATTCTATTGTTTGTGTTGGCGCTGGTGTTTGAGCGAAAAATGCTGTTGCCTGCGGAAGTGAATGCCTTTCAGTTGGAAGAGAATGAGCAATTCAACCGCAAGATCGTGGCGTCGGCACCGGTAGGCATTTGTATTCTGCGTATTAGTGACGGTACAAATATCCTCAGTAACGAACTGGCGCACAACTACCTTAATTTACTCACCCACGAAGACCGATTGAGAATTACCCGCATTATTTGCGAGCAGCAGTCCAAGTTTGTGGATGTGATGACCAGCCGTAACCACCACCTGCAAATCAGCTTTGTCCATTCGCGTTACCGCAATGAAAATGTGGCGATTTGTGTGCTGCTGGACGTTAGCGCGCGCGTCAAAATGGAAGAGTCGCTACAGGAAATGGCGAATGCCGCCGAGCAGGCAAGCCAGTCTAAATCGATGTTCCTTGCCACTGTGAGCCATGAATTGCGCACGCCGCTTTATGGCATTATTGGCAATCTTGATTTGCTGCAAACCAAGGCGCTGCCGCAGGATGCTAACCGTTTGGTCTTGGCGATGAACAACTCTTCCTCACTGCTGCTGAAGATCATCAGCGATATCCTCGATTTTTCCAAGATTGAGTCGGAGCAGTTGAAGATAGAACCCTGTGAATTTGCACCGCATGAGGTGATCAGCCACATCACCAGTAACTATCTCCCGCTGGTGGTCAAAAAACGCCTGATGCTGTACTGCTTTATCGATCCTAATGTACCGGTCAGCCTGTTTGGCGATCCTGTTCGTTTACAGCAGGTGCTGTCTAACCTGTTGAGTAACGCGATCAAGTTTACGGATACGGGCTGCATCATTTTTGAAGTTGGCTGCCGCGATGGTTATCTGGAATTTGTGGTGCGTGATACTGGTGTGGGTATTCAACCGCGTGAGGCAGTGAAGTTGTTTGATCCATTCTTCCAAGCGGGGAGTGGTGTACAGCGCCATTTTCAGGGTACAGGACTAGGGTTGGCCATTTGTGAGAAGCTGGTCAATCTGATGGATGGCGACATTACCATCGAGTCGGAACCGGGGCTCGGCAGCCTGTTTGGCGTCAGGATTCCGTTGTATAAAGCGCACTATGCTCCCGTGGCGATCAACGCCAGCCTGCAAGGGAAAATATGCTGGTTGAGGGTGCGCAATGCCCGGCTGGAGGCATATCTACTGACGTTGTTGCAGAACCAAGGCGTGCAGGCTGTGCGTTACCAAAATCAAACTGTGTCGCCCGATGATGTGATGATTAGTGATTACAGCCCGCCAGAAGATATTACTGTTCGGGCGCATATCGTGATAAGCGGCGCACATAACGGATCGGCACAGAAAGTGAGTGAGGGCCACTGGGTGCAGGGGACATCGACACCTCAACATCTGCCTGATTTGCTGGAGAAAATTTATCGCTCAGAAAGTGAAGAAAACACTCGCGAGGAGATTTCACCGCCGCTGACGCACTATGAGCGGGTTGAGAATGGCGACATTATGATTCTTGTCGTTGACGATCACCCTATCAACCGTCGATTGCTGGCCGATCAGTTGGGTTCTCTGGGGTATCAGGCGATGACGGCGAATGACGGCGTAGATGGGCTGAGCGTATTGAGTAAACACCACATTGATATCGTGCTGACGGACGTCAACATGCCGAATATGGATGGTTATTTATTCACCCAGCGCATGCGGGAGCAGGGGCTACGCTTCCCGGTCATTGGCGTGACGGCGAATGCATTGGCAGAGGAAAGAGAACGCTGCCTTGGGGCGGGGATGGATCACTGTTTGTCAAAACCGGTTACGCTGGATACATTGCAGCAGGCGCTGGCGTATTACAGTAACGTGGTGCGTCAGGCGAGAACATCCGAGAAGTGACCTGCATCGGCGCAATTGCCGATGCAGGGAGAAAAACCTAGTCGACCTGTGTCGCGCCGCCGTTAACGGAGGACAGGTAGTTGAGCAGGGCGATATCGTTCTCGACGCCGAGCTTGGTCATGGCTGATTTCTTCTGGCTACTGATCGTTTTGATACTGCGATTCAGTTTTTTGGCGATTTCGGTCACTAAAAAGCCTTCTGCAAACAAACGCAGTACTTCACTTTCTTTCGGGGACAGACGTTTATCGCCGTAGCCGCTGGCGCTGATTTTCTCCAGCACTTTGGATACGCTGTCCGGCGTGAATTTCTTTCCTTTTTGCAGGGCTGCTAGCGCTTTGGGTAAATCGGTCGGCGCGCCCTGTTTCAGTACGATGCCTTCAATGTCCAGATCCAGCACCGCACTCAGAATCGCCGGATTATTGTTCATGGTGAGAACAATAATAGAGAGATGAGGGAAGTGACGCTTAATGTATTTAATGAGCGTTATACCATCGCCGTATTTATCGCCTGGCATGGATAAATCGGTGATTAAAACATTAGCGTCCAGCTTAGGCAGGTTATTGATCAGCGCGGTTGAGTCTTCAAATTCGCCAACCACATTGACCCATTCAATTTGCTCAAGTGATTTTTTGATTCCAAAAAGGACAATAGGATGGTCGTCGGCAATAATTACGTTTAGGTTACTCATCGTTTTGGTTACTCATCTTGTTGGCTACCTTGCTGCCCTTTAGGTTCGCTTGGGGATAGTAATGCACTGACAAACCTCTCAATTTCATGAAGGTTAGCCTCAATCTGTACACTATCGTGCGCGGTAATATGCTGTTCAAGCTGTTCACACAACTGTTTGCCAGGGTGCAGATTCAGCATGGCAAACACGCCTTTCAGCCGGTGCGCCGTCTGCGAAAGTGACGGAAAATCGCCTGCTTCCGCTTCAGTATACAGCCTCTTTAAATCATCCGGTACTGTCTCCACGAACAGCGAATAATAGTCGCTTGACGCCAATTGTGCGGCGTAAAATTCGATATCGTTCTGTTCTCCTTCCTGCGTCGTATCGGGGGGTGTTTCCAGTTGCAGTTCAATCAGCTTAAGCAATGCCTCCAGCAGGAGGTGGCTGATATTGTAGTTCACCCGTAAACGGCGCGGGCCCAAAGGCATTAGCGTGTCATCGTCATGACTCAACAGCAGCGTATAATCTGCTTTTTTCTCCGGGTCATCAGTAATAAAAATATCGGCTTCCTGAGTAATCTGGCGTTCATCGCTGATCAGATAATTCGCTCCCCAGCCCGCCAGCATATTACCGACGATATTCTGTACTTCATCAGACGTTACATCCAGCAGAACGGTAATACCATCCAGCAGTTTTTCGTCCTCAACGGACAGCGCTTCCGGCTCTAGTTTTAACGTCAAAATATAGTGTGTACCTAGCCCGGATTTACTGTTGATGGTTAACGCGCCGCCCAGTCTATTACAGAGTTGATTGCACAAAAATAAGGTCAATCCTGAATTTTGTCCGAAATGGTCGGAAGTTGCAGGATGCAGGAAAGGATGCCGAATATTTTCCTGCTCTTTACCTGAAATATGTGTTCCTGTATCGCTGACCTGAATAACCAGCCTGTCCGGCTCATTATTTTTTCTGTCAACCGACACCGTAATTTTTCCGTAATCCGTATTGGTCACCGAATAATTTAGCAGCAGTGCCAGCATCTTTTTCAACAGCTCGGCATCACCCACATAAGTTTGATTACTATCCAGATGATAATGATGGAATAAGGTTAACCCTTTTTGATTCAACCGTGGCAGCAGCTCAAGGAGAACATTGTCGATAAGCGCTAGCGGTGAAAAACTGGCGTTGACTACCGTCCATTCCTGCGCCTCCAGCTTTTCATGCAGGGCGATATTTTCCAACAGCTCGATCGCGCAGCGGGTATCTGCTGTGAGTTGCTCCAGCGTCTGTGCTTCTATGACCGCCGCATCACTGTGGCGTATCGCCTGAATATGTTGTTGTAGTGAGATCAACGGTTGTTTGAATTCGCTGAGCAGGTTTTGGAATAGGCGTTTTCTGGCATGAATATTCTTTTCATATTCACGCTGGGCTAGCAGTAATTTCCGCTGCACCAGAATCTCTTTATCCTGTTCGCGCAGTAGGAAGAGACAATAGTCTGGTGAATATTGGCTACGAAATTGGCGGATTTCATACATTTCATTATTGATAGTGACCTGAATAACGCCCTGATGTTCGTCTGCCATATTGGTGATTTTTTGCAGGCTCAGGTGAGGAAGCAGATGCTCTGCACGCTCATTTTGTATAATGATCTTGTTGCTGCTGAAATCATAAACCAATACGCCCATCGGGATTTTTCCCGTGGTTTCGCGGTAAATATCCAGCTTATTTTCCAACTGATGGGATAAGTCTTCGTCGGGATGCGCATACGTCCGCCGGAAAAGATAAAAACCTATAACGGACAAACTCAGCAGAACCAGATTCAGCAGTAGAAACCAGATGTTATTACGCAACACATCAATCATCAGAGCTTTCACCGGCACCTGAAAAACGATTTTTAGCGGTGCATTAACGAGTGTGGCGGAGATTTCAAGATTAGAGCCATGAAGCTGCACGTCAGCTGCGCCTTCGCCATTATTGCTGCTGTCAATATTGCTGGCCGCTGGCGTATCTGGCTTCAGCATAAGATGCTCGCGCGGAATCGTGTCTGGGATTAAATCGTTAATTGGCAAATCGAATGCCAGAATCGTCGCCAGATGGCCCGGCTGATTGAATGTGGTGCGCAGCGTAAAATAGTAGTCGTTATAGAAGCGTAATTTACGCAGCGGGGAAAAACTTTCGCGCTCGTCTAATACATTCGCCTGTTGTAGCATTTCTGTTCGGCGGGCTTCGGCAATGACCGTAATATAATTGCCGCGGAACTGCGAAGAGATATCTTTCAGCGTTTGCGTAGAAATCATCGTCAGGCTGTTGTCGATACCGTTCAGGTAATACATGGAATAGACGTTATTCTCTGCTCCCCAGAGAATATCGAGATAGCGTGATATCCGACGAACCGATGTCAGCGTCCCTTTATCGTGTTGCCCAAAAATCAACGCATCCGTTTTCTGACCGTTTTTTTCTACATAGAAAACATTGGGCATTAAATTAATCGCGCTAATGTTGGCGTCACTAGCGGACGGTTCACTATTCAGACTGCCGTAAATTTGATAGGTGAAAAAACGGTAAGTATCGACGCGTTTCTGTATGCCCTGAGCAATGGTCGTCAGCGAATGCTTTTTGTCCGCCAGCAAATCGTTGATGTAGCTATAGCCAAACGTTCCAGTAATAAGGAGCGATAACACCGTAAGGAGGGAAAAATAACGCAAGATCATGGCTGGCATCAATTAACGCTCCTGATTAGCGGATGACTGCTCGTGCACTGGCGCTGACGGCCAGCAACAGCAGTGCGACGAACCCGAATGCGGTAGCCAAATTGCTGAGCTGCGCAATAAAGCCGAGAATGGTTGGGCCGATAAGAATGCCCGCATAGCCTACTGTGGTAATGGAGGCGATGGCCAGATTGGGTGGCATGATCTTTTGGTTTCCCGCCGCGCTGAAGAGGATCGGTACTACATTGGATGCGCCGATACCCACCATCACGAAGCCAAGAATGGCGGTTACTGCATTATCAATACTGATCGTTAACAGCAGACCGAGTGCGGCACAGAGGCTGCCGCCAGTCAGAATCGCGTAGCGCCCAAGCGCATTAACAATGCGATCGCCATTGAGTCTGCCGAGCGTCATCGCGACGGAAAATGCCGCATAGCCCATACCCGCCTGTGCGCCGCTCAGGTTGCGCTCAACCGTTAGAAAGAGGGCGCTCCAATCCAATATCGAACCTTCGGCCAGGAACATGATGAAGCAGAGTGAACCAATGAACATGACCCATCCGCGTGGGATCACAAACAACGGGCCGCCTTCATTTTGATTTGTGGTGCGTAGCAGATGCTTATGCGCCATTGTCATGAATAGCAGCACCAACGCAACAATAGTCAGTATCGCCATTAACGGGGACAGACCAAGCCATAGCAGGGCGCTGACGCCACCAGCGCCGACAATCCCGCCGATGCTAAAGAAACCATGAAAGCCGGACATCATCGCGCGGCCGCTGGCACGTTCTACGATGACGGCCTGAATATTCATGGCAACATCGATCATACCAATAGATGCGCCAAAAAAGAGCAGCACGACTGCCATCAACGGCAGCGTTTCTGCTTGCGTCAGGGCGGGCAATATCAGACAAAGCAGCGCGCTTGCCAGCAAAATAACGCTGCGGCATCCCCATTTACTGGTGAGGAAGCCGGTGAGCGGCATGGCCAACAGCGAACCAATGCCCAGAGAAAGTAACAACATCCCGAGAGAGGCATCACTGATAGCCAGTCGCGCTTTAACAAAGGGCACCAGCGGTGCCCAGGAAGCCATAGCAAAACCTGCAACAAAGAAAGCGATGCGCGTGGCTGCCTGTGCTTTTTTGCCCGGCAGATTCTGATTAATGCTTAACGAGTTGGAATGCAGTGTCGTACTCATCCTGAACGAGGCTATCCGGTATACGTGACAAGAGCCTATTTTTACCATAATTAGCAGTCTGAATGGAAAGAATCCAAGCAGACGGCGAAAGGCGAGAGGTGAAAATATGTCTTGATGCGATGCCGCACGCAAAAAAATGCCGACTAGATAATCGGCAGAAGAAAGGGTCAATTGAAGCAATAATGATGATGAAATAAGATTTTAGTGCGATGTGTGCGTACCGTTTTGCCGTTTGATGCGATTTCACCCCGTGCTCACCGTTGTGGTCATGCGGATACCCTTTAGGGAGTAAAAAATTTCCAGGAGAAATTTTTAACGTTGCGCAAGCAACGGCCTGTAAGGGTGACGGCCAGGGATGGTACGTCATAAAAATGTACTGAAACGCACTCTGCTGGTGGTGGCTTTTGCGTCTTGCATAACCTCTCACCCACGACGTGTTTTTTTCCCGTATAATCCCCTACTTTGTGTTAGGTCTCCGGGGTGACGGTGAAACAACTTTCCGACTTGCTGCGCCATATGCAGCAAGATTTGCGCGAGCCACAGCCTGAACGCGCAGGTTTCAGACAAATAACGCGTTCATTACGCCTCAGTGAGGCGGCTGAGTTATTGCCGTGGTTGGCGACTCAGCCTGTGTATCCCCAGTTCTATTGGCAGCACCGTCAGGATCGTGAAGAGGTTGCCGTTTGTGGCAAGGTGTGTGGATTTCGTCATATTCAGGACGCTGAGGCATTCCTCGTTCAGCTGCAGTGCGATCCCGATGTCCGCATCTGGGGGCTGAATGCATTTAACCAGTCGAAAGAAGAGGGCGCTTCGTCGCCCGGCTACCTGTTCTTGCCCCGTGCGGAACTGCGACGTCAGGATGATACGCTCAGCCTGAGCATTAACCTGTTCAGTGAAACGTCATTGCAACAGGATGCTGTCGAAGCTTCTGCGTTTATTAACCTGCTGCTTCCACCCGCGCCATTGCCTCTTTTGCATGCGCAAGTGCAGTCTGTTGCGCATCTGCCTGAGCGTCAGGGGTGGATTGATTTGCTTCAGCGGGCGCTGCATGACATCAAAACAGGGCTAATGGAAAAAGTCGTTTTGGCGCGGGCAACCACGCTAACCCTGACACAACCGCTACAGGCAACCACTTTTATGGCTGCCAGCCGTGCGGCGAATCATCACTGTTTCCATTTCATGCTGGCACACGATGCGCGTCATGCGTTTCTTGGTTCCAGCCCGGAGCGGCTTTATCGCCGGCGAGGGAGCGAATTGGAAACGGAAGCTTTGGCGGGAACGGTGGCAAGCGATCGCGATGCACACAAAGCCGCGGAACTGGCCGATTGGCTGATGAAAGACACTAAGAATCAGTGCGAGAACATGCTGGTGGTGGATGATATTTGTCAGCGGCTACAGCAATCTGCGCTGTCGCTGGATGTCATGCCGCCAGAAATTGTGCGTTTGCGTAAGGTGCAGCACCTGCGTCGCACCATTCATGCCACGCTGCGAACCGCGTCTGATAGTGCGTGCCTGAATACATTGCAGCCTACGGCGGCAGTAGCGGGTTTGCCGAGGCAGGAGGCACGCCGCTTTATTGCGGCTAATGAGCCGTTTGAGCGCGGTTGGTATGCGGGTTCTGCGGGTTACTTGTCGCGTCAGCAGTCTGAATTCAGCGTGGCACTGCGTTCAGCAGAAGTGCGGGATCATGTTTTGACGCTCTATGCTGGTGCCGGAATTGTGGCCGATTCTGATCCAGAACAAGAATGGCAGGAGTTGGAAAACAAAGCTGCGGGGCTGAGATCGCTGTTAGACGGTGATATGTCATAGTTTTGTTTTATGGTTGTTGTGCCAGGTACTGGTTTATATCAAAGTCGGCGTGGTAAAAAAAAATATAATAAGGCTGATCGCGATAGTTGTTGAAGGGCAACCAGGCCGCCAACAGTTGGATCAAGAGTATTTGCTATACCCTAAATAATTCGAGTTGCAGGACAAATTGGCTTAGCCGATTTGAACGCCGCTTGCGGCGGCCCTTCAGGGTGACGCTCAGAGATGAGCTGAGTATTGCCAACGCACATGCAGCTTGAAGTATGACGGGAATAACCTGCAACCTGAGTTGTTGAGTACATCATGTCAACAAGTGTATTTAATCGCCGCTGGGCTACATTGCTGCTGGAATCGCTGACCCGTCATGGCGTCCGGCATATCTGCATCGCGCCTGGTTCTCGCTCTACCCCGCTGACGCTGTCTGCGGCAGATAATCGTGCACTAATTTGCCACACGCATTTTGATGAGCGGGGGTTGGGGCATCTTGCGCTCGGGCTGGCAAAGGCTTCGCGTGAACCGGTTGCGATTATCGTGACGTCAGGTACTGCCGCTGCCAACCTTTATCCGGCAATTATTGAAGCAGGACTGACCGGTGAACGGCTGGTGGTTTTGACAGCCGATCGTCCACCGGAGCTGATTGACTGCGGGGCGAATCAGGCGATTCGCCAGCATGCACTGTATGCGTCACACCCCACGCTGGCGCTGGATTTACCGCGCCCTACGCCCGATATTCCTGCTAACTGGCTGGTTTCCTCCGTGGATAGTGCGATGGCACGGCTTACGCACGGTGCGTTGCACATTAACTGTCCCTTTGCTGAACCGCTTTACGGTGCTGATGATGGCACGGCTTATCAAGACTGGCTGATGACGCTGGGTGACTGGTGGAACAGCCGCGAGCCTTGGCTACGTGAAATGCGCCAGAGTGCGCTGGCGGTGCAGCCGGACTGGCCGCAGTGGCGGCAGAGGCGTGGCGTTGTCCTCGCTGGGCGTGTGAGCCCCGAACAAGGAACGCGTCTTGCGGCGTGGGCGAGCGAATTGGGCTGGCCGTTGATTGGTGATGTGCTGTCGCAAAGCGGGCAACCTTTGCCTTGCGCGGATATTTGGCTGGCACACCCTGAAGCGGCAAGTCTTTTACGACAGGCAGACATCGTCTTACAGTTCGGCGGTAGCCTGACCGGTAAACGCCTGCTGCAATGGCAAGAACAGTGTCAGCCGCAAGAATTTTGGTTAATTGACGATCTGCCGGGACGACTGGACCCGGCTCACCATCGCGGGCGTCGTTTGGTTGCGGATGTTGGCGAATGGCTGTCGGCGCATCCAGCAGAAAAACAGGCGTCGTGGGCGGATTTGTTGGTGGATATTGCCGACAGAACGCAGCGGCAGATCGATACGCATCTGGCTTCCCGTTTTGGTGAAGCGCAGCTGGCGCAGCGAATACCAGCGCTGCTGCCGCCGGATGGGCAGCTGTTTGTCGGCAATAGCCTCGTGGTGCGTCTGATCGATGCACTGGCACAGCTTCCGCAGGGATATCCCGTGTATGGGAATCGAGGAGCCAGCGGCATCGATGGCCTGATTTCTACGCTGGCTGGTGTACAGCGCGCCACGGCGAAAGCGACGCTGGGCATCGTTGGCGATCTCTCTGCATTATACGATTTGAATGCGCTGGCGCTGTTGCGTCAGTCTCCCGCACCGCTGGTGCTGATCGTGGTGAACAATAACGGTGGTCAGATCTTTTCCCTGCTGCCTACGCCGGTTGACCAGCGCGAAGCGTTTTATTGCATGCCACAAAATGTGGAATTCGGACACGCTGCGGCGATGTTTGGCCTGAATTACGGGCGTGCCGAGAACTGGGAACAACTCGCGGATACGGTGTCAAATTGCTGGACGCAGGGCGGGATCACGCTGCTTGAAGTGGTGGTTGAACCGAAAGACGGCGCGGAAACGCTCAATGAGCTGGTCGCGCAGGTGGCGGCGTGGGTTCACTAGATTCTCAGGGGCTAGGTTGTCGAACAGTGATGCATGGCGCGGTGGCTCCCATGCAGCCGTGGCTGGTGTGCCTGCATGGTTTATTAGGCAGTGGCGAGGACTGGCTGCCTGTCCTGCCGTGTTTTCGTGACTGGCCCGTGCTGCTGGTCGATTTACCCGGACACGGCACGTCACGAGCTAGTACTACAGCAGATTTTGCCGATATCAGCCGCCAATTAACCGCAACGCTGCTGGCGCAGGGCATCGAACGTTATTGGCTGCTGGGCTATTCGCTCGGTGGGCGCATTGCGATGTATCACGCCTGCGACGGGCACCATGACGGCATGCTGGGGCTGCTGGTCGAAGGGGGACATCCCGGTTTGGCAACGCAAGAACTGCGTACGGAACGTATTCATCATGATGCACGCTGGGCGCAGCGTTTTCGTCAGGAGCCCTTGCCAGAGGTCTTGCAGGATTGGTATCAGCAGGCCGTTTTTGCCGATGTGGATTCAGCGCAGCGTGAGCAACTGATAGTACGTCGCAGCGGCAATCATGGCGCGTCTGTTGCGGCGATGCTGGAAGCGACCTCGCTGGGGCGGCAGCCTTTTTTGGCGGAACGCCTGCGGCATCTGTCGATCCCTTTTGTTTACTTATGCGGTGCCCGCGATGTGAAATTTCAGACGCTGGCGGCGCAATACGGCCTGCCGTTACTGAGCATCGCTCAGGCGGGTCATAATGCTCATCAGGCGAACCCAACGGCCTATGCCGAGCGGGTTCGCTCTTTTCTTTTGCACCCCGTTAAGGACTGATAACTATGCTTTATCCGAGTGAAGAACTGCTTTACGCCCCCGTTGAATGGCACGATTGCAGCGGCGACTTCGCCGATATTCTCTACCATAAATCTATCGATGGGATTGCCAAAATCACCATTAACCGTCCTCAGGTACGCAATGCGTTTCGTCCGCAAACGGTAAAAGAGATGATTCAGGCGCTCGATAATGCGCGTCATGACGATGGTATCGGGACGATTATCCTGACCGGTGCTGGCGATAAAGCATTCTGCTCCGGCGGCGATCAGAAAGTACGTGGCGACTACGGCGGTTATCAGGATGACAGCGGTGTGCACCACCTGAACGTGCTGGATTTCCAGCGCCAGATCCGCACCTGCCCAAAACCGGTTGTCGCGATGGTCGCAGGCTATTCCATCGGTGGCGGACATGTGCTGCATATGATGTGCGATCTGACGATTGCGGCAGAAAACGCCATCTTCGGTCAAACTGGCCCGCGCGTCGGCTCCTTTGACGGCGGCTGGGGCGCTTCTTACATGGCTCGCATTGTTGGTCAGAAGAAAGCACGTGAAATCTGGTTCCTGTGCCGCCAGTACGATGCGGCACAAGCGTTGGATATGGGGTTGGTGAACACCGTGGTTCCGTTGGCCGATCTGGAAAAAGAGACGGTGCGCTGGTGCCGTGAAATGTTGCAAAACAGCCCGATGGCGTTGCGTTGCCTGAAAGCGGCACTGAACGCGGACTGTGACGGTCAGGCTGGCTTGCAGGAACTGGCGGGCAACGCCACCATGTTGTTCTATATGACGGACGAAGGGCAGGAAGGTCGTAACGCGTTTAATGAAAAACGCCAGCCTGACTTCAGCAAATTCAAACGGAATCCGTAATGCGTCGGGTCACTCTCTATCGTTACAGCGTGCCGATGGAAGCCGGGGTGGTGCTGCGTAATCAGCGTCTGAAAACCCGCGATGGCCTTATCGTTCGCCTGCAAGACGGTGAACGGTTGGGCTGGGGCGAGATTGCGCCGTTGCCGGAGTTCAGCGTGGAAACGCTGGCAGAGGCGGAATCCGCCGCGCTTGAACAACTGCAATCGTGGGCGACGGGGCGAGCATTTTCTGACGATCTTCCGCCGTCTGTTGCCTTTGGATTGAGCTGTGCACAGGCCGAACTGGATCAGCACCTGCCTCAGGCGGCGGACTATCGCAAAGCGCCGCTGTGTAATGGCGATCCTGATGAACTGTTCGAGATGCTTCAGGCGATGCCGGGCGAGAAAGTGGCAAAGATAAAAGTCGGTCTGTACGAAGCGGTGCGTGACGGCATGATCGTTAACGTCCTGCTGGAAGCCTTGCCGGACTTGAAGCTCCGCCTGGATGCCAACCGTAGTTGGACGCGAGCCAAAGCGGACGGCTTCGCCCGCTATGTCGCTCCGTCATTGCGTTCACGTATTGCCTTTCTCGAAGAGCCCTGCAAAACCCGTGACGAATCCCGTGAGTTTGCGCGGGAAACCGGCATCAACATTGCCTGGGACGAGAGCGTGCGCGAGGCGGATTTTCGGGTGGAAGCCGAGCCGAGCGTGAGCGCGATTGTGATCAAGCCGACGCTGGTCGGCAGTCTGGCACGCTGTCAGCAACTGGTGCAGGAAACGCATCAGGCCGGATTAACGGCGGTGATCAGCTCCAGCATTGAATCCAGTCTGGGTCTAACGCAACTGGCGCGGGTGGCACACTGGCTAACGCCGGGCACGGTTCCAGGGCTGGATACGTTAGATCTGATGCAGGCACAGGTGATTCAACGCTGGCCGGATAGTACGTTGCCGCTTCTGGCTACCGAGCAAATGGACGTGGTATGGCAATCCTGACTGACTGGCCTTGGCGATACTGGGCTAGCCAGACGCCCCTGTCTGTTGCATTGATTGAAGACGAAATCCGCTGGAGCTGGCAGGCGCTCGCCCAGCGGGTGGATCGTTTGGCAGAACATCTCACACAGCAGGGTGTTACCGCTGAAAGCACGGTAGCACTACGTGGGAAAAACAGCGTACAGATGCTGTTCTGTTATTTGGCGCTGTTACAGTGCGGTGTGCGAGTACTTCCGCTGAATCCACAATTGCCTGATGCATTAACCGAGGCGCTGCTGCCCACGCTGGGTGTGGGCTATGGCCTGTGTCTGAATGATAAGCTCTGGCCGAACACCGTACGCTCGCTTTCTTTACCATCGGCTTCCTCGTCATTAGGTGATACCGAAGCAACCAACTACACGAGTCGATTATGCTGGCAGGCCGATCGGCTAGCGACGCTGACGCTGACATCCGGTTCTAGCGGAATGCCGAAAGCGGTGGTGCACACGTTCGCTGCTCATCTCTCCAGTGCGGAAGGCGTGGTCCAAATAATGGCATTTTCCGCCAGCGACAGTTGGCTGTTGTCACTTCCGCTCTTTCACGTATCCGGGCAAGGTATTGTCTGGCGCTGGCTTGCTACTGGGGCGACGATCGTTGTCCGTGCG
The DNA here is from genome assembly GCF_012427845.1 of Pectobacterium punjabense. NCBI lineage: Bacteria > Pseudomonadati > Pseudomonadota > Gammaproteobacteria > Enterobacterales > Pectobacteriaceae > Pectobacterium > Pectobacterium punjabense. The sequence continues at coordinate 1,392,710 of NZ_CP038498.1, forward strand.
CATCAACCGCTGGAAAGCGCACTGCGCGATTGTACCCATGCTTCTCTGGTGCCGACTCAACTGTGGCGACTGCTATCGGAGGAGACATTACCTACGGCTCTGAAAGCCGTATTGCTTGGCGGTGCGACGATCCCGCAGGTGCTGACGCAGCAGGCAGAAGCACGAGGCGTAAGCTGCTGGTGTGGTTATGGTCTGACGGAACTGGCGTCCACAGTTTGCGCTAAACGTGCCGATGGTCGCTCGGGCGTCGGTATGCCGCTACAGGGACGAGAGATCCGGTTGGTGGAGGAGGAAATTCTGCTGCGTGGCAGCACGTTAGCGACTGGCTATTGGCGTGACGGAAAACTGATCCCGCTGCTTGATGATGACGGCTGGTTCCACACGCGAGATCGCGGGCGATTTGTCGAGGGTGAGTGGCACATTCTGGGGCGTTTGGATAATCAATTTTTCAGCGGTGGGGAAGGCGTTCAGCCCGAGAATATCGAAGCCGTGCTGTTGACGCATCCCGACGTTCAACAGGCATGTGTGGTGCCCGTTGAAGATGTGGAGTTTGGCCATCGCCCTGTTGCGGTAGTCGAGGTGGCGCATTCCACGACGCTTGATGCGGTGTGCGATTGGCTACAGCCGCAGCTTGCCGGATTTCAGCGTCCGGTAGCGTATTACACGTTGCCAACTGAACTGAAAAACGGTGGAATTAAGCTTTCTCGCCAGCAGGTGAAAAGCTGGGTCAACGCCATGCGCCATCAGCTCAAACCATAGTGCGACTTGGCTTTACACTATTTCATGCTGGAGTGAAGGCGCGTTTCGGGTAGAATCGGCAGCGATAACATCTTTACACGCGCGTTTAACGACGGTTTTAAGGATATTGAAAATGAAAAGATTTGTGATTGCCTGTGCGGGAAGCCTGTTGCTTGCAAGTGCTTCTGTACATGCCATTAGCCTTTCCGGGGAAGCAGGCCGTGACTACGCAGGTGCTAGCGCGGGCTTCGGTCTGGGTATTCCAGGGCTTGCTGGTAACGTGAGCTATTCCCATGGCGACAACAACAATGATGTATACGGTTTTGGTCTGGGGTACACCATCCCTGTTGGCCCACTTAAGTTGACGCTGGGTGGTAAAGCGCTGTACCTGAATCAGGATCACGGCAATGATGGCTATGGTGTTGCTCTGGGCGGTGGCGTGCAGTGGCCGCTAAGCCGTCAGTTCTCACTGTATGGTGAAGGTTACTATGCGCCGGATTCATTCTCCAGCCATGTTGACCACTATGTTGAAGGGAAAGCGGGCGTTCGTTGGCAGGTGTTTGCACCGCTGAGCGTCGATGTCGGTTACCGCTATATCAATATGGCGCGTGAAAACGGCCCAGATAACAAGTTGGCTGATTCTGCCTATATCGGCGTTGGGCTGAACTTCTAATATACCGTCATACATCAAGCCGCAGGTGTACTGGCTTGATGTCGTGACTGGAAAGAAAAAAGAGCGTGAATGTTGAGTTCACGCTCTTTTTTATGGCGTGCTTCCTGCACGCGACGTTAATTGATTGACGGCAGCCAGCCCGCCACCATCGCTAACTGGATCAGAATAATGCCCACGCCGCTGGCGAAGATCAGCACCAAGACGGGTGCACCACCGCGGGTCGCGCGCATTTCAGGACGCCGCTTGCGTACCTGCCAGCTCAGCAAGGCGGGAATGAGTAACGCTAGCACGGCCAGCGCAATTGCTGCATAGCCCAAGGCCATTACAAAACCTTGCGGATAAAAGAGTGCGAATACCAGTGGTGGAATAAAGGTCAGCAGGCCCGTCTGCGCGCGCCCTATGACGCTATTCTTACGCTTAAACAAGTCGGCTAAATAATCGAATAACCCTAGCGCCACGCCGAGGAAAGAGGTCGCCAGTGCCAGATCGGCAAACAGGTGGACGGCGAGTTCAACGTGCGGTGAGGCAACCAGCGTACGAATAGCCTGCATCAACCCATTCAATCCTGCCTGATCGGCCAAAATAGCATTGAATGTTGAAGAGCTGAGGCTGCCCAACATCACGAGCTGCCAGAAAATATAGGCAATCAGCGGTATCACGCTACCGATAAGAAATATTCGGCGCAGCTTACGGCTGTCGCCCCCCATGTAGTGGACAATGCTGGGGATGCTGCCGTGAAAGCCGAATGAGGTCAGAATGACGGGCAATGCCGAGAGCGTCAGACCCTGTTGCAGTGGGAGCGTTAACAGATTGACGCGTTGAATGTGTGGCACCATGACTGCGAGCATGATGACGAGCATCAGTACCTTGCCGCTAAACAGGATACGGTTAAACAAGTCGACGGAAGACGTGCCGATGCAGACGACCCCGCCGGCAACCAGCGTGAAGAGCAGAATGCCTGCGGACAATGGAAGTGAGTAGCCACTCCACTGACTAATGCTGCTAGCGAGCAGTTCGCCTGCGCCGCTGATATACGCTGCCGTGAGCGCATACATCAGAAATAGCATACTGAAACCGGTGATCCACTGTCCCCAACGGCCGAGATAGATTTTTGCCAACGTGCCTAACCCAGTGTGCGACGGCTGATGTTGATACACTTCGACCAGCAACAAGGCGCTGTAACACATCAGCGCCCACAGACCGATTAATATCATCAAGGTAGTACCAAACCCGACGCCAGCCGTTGCCAGTGGCATCGCCAACATTCCTGCTCCAATTGTGGTACCAGCAACGATAAAAATACTGCCAAGAGTACGATTTTTCACCTATTCCTCTATATATAGCGTGGCTATCCAGATATTTTTGGCAGCAGGGTAGAGTATTCAGTGATTTCTGTCAAAACGCCGTTACGAAGAGTGTAATTTTATATTTACACCAGAGGCGAGCCATCGGCAGCGGAGCATTATTGGACAGGCTGAAAGAAATATTGTGTTTGCTCATCCGAGTTTTTAAAGTGGATTCAGGATTATCATCAGGAGTAAAAAAATGCTTAGGGTTGAGATGTTATGTACCGGCGATGAAGTGCTGCATGGCCAGATTATTGACACCAATGCGGCCTGGCTGGCGGATTATCTGTTTGTGCAGGGATTACCGATGACCAGCCGGATGACGGTGGGTGACGATCTCGATGCGCTGGTGACCGCAATCACGCAGCGTAGCCAGATAGCCGATATCCTGATTGTAAACGGTGGGCTGGGGCCGACCAGCGACGATCTCAGCGCATTGGCGGCAGCTACCGCCGCTGGAGAGGGATTGGTTGAGCACGCCGAATGGCTGGCGCGTATGGAGGCTTTCTTTGCCGAACGCGGTAGAGTCATGGCTCCCAGCAACCGCAAACAGGCGCAAATCCCTGCCAGCGCGGAAATGGTGGATAACCCGGTAGGCACCGCCTGTGGCTTTGCACTGCAATTGAACAAATGCCTGATGTTCTTTACGCCGGGCGTCCCCTCTGAATTTAAGGTCATGGTCGATCAGCAAATTATGCCGCGTCTGCGCGAGCGTTTTGCTGTCGCCGATGCTCCGCTGTGCTTGCGTTTGACGACCTTTGGCCGTTCAGAAAGCGATCTGGCAAGCCAGTTAGATGGTATGGCATTACCGCCGGGCGTGGTGCTGGGCTACCGATCTTCTATGCCGATTATTGAACTGAAGTTAACTGGCCCGGCTGCGCAGCAGGAAAAGATGGAGCAACTGTGGGAAACGGTGCGCACTGTAGCAGGCGAGAATACGATCTTTGAAGGCACAGAAGGGTTACCCGCACAGCTTGCTCGACGCCTTGCCGAACGTGATATGACGTTGGCGGTGAGTGAGCACTTCACGGCGGGGTTGCTCAACTGGCAGCTCCAGTCTGCAAGTGCTCCGCTGGCTGGCGGAGAGTTGCTGGCAAGCGTTCAAGATGCCAGCCTGTCTGGATTAGCGGGCTACGCTCGCCATCTGGCAGAGCGTCAGGGCGCATCGTTAGCGCTGGTGGTCGGCAGCAGGGACGATGCTGAGCTTTCCTTAGCGCTGCATACGCCGGAAGGATCTTTCGCCCAAACGATACAGTTCAACGTACAGCGCTACAGCCTGAAAACGCATCAAGAGGTTGTTGCTATGCTGGCGATGAACATGCTGCGCCGCTGGCTAAACGGCTGGTCAGTCTACGGCGGACACGGTTGGATTACGGTGCTGAAGACGCTGTAGTCAGCGGGGGATTGAGGGGCTCTGCCTAGCTGCATTTCTATTCGGCTTTCGGGGGTAGTTTCGTGCGCGATGATACCGTTATTTTCATGCTACCTCGTAGCACGCGCCCGACAAGGGACGGCTCAAACGCCGCTCGCCCCTTGACCCCAGGCTTTTCGGCGGAAATTATGCCGCTAACGCGGTGCCTTCGTCGGTATCAGGCTCAACGGACCGCTTGCGACACGTTTACTCGCCCCATAAATAATGGGGCTCACCCTTCGGGCCAGCACACGTGCTGTTCAAAAACGTCTCTGACGTTTTTGTCCGACGTGGCGCAAGCTTTCGCCGCGTCCTGCGGCTCATCCTAAGCCTGCTATCTCCTCAGCATAATTTTTTACGCCGAGTTAGCACACCCGAAATCATCGTATCAATCCAATATAGGCGATGACGAATGTTTGAAATAAGAAGGCCAGAATCAACGTTCTGGCCTTCTTCACAAGAGAATTAATACAGTAGCGAGTAGAGTTGGCGCCGGTAGCGGGCAGCGAGGGCGTCGCTGGTACCGAGGGCGGCCATGATGTCCATCAGCGTTTTGCGTGCGCTGCCGTTAGCGGCGGCCAGATCTTTTTTCAGGAATCCCATCAGTAGTTCAAGCGCTTCTTCATTACGGCCAACCTGATGCAGTTGCAGAGATAACTGTACTGCCAGATCCGCATTTTGTGGGTCAGCGTCCAACTGCTGCTGTAAATGCTGAATTTCCGGCGTGTCTGCTGCCTGTTTCAGCAACTCAATCTGCGCAACGAGGCTGTGATAGCGCGTGTCTTGATCCTGCAAAGGAATGGTCGCCAGCACGGCTTCAGCGTCTTCACTGCGCTTAATTTGAATCTGCACTTCTGCCAGCAGCAGGCCGATGTCGCTGCGCTGTTGGCTGAGTTGCCAGGCGTCTTTCAGTAGCTGCATCGCTTCTGGCAGTTTGTCTTCTTGAATCAGCTGCTGTGCCTGCGCGACTTTCAGCTCTTCTTCTTTCGGCAGTGCGCGTTTCAGTAGTTCACGAATCGCTTCTTCCGGCTGTGGCCCTTGAAAACCGTCCAGCGGTTGCCCGTCTTTAAACAGATAAACGGTTGGGATTGAGCGCAGGCCAAACTGAGCGGCGACGCGTTGTTCGGCATCACAGTCCACCTTCGCCAGAACAAACTGCCCCGCGTATTCCTGCGCCAGTTTATCCAGCACCGGCTCCAATTCCAGACAGTGCTGGCTACGTCCCGACCAGAAGTAAAACAGGACTGGCAGTGTCGTGGAGTGTTCCAAAACCTGATGCAGGTTGGATTCGTTAACGTCAACGATAGTCGCTTGTTGTTCTAACATGAGTAGTCTCTCTTACTTCTTGAATTCACTTGACCTTTAGATGGGGCCTGTCGGTGCCACTTACAAGCCTCGTGCAGCGGTGAGTGAGCAATACGTCACTTTCTACTGCCTTATCCTCGTAATACTTTATCCAGCAGACATCCCGGTAGCAGGCGACGCAGCCAGGTTAAGGCATGGGCTACCAGCGTCACGGGATAGCGTAATTTAGGCCGCGAGCTTTCCAGCGCATGATGGAGCTTCGGCAGTATCGCTTCCGGCGGCAGCGTAAAACGTTTAGCGATACCGGGGTTGGTGACCGGCTTGTCCGTCTGCGTCTGTGCCACGTTATCAGTAAAGCGAGTGCTAATCGGGCCGGGTTCGATCAGGCTGACGTGCAGCCCGCTGCCGTGTAATTCCATACGCAATGCGTCCGACCAGGCTTCCAGTGCATATTTGCTGGCGGCATACGCGCCGCGTCCCGGTGTGGATACCAGCCCCATGACCGAACTGGTCTGGATGATGCGGCCTTCGCCGTGTGGTAGCATCGCGGGTAATAACAACTGCGTAAGCTGGTGCGTGCCAAACAGGTTGCTGGAAAACTGCTGTTCGAGCTGCTGGCGTGAGATTGTATTCAATGGTCCATACAGGCCATATCCGGCGTTATTAAACAAGCCATACAGATGGTTATCGGTCAGTCTGATCACCTCCGCTGCGGCCTGTTCAACGCTGGCGTTGTCATCCAGATCGAGCGCTATGGTTTCCAAACCCAATGCGGTCAGACGCGCGATATCCTCTGCGCGGCGGCAGGCCGCGATCACGCGATAGCCGCGTTTTTGCAAATCCTGTGCGGCAATCAGGCCAATGCCGCTAGAGCAACCGGTAATGAAGACCGTTTTTTGCATAACTTTACCTAATTCAAAAGCCTATTTATTAAGACTCATGGTTAACTAAGGGTTCCAGCTGCTTCGCCATCCATTCTGCGATAAACGGTTGGGCATCACGGGTTGGATGGATGCCATCTTCCATCATCCATTCGGGTTTAAGATACACCTGCTCCATAAAGAAAGGCAGCAGAGGAAGCGCAAACTGCTCCGCGAGTTTGGGGTAGATATTGCTGAATGACTCGGTGTAGCGGCGGCCATAGTTGGTCGGCAAACGAACCTGCATGAGCAGCGGCTGGGCGTTAGCCTGTTTGACTAGCGTAATGATTTTTGCCAGATCTTGCTCGATATTGGCTGCCGGAAACCCTCGAAGCCCGTCATTGCCGCCCAGTTCAATCAGCACCCAGCGTGGCTGGTGCTGTTTTAGCAGAGCAGGAATACGAGCCAGCCCTTGTGCGGTGGTGTCACCGCTAATGCTGGCGTTAACCACCGCGATGCCTTTTTTCTGCGTCTGCCACTGGGTGTTCAGCAGCGTTGGCCACGCGTTAGCAGCCGGCATCTGGTAGCCCGCACTGAGGCTATCACCCAGAATTAATAATGTGTCAGCGGCGAAAGCGCGTACGCTGCATAATCCCAGAAGCAAAAGGACGAAAACATGTTTGCGAAGACCAGCCCAGCGAGTGCTACGCCAAGCAAAACTGCGCACGTAGAAAACATTCTTGAAGTTCATCATCTTAGTAAGCACGTTGGTCAAGGAGAGAATCGGCTTTCCATCCTTACCGGAGTTGAGCTTATTGTCAAACCTGCGCAGACAATTGCCCTGATTGGCGAATCTGGTTCGGGGAAGTCAACCTTGCTGGGGATTTTGGCTGGTCTGGATGATGGCACAGAAGGGGATGTGAGCCTGATGGGCAAATCGCTGAATGCGCTGGATGAAGAAGGCCGCGCGGCGCTACGTGCCCAGCATGTCGGTTTTGTTTTTCAGTCTTTTATGCTGGTACCGACGCTGAATGCATTGGAGAACGTACAGTTACCCGCGTTGCTGCGCGGTGAAAGCGACAGCCACAGCCGTGGGCAAGCTGAACAACTTCTGCAACAGCTTGGGCTAGGCGAGCGCTTACATCATCTTCCTGCTCAGTTGTCTGGCGGTGAACAGCAGCGTGTGGCGCTGGCGCGTGCGTTCAGCGGTCGGCCTAATGTGTTGTTTGCCGATGAACCCACCGGGAATCTGGATCGTAAAACCGGTGAACGCATCGTTGATTTGCTGTTTTCTCTCAATCGTGATTATGCCACGACGCTGATTTTGGTGACGCACGATGAGCAACTGGCGGCGCGCTGTGAGCGACGCCTGCGGTTAGTCGACGGCAAGCTGCGGGAGGATGCATGATCTGGCGGTGGTTCTGGCGCGAATGGCGCTCTCCTTCCTTATTGATTGTCTGGCTGGCGTTAACGTTGGCAGTAGCCTGCGTGCTGGCGTTGGGTACGATCAGCGACCGTATGGAAAAAGGTCTTAGTCAGCAGAGCCGTGATTTTCTGGCGGGTGACCGCGTGCTGCGTGCGTCACGGCCTGTTGCGGAAACCTGGCTTCTGGACGCGCAACAGCGCGGGTTGACGCTCAGCCGCCAGATCTCTTTCATGACCATGACGTTCGCAGGCGATACGCCGCAGCTGGCGCAGGTCAAAGCTACCGACCAGCGCTATCCGCTGTATGGCAATTTGCAGACGCGTCCTGAAGGGCTGCATGCTGAAGCGGGAACGGTGCTGGTAGCGCCGCGCCTGCTGGCGTTACTTGGGCTGAAAGTCGGTGACATGCTGGACGTTGGCGATACCTCGCTACGTATCAGCGGTGAACTGATTCAGGAACCGGATTCCGGTTTTAATCCGTTCGAAACCGCGCCGCGTATTCTGATGAATCTGGACGATGTCGAGAAAACCGGTGCGATTCAGCCGGGGGGCCGCATTACCTGGCGCTACATGTTTTCCGGTGATGAGAAGCAAATTAGTGAATTTAGCAACTTCATCAAGCCACAGCTCAAGCCCGATCAGCGCTGGTATGGCATGGAGGATTCTGAAGGTGCGCTGAGCCAGTCGTTAAAGCGGTCACAGCAGTTCCTGTTGCTGTCGGCGCTGCTGACGCTGCTGTTGTCTATCGCTGCCGTTGCCGTGGCGATGGGGCATTACTGCCGCAGCCGTTATGACTTGGTCGCTATCCTGAAAACGCTGGGCGCAGGTAAACAAGCGCTGAGGCGCTTAATCATCGGCCAGTGGCTCTCTGTGCTCGGGCTGGCAGCGGTTTGCGGTAGCGTGCTTGGTCTGGGCTTTGAAGCGCTGTTGATGAAAATGCTGGCGCCGGTGCTACCCGCCGCACTGCCAGCATCCGGGCTATGGCCATGGGTGTGGGCGCTGGGGTCGCTAGTGCTGATTTCACTGCTGGTTGGGCTACGTCCGTATCGACTGCTGCTGGCGACACAGCCGCTGCGTGTGCTACGTCAGGATGTGGTGGCGAACGTGTGGCCGCTGCGTTACTACCTGCCGATTGTTCTACTTATTGTCGTCGGTCTGCTTGCGGTGTTGTCCGGCGGCGGTGTGCTGCTGTGGTCGCTGCTCGGCGGTGTGGCGGTACTGTCGCTACTGTTGGGCGTTATCGGCTGGGGCGGGCTGCTACTGTTACGGCGTTTGACGGTGAAACGACTGGCGTTGCGTTTGGCTATTAATCGTCTGTTGCGTCAGCCGTGGTCGACACTCAGTCAACTGGCCGCGTTTTCGCTGTCTTTCATGCTCTTAGCGTTGCTACTGGTGATGCGCGGCGATTTACTGGATCGCTGGCAGCAGCAGTTGCCACCGGGCAGCCCGAACTATTTCCTGCTGAACATCACGGCGGAACAGGTGCCGCAGGTGAGGGACTTCCTCTCTCAGCATAACGTGATGCCAGAGCAGTTCTTCCCGATTATTCGTGCGCGGCTGACGGAAATTAATCAACAGATTGCGACGGAAGTGATCCATGAGGACGATCCGGGCGGCAACACGGTGAACCGTGAACTGAACCTAACCTGGATGAACGGGATTCCGCAGCACAACGTACTGGTGGAAGGGGAAGCACCCAAGGCGGGTGAAGTCTCGATGGAAGCGAAAGAAGCCAAAGAGATGGGGATCAAGATTGGCGATACGTTGACCTTTACTGGTGATACGCAGCCGTTTAGCGCTACGGTAACCAGTTTCCGTCAGGTGGATTGGGAAAGCTTGCGTCCGAACTTCTTCTTTATTTTCCCCGTAGGGGCGTTGGATAACCAGCCGCAATCCTGGCTGACCAGCTTCCGCTACGATGGCGATGAGAAGATGATTACCCAACTGAATCGCCAGTTCCCGACGGTGAGCGTGCTGGATATCGGCAGTATTCTGCGTCAGGTTGGGCAGGTCTTGCAGCAGGTAAGCCGTGCGCTGGAAATTATGGTCATTCTGGTGTTGTTCTGCGGTGTATTGCTGCTGCTGGCACAAATTCAGGTCGGGATGCGTCAACGGCGTCAGGAACTGATGGTGTACAGAACGCTTGGCGCCGGATTACGCCTGCTGCGCACCACGTTGTGGTGTGAGTTTGCGGTACTGGGGCTGGTGGCAGGAACGGCGGCGGCGATTGGCGCAGAATCGGCTTTGTGGCTATTGCAGCGTAAGGTCTTTAACTTTGCCTGGGAACCGAATATCACGATGTGGATAACGCTCCCGTTAATCGCGGCGTTCCTGCTGTCGCTCTGCGGCGGCTGGCTGGGACTACGACTCTTACGCGGTAAAGCCCTGTTCCGCCAGTTCGCTGGGTAACGGACGAAAAACAGGCCGGGGGAACCGGCCTGTTTACGTTTGGAAAAGAAAGAACAATGTTTTGCGCGCGTGATTTGGGAAAGCGTTACTCGGCGGCATAACCCTGTGGAGGAATACGCACGCTGTCCAACCAGGCTTCATTTTCGCGCATCACCAATCGACCGTTCAGGAACCAGTTAATGACCATCGGATAAATCGTGTGCTCATGCGTCTTCACGCGTTCGCTTAGACTTTCTTCCGTATCGTCACTAAATACTGGCACTTTCGCTTGCAGAATTAGCGGGCCGCCATCCAGTTCATCGGTGACAAAATGCACGGACGTGCCGTGTTCCCGATCGCCGTTTTCCAGCGCTTTGCGGTGCGTATGCAATCCAGGATATTTCGGCAGCAGGGACGGGTGAATATTCAGCATTTTGCCTGCGAATTGCGCGACAAATTCCGGGCTGAGGATGCGCATATAGCCTGCTAAGACCACCAGCGCCGGTTCATATTGCTCAATTTCATTTGCCAGTGCCGCATCAAATGCAGCGCGGTCGGCAAAATCTTCAGGGTTCAAGACGCACGTAGGAATATCCGCATTCTGTGCGCGTTCTAGCCCGTAAGCCTCCGCATTATTACTGAATACGGCGACGATCTTTCCTTTAAGGCGCCCGTTCTTACAGGCGTCAATTAACGCCTGTAAGTTGCTTCCATGACCTGAAATCAGCACAACGATGTTTTTCATCAGTTAATAACCACTGCGTCTCCGGCATCGGTTTGAGTAATGACGCCGATTTTCCATGCGTTTTCGCCGCTGCTGTTGAGTAATGCAACGGCCTCGTCTGCCTGTTCGGCTGGCAGTGCGATGATCATACCAACACCGCAGTTGAAAGTACGATACATTTCATGGCGGCTGACATTACCGGCCTGTTGCAGCCAGTTAAAGACAGCAGGCCATTGCCAACTGGATTCGTCGATAGTCGCCTGCATGCCTTCTGGCAACACGCGTGGGATATTTTCCCAGAAGCCGCCGCCAGTCAGGTGAGAAATCGCGTGGACATCCACTTTCTCAATCAGGGACAGGATAGATTTCACGTAGATTTTGGTCGGTGCCAACAGGTGATCGGCCAGCGGTTTGCCTTCCAGCTCGAACTGCTCTGGATTGGTCTTGCTGACTTCAAGCACTTTACGTACCAGCGAATAGCCGTTGGAATGTGGCCCGCTGGACGCGAGGGCAACCAGAACATCGCCATTTTTGACTTTGTTGCCGTCGATGATTTCCGATTTTTCTACGACGCCGACGCAAAAACCAGCAACATCGTAGTCTTCGCCGTGGTACATGCCCGGCATTTCGGCGGTTTCGCCACCGACCAGCGCACAGCCTGATTGCTTACAGCCTTCCGCGATACCGGTAATCACGCTGGCAGCGGTATCGACATCCAATTTGCCTGTGGCGTAATAGTCGAGGAAGAACAGTGGTTCAGCACCCTGAACCACCAGATCGTTCACGCACATCGCAACCAGATCGATACCGATGGTATCGTGGCGCTTCAGATCCATCGCCAGGCGCAGTTTGGTGCCGACTCCGTCAGTGCCGGAAACCAGAATCGGTTCGCGGTATTTTTGCGGTAAGGCGCACAAGGCACCGAAACCACCCAATCCACCCATAACTTCCGGGCGACGGGTCTGTTTCACTACACCTTTAATACGGTCGACCAATGCATTGCCTGCATCGATATCCACGCCTGCGTCTTTATAGCTGAGAGAGGTTTTGTCGGTCACTGCTGAGTCCCCACGAAGGTTACGGGTCGTATTCAGAAAACACGGTATTTAGAAAACATACTGTGGTAAAAATAGTGCGCGCTAATTCTAACAGTGTAGGCAATCGTTTGCGAGTGATGAGTCATCGGCTGGCTATTTTTCGTTAATGGCGACAATTTCTCTTCTCGGTTGATCTGGATCAGGCTTAATCATATGGCGCTAAGTAAAAAAGGCGGTATAATCCCGCGATTTTTTTTACGACGGGCTCTCGTGCCCGCCGCCCTGCGGGCCGCCGCAAGCGGTGTTTAAAAACGCGTTTGGCGTTTTTGTCCGTCCACTAGCCGATGGGGAGATAATGATGAAGATCGTCGAGGTGAAACACCCGCTCGTCAAACACAAACTGGGTTTGATGCGAGAGAACGATATTAGCACGAAGCGTTTTCGTGAACTGGCTTCCGAAGTGGGAAGTTTGCTGACTTACGAAGCGACGGCTGACCTGGCAACCGAAAAAGTCACCATTGATGGTTGGTGCGGTCCGGTTGAAGTCGATCAGATCAAAGGCAAGAAAATTACCGTTGTACCCATTCTGCGTGCAGGATTGGGGATGATGGAAGGCGTGCTGGAAAATGTCCCTAGCGCGCGTATCAGCGTTGTCGGTATTTACCGTGATGAAGAGACGCTGGAGCCTGTCCCTTATTTCCAGAAGCTGGTTTCCAATATCGAAGAGCGCATGGCGCTGGTGGTTGACCCTATGCTGGCGACCGGTGGCTCGATGATCGCGACGATCGATCTGCTGAAAAAAGCAGGCTGCCACAGCATTAAGGTGCTGGTGTTGGTCGCGGCGCCAGAAGGCATTGCCGCACTGGAGAAAGCTCACCCGGATATCGAGCTTTATACTGCATCCATTGATAAAGGTCTCAACGAGCAGGGTTACATCATGCCAGGCCTGGGCGATGCGGGCGATAAAATATTTGGTACGAAATAACAGGTAAGCCGACTTATAGTCGGCTTTTTTTTGGCGTAAACCTAAGTATTGCCTATGGTGCGCCACGGCCTGTATTACGTCGCACGCGGTTCTTTTATACATCAGCAGCCAACATGTTCCTGCTTCACTACGGTGGGGCGGGATGCGTCTGGCTGTGATAATAAGTGCGGGTCTACCTGCACACACAAATAGCAACACTACAGAGGATATTGAAGATGACTCGTCGCGCCATCGGGGTGAGTGAACGACCCCCCTTGTTACAAACCATCCCGTTGAGTTTCCAGCATCTGTTCGCGATGTTTGGCGCTACCGTTCTGGTCCCCATTCTGTTCAAGATCAACCCCGCGACCGTACTGTTATTTAACGGCGTGGGTACGCTGCTTTATTTATTCATTTGTAAGGGAAAAATCCCGGCATATTTGGGGTCGAGCTTCGCATTTATTTCTCCGGTTTTACTGCTGCTGCCGCTGGGATATGAAGTCGCACTGGGTGGTTTCATTATGTGCGGCGTGTTGTTTTGTCTGGTGGCGCTGATTGTTAAGAAAGCGGGCACTGGCTGGCTGAATGTCCTGTTTCCGCCTGCGGCGATGGGGGCGATTGTCGCCGTCATCGGTCTTGAACTGGCGGGTGTTGCAGCAGGGATGGCTGGATTGTTGCCTGCCGATGGCACATCCGTTGATTCCACCGCGGTAACAATTTCTCTGGCGACGCTGGCGATCACCATTCTGGGATCGGTGCTGTTTCGCGGTTTTCTGGCGATCATCCCGATTCTGATCGGGGTACTGGCTGGCTATGCGCTGTCGTTCGCGCTGGGCGTGGTAGATTTAACGCCGATTCGTGAAGCGCACTGGTTCGCGATGCCGACATTCTATACGCCGCGCTTTGAGTGGTTTGCCATTCTGGCGATACTGCCTGCTGCGCTGGTGGTGATTGCGGAACACGTTGGCCACCTGGTGGTGACGGCGAATATCGTGAAGAAAGATCTGATGCGTGAGCCGGGTCTGCACCGTTCTATGTTCGCTAACGGCATTTCAACCGTGTTGTCCGGCTTCTTCGGTTCTACGCCGAATACGACCTATGGCGAAAACATCGGTGTACTGGCGATTACCAAAGTGTATAGCACCTGGGTTATCGGCGGTGCAGCGATCCTCGCGATCCTGCTTTCCTGCGTAGGTAAACTGGCGGCGGCGATTCAGGCTGTACCGGTTCCTGTCATGGGCGGCGTATCGCTGTTGCTGTACGGCGTGATCGGTGCGTCCGGTATTCGCGTGCTGATTGAATCCAAAGTGGATTACAACAAAGCGCAAAACTTGATCCTGACTTCCGTGATTCTGATCATCGGCGTCAGCGGCGCAAAAGTGCATCTGGGCTCGACCGAGCTGAAGGGCATGGCGCTGGCGACGGTTGTCGGTATTGGGATGAGCCTGGTGTTTAAGGTCATCAGCCTGTTCCGTAAAGAGGAAGAAATCCTCGATGCGCCGGAAGAGAACGACGCGCGTTCATAACGGCGTTATTCACCCCGTTGAGGCCGTCAATATCGCGGTCTCAACAGGGACTGGTTTCTGTGGTAAACTCGATCCGTTTTCCTGCCCGTTTTGCTTGAGGTGATTCTGAACACGCCGGCACAGCTTTCATTGCCACTCTACTTACCCGATGACGAAACATTTGCCAGTTTCTATCCGGGCGAAAACGCGTCTCTTCTTGCCGCCATCAATAATGCTTTGTATCAAGAGCATGGTAGCTATATCTATTTTTGGTCACGCGAAGGAGGCGGGCGCAGTCATCTGCTGCATGCTGCCTGTGCCGAACTGTCGCGTCAGGAACGCGCGGTGGGCTATGTGCCGTTAGATAAACGCGCCTACTTTGTGCCGGACGTGCTGGAAGGCATGGAACAGCTGGCGCTGGTCTGTATCGACAATATCGAATCTATCGCAGGCGATGAAGAATGGGAAATGGCGGTATTTAATCTGTATAACCGCATTCAGGAAACGGGGCGAGCCCGGCTGTTAATTACCGGAGATCGTCCGCCGCGTCAGCTAAATTTACGTCTGCCCGATCTGGCTTCTCGTCTCGACTGGGGACAAATCTACAAGCTACAACCGTTATCGGATGACGAAAAGGGGGAGGCATTGCAGCTGCGTGCCAAACTGCGCGGGTTCGAATTGCCAGAAGACGTGAGTCGTTTTCTGCTTAAGCGTTTGGATCGAGAAATGCGCACGTTATTTATGACGCTCGATCAGCTTGACCACGCTTCCATCACTGCACAGCGCAAGCTGACCATTCCTTTTGTGAAAGAGATCCTCGGGCTGTAGCTGGGGATCGCTAGCTGAAGATCCTCGATCTCTGACGGTTACAGAATTTCCAGTACCTGTTCTGGCGGGCGACCAAGACGTGCCTGATCTTGTACCACGACGATAGGGCGCTCGATGAGCTTTGGATTATCGATCATCGCCTGAACAAGTTGCGCTTCCGTCAGCGCTGCGTCGGATAGCCCTAACTGCTGATAAGCCCCTTCTTTGGTTCTCATCAATTCGCGCGCGCTGCTAAAACCCAACTGTTGGATAAGCTGAGCCAGCGTCGCGGCATCGGGCGGTGTGTCGAGATAGAGCACGACGTTTGGGGCAATATTGTGCTCTTGCAGTAGCGCCAGCGTTTCACGGCTTTTGGAGCAGCGCGGGTTGTGGTAAATCGTCACGGATTTTTGCTTTGAAGGCTGTGTCATCGTTATGCTCCTTATCAGGATTTCTGGTACTGGCGGAAACGCTGTTGTAACTGGCGGAACTGATCAATACGGGCATCGTAGCGCGCCTGCTCCAGACTCCCCAGTTTGACCAATGAACTCGCGTTGCTCAGTAGCCGAATAGATTGATCGAGTTGGCCGTTAAGTGCCAGACTCTCTGCACGAGCAGCCAGCTCTTCTGCACGCTGTCCTTGGGCTGCGGCGGCCTGCGCCAACAGCTCCCAGCCGTTCGGATCGTCAGGGTGCGCGTAGGTATAGCGATATAATATTTTGCCAGCGGCAGCCGGCTGCTTCCCTTCCACATAAGCATTCGCCAGATTAAGCTGAAGTACCGGGTTCGCCTGCATACCGGATACGTTTTGTAAACGGGCGATAGCTTGCGTAGCGCGGTTTTGTCCCAGATCGATATCGGTCATCATATCCAGAAACCACGGGTTTTCTGGCGCGCTGCTTAGCAGCGGTTGCAGCACATTGCGCGCGTCATCGTACTTCTTAGCCTGATACAGCTGAATGGCACGACCATACTTCGCGGCCAGCTGTTCCCGCACGTTACCTTTTTCCCATTGCACCAGCAGATCGTCGTTTAATGGGCGATCCGGCGAACCATACATGCCAAAAGTGCGTATTTTGGCGAACAAGAAATCTTGAGAAGACTGCACGGGCGTTGAGCGCATCTGATTGGCGCGGTTACGGGCGTCTGACAGGCGGCTTTCCGGCAATGGGTGGGTCAGCAACATTTCCGGCGGTCTTGAAGCATAACGTGATTGGTCAGCCAGCTTTTGCAGGAAATTCGGCATAGCTTGTGGATCGAAGCCCGCGCGCTGTAACACCTGAATCCCGATGCGGTCTGCCTCTTGTTCATTCGACTGCGTGAACGTGATCATGCCCTGCTGCGCACCTGCCAGCGTGCCGCTGAGCGCTGCCATTCCCAACTGTGGATTGGCCATTGCCAGCAGAATAGAACCGAGCGCGCCAACCCAGGTGAGCGGGGCGCTACGCTGCTGTGATTCCATGCTGCGCGCCAGATGGCGCTGGGTAACGTGAGAGATTTCATGCGCCAACACCGAGGCCAGTTCGCTTTCGCTATCGGCATAGCGAAACAGCGCAGAATGCAGTACTACGTTGCCGCCGAAGAAGGCGAAGGCGTTGATGTCGTCATTACGGATTAGATAAAAATGGAACGGCGTACGTACCGAATCAGCCTGCTTGACCAATCTGTTACCGAGCTGGTTAATGTAATTGGACAGCAGCGGATCGTTGATAAGCGGCGCACCAGCCCGCAGTTGACGGACGTAAAAATCGCCCATCGCCAGTTCCTGATTGATACTGAGCGTACCACCTGCGGTCGTGCCAATATCCGGCAGTCGATCCTGCGTGTCAGCCTGAACAGGAAGCAGGTTGCCAGCCAGTAGTGTCCCAAACAGGACGGACATGAGCGTTTTTCTTAACCGAATAGACATAACGGAAGATAACCTTATCAACAGCTAACGTGAAAGCATTCTGCCGACTATCTTAGCCAGCGATGGAAGACAAAGAAATGCCCGAGCGGGAAAAACGTGGTGAAGAGAGATAAAGGCAGGAAAAACCGGCACGTATGACGGTGCCGGTGGGCGATTTGAAAACCGCGAATTAGGCGTTTTTCAGATAATCGAGAACGATGTCGTGGTGGTTGCTGGTTTTGAAGTCGTCAAACACCTTCTCTACCTTGCCATTTTCATCGATCAGAAAACTGATGCGATGAATACCGTCATAGGTTTTCCCCATGAAGGTTTTTTCTCCCCAAACGCCAAACCCTTCTGAAACCTGATGATCCTCATCAGAAAGCAGCGTGAAATTTAAGACCTCTTTCTCGACAAAACGGGACAGTTTTTCTGATTTGTCCGTACTAATACCGAGAACTTCAACGCCATGTTTTTTCAAATCGTCCATGTTATCGCGCAGGCCGCAAGCCTGAACGGTGCATCCTGGCGTCATTGCTTTAGGGTAGAAATACACCAACACTTTCTGTCCCTGGAAGTCGGTTAAATTTACTTGTTCGCCATCTTGGTCGGGCAAGCTAAATTTCGGTGCAATATCACCGGCTTTCAGTGTGTTCATCACGACTCTCCGTCTTGTGTCTCTTCATGCTGTGGATATACCCATAATTATACTATTGGGCATAGTTAACGACGCTAATACTGCCTTGTGCGTTCAATTCTGTACATAGCTGATGAAAGGCTGGCTCAATAATTAAGCTATCAAGCGTTGCAGAACTGTGTGCGGCAATCTGAATATACAGCTGCGGTGGTTTTCCACCCTCTGCGGGCTGCGTTTTTGAAACCAACTCAGCAATGTTTAACTGGTGAGAATCGAACAAATCAGTGAAACGCTCAATAATGTGAGGCGAATCGGCGACGTCAACCTTCACCCAAACGGTGGACGGTGTTGGCTGGCTGGCCTGTGACTCTGTCCGCTTCATCACGATCAATAAATCCATCTCCGCACCTTTCAGCGGCAGGGTAGATTCAATCAGCGTTATGGCGTTCCAACTGCCGGACAGCAGCATAATAAACGTGAACTCTTTGCCCAGCATAGCAAGACGGCTATCTTCGATATTGCAGCCACAGCTACTGACGTGGCGGGTAATCGCATTGACAATACCGGGGCGATCGACTCCCAGCGCGGTAATAACCAGATAGTGTTCTTGTGAGCTTGGCAACATCATGCTTCCTGTCTTTTTTCCCATTAATACATGGTAAACATAAAAAATTGCCTGGAGCAATTTTTAACGCCGCTTGCGGCGGCCCGAAGGGCGGCGGGCAGGGATAGCCCGCCGTAAAAAACCTGGAGCCATTTTTAGCTCGATTTACGCGGTCTATTTTCCCAAAACGTCAGAAGCATTTTTAATTTCGTTTACTGCGTCATAAAAAAACCTGCGTCAGGCACCTACAACGCCCTTGTCCGCTTGCTTTTGCATAGAGGTCAAAAGTACCATGAAGCACTTGTTTGTGGAGGGGATGGCCAATGTTTACGGGAAGTATTGTTGCGCTGGTTACGCCGATGGACGCCAAAGGCGCTGTCGATCGGGCGAGCTTGAAGAAACTGATTGATTATCATGTCGCTAGCGGTACATCGGCGATTGTCTCTGTCGGCACGACGGGCGAATCCGCTACGTTGAGCCATGACGAACATGGCGATGTTGTATTGTTGACGCTGGAACTGAGCGACGGGCGTATTCCCGTTATCGCTGGAACCGGTGCGAATGCTACCGCCGAAGGTGTTTCACTGACGAAACGCTTTCACGGCACGGGCGTTGTTGGCTGCCTGACGGTGACACCGTACTATAATAAACCGACGCAGGAAGGGCTGTTCCAGCACTTCAAAGCGATCGCCGAACATACCGATTTGCCACAAATCCTGTATAACGTACCTTCTCGTACCGGTTGCGATATGCTGCCGGAAACGGTTGCCCGTTTGTCTGAAGTGAAAAATATTGTCGCAATTAAAGAAGCGACGGGGAACTTAAGTCGGGTAAGCCAGATCCAAGAGCTGGTTAGTGAAGACTTCATTTTGCTGAGCGGCGATGACGCTAGCGGGTTAGACTTTATGCAACTCGGCGGTAAAGGGGTGATTTCCGTAACGGCGAACATTGCTGCGCGTGAAATGGCGGAACTTTGCAAGCTGGCGGCGCAGGGCAATTTTGTCGAAGCGCGCCGTTTAAATCAGCGCCTGATGCCACTGCATCAGAAGTTATTTGTTGAACCCAATCCTATTCCGGTGAAGTGGGCCTGTAAGGAATTGGGACTCATAGCGACCGATACGCTGCGCTTGCCGATGACACCGTTGACCGATTCTGGCCGCACGGTGATGGGGCAAGCACTTAAGCAAGCGGGTTTGCTGTAATCGTTAGGGAGATTTAATGAGTTATTCATTACAAAAGTCGATGGTGGCAAAAGTCGTTGGCTTATCACTCGTGATGTTGCTTGCGGCTTGTTCCAGCGATCAGCGCTATAAGCGTCAGGTCAGTGGCGATGAATCCTATTTGAAAGCGCCTGAGCATCACGCGCTGAATACGCCTGCCGGGATGATTTTACCCTTGCAGAACGGGGATTATGACATACCACCGGTTACCCTGAATGGTGCGGTCGGCAAGGCACTGGATATTCGTCCTCCTGTGCAGCCATTGGCTTTGTTGAATGGTTCCCGTACCCAGGTTTCGGGGGATACGGCAACGCTGTTTTTAGAAAACAGCGCGCAAAATAGCCAGCTCTGGTCTCAGGTTATCCGCGTGTTGCAAGACAAAGCGTTCACCATTGCTAGCCGTCAGGATGCCAGCCAAACGCTGACCACTGACTGGATCTCATGGCCGCGTGAAGATGAAGACGTACCGTATCAGGGGCGTTATCAGGTTTCCGTACAGCAGCAGGGCTATCAGGTTGCTTTGGTCGTAAAATTGCTGGGATTGCAGTTGAACGGCCAGCCAGTGACAGCGGGCGATCAGACTCAGCGTTACACCGGGTTGATGCTGAATGCGCTTAGCAATGGTCTGGATTCTCAGGCAACGGCACGCGAAAATGCGCTGGCAAATCGCACTATTGGTTCGCTGGATGTACAGAGTGGAGCGGATGATACAGGCCTGCCACTTCTGATTGTGCGCGGTCCGTACACGGTGGTATGGGATCGTCTGCCTGCGGCGCTGGACAAGATCGGTATGAAGGTGAACGATCGTAGCCGTCCGCAAGGCTCTGTCTCCGTCACGTATCGTGCACCAAGCGGCGGAACCTGGGATGATCTGGGCGCGAAAAACCCTGAACTGCCTAACGGCGATTACAAATTGCAGGTTGGTGATTTAGATAACCGCAGCAGTTTGCAATTTATCGATTCCAAAGGGCATACGCTAACCCAGTCTCAGAATGATGCGCTGGTGGCCGTATTCCAGGCGGCGTTCGGTAAATAACGCATAAATCAAGGGTCGGATTATCCGGCCCTTCTTCATTCAACCTCTCTACCCGAATTGGCGGGCGCTGTTGGCAACCGTTCGGGAAAGCGTTAAATATACGGGTCGTATTTTTGACCCTCACTGTGTGGAGTAATAAAGATGCAAAAGCTAGCTGAGCTGTATCGTGGAAAGGCGAAAACTGTCTACACCACCGAAGATCCCGATCTACTGGTGCTGGAGTTCCGCAATGATACATCAGCAGGAGACGGTGCGCGCATTGAGCAGTTTGACCGGAAAGGAATGGTAAATAACAAGTTCAACCATTTCATCATGAGCAAACTGGAAGAAGCTGGAATCCCAACGCAAATGGTGAGCCTGCTTTCTGACAATGAAGTGCTGGTGAAAAAACTGGAGATGGTGCCGGTCGAGTGCGTCGTGCGCAACCGTGCGGCGGGATCGCTGGTAAAACGTCTGGGGATCGAAGAAGGTATCGAGCTGAATCCGCCGTTGTTCGATTTGTTCCTGAAAAATGATGCGATGCATGATCCAATGGTGAACGAATCTTACTGCAAGACGTTCGGCTGGGTGAACGAAGAGAATCTGGCTCGCATGAAAGCGCTGAGCTACAAGGCGAATGAAGTGCTGAGCAAACTGTTTGGCGACGCTGGGCTGATTCTGGTCGATTTCAAGCTGGAGTTTGGTCTGTTCAAGGGCGAAGTCGTGCTGGGTGATGAATTCTCACCAGACGGTAGCCGCCTGTGGGACAAAGAAACGCTGAACAAAATGGATAAAGACCGTTTCCGTCAGAGCCTCGGTGGTTTGATTGAAGCGTATGAAGAAGTTGCGCACCGTATCGGCGTAAAATTAGACTAACTGCGCAATCGTTTACGTTCAGGTCGCCAATCTGCAATACCCAGGCGACCTGAATGTTTTAATGATTTTTCTCTCGAAAAGCCGCCTTTCTCTTCTCGTCTTTGCTGAATGATTTGCTGACCTGTCCCTCACTCCGATTAATGCTATCATCGCGGTTTGCTTAACGCGCAACCTGACTACTTTCGACAGACTCGCATCCATGGCTTACTTCGATCCAACATTGTTAATTCTGCTCGTTCTGGCGGGGCTGGGTATTATCAGCCACAACATGACCGTCACGCTGGCAATTCTGGTTCTGCTGGCAATACGTATCACCCCTTTAAATAACTATTTTCCGTGGGTGGAAAAATATGGGCTGAGTATCGGTATTGTGGTGCTGACGATTGGCGTAATGGCACCGATTGCCAGCGGAAAAATTACCGCCAGTGAAGTGATGCACTCCTTTCTGCACTGGAAATCCCTGCTGGCGATCCTCATTGGCGTTGTTGTGTCCTGGCTTGGTGGACGCGGCGTGTCGCTGATGAGCAGCCAACCCTCCGTGGTGGCGGGATTGCTGGTGGGAACGGTCATGGGCGTGGCGCTGTTTCGCGGCGTTCCGGTCGGACCGCTGATCGCCGCAGGGTTACTTTCTCTGCTGATCGGCAAGACCTGATTCATCCGGCGCGTGTGATGATGCTGCGTGATTTTCTCCACAGCCAACACCGGCAGCAACGCTATGGCGTCCGGCGACTGTTGGTGCTGAGCGGTGAAGCTAACTGGTGTGAAGAACAGGCGCTGGCGCTCAGTTGTCAGTCAATTGGCGACTGGCTGTGGATTAGCGAAGATGCGCCGGATTCCGTCGCTTCACTCTCTGCCAGTCGGGTTCGCATGCTGCTGGGGCGAGAGTTTCTCCACGCGGTGTTTGATGCGCGTAAAGGCGTGGATGTCGAGGCGTTGGCGATGCTGTCAGGCACGCTACAGGCCGGTAGCTGGCTGATTATGCTGGTGCCGTCGTGGCAGTCATGGCCGACCTTACCCGATGAAGACAGCCTGCGCTGGAGCGAACAGCAACAGCCGATTGCCACCCCGCACTTTATTCAGCATTTCCAGCGCCAGCTGTTGGCCGATGAAGATGTCGTTCTCTGGCAACAGGGGCAGGAATTAGCGGTTCGGCCTTTGGCTGAGCGGGGCGACTGGCAGCCTGTAAACGGTGAACCGACCGCGCCACAGCAGCAGATTCTGCATGAACTGAGCGCCGCCGAGTCTGGCATATTTGTGATTACCGCGCCGCGTGGTCGGGGGAAATCGACGCTGGCGGGTATGCTAACGCAGCGTAGTCGCGGAACCTGCTGGCTCACCGCACCTTCTCGCGTAGCGACGGATATCCTGCATCAGCATGCGCGTGCTGATGCGCAATTCTGGGCACCGGATGCGTTGTTGGCGCACTGTCGCCTTCATGGCTCGCCCGATATCGAGTGGTTATTAATTGATGAGGCGGCGGCGATTCCGTCTTCCGTCCTCTCAGCGCTGTTGCCCTATTTTCCCCGTATTCTGATGACCACGACGGTGCAAGGGTATGAAGGCACGGGGCGGGGGTTTCTGTTGAAGTTTTGCGCGGCATTGCCGCAGTGTCGCGTATTTTCTCTGGACGATCCGCTGCGCTGGGCCGTTAACGATCCGCTAGAGCGCGTGTTGGATCAGACACTGCTGTTCAACGAGCCTACCTCGCTTCATTCTCCGCTGAATCCCGTTGCTGATTCGCTGGTTTCGCCCTCTGCCGAACTGGATATTCGAACCGAACGTGCCGCCGACTGGCTGACACATCCCGAACGCCTGACGTGGTGCTACGCGCTATTGTGCAGTGCGCATTATCGTACCTCGCCGTTGGATTTGCGCCGTCTGATGGATGCGCCAGGTATGCACATCGCCAGCGCACAGGTAGCGGGCGAGGTGTGTGGCGTACTGTGGCTGGTGGAGGAAGGCGGGCTGTCTGCTTCATTGGCTCATGAGGTGTGGGCAGGACGGCGACGCCCACGTGGTAATCTGGTCGCCCAATCGCTGGCGGCGCACGCTGGCTTGTGGAATGCGCCGATGCTACGTGCTCGTCGCATAAGCCGGATCGCGGTGGCATCGTCGTCTCGCCGACAGGGAGTAGGACGAGCGTTAATCGCCGAGCAGATGCACGAAGCACAAAAACAGGCGCTGGATTACCTGTCAGTCAGTTTCGGCTATCAGCCAGCGCTGTGGGCGTTCTGGCAATCGTGTGGGTTTCAACTGGTGCGCATTGGTAGCCACCTTGAGGCCAGCAGCGGCTGTTACAGCGCGATGGCGGTATTGCCGCTAAGTGAGGCGGGGCATGAACTGGCACAGCAGGGGAGCCAGCAATTGGCGCGTGACTGGTATTGGTTACAGCGCATGATTCCGCTGAACCTCGCGCTGCCGCAGACAGAAAGTACGGCGTTGGATGTCGAGAGTACGGAACTGAATGATGACGACTGGCGTGAGCTGGCGGGATTTGCCTTTGCGCATCGGCCGATGGAAGCCAGCTTCGCTGCGCTTTGCCGCCTGCTTATTCACACTACATTGCCGCTGCCTGCACTACGTTTGTTGACGGAAAAATCGGATGAAGGCGAACAGGCTGCCGCTACGTTGGGGCTAACGGGCAAGAAAGCGCTTCTGAAACGCTGGCGAGAAGAAACTGCCAGTGCGCTAATCGATCTCGATGCGCAACGCGGTGAGCTTTGGCGACAATGGGGACTTTCCACCCATTCGACGGGTGATGCGCCTCATCCCTGAAACGCATCGTTATCGAAACGCAGGTTGTGGCATCAGTCCAACTGCGATTTGAAGGCGGGGGCGTGACGAAGCAATTCCCACAGCGTTGCCTGTAAGAGGATTTTCTGATTTTCGATCAGCTCAGGATAACGCTGATGAAATGCCGCTTCTTTAGCGGAAAACACCGGATTTTCCTGAAGCCACTGCTCACGTAATTGGGTGATTTGTTCACGCGTTAGCTGCTTATTGGGCATGGCATCTTCCTGTTTCTCAAACCAGCGTTCGCGTTTGGCGGGCGTTGCGCGTTCTTCGGCACTCCAGCCATCTTGAATTTGCAGTATCTGCGACAGCGTAAAGCCAAGCTGTACAGAGATACCTCGCCAGCTCTCCGCATCCGAGGGCGCAGGGGGCGGGGAAAGGCGGGACAATAGCGACGCCAGATTTTTTTCCAGCCCCTGCTCGCTGGTGGCCGCTTCTGTCAAATTAACGGTCTGCTGGTGCAATTCGGTCCAGGCGCTTTCGGCCACGCTTTCGCCAGCCAACAGCGGTGCAACGAGCTGTAACCACTGCTGGCGTAAGTCATTTAGCGTGCGGTCAGCCAGCCACTCGCTCCATGGGTTCCCGTCGTTAGTTAACCAGTGGTGTAGCCATTGTAGGGCGATGCCGTCTACGGCTTTTCCTGGGGGAATCGCAGCAAAGAGTGCATCCACCTGCGCTGGCGTGGTGCAGGGAAGTTTTTCCAGCAGCAGGCCAAGGGCCGAGGGAAACCCGGTTAAACGTTCAAAGATGCGAATATCCGCGCTGTGCGCCAGCACGGCGGAGATTGTGCCTTTATTCTCTTCCCAGTAAGGGGAATAGGCTTGTTGAATGTCGCCATTGACCGCGTGTTGGCGCAGGCGCTGGTGTAAAAAGTCGCGCAGCGACGGGTCGCCGTAAAACGTTCCCCACGCTACGTGGGCATCTGCCAAGGGCTGTGTCGTTTTTTGTATCGCAACCTGATGTGATTCCAGCCAGCCGCGTAGCTGCGCCAGCGTTTTTACGCCGATCTGTCGTGAGACTTCCTGCCCATTTTTAAACAACAGGAGAGTAGGAATGCCGCGCACGCCAAAGCGTCGCATGAACGCAGGGTATTGCTCCACATCCAGCTTGGCCACGGTCAAATTGTCTGGCGTGTTATCGGCGAGGGTATCCAGCAGAGGAGCCAGCGTTTTACAGGGCTGGCACCACGGGGCCCACAGATCAAGCAATACGGGCTTGTCGCTAGTCGCGAGTAGCGTATCCAGCGATGTGTCGCTGGTGGTAATAATGGCGTCGGACATAGTGTCTCCATTAAAAAGAGTTAAAAATCAATAGAATTCAGACGAGGCTTACTGCGAACCCCCTACGGTCATATTGTCGATGCGCAGCGTTGGCTGGCCGACGCTGACGGGCAAGGTTTGTCCTTCTTTACTGCATACGATATTGCCGTCATCCAACGCCAGATCGTTGCCCACCATCGCGACGTGCAGCAGCGCTTCTGGCCCGTGACCAATCAGCGTCGCGCCTTTAACGGGACGGGTCACTTTGCCGTTCTCAATCAGGTAGGCCTCGGTCGTAGAAAAAACATATTTCCCACTGCTGATATCAACCTGCCCGCCACCGAAGCCGACGGCATAGAGGCCATTTTTAACGGAGGCGATCACTTCTTCTGCGGGATATTGTCCTGCCAGCATGTAGGTGTTGGTCATTCGTGGCAGAGGTAGCGCGGAGTAGGAGGAACGGCGGGCGTTGCCCGTTAATGCGGTATTCATTAGTTTGGCGTTAAGACTGTCCTGTAAATAGCCGCGTAGTATGCCGTCCTCAATGAGCGTCGTGCATTGCGATGGCGTGCCTTCATCATCCACATGCAGCGAGCCCCGGAGAGTGGCGAGTGTGCCGTCATCGACGACGGTAATCCCCGGTGCGGCGACCCGTTCCCCTAACAAGTTGGAAAAGGCGGAACTGCCTTTGCGGTTAAAGTCGCCTTCCAACCCGTGTCCGATGGCTTCATGCAGCAGAATACCGGGTGAGCCTGCGCCGAGTACCACGCTGTACGTTCCTGCTGGCACTGGGCTCGCATCCAGATTATTCAATGCCTGATCGACTGCTCGGTTCACCCAGTGCGTGATCGCTTCGTCATCAAAGAAACCGTAGTCGAGACGTCTTCCTCCGCCGCTGCTTCCATTTTCTCTGCGGCCCTGCTGTTCCACGACGACGCTGATAAACAGATTAACCAACGGGCGAACGTCCGTCGCGAGCTTGCCGTCGTGGCGGGCGATGAGAATGGTTTCATGCGAAGCATTCAGGTAGGCCGTTACCTGTGTTACGCGCGGGTCGCGCGCGCGCGCCTGACGATCGATCGAAAACAGTAATTGCCGTTTATGCTCTTCAGTCACGGCAAGCAGCGGGTTATTTGATGGATAGAGTGTGGTCGCGCCGTGCGGTAAAGAGGCGGGGAGCGCGACGCTAGCCGTTTGCCCCTGTCGGCTGATTTCCCTTACGGTGCTGGCGGCTTGCAGAATCGCCTGTGGGCTCAAGTCGTTGGTGTAGGAGAACGCGGTTTTCTCACCGCTGACGGCACGAACGCCAACCCCTTGATCGCGGCTGAATCCTGTCGGGCGCACGATACCGTTTTCGAGCTGCCAGCCTTCCTGCTGACGGCGCTGAAAATAGAGATCGGCATAGTCCACCTGACGCTGCATGATGTGATTCAGCGCGTGCGTTATCTCCGGTGTGCCCAGCGAGAATGCCGACAGTGCAGATGAGACTGACGTCCCAGTGGCATGTATGGTCATGATGGTGATCCTGTTTCTGTGACGCAATAGGGGAATTACTGCCCGGCGATCTGCATCTCTTCAATCAATAAGGAGCCGCAGGAGAGGTTGCCCTGCGTGTGGATATCCGCACCGAGCGCGACGCATTGTTTAAGCAGCGTTTTTAGGTTGCCCGCAATGGTGATCTCGTCGACCGGGTACTGTATTTCGCCGTTTTCGACCCAAAAACCGGCAACGCCCTGAGAGTAGTCACCCGTCATTGGATTTAGCCCATGCCCCAGCAACGTGGTGACCAATAGCCCTGTCTGCATAGTGCGCAGTAGTGTCGGCAAGTCATCGTTAGCGTGACTTTGGCTGCTGCTGACAATCAGGTTATAGGCTCCGCCAGCGTGTCCAGTTGTCGTGAGCCCCAAGCGTCGAGCGCTGTAGCTGGAAAGAAAATAGCCTTGTGCAATGCCGTCGTGGATAACGTGACGTGGCGCGGCGGCGACACCTTCGGTATCAAAGCAGGCGCTGGCTAGTGCGCCGGGAATAAACGGATTTTCATACAGGCTCAGGTGTGGTGCGGTGATGGCCTCACCGAGGCATTGCCCCAGAAAGGACGTGGAACGATAAAGCGCCGCGCCACTGAGCGCATTGACCAGATGATGAATCAGGCTATGCGCGACGGGCGCTTCAAACAGTACCGGGCAGCGTCGAGTTGAGAGTTTACGAGCCTTTAATTGTGCGATGGCACGTTGTGCGGCGGTGTGCCCGACCGTTTCCGGCGCTGCCAGGAATGCTGGCGATCGTCCCGTGGTGTGCCAGAATCCTTTCTGACGCGCCGTATTGTCACGGGCGATGGCCTGGCTCCACAGCGTGTGTAGCGAGGTGGGGTAGCCCGCGTAAAAACCAGCAGAGTTTGCCAGAATAAAGTCCCCCTGCTGTGAGGTAATCTCCGTACTCTCGCTATAGCTGTATTCGTGTGCGGCATTGGCGGCCTGTTCGGCACGTAATGCCAGCGACAGCGCTTGTCCGACGGTTAGCGCGTCGTTGTGGTGCAGCTTCAGATCGTAAATGTCTCGGGCGAAATACTGGGCTTCTGGCAGGCCGCTACACGCATCTTCATCTGCATATTTAGCCAGCGTACTGGCAGCGTCAACGGCGTCCTGCAAGGCTTCCTGACTAAACAAGGTGGATGACACGGTGCCTGAACGCTGACCAAAGTAAACCGTAACGGACAGAAACTGGCTCTGATTTTGCGTCAGCGTATCCATATCACCCTTTCTGACGCGCAGCGTGCGTCGGTTTCCCTGAGAAACGTTAACGACTGCCTGACTTGCGCCTTTTGCGGCAGCGAGATCCAGCACGTTTCCGGCCAGTGATTGGAGCGTGCCAGACTGCGGCGTAGCAAGAGTGAGAGATTCTTCAAGAGAAGGCATATTGGGTATCCATGCGTAGCAGTGTTCTACTCATGATGTGCAACGAAGACAGAAAAGCGTCAGTGCGAGGTGAGACTTTTTTACAAGGTGCTAAGAGGCAAGGGGGATGTTGTCCGCAGAAGCTGACGGCAGGTCGTCAGCTTCTGCGGGGAAGGGAAAATCAGGGGGCTTTGACCGGTTGCAGGACGAAATCGATTTTGCTCAGGCCACGCTGCTGAGCGCTGGTCATGACATAGGCCACTCGACCATACTCGACGGCCTGATCGGCAAACAGCCGTATATTCGGGTGTGTTCCTTCGGCTGAGGCCGCATCAAGTTTGGCAATCAGTTGCGCATCATCAACCGCTTCTTTATTCCAGTTAATTTGTCCGGTCGCGGTAATCGCGATATCCACGGCTTGCGGATCTTTCGTGATTTTCTCGACGCTGGCGCGCGGCAGTTCCACTTTGACGGCGTGATTAATGACCGGCAGGGTAATCATAAAGACGATCAGCAGCACCAGCATGACATCAATAAATGGCGTCATGTTGATATCGTTGAGCAGGGCGTCGTCCTGACTTTCAAACGGGGATGACATACTCATGGCAGTGTTCCTCCTCAGGCTGAGCGTTCAACGGGATGAGATGATTGATGCGGGATCGCCGTGTTCAGATCGGCGAGACTGGTTTCAACACGTGCGCCAGTCAGCAGGTAAGCGTGCAGATCGTGGGCAAAGCGATTCATGGCATGCAGAACGACGCGGTTACGGCGGTTGATCGCGTTGAACCCTAATACGGCAGGGATTGCGACGAACAGGCCGAACGCCGTCATGATCAAGGCTTCGCCAACAGGGCCAGCAACCTGTGCCAGATCGGGCTGGCCGATAGTGCTGATGGTTTGCAGCGCGTGGAAAATACCCCAGACGGTGCCAAGCAGGCCGATAAACGGTGCGGTGCTGCCAATAGACGCCAGTGTTCCGAGGCCGGATTGCAGTTTTCCTGCGTTGGTGTCCAGCGTGTTGCTCAGGCCGCGTACCAGCCAGTCGCTGAGATCGACATGTCCGCCTAGCGTGGAGGAGAATTTATGCGGGTGTTTCAACAGTGCATGGCCTTCAACCACTAAATCACGGAATGGGTTAAAATGCTGTTTACCAAACTGGCCGAGGCTATCTTGCAGGTTTGTGGCCTGCCAAAATGCCTGTCGGCTGTGCTGAACGCTCTTATTCAGCGTCAATAACTGCCGCGCTTTGACCAAAATAACGGTCCATGACAACAGCGACATGATCAGCAAAATAATCGCTACCGAGTGGGTAACTGCATCGCCCTGCTGCCAGAAATGTTGAATATCTAACGTGTTCATGTGTGACCTCTTGTGCAATAGACTGATTCGGGCGTCAGTGAAACGGCGTGTGAGGCCATTTCGACGCGAGTTCTGTGTTAACGAGCCAATCGGAAGTTGACGGGCTGAACGGTCATGACGGTGATAGCCTGTCCGTTTTCGCGGTAAGGTGTACAGCGTGCTTGCGCCACAGCACTCATGGCCGCCTCATCTAAGGCTTCAACTCCGCTGCTGCGGGCAATATCGTGCCGGATTAAGCGACCTTCCGGGCTGATGACCAGACGCACTAGCACATCCCCCTCTTGCTGGAGACGTTTAGCGCGGCGGGGGTAATCCGGCTGTGGCACGATGCAACCAACGGACGCCACCTGTTTGGGCTGCGCACCGGGATGGTTCTGCATCATATTGCCTTTGCTGGTGCTGGTGAGCGCCCCTGCGGTGGCATCAGGTACGGCTGGCACGCTTTCTGGCGCTGGGGGCGCGGCAGGCTGACGCTCGGCCGTGGTTTTGGGGCGGACGGGCTGCGGTTTAACCACGGGTTTCACCGGCGGTTTCGGAACCTCTTTCTTAACGGGAGGCGGCGGGGTTTCTTGCCGTTCTACGATCGTTTTTTCCACGACGGGCGCGATTTCACGCTCGGCTTGTTCCGATGTGAGTACCGGCGGTTCCGGCGACAGTACGGGAACGGGTTCCGGTTCTGGGGCTTCAACCATCGTGGCCTGAATGCTCACGCTGGCAGCCGGATTAAGCAGGTTGATCGGCTTATATTCGGTAGTGCGAGTGATGAGCAAGGCTGCAACGCCAGCATGGATCAATGCCACCGCCAGAAAGCTGATTGCGATCCTTCTGGTTTCTCCCTGAGTAGATGCCCCGACGCTTAGCGATGACAGCGTGGTGACGTTTTCATACCGTGCTGCGGGAGTCGCCTCAGCGCGCGCGTTTAACGATAGGTGTTGCACGGATGCCTGTTGCACGTTTTCCCCTACTGCTCTTAGCTTACTGTGTTGGTGACGTCAGCCGACCAATCGTCATACTCTTTATTAATGATGTGCAACGAGGTAGAAAAAGTGTCACCACATAACGTGAATTTTTTACCCGTGTCTGATAGCACGGATGTGAATCCAGTAATCTGTGGTGTGCACGATAGCGATAGGCATGGTTTGCGCGAGCGAATCCAGCGTGTAGTTAATGTCATTGAGGGGGAAATTTCCGCTGACGCGTAAATCAGCGATGGCAGGGTCGAGCCTGATGATGCCTGGCGTGTAGTCGCGTAGCGAATTAATCACCGAAGCGAGTGAACGATCGCGGACTTCAAGTCGACCTTTCAGCCAGGCCATTTCTGATTCTGGCGTAATAGCGACCTGATAGAGCGTTGCGTCATCGAACCATACGCCTTGACCCGCATTAAGGCGCAGGCTTTGCCCGGCTCGGTTGGTAATTTTGGCGATGTTATCCAGTACGCCGACGTGTACGCCGCCGCTTTCATAGCGCACGTTCACATTGGCCTGGAGGGCGACAATATCACCCATTTGGGTCGCGATAACGAAGGGACGTTGGGTATCGGATCTGATTTCCGCGAAAATGCCCCCGGTGTGCAGGGAGACCTGACGTGCATGGCTCTCGGGTTGTACATTAACGTCGACGGCGGTACGCGCATTGAGCATGATCGCACTGCCGTCGCTGAGTGACACTTGCTGGCGCTGTGCTGTCGCGGTTTTCATATCAGACAGTAGTGGCGACAGCGGGTAGTGCTGATTGAGCAATAGACTGCTCAACGAGGCGATAGCGACCATGCCTAATCCGTATTGCAACACTTTTCGCCGCCCCGACGGCGCTAACAACGCCTGACGAATCGGGTCGTTGGGTAACGCGGCGAGAAGCGGTTGAAATTGCCCCAACGTTTGCTCGATGCGCTGGCAGGCGCGCTCATGCAGGACGTTTTCATCTCGCCAATGGCGGTAATCGTCATAGTCGGTCTGCGTTGCTTCACCGGACCGCAGCAATACCATCCATTCAATTGCCTGCTCGGCAATTGGGTCATCCATGTGTCTTCTGGCCATGCGGTTCACCTATAAATCACTGCTGTCTTGTGTTGCCAGGTAGCAGTTGGTGAGTGCTTTGGCGATATATTTTCTTACCATGCTGACGGAAACATCAAGCTTTTCGGCAATGTCGGCGTAGGTCATCCCATCAAGCTGGCTGTACAAAAAAGCCCGCCGTGCATTGGTAGACAGTCCGTCCAAGGCTTGATCGATAGTCAACAGTGCTTCTATTAACAGTTGCTGATCTTCCGGCGAGGGATGGTGAAATTCTGGCTTACTTGCCAGTGCCGTGAGATAGGCTTTTTCCAGATCGCGCCGACGCCAGTTTTCGTACAACACACGTTTAGCCAGCGTGGTCAGCATCGCTCGTGGCTCCTGCACGCTGGCGAGATCGGGTAGCGAGGCTAAACGTAAAAATGCTTCTGAGGCAACGTCTTCCGCTTCACAGCCGTAAGCAATACGGCGGCGTAATCGGTCCGTTAACCAGCGATAATCGCTGCGAAAAATAAGCGACAGTAAGTCGGTTTTTTTAACAGACTCGGTATACATGGGGAATCCTCAGCAACATAAACCACAACCTAAACAGACAATCTTTGAACCGGGATACCCCGAGGCCGCCAATACAGGGAAATTCGTTATTTCCGAATAAGAGCATTCTGTCTTGCGTTTTTAAGACAAAACACGGAAGAGTCAAACAACGATTTTCTTATATGTTTATTTAAAATTGTTATGTTGCTAAGAAATTTGTAAAAAAAGCCAGTTGGGGAGCGTGGAAGAGCAGAGTGAAGGAGAGAAATCGAGGTTCCAGACAGATTTATCCTTGTCTGACAGGCGATTATTCTTCTTCCCGAATCAGGATGAATAGGTTGGTTTTAGTAGAAAAAGGTATCCGGCGTTTTTTCAATCAGGCTGATTATTGTTAGATGAAATTTTATTCATAAAAAAAAATTATTGCTGTCACTTTTTCATCGTCATTGCACAACTCATACGAAGACCAATAAAAACTGATTTGTTGAAGCAATTGACGAGGGAAATATGAAAAAACGAGATGGTATCTCTCCCGCTCTGGGGCTGGGTTTTAAGCAACGCCTGCTTCTCACCAAAATGTTGACGATCAATACCGCTCTATTTGTCGGTGCGGCGACCTTACCGATTGCCGCCTATGCGGCGGGTGAGAATGACACGATTGCCTTTTCTATTCCGGCCGGTGACCTGCAAAAAGGATTGCTGGCAATCGCCAACCAAAGTCAGCAGACCCTCTCATTTAATCCTGCCTTGGTGGCGAATTATCAAAGCGCCGCGCTGAAGGGCAATTATTCGACGCGTCAGGCTATTTTGCGCTTATTACAGGGGACGCCGTTATTATTGACGACCACCGATAACGGTACGCTGACCATTATTTCTTCCCGCGCCAACGATGCGGAAGTGGCGCAGGCCAGCGATAACGCGCTGCCAGCGATTACTGTCAACGCCGGCAGCGAAGATGAAACGGTATTGAACCCTGGCACTTCGTCGTCAGCCTTACGTACCAGCACCTCGTTACAGCAAACGGCGCAGTCGGTTCAGGTCATCAGTAACAAACTGATTACGGAACGTCAGGCGACGTCACTGGAGGATGTACTGAAAAACTCGGGTAGCGTTGTCGCCGTTAAGTCAAACCGTGGTGAACCGACCTACTGGATACGCGGCTATGCGGTTACCTCTGGGGCAACGGATGGGCTATCCGGGTCCAGCAATGCAGGGATTGGCCGTGGCACTGAGATCGAGGGGGTTGAACGCGTCGAAGTGCTGAAAGGGCCACAGTCCGTGCTGGCGGGCAGCAGCTCGGCGGCGGGGACGATCAACGTGGTGCGTAAAAAACCGGTGACGGAACCGCTACGTCGAGTGAAAGTGGAAACGGCAAGCTACGGCGAGATAAAAACGTCGTTCGATTTAGGCGATGCCATTACCGAGGACAAGTCCTGGAGCTATCGCCTCAATGCATCCAGCATGAAGTCACGCAATGCCTTTCCTGACTTTAATGGCAATCACAGTGACTATTTAGCACCTGCGTTTACGTGGAAAAATGACAACACCACGCTGACGTTTGGGGCGGAAACCAGCCAGAACCGGCGTTCTGGCCCCGCGGGCACCGTGTATCTCAACGGCGCTATCCAGCAGTTGCCTAAATACCGTCTTGGTGACAAAGACGATCATAATAAAACCAAGACCACCAATACGTATTATGAGCTGGAGCAAAAGCTCGTTAACGATTGGACATTCAACAGCAAAGCGGGCTTTCAGAGTACCGCGTCTCAGATGAAGCTGAATGAAACGCTGGCCATCGCACCTAATGGAGCTAAAGTCAGCCACCCGCTGGCCTATAAATCTACCAATCAGACATTTAGCCTGCAAAATGATATTCGGGGGAAAATTGAGACGGGGCCTGTCACCCAGACCGTATTGTTCGGCCATGACTATAAGCATGAACGTTATGCCAGCTACGATAATGATTTTATTCTGTTGAATAATGGGAATATCTATAACTCGGATTCTCTCTCTTTCCCTGGCATCGGTGAACCAAGCTATCGCTCTTACACAACGAAATTAATCCAGAGCGGTTTCCTGTTTCAGGATCAGATCGATGTGTTTGATCGCCTGCATTTCCAGCTCTCGGTTAAACGCTCGACGTGGAATAACACGTATCTGGTCGGCGCAATGCCATCGGCCTTTACCACCAGCAAATGGATACCTAACTATGGCGTCAGCTTCGATATCACGCCAGATGTGACAATTTATGCCAATTTGCTGAACAGTTTTAGCGGTAATGCCGCGGTTACGCGTACCGGCATCCAACTGCCACCGACCACCGGGCAATCGAAGGAAGCGGGGCTGAAATTTAGCCTGCTGGAAGACGATCTGACGCTAACAACGGCGGTATTCAATATTGAGCAAAATAACCTGAGGGTGACGGATGCTAACGGCTTTCCGATCGCCTCCACCGGGAGAAAAAGCGAAGGGTTTGATGTCGATTTGAATGGTACGCTTTTGCCGGGATGGGATGTTTCAGCCAGTTATACCTACTCCACCAGCAAAGACCCAGGTACGGTGACATATCGGACCAACACGCCGCGCCATACCGCCAATATTTGGACGTCTTATGAGGTTCAGTCCGGTCGCTATCAGGGCTTTGGTGCCTCTGCCGGGATTAGCGGAACATCAAAAACCGAGAACGGGGATACGCGTCAAACCTTCACCATTGGAAGCCAGGCCTCCACGGACGTCACCGTCTTTTATCGTCAGCCAATCTGGTCAGTCACCTTTGGTGCCAATAACGTCTTCGATCGCGATATCTACTACACCAGCACGACACCGTTGTATATCGGTATGAAAGAAGGGCGGACATGGCGTCTCACCGGAACGTACTCGTTCTGATAACCCGTCTAGCGGATGGCCTGCATGGTCATCCAGACGAATTCGCAGGTAGAAACGGCGCATGAGCGTGAAAGAAGCGAGTACGACAAGACCGAGCATCGGCCAGATTCTGGTGCCCTATTGGCTGACGCCGGAGAAGTATCTGGCGCTGCTGATTCTGGTCATGATTATTAGCATCAATCTGGGAACGGCCTACATCAGCG
The DNA here is from genome assembly GCF_012427845.1 of Pectobacterium punjabense. Classification (NCBI taxonomy): domain Bacteria; kingdom Pseudomonadati; phylum Pseudomonadota; class Gammaproteobacteria; order Enterobacterales; family Pectobacteriaceae; genus Pectobacterium; species Pectobacterium punjabense. The sequence continues at coordinate 1,428,076 of NZ_CP038498.1, forward strand.
TGGAGGCAAACCGTGTCGCTGGGAAATTTACCGATGCGCTGATTGGGGTGGATTGGGAGCAAATAAAACCGTTGTTTATCTTCAGCTTTATACTCGGCTTGGGCGCGATGATGCTGAAGTGGGTAAACGTACTGGGTCAAGGCTATCTGGCCTTGCGCTGGCGTACCTGGATGACGCTTCACTATATCCGCCGCTGGACGGGGACATCGGCTTATTACCAAATAGAAAGGGAAGGTGTGCTGCCGAACATCGATCAGCGCATTGCCGATGATGTGAATGAGCTGGTGACAGCTTCACTGAATTTCTTTCTCAATATTCTCTCGGTTGTCATCAGTACCGTCACCTACACGGCGCTATTGTGGTCGATTTCTGGCGTATTACGCTTTTCATTTATGGGCAGTGACTGGGCGATACCCGGCTATATGGTCTATGCCCTTTATATCGAATATGTTCTTCAGGTTGCCCTTTCGCACTGGCTTGGTAAGACATTGATTAAGCTGAATATGAACCAGCAGAATGCGGAAGGCGATTTCCGTTTTCTGGGTGTGCAACTGCGTGAAAATGCAGAACAGATTGCCTTTTATCAAGGCGGCAATCGGGAAGGCGAGCGACTTGCTCAGCGCTTTGCTCGCGTGCGTGATAATGCGCTGTCTGTGCTGTTGCGCGGCTTTAAAGTGTCGTTTGGTCAGAGCCTGTTTAGCCATTTCCTTTCTCCATTACCGACGCTGCTGGCATTGCCACAGTTGTTACGTGGCGAGATCACCTTTGGCGATTTGACACGGATTCAGATGGCTTACGGTTCTCTGGGGGCGGTGTTAAGTTATTTTATGCAAGCCTATCAGTCCTTTACCCGCTGGCTAGCACTGGCGAGGCGTTTGCAAGATATGGAAACTGCGCTGAATAAAAGCGAGCAGTCGCCGTCGCCTATTCGCGTGACGGAGCTGGATGTGCCGGGGTTTTCCTGTCGGGCACTGCATCTGTTAACGCCGGAGGGGCGTGCGCTGACGGCGCTCGACGACTGGCAGGTCTTACCCGGTGAACGTTGGATGGTGAACGGCGTATCCGGTGTGGGCAAGAGCACGCTGCTGCGTGCCTGTGCCGGACTATGGCAGCACGGTACAGGGGAAATTGTGCGTCCTCGCAACGGCCACACTCTCTTTTTACCACAAAAAAGTTATCTCCCGACAGGGACGCTGAAAGCGGCATTATGTTACCCCGGCAATGCGCAAGATTTTACCGACGAGCAGTGTCGACAGGCGCTGTTAGACAGTGAATTGCCGGATATGGTCACACAGTTGGAGAATGAAGATCGCTGGCAGCAGCGGCTATCCGGCGGCGAACAGCAGCGAATGGCAATAGCCCGCACGTTGCTGCACCGGCCCGACTTTATTTTTCTGGATGAAGCGACCAGCGCGCTCGATCCTGAAACCGAGCAGCGGGTTTATCAGGCGCTGGTGACTTGCTTGCCTGACAGCGCCATTATCAGCGTGGCGCACCGGGAAACATTAGCGACTTTCCATACTCATCATCTGCATCTGACACCGGCAATCGGAAGGGGCAGCGAGCCTGATAGGGAAGACCAGACTGGCGATGAAGCGACGTCGCATCAAGCGTTTAACGATCGCGGTTTTGCCTGACGTCATGAATGATGTGTTTTGAAACTCGCCGTGTGGGGTGGTCAATTCCTGTGATGTGTTAAATCGTCACAGGAATACTCGATCGGTGCGTCGAGCATAGGCAGGTTATTGCGTCTCTAAGAGTCGGAAAATAAGAGGCGCTTTTCCCTGTTTGTCTGGGTAATCGGCAATTAACGTGAGATCGGTTTTTTTCTCTCCAGACCAGAGCTGACACTCGATTCTTGTTTGCTGCGGGCTGGCGTCCATCGCATAACTGTACAGGGGAATCCTTCCTGTTTTATCAGGCGTAAAAGCAACGTCGTAAGGCGGAACCGCCAACTCAGCCATGTTTTCCCCCGCGCTCTCCAGTTCCTCAATCATCTCTTCGTAAATAGCTGGGCTCACACCAAAATTTACCAGAGTAACCGGATCGCCATGTTGGATGCCGCGCAACAGCTCACTCACGAGCCGATAGACTTCATCTTTGTCGCCTGTCATCTCTCATTTCCTTGGTTTTAGAAAATATGGCGACATGCTACGTGTTCTCGTCGCCGTCGTCTTCATCGGCGAATAAGATATTCATCATGCCCTGCGGGTTATTTAAAAACTGCCGGGTGATTTGATAGTGCTCCGTATCCTGCCACTCCACCTGTTGAATGCCATTTTCATCGAACTGATAAATCACCGCGTTGGGGTAAGCCAGAATAATCGGGGAATGAGTAGCAATAATGAACTGACACCCAGAGTTCACTAGCTGGTGGATACGCGCTAGCGCAGTGAGTTGCCGGGTAGGGGACAGTGCAGCTTCCGGTTCGTCCAGCAGGTAAAACCCATTGGCACCGAAGCGGTGGTTTAACAATGCCATAAACGATTCGCCGTGCGACTGCTGGTGGAGCGAAACACCACCGTAAGCCAGTTGAATCAGGCCGGGGTCGATATTTTCTATTTCTGTTGCGACATTGAAAAAACTTTCTGCCCGTAAAAAATAGCCGGTGCGTGGGCGTTTAATACCTTTGACGATACGGAGGTGGTCGCTCAGGCTGGAATGGGAATCTCGCGTGCTGAAATTGATGTTACGCGAACCGCCTTCCGGGTTGAAGCCCATCACGATTGCCAAGGCTTCTAACAATGTCGATTTCCCAGAACCGTTCTCGCCAACAAGAAAAGTGACATCGGGATGAAAGCGAATCTTTTCGAGATCCTTTATCGCCGGAATATTTAATGGGTAAGTATGTGGATCGAGTGTTTTCTGTGGATGGAAATAGACGCGTTGTAAATAGGGTTTATCATGCTGTTCCACTTTATTCCCCTTGTGATACTGAGAGGTGGTTACTCGCTTCTGGATGGTGTATTTCTATTAGAATGATGAAAGATTTTCAGCGCAATAAGGCCCCCTATCAGTAAGATTACACTGGTTATGAGTACGTTAATTGGCAGCGTTGAATTTGACAAGAATAGGCCAGAAGTAGCGGTGACGAGAGAGAATAATGTAGTGATGACAGTAATAGCCGAGACATCATATTCTGATATTTTACGCTTGAAAATTATTTTCTTAGTCGCCAGGACTATTATGGCACCGATGAAGCATCCAGCGACGGACATGGCAATGCTTGAATAGGCCTTGTCGGTGACAGCAAGGTAACCTGCGATGAGGAGAATAAAAAAGTTGAAAATAACCAATAGTGATATTTTCCTTTTCACGATTTTTTCCTGTATTGAATATCATTATATTTTAGGTGAGAAACGATATCGGTTGTTCGGTTATTTTACGCAATTTACGGCATCTGGCCTATTTTATATGTCATGATTTAATCGGTATAGAATAGATAAAATATAGCTATGTGGAATACATGATGGTAATAAGTGGTACGTCGCCAAAAGTGATTTCCCGTTTAAATAATGTGTTCTTTCCGGTGATCACATTACTATCAAATTGACGCCGACGGATGATACCGTCGGCGTCATGGATGATTAGAAGGAAACGTCGATACCGCCGCGCAGTACTTCTTCGTTACCCCGGTCAGCAAAGTGTTTGTCAGCACGCAGGAAGAAACGCGCATCGGCTGCCTTACCTACGTCCAGCCGCACGCCTGCCCACTGGGAGTCTTTGTCCAGTCGGATGCCGGGAATATCCAGGCGTTCTCCTTCGCGACCCAAACCGCTCCAGCGTGCGGTCACATCCAGCGAAGGATTGGTAAACGCATGCTGATATTCACCGTTTATGCCGATGCTGCTCCACCATCCCTGATTCCATTGCAGCAGGGCGCGCAGGTTAACCCCTGTCAGACCGACGGTACGAGAGTAATCGTTGCCTTCCCCCGTCAGACCGAATGCGCTGCCGGTATCCGTAAAGCCACCGGTAGACAGGTAGCTGTATTTGAGTCCCGCATAGGGCTGTACGCTAAAGATATCGTTGAGCGCCCATTCGTAGCCAGTTTTGAGCAGGCTCTGCCAGCTATCGCTTGAGGTACTGCTGGAAACGGCTTCGACATTATTCAGTAAGACCGAACGGTTCAGCTTATCGCGGCCATGTTGATAGCTCAGGTTACCCTGAACATACCATTCTGGCGTGAGGTTATAACGGGCATAGGTCATCACCCCGTGCAGCTTATTCTCACTGTTGCCGCCGCTACCGGCGTAATCGGCTTTGATCTGGCTGTTGGTATAGGCAATCCCGGCACGTAATCCCGATGTGTTAAAATCAGTATCCGTCCCGATGGCGGTCAGGGTGATATCGTAATCGCTACCCAAATAGCCTTTTTGATTGAGATTGCCGCGCAGCTTGCCCGTCTCAATCCACAGTCCGTAGCTTTTCTCTCTTCCCAATAAATCCAGACGGTTGTTCAGCAACTGATTCTGATAATCCAGGCTGTTAAACAGGATGGCGTTGCTGGACGCGTGCGCCTGACCAGACAATGAATCCAGTGCGATAGCGGCAGCACCCGTACTGCCTAACTGCTGGAAGGCGGCGGCTTTGGCCAGCAAGCTGGATTGTTGATCGGTTGTTGAAGACAAGGTAGACCAGCGGTCGGCAACCCGTAGCGCCGATTCGATATTGGCAGCGGTCTGCAACTGTGCCGCGCTTTGTAAGCCGCTGCTGGTGACTGCATCGACGGTGTTGAGGCGGCTGAATGCACCCGTCACGTCGTTGCTGCCGTAAGTCAGATTTCCCGTCAGGAACAGCCCGAGATTGGTGGTGCTAAATGTGCCACTGATCCCCTGATTGCTGTGCAACAGCGTTTCCTGTGCCTGAACGATGTAGGTATCGCTGGGCAGGCCAACGCGTAATGTGCCATCCAGCGCTGCGCTGCCTTCAACGGTGAACGGGTTGGCTAGCGTTACGCTCAGCAGGCCGTTGCTGCCTTGGGTATAATTGCCCCCGACGGTCAGCCCGCCCTCTGCGGTGGTGGCAACGATACCCGTGTTACTCACATTGCCGCCAATGCGGCCTCTTCCTGCCAGCGTGCCAGCCTCGGATACCGTCGCGTTACCGACGATTGAACCATCAACGTAGAGACTATTGGCGGTGACTTGCGTATCGCCCCTATAGGTATTGCTGCCCGTCAGATGAAGCACACCGCCTGCATTGTTGGCACCGTTGACGATCAGCCCATAGTCGCCGCTGATGTCGTTAGAAAATGTGTAGTCACCTGCGGTTAAACGCGCAGTAAAATTATCGGCATAAAACATCGCCGGGCCTTTTATCGCCTTCTCAACGTTCATGTCGCCCCAGCCAAACGTATCGTTATAAGGTCGACCGTTAGCGGTGTCTGCTATTGAAATATAGACCGGATGAAACACGCTGTTGATGATATTGCCATCGTTGTCTCTGATGATTTCGTAGTAAGAATTATCAGGATCATAGCGGTTGAACCCATCAGTATGGTAGGTCGCAGTAGTCAGCAGTGTTTGTTGCAGGTTGTACCCAGTCATCCACGGATAGACGGCCTGTACCCGTGAAGCTCCGCCTGCCACGCGTGGAGCGGCAAATGACGTGCCGTGTTCTCGTTCTGAAAACTCACTGCCCGCAACGGGGTAATCTACATAGCCTGGTGCACTCATGCAATAAGCGGCGACATTGCCACAGGCATCAAAGAGATAGAGCTCAGCGGGGCGCGTGGTGCCTTCACCGCCTACCCATTCAGGGATGTAGCCCGTCACGGCCAAAATGCCTTTTTGCAATGAGGCATCGCTAAAAATCAGTGGGATTTGGGTATTGGGTGAGGGGGTTGAGCCTGCATTGTTCCCCGTGGCGACGATGCTCAGTGCTTCGGCATCGACGATACTGCTCAATTGGTTACGGACTAGGAGGTAGCCCAAGCTGTTACTGGCATTATTCAGCTCTGCGGTGGTGGTGAGTCGCTCATCCGCAGCATAAGACATATTGATAATTTTCACGCCTGAATTGAGTAGCCAGTTTACGGCAGACGTGGTGTTTTGATCGCCGAAACGGTTTTGGAATGATGCTTGTGCAATATAGAGTTCGCTGTCCGGTGCTACGCCGCCCTCATAATTTGCCGTGGCCAAGCCAGCTGCCGCCAACGCAACCAGCGTACCGTGGCCGTTAACGCCCTGATTGTCGTGAAGCTGTGAACTGCCACCGACAAAAGAGGAAAAATGCAGGTTGCTGTAGTTAAATTCTGGTCGAGCCGCTTCCAGACCAGAGTCAATAATCCCGACTTTAACGGCAGACACTGTCGGTGTTGTTGGTGTTGTCGGCGTGGTTGGTGTAGTTGGTGTAGTTGGTGTTGTGGGCGTGGTTGAATTGCTGGAAAGGGTAACGTTGTTACCTGTGCCCCCTTTTCCCGTACATCCAGCCAAAACCAATAAAGCCAGACCAATATGCGCAGCCAGTATGGAGCGATGGAAGACGGTTTTTTTATTTGGAGAGCGTAGCGATAGCGTGCTTTCTTGCTGTGCCATAGTCGTTTCCCTGGAGGATAAGAGACATAAAATTTCCTCCCGAATGACGTCGGGACGAAATAACGGATAGTTGTCCATTGGGCGAATAACGTAATGGAAGGCTAATGGGGGATCAGTGCCTTCGAAAAATGGCTGGTTATTTCGCTTTCATTGTCTTTGTGGGATGAGTAATAAAAAGCGTCAGCGATCATGAGGTATTTTTTACTGATTCTTTATGGATAGCCGAATGAATACGTTTTTCTTCCCCACAGGCGTGATGTCACTACGTTGATGTTGGCACCGTGTGGTAAATGGATTCACGCAGGGTGATGGGATCTGCTACGTTGTAGCGACCGTATTTGATTGAATCAGGATAAGCCGATGCTGGAATTACGCCCTAACTGTGAACGCTGTGACTGTGATTTACCGCCGGACGCAGAAACCTATATCTGCTCCTATGAGTGCACGTTCTGTCCTGACTGTGCGGATTCCCTATTTCACCACGTCTGCCCGAACTGCGGTGGTGGATTGGTCAAACGGCCCGTGCGGCCGGCACGTTGTCTGGTGAACGATCCGGCCTCAACGATCCGCATTATCAAATCGCACTGACGGCGCGCGGGTTGTTGTGCATCCCTCCTTGTTATTGCAAAAAATGGAACATCTCGTTCAGTAATTCCCGATTTCTCCTGTCAACGTGCGGCGTATAGTGAGAATTAACCGTATTTTATGACGAATGTCGGCAGATGATGCGTTCGGTGCACGACGTCAGGAGAGAAACGTGAATCAAGATTATATTGTTGTTCAGCAGCCCTCGGAGGCGAATCGCTTAATCCTGCTGTTCCATGGCGTGGGTGATACCGCGGCGGGTATGGCGCAAATTGGGCGCTATTTTGCTGCCGCATTACCGCAGGCGATGGTGGTCAGCATTGCTGGGCCGTTTAGTACTGGCTATGGCGATGGACGGCAGTGGTTCTCTGTTCAGGGCGTGACGGAAGAGAATCGGTTATCGCGCATTGAAGCCAACCTGCCGCGTTTTGTTGATACGGTGCGCCACTGGCAGGAACAAAGCGGCATTAGTGCAGAACAAACCGTACTGGTGGGGTTCTCGCAGGGGAGCATTATGTCGCTGGAAGCGTTGAAGTCCGAAGCCTCACTCGCTGGACACATTATTGCTTTCAGCGGCCGTTTTGCTGTTTTACCAGAGACGGCATTTGCCGATGTTGTGGTGCACCTGATTCATGGTAAAGCGGACGGTGTGATTGTGGTTGGGCATGCGCATGCTGCTGCTCATCGCTTTCAGGAACTGGGGACGTCGTTTACGGTGGATAGTGTACCCGGCGTTGGGCACGGCATTGATGAACGGATGCTGAAACTGGCATTGGCTTACCTTAAATAAACGCGATTCCATTATACTTCCGGCAGCCGTAGCGTTGGCTCTTTAGGCCAACGTACAAGCAGCTTGAAGTATGACGGGTATATCGGTTATTTTGATAACGAACGTTGCCTCTATTTAAATTAAATAATATGTTTTTTGAATAATGGTTTTTATCCATATTAAAAATAATATTATCCATATTGGAATGTTAAATAATATCGGCAATGTTTTGATTTGTGTTGAGTGTTCAATATTTACCTTCTTTTTTCGGATATAACTATCACATCCTTATGGAAAAAGAGGGTGTGCCATGTTTAAGCGTATTAAAGTCATTACCATCCTTGTCATTTTATTGTTTGTATTAGGAATATCTCAGTTTTTAACAGGGGCGCTATCCGTTCGGGCATTGATGAACGATAGAGACAGTTTCCTTGTTTCTCAACGCTCTAACCAGAATGTGGCCGCCTTTACTGATGCCTGGATTATGATGAACCAGACACGCATCGCTATCGGATCTATTATACAAAACATGATGATGGGGAATGCGGATAAAGAGGCCATGCAGGCACTCTTACAGCAAGCCAAATCGCAATTGGCTGCTTCAGAGAGTAGCTATAAATATTATTTGTCTCTGCCTAATACGCCCGGATTGGATGAGTCATTATCTAAAAAACTTGAAGAGAGTTATACCGCCTACGATAAGTTGCTGAACGATATTGTTGATTCGCTTTCCGGTGGGTTAGCAGGGGCAGCGATGAAATTGAGCGGTGGGGCGACGCCATTTAACGTGGCGATGCAGGATGCCTATATTGCGTGGCGTGCGGCACAAAACCAGCTGTCAGACGACGGTTTACAGGAAAACCACGTCGCGTTTGAAACGATGCTGTGGGTTTTAGGCGCACTCTCTGTGGTTGTCGTGCTGGTGATTCTTCTCAGTTGGATCGGGTTGCAGCGCATCCTTTTACATCCGCTGCGCACGCTCATGCAACATATCAGCGCCATTGCTGAAGGTAATCTAACGCAGCATATTGATACTAGCGGCCGTAATGAGATGAGCCAACTGGCGGCGGGGCTACACCATATGCAGCAGTCACTAACCCGCACCGTGAGCTTGGTACGCGACAGTTCCCACTCCATCCACGCGGGTGCCAGTGAAATTTCAGCGGGCAGTAATGACCTGTCTTCGCGTACGGAGCAGCAGGCCGCCTCGTTACAGGAAACGGCTGCCAGTATGGAACAACTGACCTCAACGGTGAAGCAAAACTCAGACAATGCACGTCAGGCCACATTGCTGGCAAAAAATGCGTCAGAGACGGCGAATAAAGGTGGCATTGTGGTTAATAACGTCGTGAAAACGATGGATGAGATATCTGATAGCTCACGGAAAATTGCCCACATTACCAGCGTGATTGATGGTATTGCTTTCCAAACCAATATTCTTGCGCTGAATGCAGCGGTTGAAGCTGCGCGAGCTGGGGAGCAAGGGCGTGGCTTTGCCGTGGTGGCGGGTGAAGTGCGCACGTTGGCACAGCGCAGTGCGCAGGCCGCAAAAGAGATCAAAGTGCTGATTGATGATTCGGTTAGCCGTTCGAATACCGGTTCTTTGCAGGTGAAAGACGCGGGCGATACGATGAAGGAAATCGTCAGTGCCGTGAGCCGGGTAACGGATATTATGGGCGAAATCGCATCAGCATCGGATGAGCAAAGCCGGGGTATCGATCAGGTCGGACAGGCGATCAATGAAATGGATCGCGTCACGCAGCAAAATGCCTCGCTGGTTGAAGAATCGGCTTCTGCCGCCGCGGCATTGGAAGAACAGGCTAGATTTTTGCAGAACGCGGTTGAGGTGTTCAATATTAACCAGGCGATAACGCAGGCACATCGTGTCGAGAGCGTACCCTCTCCGGCTGCATTACCGACATCGCTATTGCCCAAACCTGTGTCCGGCAGATCATCGAATGCGAATTGGGAAACGTTTTAACTGAGGAATCGTGCTGCTGCTGATCGAAACGTATAGCACAACAAAGCAATGCAGGCCGTAATGGCCTGCATTGTCGTTTTAACCGGGAACAACCCGCTTTAAACGCGCTCGACGATCATCGCGATGCCTTGCCCGCCGCCGATGCACAGCGTCGCCAACCCCAGCGTTTTGTTATAGCTGTGCAGCGCATGTACCAGCGTAACGAGAATACGCGCGCCGCTCGCGCCGATAGGGTGGCCTAATGCAATCGCGCCGCCGTTAACGTTCACCTTGGCTGGATCGAGTTGGAGATCGCGCTGTACCGCTAGGAACTGTGCGGCAAAGGCTTCATTGGCTTCGATCAGGTCAATATCGCCGAGCGTCAACCCAGCCTTGATCAGCGCTTTCTGCGTCGCAGGAATTGGCCCCAGTCCCATGACGTCACTCGGCACGCCGGCGGAGGCCCAGCTACGGATGCGCGCTAGTGGGGTAATCCCCTGTTTTTTCGCTTCGGATTCACGCATTAACACCAGCGTCGCGGCCGCGTCATTAATGCCGGATGCATTGCCTGCGGTAACAGTGCCGTTAGCGGAAAAAGCAGGACGTAACGTCGCCAGCGACGCCAGCGTGGTGTCTGCGCGAGGGAATTCGTCCCGATCGAAAATCCGTGTCTCTTTTTTGCTACGCAGCGACAGCGGGGTAATTTCGGCTTTGAAGCGGCCCGCTTCAATCGCGGCGACCGCTTTCTGTTGCGACGCCAGCGCTACCCGATCCTGTTCTTCTCGCGTGAGCTGATAGCGATCGGCGATATTTTCTGCCGTGGTGCCCATGTGGTAATCATTAAATGCGCACCACAGGCCATCCTTAATCATGATGTCAACGAGTTTGCCATCCCCCATGCGGTAACCGTGGCGTGCTTTTTCCAGCAGATAAGGCGCGGCGCTCATGTTTTCCATCCCGCCGGTCACACAGACCTGGTTATCTCCAGACAGAATAGACTGCGCCCCCAGCACAACCGCTTTTAAGCCGGAACCACATACTTTGCTGACGGTCAGCGAGGGCGTTTCAACGGCGATACCGGCGGCCTGACTCGCCTGATGCGCGGGGTTTTGCCCCAGACCGGCTTGCAGCACGTTGCCGAGAATCACTTCATCAATCGCCAACGTGTCCGGCAGCGTAGACAGACAGTCGCGAATGGTGGCAGAAGCCATCTCGATAGCAGATGTGTTGGCCAGACTGCCTGCGAATTTGCCAATCGCGGTGCGTTTGGCACTAACAATAACAACGGAGTCGTTCATGGTCGCCTCGATTAATGAATGCTGAAGGGTTGTAAATCGGCGGACACGATGAAGTTCGCCTCGGTTTTCTGGCGCAGCTCGTCCACGGTGATGTTCGGGCTGATTTCGGTCAGCACCATTTGCCTGTCGATAAACTGGAAGACCGCCAGTTCAGTGACGACCATGCTGACTTTATTGGCGGCGGTCAGTGGGTAGGTGCACTGATGCAATAACTTCGCATCGCCATTTTTGGCGCAGTGCTCAAGGGCGATGATGACCTTCTTGGCGCCGACAACCAGATCCATTGCGCCGCCCATGCCGGGCACCATTTTTCCCGGTACCATCCAGTTGGCGAGGTTGCCATGTTCATCGACCTGCAAACCGCCCAACACGCAGACATCGACATGACCGCCACGAATTAGCGCAAAGGAAAACGCGCTGTCGAACATGGCCGCACCAGGCACCATGCCGCATGCCTGACCCCCGGCGTTAACCAGATTGCCATCCGGTTCGGTAACCGCGCCGAGTCCCAAAAAGCCGTTCTCTGATTGGAAAGTGACTTCGATGCCGTGCGGCACGTAATTCGCCACTTTGGTGGGTAAGCCAATACCTAAATTCACCACGTCACCGTTTTTCAGTTCCTGCGCGACGCGGCGGGCGATTAATTCTTTCGCATCCATTATTTCTCTCCCAAATACAGGTGATCGACCAGCGCGGCTGGGGTGACAATACATTCCGGTGCTAATTGACCAACCGGAATAACCTGCTCGCATTGCGCCACGACTTTCTTCGCGGCAAGCGCAATGAGCGGGTTAAAATTACGGGCGGTGAGGTGATAAATAAGATTTCCGCTGGTGTCGGCAATGCTGGCCTGTAATATGGCGAGATCGGCCTTAATGGGCAGTTCTAATAAATAAGTAATATCGTTAATGGTTATTTTTTGCTTATTTTCTTCGACGATGGTGCCAACGCCGGTTGGCGTTAAAAAACCGCCTAGCCCCGCGCCACCGCTGCGAATGCGTTCCGCCAGCGTCCCTTGTGGCACTAGCTCTACGTCCAGTTCACCGGAGAGCATACGGCGTCCAGTTTCTGGATTCGTACCAATGTGTGAAGTAATCAGTTTTTTTACCTGACCGCTGACAATTAACGGCCCAACGCCGGTATCGACAAATCCGGTATCATTTCCAATCAGGGTTAAATCAGAGACGCCGGATTTAATGATTTCATCTACCAATAATTTCGGTGTTCCGACGCCCATAAAACCACCGAACATAATTGTCATTCCGTCAAATAAATAAGAACGGAAATGGCTGGCATCAATGACTTTATTGTTCATTGCATATTTACTCTTAAATAATGACTCTGAAAGTTGTTGCTCTGAAAAATGGCCGCACGAATCCCCGCAGATAAATAAATATCTGATAATCATGGCGGCACATGTACGTTATTTAGCGGGAACAGAGGGAATTGAATAACTCCACCTGTTCCCTGTTATCGAATTAAATATCGATATCCAGTATGGCTGAGCTTAGTCCTTTGCCGTGCATGTCCAGCGCCAGCGAGCGGGTGACACCGCCGCCGAGTGCGCCGTACATGACGAAGTTCAGTGCGCCGATGCTCGGTAACTCATAGCGAACGACATCACCCGTCACGATATCGGCAAACCAGGATTTCACTTTTTCGGCAGTGATCTTCTCTTTCAGCACGTCGTAATCTTCTGCACGGTAAGCAATCAGCGAAATATTGGAGGTATTTCCTTTATCGCCGGTACGAGAGTGAGCAATTTCACGCAGTTTCATTATTTAATCTCCAGATAATCAACGGCTGGTGTGACGCAGGCGCGAGACAGCAGGGTGGAATCCATCGCCAGTATTTCTTTCACCGCTTTGTTAACGCCGCCGCCGCCTGCCGGGCCGTTGGTATAGAGCGTTTCAACTTCGTTGCCTACTTTCACCGCCTGTGCTCTGGAGGTGCAGCGTGCCGCGACGCGCGCGCGCACTTCATACGGTTCGCTGCTTTGCGACCGCTGTGCACCGTGCAGGGCATCAACGCCGATCAGGTCATAGCGCACTTCCTGAAAATCGATCTGGCACAGCGCAAAGCGCCCTTTGACGATATCCAGCGCTAAACGGCCGCGCGCCACCGCACCGGGACCCGCGTAAGAAATTTCGCCTTCACCGATGAACCCATCCTGATAGCCAACAGACACTTTCAGCGTGTCGGTTTTTGCCCGTCCGGTTGCTCCCTGTACGCGTACGCGGTTCTCACCGTCTTGCGTAAACGTGACGCGGCTGAAATCGGCAATCACGTCCGGGGTGATATAGCTATCCGGGCGGTGGATTTCGTACAGTAGCTGTTCTTTACAAGTATCAACACAGACGCAGCCGCCGGAGCCTTCAACCTTGGTGATCACCGCGCTGCCATCTTCGCTAATTTCCGCAATTGGGAAGCCAAGACGGTCAAGATTGGGGATATCTTTAACACCGGGATCGGCATAGTAACCACCGGTGATTTGACCTGCGCATTCCAGCAGGTGTCCGAGGCAGGTGCCTTTACCCAGACGATCCCAGTCATCGGCTGCCCAGTCGAATTCATACATCATCGCGGACAGGAACAAAGACGGATCGGAAACGCGGCCGGCGATAATCACGTCTGCACCCTGATGCAGCGCTTCAACCAGCGCATCCGCACCCAGATAGGCATTGGCGGAAAGAATGTCTTTACCGCAGCGAGAAACAGGCTGGCCAATCTCATCCAATTTGGAATCTTGTGCGATCAGCACTGAGTGCACATCGTCACCAGTGACGATCGCAATCTTCAGCTTATCCGCACCGAGTTCTTTGGCGATTTCCAATACGCGCTGGCCGGCGGCGACAGGGTTAGCCGATCCCATATTAGTGATGATCTTGATACCTTTTTCCAGGCAGAGCGGCAGCACGGCGTGCATGCGGTCAGCCAGCAGCTCGTTGTAGCCTTTTTCTGGATTCTGCTGTTTCTGCTTTTGGCCGATAGCGATAGTGCGCTCTGCCAGACATTCAAATACCAAATATTGAATGTCGCCTTTTTGAGCCAGTTCTACGGCCGGTTCGATGCGATCGCCAGCATAGCCAGCCCCGGAACCAATACGAATTGTTTTCATAAACTTACCTTTATCAATGAAATGTGTCTGTTGGCATCATCAATGGGAAACCATATGTCCCCTACAAGGGGAAGACCCCGAAGATGACGCAGGCGAACGTCATGATGACGCTAGCGGCCCAGAGCACAGGGATAGAGAATTTCTGGTGGTCGGCGAGATCGACACCCGCAAGGCTGACCAGCAGGAAGGTGGCTGGCGTCAGCGGACTAACCGGGAAGCCGGTGGTCATCTGTCCTAATACGGAAGCCTGTGCGACCTGAATCGGTGGTACGCCTAACATGTCCACTGTGTGGGCAATGACTGGCATGATGCCGAAGTAGTACGAGTCCGGGTCAAACACCAGGCTCAGCGGCATGGAGATCAGGCCGACGATAAACGGAATGTGGGAGGCAAAAGATTCTGGCACAAAGCTGACCGCCGAGAGCGACATGGCTTTCAGCATGCCAGTACCGCTCATGATGCCGGTGAAAGCACCCGCTGCGAACAGGATGCTAGCCATCATCAGCGCCGCTTTCGCATGGGCATTAATGCGTTCCTTCTGCATTTCAACGTTGGGGTAGTTGAACATCAACGCCAGCGTCAGGGCGATCATAAAGGCGACCGTCGGTGAAATTTTGGTAAACACCATGGTGCCGATAACGGCAAGCACCAGCGCAATGTTGACCCAGAACATTTTTGGGCGGCGCAGCGCTTTTTCCGCATCGGTCAGCTCTTTCACATGCGCTTCCGCGGTGATGGATTGCGTACCACCTGCCAGCGGATTACCCGATGCCAGCCCCAGACGCTTCTCTTCTTTCTTACCCCAGTAATAGCCCATGAGCACCATGAAGGTCAGGCCGCAAAGTTGCGCTGGGATGAGGGGAATAAACAGATCGTGCGTGGTGGTGTTCAACGCGGCGGCGGCACGGATCATCGGCCCGGTCCACGGCAGGAAGTTAACCCCCGCGCTGAGTGCGGTAATGCCGACCAGGATGCGTTTATCCATGCCGAGCTTATTAAACAGCGGCAGCATCGCGGGAATGGTGATCAGGAAGGTGACGGCACCGTTACCGTCCAGGTGTGCAATCAGTGCCAACACGCCGGTACCGATAATAATTTTTACCGGGTTGGTGCCGACCATGCGTAAGATCCCTTTGATAATAGGATCAAACATACCGGCATCGGTTACCACACCGAAGAAGGCGATGGCAAAAACAAACATCGCTGCCATCGGTGCTAGTTTGGTGATACCGTCCACCACGTATTTCGCAGTATCGGTGCCGCTGCCTGCGGCGAGCGCACCGAGAACCGGAATAACGATGAGCGCCACCAAAGGCGACATTCGCTTGGTCATGATAAAAAAGAGCAGGGTGGCTATGGTTAGCACCCCGATGAGAGCCAGCATAAAAACTCCTCATTAGTATAATTGTATGTTGCCCATATGTTTCATTTACAATAAATTAAACAACTCAATAACAATCCATGTAATAATTAACAAATAAAAAATGAATGCTTATCCCAGAGTCATTTGATTTTTTGTCTGCGCTATTTTTACCACCTCAGTCCACCGTTATACTAACTCGTAATAGCAATGGTTTTATTCGTAAATCTGATGGATTTATTTCATTCGTTAATGGAATTAATTGCTCTGGTTTTCTTATTAATGGCTAATTGATTGATTTGGTTTGTATAGTTGGGTCTTTTTGTTCAATTGTTTTTTCCAGTTTGTGATATTTATCTAGAATGTCCATTTTTATGAATACCGGACGTTGTTTGAATGGAATTAAATAAATGCGGGAAGGATCATAA
Organism: Pectobacterium punjabense; assembly: GCF_012427845.1. NCBI lineage: Bacteria > Pseudomonadati > Pseudomonadota > Gammaproteobacteria > Enterobacterales > Pectobacteriaceae > Pectobacterium > Pectobacterium punjabense. Next base: position 1,444,133 of record NZ_CP038498.1, read on the forward strand.
AAATAGTAGGTGCCTGTCGTTTTCTATTGAATTTGTTCCTTTCTTACCGGAGACTTCATTTTATTTATATAAAAACACTATGAACTTATCGATAAAACAATTACGCGCCTTTATCGCACTGACTGAAACTGATAATTTCACGCGTGCCGCTCAGAAAATAAATCTCTCTCAGCCTGCATTTAGTTCATTAATTGCCGGGTTAGAGGAAGAAGTCGGCTATCGACTATTTGACCGTGATACACGTAAAGTGCAACTCAATGCCGATGGTCTCCATTTCATTGACATTGCCCGTCGGCTGGTGCAAACCCATGATGATGCTGTCGGTGAGATCAAGTCGTATGCTACGGGGTACAAAGGGAAGATTGTGCTGGCGGTATTGCCGTCAATGGCGGTGGAATGGTTGCCTCAGGTGCTGGCGCAATATCATCGTGCTTACCCCAAGATAAAGGTTGAACTGCTGGATACACAGTGGGATCGCTGCCTGAAAGCGGTATTGGATGGACGCGCCGATTTGGCACTGACGGCAGGGCAGCCATCGCCGGGAACGTTCAGCTCTCGCATGCTGTTTGCCGACAGTTTTTACCTGATCTGCCAGAACTCGCACCCGCTAGCGCAGCGCGACAGTGTTGATGTGGCCGATGTGGCGCAATACCCGTTTGTCGGGTTCTGCAAAGGCACCAGCATCCGGCAGTATACCGATCAGCTTATCGAGCCGGAGGGCTTTAACTACGTGCTGGAAGTACGTCAATTGACCACCATGATGGGGCTGGTGGCGGCAAATTATGGCGTGAGTATTGTAACGGGGCTGACGCTGTTCCAGTTCCAGCACAAAGACATTGCGATTATTTCGTTCCGGGATCTATCGTTGCAGCGCGGCATCTATCTGGTGACGGATAAAGAACGGCAACTGTCGGTGTGCGCGAAAGAGTTTTATGATTTTCTTCTGGAGCGGGCGGAAAGTTTTGTTCCCGCCGCGTGAGAACCCAAACCGCCCGCAGCGTAAGGCTTAACGCACGTGCAGGCGGTTTGGCGATGATAGGTATCAGGGTTTTTTCTGCGGCCAGTCGTCGTCTTCATTGTCCCATTTGTCGTTGTTGTCACGATGTGGGGGCAATTTCGGTTTATTGAGCAGAAAACGCGTATGGTCAACGTTGCGCAATTCTTTGATGCCGTTAATCAGCATGCCTATCAGGATAATCAGGATTATCCACCAGTAATCAGCCAGCCATGCCATGGTTACGCCTCATCAACATTATGAATATAACGGGTAAACAGCTGCGGCAAGTGCTGGCAAAGCCAGTGGTAGCCTGCAATATCTTCATCTTGCCAGGCGGCAAGGATGAGGTCGGGTGTAAGCTGTTCTTCCGCATACTGTGCTAATGGATAATAGCTGATATGCCAGGGTTCGACTGCGACACCGCCGAGATCGTGCGCATAAGGCCGATAAAAACCGTATTCATGCATGTGTACGCTCAGCCATGCATTCAGCGCGGCAAAATAACCGCCTTCTTCATATTCCCACGGCTCCAACTGAAGCGAGCTGTCTACGGGTAATAAATCAGGATCGTAGATATCAAGATCGCTGCCCCAATGGTGACGGCTGGAGCCGGGCATCGCAGACCAGCGTAGAATGGCTTCACAGCGCTCGCCGTCGTCCAGAGACGAGACATCCAGCGGTTGGCTGTTGGCATCCATGACGGGGCGTTCGCCATGAAACTTGCTATTCCAGATTTGACGCTGGCGCTCAAAATCGCGAAACGTGCTGGCGGGCTGTAGGTTGAATCCTGCCGTTTTGGCCGCGTGCTGTAGCGCCAGAAACGCGGTTACCGCCTCTGGCTGAAGACGGTGGCGACCCTGCAAAGCAACCAGATGCTGGTCGCTTTTACCGGTTAACATAGCTGGCGTCATCATGCGATGAGCTGCTCCATAATGCGCTGGTACATGCGGCTTAGCAGTTGCAGGTCTGCGGCGCTGACACATTCATCCACTTTATGGATCGTGGCATTAACGGGACCCAGTTCAACGACCTGTGCGCCCATGCGGGCAATGAATCGGCCATCGGAGGTGCCGCCATTTGTCAGCAGTTCTGGGGTAACCTCGTTGTAATGCTTGACGGCATTCACCACGGCATCGACCAGTTCGCCGCGAGCGGTTAGGAATGGCTGGCCGGAGAGCTTCCAGTCGATGGTGTAATTAAGCTGGTGGCGATCCAGTAATTCCGCTACGCGCTGCTGAATTAACACATCCGTTAATTCGGTGCTGAAGCGGAAATTGAACTGTACAAACAGCTCACCCGGGATGACGTTATTGCTACCCGTACCCGCCTGAATATTGGCGATTTGCATGGTGGTTGGCGGGAAGAATTCGTTGCCCTGATCCCACTCGGTAGCGATCAGTTCGTTGAGCGCCGGTGCTGCACGGTGAACCGGGTTGTCCGCCAGATGAGGGTAGGCAACGTGCCCTTGTACGCCGTGTACGCGCAGATTCGCGGTGATAGAGCCACGACGACCGTTTTTTACTACATCGCCTACGACATGCGTACTGGACGGCTCGCCGACCAAGCAATAGTCCAATCGCTCGTTACGAGCCATCAGCGCGTCGACGACTTTTACCGTGCCGTTAACGGCGCTGGCTTCTTCGTCCGACGTAATCAGAAACGCCAGACGCCCCTGATGGTTGGGGTGGGCAGCGACAAAGCGCTCGGCGGCAATCACCATGGCGGCCAGCGAACCTTTCATGTCCGCCGCGCCGCGACCGTACAACATGCCGTCACGAATGATGGGTTCAAACGGCGGATGCTGCCAATGGCTTTCATCGCCGCTGGGAACCACGTCGGTGTGTCCGGCGAAGGCCAATGTTTTTCCTGTGCCGCGCCATGCCCAGAAATTTTGAGTATCGCCAAAATCCATCGCTTCGACGGTAAAGCCGATCGCCGTCAGGCGTTCAATCATGAGTGCCTGGCAGCCCTCGTCATTTGGGCTGAGGGAAGGGCGTTTAATTAACTGTTGAGCAAGCTCTATGACTGGGCAAGACACGTTATTTGTTCTCCGCAATAAATTTCTGATAGCTGTCGGTACTGAACCCAAGTAATGCATTGCCGTCATCGGCAATCAGCAACGGTCGTTTAATCACAGCTGGCTGTTCTAGCATCAGGTTTTTGGCAGCCTCTGCGCTGTCGCTGGTATCGCTGTTGATCCGTTCGCGCAGTTCTTCGCTGAGTTTACGCCAGGTCGTTCCGCGCGTGTTGAGTAAGGCATGAAGCCCCAATTGGTCGATGAAACGCTGTAGCTGCTGTGCATCCAGACCGTCGGCGCGATAATCATGAAAATGGTACGCTACCTGTTGATCGTCCAGCCAGCGGCGCGCTTTCTTTATAGTGTCACAATTTTTAATGCCGTATAGGGTCAGCGCCATAGAGGGAAAATCCTTTCTGCTTATTGAGTTGCATGACGATTGCTGTACTGGACAGCACGGCTCGGCGGAGCCTAATCGTGCGATAGCCCAGCATGCCGAAAAAAGGCGGGGAGATCTACTGTGAACTGTGTAGCAGAAATAGGCGTCAGTACACTTTTTATACTTTCATAACACTTTTACCTGATTAAAAAGTGTGCGTATAATGCGTCGCCGTTAATCACCAAGAGGTTCGCATGGTAGAAGTAGAAGTGAGTACTTGGAAAGATTTTATTGAAGCAATGTTACGTAAATAATAACGAGAAGTACTGTTAGTCATTGCATACCAGGAATAAAATCATACGAATAAGCAGTATTGAGTCTCTCAATACTGCTTTTTTTCTATCCAAAAAGGGGAAACCTGAGTAAATAAAAGAGGCTATTATTGGCTAGCGTGCGAATTTTATTTTTCTCTATTTAATTCATGATAATGGCTGATTAAGGGCGAATTTCGCGGCGGCGATGGCGTGGAGGTAACTCGTATCAAAAAGAGGAACCGTCGCATCTGCTGCACCGATTAACAGCGGAATTTCCGTACAACCCAGAATGATGCCTTCTGCGCCTTGCTGTTCAAGCTGCTGGATAATGTCCCGATAAACCTGCCGCGAGGTGTCGTTAATGTTCCCCAGACACAGTTCGTCGTAAATGATGCGGTTAACGGCCTCTTTCCCCACCTGATCGGGAACAATCACGTCCACGCCAAAGCGTTCCTGAATGCGTTGGCGATAAAAGTCTTGCTCCATCGTGTAGCGGGTGCCGAGCAAACCAACTTTCTTCAATCCGTGCTGTTTCAGACTGGCTCCGGTAGCATCGGCAATATGTAAAAGGGGGCGCTGGCTGGCGCGTTCAACTTCATCAGCGACTTTATGCATGGTGTTGGTACAGATGACGATCGCGTCAGCTCCCGCCTGACGTAATCCTACGGCGATATTACCCAGCACGGTAGCAGCCTGAGCCCAATCCCCCTGTGACTGTAATTGTTCTATCTCGTGAAAATCGACACTGTGAAGGATGATTTTGGCGGAGTGCAGGCCACCTAGTTGGTTTTTCACATATTCGTTAATAATGCGATAATACGGGATAGTGGATTCCCAGCTCATTCCCCCGATAAGACCCAGCGTTTTACTTACCATAGTGTCTCCCTTCGATATCATAAAAAGTAATGAATCAGCCAGAACTGAACTCTCCGCGTTCTGCATCGGATTAAAATAGGGCAACCGGGCTACTCGGTATACATTTTTAGCGACTTTTATCACTTTTTATCCAACTTCAACTGGACAAAAGGTCAATCTATTGTTGTACTGTACGTGACACAGATTTTGTGTCTTTCATTCATGTAAAGGTAAGTTTGATGTCTAAGATTAAAGGTAGTGTTAAGTGGTTTAATGAGTCCAAGGGCTTCGGTTTCATTACTCCAGAAGATGGTAGCAAAGACGTGTTCGTACACTTCTCTGCCATCCAGAGCAATGGTTTCAAAACTCTGGCTGAAGGTCAGCGTGTAGAGTTCGAAATCACTGACGGTGCCAAAGGTCCTTCTGCTGCTAACGTTAACGCTATTTAATTATACCGATTTCGTGAAAAACCCGCCGATGGCGGGTTTTTTTTGCTTTATTTTTCATGATGGTGTCAGAGTGTTGCCACCCAAGTGACCAAGGCAAACGCCAATGCGGTCATCAGCAATGAACCCGCCAGATTCAACAGGACGTGTAACCCCGCTGCCGCCAACTGCCCACTTTGCAGAAACATAACGACTTCTGCGGAAAAGGTCGAAAACGTTGTTAAGCCGCCGCACAGCCCAGTAGTAATCAATATTTTCCAGTCCTGATCGAGACTGGGATGACGCAGGAAGAAAGCGAGCGCGCCACCAATAACGAAAGCACCAATCAAGTTGGCAAGCAGGGTACCCAACGGCAACGCTGGATACAGATTGTTAAACTTAACGCCTAACTGCCAGCGCGCCACGCTACCGACTCCGCCGCCAATAAATACTGCGAGTAATGTACTAAGCATAGAAACCTTTCTTGGATTGCTTTTGCATGGATTGTTTCCGCATGGTTTTTTTGCGATCTCGGAGAGTTGTGGGCAGGACGCTACGCCCTCTCTGCGAGGTGGACGTAGACATCATTAGCCGAGTGGCGGTTGTACCCTATATCTCGGGCTGCCAGCGTTTTTGGTGGCGTTAGGGTAGGGAGGAATGTCATCTCCGCTTTAGTATGAAAAGTTTACGCCGTCAGGCGGGGTTTTTGTAGTGATGCAGAGAGGAAAGTTGTAAAGCGATCTGAATGCGTGCGAAAGCGGCGTCTTACTTTGTTACAGATGCAGATTGTGTCGTGCTGCGTAAGGTTTTACATAGAGGACATAGGGTACAAAGAATTTTTTCGACAACGATGTTTTTTTGACAACCACTATTCGACAAGTACGAGTTCTCGTTTGCTGGCGTCTCCAGCCTCTGTAAATCAGGTAGGTTTGTATGGAAGGTATCAGTATTGCCAAACTATTGGTGATTGGCGCATTAATCATTCTGCTGTTCGGTACGAATAAACTTCGTAGCCTGGGCGGTGATTTAGGTACGGCGATTAAAGGCTTTAAAAAGGCGATGAATGACGATCAACCGACCAAGACAGATGACACGGCTGCGCTGAATGATTCGTCTCGCAAAGAATCCTGATCGCACTCCACATAACAAAACGGACGGCAATTGCCGTCCGTTTTTTATTTCCACACAAAAAATGTGTAAAAAACTATGAGCGCTTATTTTACTTCGATGCCCTTTGCCTGTAGGTCGGCATGGTAGGATGAGCGAACAAACGGGCCACAGGCCGCGTGGGTAAAGCCCATCGCCATCGCTTCGGCTTTCATCTCATCGAACTCATCCGGGCTGACGTAGCGCTGTACCGGCAGGTGATGGCGGCTCGGCTGTAAATATTGTCCCAGCGTCAGCATCGTTACGCCGTGGCGGCGCAGGTCGCGCATGACTTCTACGATTTCAGCATTGGTTTCCCCCAATCCCACCATCAGGCCAGATTTGGTCGGGATATCGGGATGCGCGCTCTTGAAGTTTTCCAGCAGCTTCAGCGACCATTCATAGTTCGCACCGGGGCGAACCTGACGGTAAACGCGCGGTACGTTTTCCAGGTTGTGGTTGAACACATCCGGCGGCGTGGCGGTCAGGATTTCTAACGCGCGATCCATACGACCACGGAAGTCTGGCACCAGCGTTTCGATACGGATATTCGGGTTCTTGCGGCGAATGGCGCTAATACAATCCGCAAAGTGCTGAGCACCACCGTCGCGCAGGTCATCACGGTCAACAGAGGTGATCACGACGTAGCGCAAGCCCATGTCATGGATGGTCTGTGCCAGTTTCTCAGGCTCATTCGCATCCGGTGTAAGTGGGCGGCCGTGGGCAACGTCACAGAACGGGCAGCGACGGGTACAAATGGCACCCAGGATCATGAAGGTGGCGGTGCCGTGGTTGAAACACTCTGCCAGATTCGGACAGGACGCTTCTTCGCAAACTGAGTGCAACCCGTTTTTGCGCATGGCCGCTTTGATTCCCTGAATACGGCTCGAATCCGCTGGAAGTTTAATCTTCATCCATTCAGGTTTGCGCAGAAGCTCTTGGCGTTCGGTAACAACAGTACGTACCGGGATTAGCGCCATCTTATCGGCATCGCGGTATTTGACGCCGCGTTCGATCTGAATCGGTTTACTCATGTTTGCGTAAGTTCCAGTTCTGAATCGTTTCTTTAAATTTATTTTTCAAATTCAAAGGATTATGTTTTTGGTTAAACTTTTTTTTAAAAAACTATAAAAATTATATCATCTTGCCTAATCACAATCAGCCTTTGCGCGATCAAAATGAAGAAATTATGTGAATAAAATGTAATTTATCAAAAAATGATCGCCTAACCGACTGATTTTTATTAACAGGATGAAATGCGTTAACCAGGAAGCGGCTCACCCTGAACGTCCAGATTCCACGAAACAAATTCGGGTGCGGAGTAGCCGACTAACTGCAAAAAGGTGTTTACCAGCACAGGGGCGGTGTCATCCAGCGTGACGCCCTGCACCAGATCGCTGATTTGCGTCATCTCCATTCCGGCGTAACCACACGGGTTAATGCGCAGGAAAGGAGAAAGATCCATGGCGATATTCAGCGCCAGCCCGTGAAAAGAGCAACCTTTACGAATACGCAGTCCTAGCGAACAGATTTTACGCTCACCCACATAGACGCCGGGTGCATCAGGGCGCGCATGGGCGTCAATCTGGAAGTGTGCCAGTGTAGCAATCACGGTATTTTCAATCGCGGTGACGAGCTGACGAACGCCGAGCTTGCGGCGCTTTAGGTCAATCAACACGTACATAACCTGCTGACCGGGGCCGTGGTAGGTCACCTGACCGCCTCTGTCACTTTGAATAACGGGAATATCGCCGGGCATAAGGACATGTTCGGCTTTGCCTGCCTGACCCTGTGTAAATACGCGAGGGTGCTGAACCAGCCAGATTTCGTCTGGGGTTTTATCATCACGTCGGTCGGTGAAATTATGCATCGCCAGAGAGACGGGTTCATACGGCTGTACGTCAAATTGGCGTACGATGATCTTATCCTGTAGCAAGTGTGTCATCTTCAGGTTAAGGAAAGGTGGGGAGATTATAACGGCGGGAAGCCTCAGCGAACAGCACTTTGCAAAATCACAAAACCCTGGCGCACTCGCCAGTTTCCCCGCCCGTTTTGATTACAGTACGACTTTTACAGAACGCTATGCCTTGCTTTATAGAACCATGCGCACGATGTCGATATTGCCCAGTTCTTCGTACAGCGTTTCCACCTGCTCAATGTGTGTCGCCGTGATGGTGATGGAAACCGAGTGATAATTCCCTTTGCTGCTGGGTTTGATCTGTGGGGTGTAGTCGCCAGGCGCGTGACGCTGTACCACTTCAACGACCAGATCGACTAATTCCGGCTTTGCCTCACCCATAACTTTGTAGGTAAAAACACACGGAAATTCAAGCAGTTCGTTTAATTTGGTTTTCATTTGCGCTCCAGAGAGGGGAATACCGTCGGTATTAGCACTGACATAGGTACATTATACTAAAAAATATAACTCCCGCGTTCTGCGGGAGTTATGGATGCTAGCTATATGGGGGCATTTTTGCCCCAGACAAGGGGGATTAGCCGAACCAGTGGTGGAACATCAGTTTGATGTAGTCGATCATGCGGCCAAAGATCCCGCCTTCTTTCACTTCGTTCATGACCACCAGCGGGCGCTGATCGATGGTTTTGCCATCCAGTTGGAAGTTGATGGAACCCACAACCTGATTTTTGGCTAACGGTGCATGCAGTTCCGTGTTGTCCAGAACATAGCTGGCTTTCAGATCTTTCATACGGCCACGTGGAATGGTCAGATAGGCATCTTTCTCCACGCCTAACGCCACACGGTCGCTGTCGCCAAACCAGACGGGTTCAGACGCGAATTCTTTACCTGCTTTCAACGGCGCAACGGTTTCAAAGAAGCGGAAGCCCCAGGTCAGCAATTTTTTGCTTTCTGATTCGCGCCCTTTGGCATTACGTCCGCCCAGTACCGCTGAAATCAGGCGCATCTGACCTTCTGTTGCCGAAGCAACCAGATTAAAGCCCGCTGATGAGGTATGGCCGGTTTTGATGCCATCAACATTCAGGCTGGAATCCCACAGCAAGCCGTTACGGTTAGGCTGGCGAATATTGTTAAACGTGAACTCTTTTTCTTTGTAGGTCGCGTACTCTTCTGGCACATCGCGGATCAGTGCCTGACCGATCAACGCCATATCACGCGCCGAACTGAACTGACCCGGAGCATCAAGACCGTGTACGGTTTCAAAATTGGTGTTTTGCAGCCCCAGCGCTTTCACGTAACCATTCATCAGGTTAACGAAAGCATCCTGACTGCCAGCAACATAGTCGGCCATCGCGACGCAGGCATCGTTACCCGATTGCAGGATAATGCCACGATTGAGTTGGGAAACAGGAACACGGTCGCCCGGTTTAAGGAACATCAGGGAAGACCCCTGGAAGGTCGGGTTACCGGTTGCCCAGGCATCTTTACCGACGGTAACGATGTCGTTCGGGCTGATTTTTCCTGATTTAATCGCCTGACCAATGACATAGCTGGTCATCATTTTCGTTAAGCTGGCCGGATCGCGGCGCGTGTCGGCATTCATTTCCGCCAACACTTTCCCAGAGTTGTAATCAATCAGGATGTAGGATTCAGCATCAATTTGCGGGACGCCGGGGATCATCGTTTTAAGATTGATATCTTCGGCATAGGCAAAGGAAGAGGCACTAATGACGAGCAGTGCGCCAAGCGCAGTACGCTTAGTAAAACGAGACGTGTTTACAGTATTCATGATTGGAACAACAACATCCGTGGGTATGAGTTAAAAAACGAGCCACACTATAGCAGATGGGGAATAGGCAGGCATCAGGCATTACGTTACGTGATTTTGCAAAAGGGCGGTATGTTCAATGTCATAGCCACCGCTTTCGCTTCGTGAGCCTGCCGATTATCCGTGACTAGAGAGTACCGGGTGCGGCGGTAATAAACGACTGCTGCTGAGCTTCGACTGACAAACGTTGTTGAAGTTCAGTGGCTTGCTGACGATTCTGGAATGGCCCCAGTTGGATACGGTACAGTCCACCACTCGCGGTGACTTTACCCGCTACGCGGAAGCGTTCACTCAGGCTACGCTGCCAGGTTTGCGCGCGCTGTTGATCGCTCAACGCACCGACCTGAACGACATAGCGACCCGTAGAAGATGGTGCGGCGGCGGCGGGAGCAGCAACGATGGCAGCCGCTGGAGCGACGTTTACTGGCGCAGCGGACGGTGATGAGGTTGCCGTTGGTGTCACGCTGGACTCAACCACGCCAGCGCGCAGCGCGGAAGGTGCCCCCAGAAAACCACCGCTGTGCGACAGCGCGCTGCTCTGCGGCTGCGTGCTTTCTGCTGGCACGCTCAGGCCGCTATTGCTGATTGGCCGTACGTCGCTATTGGATGTTGGTTGTGTCGTTTCCATCATGGGCGTACCCAGTCCGCTGGCACCGAAGCTCGGACGTTCCGGCAGAGCGAAGCTTTGCTTGGCGACGGTGGTGCCCACGGTTCCGGGGCCTGAAAGCGTGCCGTCTGGTGCGACGTTGATGAAATCCACTTTCACTTTGGTATTGTTCGAAATATTCAGGCGATCGCCTGCGGCCTTCGACAGATCGATAATTCTGCCCGGCGTATATGGCCCGCGGTCGTTTACGCGTACAACCAGGCGACGGCCGTTACTCAGGTTGGTGACGCGGACATAGCTTGGCAGCGGCAGCGTCGGGTGGGCGGCAGTTATCGCGTTAGGGTCAAACGTTTCGCCGATTGACGTGCGATTACCGCTGGCCTCCTCGCCGTACCATGCGGCTAAGCCTGTTTCGCTAAAGTTTTGTGGATCTTTGACAATTTTATAGCTCTTGCCTTTGATGCTGTAGTCTTGGAGCGTACCCTGATTGTAGGGTTCATAACGCGGTTCCGCGCCGCCGATCTCTTCCGTCGGGCCGCTGTAAACCTGAGTAACAGGCGGTGCAGGCTGCCGCTGTTCCGTTGTGGTACAGGCCGCAAGCGCCAGAGTTGCTACGCCGACCCAAAGCCAATCCTTACGCATCGCTCACCTCGTGTTATAAATTCTTGGATAGCAGTTTGCGGTGAGTATGTATCGACATGACGATACCGAATCCCGCCATTAAAACGACCAGCGCCGATCCGCCGTAGCTGATTAGCGGCAGCGGCACGCCAACGACGGGAAGTATACCGCTGACCATCCCGATATTGACGAAAACATAGAAAAACAGAATTAACATCAGTCCGCCGACCATAACCCGGCCGAACGAGGTTTGCGCATTAGCGGCAATGACCAGACCGCGCATAATCATGAACAGGTACATCGCGAGCAGAATTAAGACGCCGATTAATCCAAGCTCCTCAGCCAACACGGCAAAGATAAAGTCAGTGTGCCGCTCCGGCAGAAACTCTAACTGAGACTGTGTGCCATGCAGCCAGCCTTTGCCAGACAGGCCACCTGAGCCTATCGCAATTTTCGACTGAATAATATGGTATCCCGCACCGAGCGGATCGCTTTCCGGATCGAGCAGCATCATGACCCTGGCTCGTTGATAATCGTGCATCAGGAAGAACCAGAGTATCGGAATAAACGCGGCGAGTAGTAGCACAGCAATGCCAATCAAGCTCCAGCTCATACCGGCGAGAAAAAGCACAAACAGGCCAGATAATGCAATCAGGATCGAGGTGCCTAAATCCGGCTGTGCAGCAACCAGCAGTGTAGGAACAAAAATCAGGATCAACGCAATCGCCGTATTTTTTAGCGAGGGTGGACACATATCACGGTTAATAAAACGGGCAACCATCAGTGGCACGGCGATCTTGGCTATTTCCGATGGCTGGAAGCGAATAAAACCTAAATCCAGCCAGCGCTGTGCGCCTTTACTTATTTGTCCGAAAATATCTACGATCAGCAGCAAAATGACACAAACTACATAGAGGTAGGGTGCCCAGCCTTCATAGACGCGAGGAGGAATTTGCGCCATTACGATCATTACCGTAAACCCTAGCACGATCTGAACGACTTTTCGCTCCATCATGCCGACGTCCTGTCCGCTAGCGCTCCATAAGACAAATAGACTATAGCCCAGCAGTGCCAGGATGCAGAGAAGGAACGGAAGGTCGATGTGGATTTTCGCCCAGAACGAACCTTTTTGTTGGCTATCGGTCATGACTGTCTGTTACTCACTCTCGCTACCCGGCGGCGCAGGAGGCGCGCTAGGTAAATCGGTATTGTTGTCACCCAGCAGGATATGATCAAGGATCTGGCGAGTGATAGCACCCACGGTCGGACCAGCCCCACCGTTTTCCAGAATAATCGACATCGCGACTTTTGGGTCCTTATACGGGGCAAATGCGACCATTAATTTATGGTCACGCAGATGCTCTGCGATCTTGTGCGCATTATAAGTTTCGTTTTCTTTCAGGCCGAAAACCTGCGCCGTACCGGATTTTGCCGCAATTTTATAAGGCGCATCATCGAAACTCTTGTGTGCGGTGCCGTTAGCGCGGTTAGCCACGCCATACATTCCGTCCTTCGCCACTTCCCAATAGCCAGAGTGGATATTACCAATCTGTAGATTCTCAGTTTGTCGGAAAGGCACGATAACGCCATTTTCCCGCGAACTATAAAGCAGGTGTGGCGTTTTTACCTGGCCGTCGTTAATGAGCGTGACCAATGCCTTATTCATCTGGATAGGGGTCGCCGTCCAGTAACCTTGGCCGATCCCGACGGGAATGGTATCCCCCTGATACCAGGGCTTCTTAAATCGCCTGAGTTTCCACTCACGGGTTGGCATGTTGCCGGCGCTTTCTTCCGAAATATCGATGCCGGTTTTCTCGCCATAACCAAATTTATTCATCCATTCGGATAGGCGATCGATTCCCATGTCATACGCGACCTGATAGAAGAAAGTATCCGCGGATTCTTCCAGTGACTTGGTGAGGTTAAGACGACCATGCCCCCATTTTTTCCAGTCGCGGAAACGCTTTTCGGAGCCGGGTAATTGCCACCAGCCAGGATCGAACAGGCTAGTGTTAGTGGTGATAACGCCAGCAGTCAGGGCGGAAACCGCAATATAGGGTTTAACGGTGGAAGCCGGAGGGTAAATTCCCTGCGTTGCACGGTTGATCAGTGGACGATCGGGATCGTTTTGTAGTTTGGTATAATTTTTGGTGGAAATCCCGTCGACAAACAGATTGGGGTCGTAACTGGGCGTGGAAACCATCGCCAGAATACCGCCGTCGCGTGGGTCGGTGACAATGACGGCGGCGCGGCTGCCTTCCAGCAGTTTCTCGATGTAGATTTGTAGGCTCAGATCCAACGTTAGATAAATATCGCGCCCGGCCTGCGGTGGCTGTTCGTGAAGTTGGCGGATCACGCGGCCACGGTTGTTAACTTCAACTTCTTCATAACCGGGTTTGCCGTGCAGCAAATCCTCATAATGACGTTCGATACCCAGCTTGCCGATGTCACGCGTCGCGGCATAGTCGGCAATTTTTTCTTCTTTGGTCAGCCGTTCTACGTCTTTATCGTTGATTTTGGAGACATAGCCCGTGACGTGCGTTAACGCAGAACCGTAAGGATAATAGCGGCGTTGATAGCCTTTAACCTCAACGCCAGGAAAGCGGTATTGGTTGACGGCAAAACGGGCGACCTGAATCTCATCAAGCCCGGTTTTTACTGGAATGGAGGTAAAACGGCGTGAACGCTTGCGCTCTTTTTCAAAATTTTCCAGATCGTCATCGGTCAAATTAACGATGGGGCGCAGTGCTTCCAGCGTTTCTTTCAGGCTGTCGACTTTGTCAGGCACCAGTTCTAATTGATAGATGGTACGGTTCAGTGCCAACGGGGTACCGTTACGGTCGTAAATGATACCGCGGCTGGGCGCGATAGGAACCAGCTTAATGCGGTTCTCGTTAGAGCGCGTGCGATAGTCATCGACACGCAAAATTTGCAGGTGATAAAGATTAGCGACTAATACACCAGAAAGCAGCAAAATGCCCAGAAAGGCTACCAAAGCACGGCGCACGAACAGAGCGGACTCCGCCGTATAATCACGAAAGGGTTTGCGTTCTACTTTCATCCAGTGTTATTTCACATGTTTCATCGTATCGCCTTACTCCCGATGGTAAGGGTGATTAGTCGTAATGCTCCATGCTCGATACAGGCTCTCTGCCACCAGCACGCGAACGAGCGGGTGCGGCAGCGTTAATGGCGAGAGCGACCAGCTTTGTTCCGCCGCGGCTTTGCATTCTGGCGCAAGCCCTTCCGGTCCGCCAATCAGCAGACTGACATCGCGCCCATCCTGTTTCCAGCGCTCAAGCTGTTGCGCCAACTGTGGCGTTTCCCAGCGAGTACCTGGAATATCCAGCGTAACAATACGGTTGCCTTTGCCCACCGCAGCCAGCATCTGTTCGCCTTCGCGCTCCAGAATGCGTTTAATATCGGCATTTTTACCCCGCTTCCCCGCCGGAATTTCGAGTAATTCGAAAGGCATGTCCTTCGGGAAGCGCCGCAGATAATCGGTGAAACCAGTCTGCACCCAGTCGGGCATTTTGGTGCCAACGGCGACCAGTTGCAGTTTCATGCTAGCCCCACAGTTTTTCCAGTTCGTACAACTGGCGACTTTCTTCTTGCATGACATGAACCATCACGTCACCTAAATCGACAACAACCCAGTCAGCGGCGCTTTCGCCTTCTACTCCGAGTGGGATCAGACCCGCGGCGCGTGAAGATTGCACGACGTGATCGGCAATAGACGCGACATGGCGTGTAGAGGTGCCCGTACAGATAACCATGTAATCGGTGATGCTGGATTTACCCTGGACGTTGAGTGCAACGATATCCTGGGCTTTTAAGTCATCGACCTTATCAATAACGAAGTCTTGGAGTGCTTGACCTTGCAAAGGTTCCCCCTCAATGGCGTTCTATCAGTCACTGATGAACGCGTGTGGCGCTGAATTGTTTAAGAAAAACGTAAATCACCGAGTAATTGCCGAGAATTCCCGCTTTTCCCGGTGATTGAAACCAGCCGCGGAGTATATCACGCACTTTTGCCGAGTGGTATAAAGCCCGTGGCTGATGGACGGGAAAACCTGTGCTAGTGGTACAGGCCGTGTTCGTCGATGTAATTGAGCACGATGGGAGGCAATAAATCGTGACAGTTCAGACCGTGCTGTCGCCGTTGGCGAATGTCCGTTGCGGAAATGGTGACCAGTGGCGTGTCTGCCAAAAAGATCCGCCCGTGCGGTTGCTGATGAAGATCGTCCGGCGTGTGCGTCAGATGATCGTCCAACCATTGCTGTAATTCGGGTGTTTCCATCGCCGAGCGATAGCCGGGGCGAGCGCACACCAGCAAATGGCAAACGCTGAGTAGATCTTGCCAGCGGTGCCAGCGGTGTAGCGTCAGCAGTGAGTCCTGCCCGATGATAAAACCCAGCGGTGCATCGCCGCCTTTTTCAGCCCGCAATGCTTCCAATGTATCAATCGTGTAGGAAGGCGTTTGTCGTTGCAGTTCTCGATCGTCCACGCTAAATAGTGGGTTGCCTTCAACGGCCAGCTCAGCCATATGAAAACGCTGGCGGGAACTGGCTTCGGGCTGCTGTCGGTGCGGCGGAACGTTATTGGGCATCAGGACGACGTGAGTCAGCCCCACGAGCTTTGCCAGCGCGGTCACTGGTTGAAGGTGGCCGTAATGAATCGGGTCAAACGTGCCGCCAAAAAACGCGGTCAACGATGGTGCTGCGGATGATGTATTCAGATGAATGCCTCCGGCAAGGCTTTGCCGCACAGCAGCATGGCAAGTGATTCCAATTCAGACCAAACGGACTGACCGTAGTCTTGCTTTAGGGTTATTTCCACCTGCGTTAGCAATCGCACGGCCTGCTGTAGCTGCTGAAGAGAGAGCCGCTGTAATGCCTGTGTGAGCAGGTCACGTCGGTTTTGCCACACTTTTTGCTGATCGAATAACGTACGCAGCGGCGTGTCTGACATACGCCGTTTTAGCGCCAGCAGTTGTAGCAGTTCACGCTGTAGCGTGCGTAGCAAAATAACAGGTTCGCAATCTTCCTGCTTTAGCTGCTGCAAAATGTGCCAGGCGCGCTTGGCTTTACCTGCCAGCAATGCATCAAGCCAGTGGAAAGGCGTGAAATGAGCGGCATCGTTTACCGCATTCTCTACACGCGGTAGTGTCAGCTTGCCATCAGGATAAAGCAGTGCCAACCGTTCTAGCGCCTGAGACAGCGCGAGAAGGTTGCCCTCATAACAGTAACAAATGAGCTGCGTGGCCTGTTCATCCAGCGTCAATTTCATGGCTTTGGCGCGTTGAGCAACCCAACGGGGGAGCTGTGCTTGTTCCGGCGTCAGGCAATTGATATAGACACTGTCTTGTGCCAGCGCTTTAAACCAGGCGCTGTTTTCCTGCGCTTTGGTCAGTTTATGGCCGCGCAGAATCAGCAAAATATCGGGGTGTAATAATCCAGAGAGCTTGACCAGATTGTCGCTCATCGCCGCGTTCGGGCCGTTTTCCGGCAAGACCAGCAGAAGCGATTGGCGAGAAGCGAACAGGCTGAGCGCCTGACAGGTACTGAAAATCGCATCCCAGTCGGTATGCAGATCCAGAATGAAGCTGAAATGCTCGCTGAATTCGTGCTGCTGAGCGACTCGTTTGATGTTATCGAGACTTTCTTGCAGTAGGAGAGGGTCTGAGCCAAAGACTAAATAACAACCGCGCAGCCCCTCATGGAGCTGCGCGGTGAGTTGTTCGGGGTAAAGCCGAATCATGAACGCGTGGCGGCAGTCGTTGAATCGGTGGATTGCAGCCGATTTTTGACTTCCTGACTACCGTTGATAGTCAGCAACTTACGTACCAACTGCTGAGCAGCTTGTTCACGCATTTCCTGACGGACGATATCCTGTTCGGCATCTTTAGCCAGTGCAGCCAGCGGGTTATCAAAGAACGTGCGGAACACCGTCACACTGAGTGGGTAAATATCTTCACCCGGCATCAGCACTTGCGCCTGCAACGTTAGCACCATCTGGTATTCCGCTGTTTTACCGTCCTGAAAAATAGAGACAGTATCACGTGTTTCGCTTGAGCCCAGTACCCGCAGAGACGGGATATCCTGACGTGTCGCATCATCAACGATTTTTACATCGCTGAGACGGAGCTGCTCGCGCACCGCACGTGTTAGCGGACCATAAGGGTCACTGCTGTCGACGATGAGTGTTTGTAACTGCGTGGGCACTTGTGTCGTGCCGCGCAGATGAAAACCGCAGCCAGCGGTGATTAACACCGCCAGCCCCAGCAACAACGTGAATAGACGATGTCGCACAGTTCCTCCTTGCCTTAACCTACAACCAGGTTAAGCAGTTTGCCAGGGACATAAATCACTTTACGAACCGTGACGCCGTCCAGATATTTCGCGACCAGCGGTTCCTGAGCAGCGCGTTCGCGAACCTGTTCTTCGCTGGCGTCAGCGGCAACGGTAATTTTACCACGTACTTTACCGTTAACCTGAACGACGACCAGTTTGGAATCTTCCACCATCGCGTTCTCATCTGCAACCGGCCACGGTGCGGTATCCACATCGCCTTCACCTTGCAGTGCCTGCCACAGTGTGAAACAAACATGCGGAGTGAACGGATAGAGCATACGAACGACGGCAAGCAGTGTTTCCTGCGTTAGTGCGCGGTCCTGATCGCTTTCCTGCGGCGCTTTCGCCAGCTTGTTCATCAGTTCCATGATGGCGGCGATTGCGGTGTTGAAGGTTTGGCGACGGCCAATATCATCGGTCACTTTAGCGATCGTTTTGTGCAAATCGCGGCGCAGTGATTTCTGATCTTCCGTTAACGTCGCGACATCCAGCGCCGTTGTTGCCCCTTTCTCGGTGTGCTCAAAGGCTTGTCTCCAGACGCGTTTCAGGAAGCGGTTCGCGCCTTCTACGCCGGATTCCTGCCATTCCAGCGTCATTTCCGCAGGAGAAGCAAACATCATGAACAGACGAACGGTATCTGCACCGTATTTCTCTACCATAACCTGCGGGTCGATGCCGTTGTTTTTGGACTTCGACATTTTGCTCATACCGGCGTAGATCACGTCATGGCCTTCGTTATCGACGGCTTTGACGATGCGACCTTTCTCATCACGCTCAACGGTAACGTCGGTAGGTGAAACCCAGATGCGCTCGCCGTTATTACCCAGATAGTAGAAGGCATCCGCTAGCACCATGCCCTGACACAGCAGGCGTTTGGCGGGTTCATCAGATGTCACCAGACCTGCATCGCGCATCAGTTTGTGGAAGAAGCGGAAATACATCAGGTGCATGATGGCGTGTTCGATACCGCCGACATATTGGTCAACAGGCAGCCAGTAGTTGGCGGCAGCCGGATCTAACATTCCTTGGTCGTACTGCGGACACGTATAGCGGGCGTAGTACCAGGAGGATTCCATAAAGGTGTCGAACGTGTCGGTTTCACGCAGTGCTGGCTGACCGTTAACGGTAGTTTTCGCCCATTCCGGGTTAGATTTCAGCGGGCTGGTGATGCCATCCATCACGACATCTTCCGGCAGGATCACCGGCAGTTGATCTTCTGGCGTTGGGATGACGGTGCCGTCTTCCAGCGTCACCATTGGGATTGGTGCGCCCCAGTAACGCTGACGGGAGACACCCCAATCGCGTAGACGATAATTGACTTTACGCTCACCAATGCCTTTTTCTACCAGCTTATCGGCAATAGCATTGAACCCAGCGTCGAAATCCAGACCGTCAAATTCGCCGGAGTTGAACAGGTTGCCTTTTTCGGTCATCGCTTCAGCAGACAGATCGGGTTCACTGCCATCGGCATTCAAAATAACTGGCTTGATGGACAAGTCATATTTGGTGGCGAATTCCCAGTCGCGCTGGTCGTGGCCCGGAACGGCCATCACTGCGCCTGTGCCGTATTCCATCAGAACAAAGTTGGCGACCCAGATAGCGACTTTCTCACCGTTCAGCGGGTGAATCGCATACAGGCCGGTGGCCATGCCTTTTTTCTCCATCGTCGCCATATCGGCTTCGGCAACTTTGGTATTACGGCATTCTGCAATGAAATCGGCCAGCGCGGGATTCGCTGCGGCAGCTTGTGCTGCGAGAGGGTGGCCTGCGGCAACGGCAACGTAGGTCACACCCATAAACGTATCTGGACGCGTGGTGTAAACCGTCAGTTTCTCTGCGCTGTCTGCCACGTCAAAGGTGATTTCTACACCTTCGGAACGGCCAATCCAGTTACGCTGCATGGTTTTGACCTGCTCAGGCCAGCTTTCCAGCGTATCCAAATCGTTCAGCAGTTGGTCGGCATAAGCGGTGATTTTGATAAACCACTGCGGAATCTCTTTGCGCTCAACCTTGGTGTCACAGCGCCAACAGCAGCCGTCGATAACCTGTTCGTTCGCCAACACGGTTTGGTCGTTCGGGCACCAGTTAACGGCGGAGGTTTTTTTATACACCAGACCTTTTTCGTACAGCTTGGTGAAGAACCACTGTTCCCAGCGGTAGTAGTCTGGTTTACAGGTCGCGACTTCACGATCCCAGTCATAGCCAAAGCCCAGCAGTTTGAGCTGGTTTTTCATGTAATCGATGTTGGCATAGGTCCAGGGTGCTGGCGCGGTATTATTTTTGACCGCAGCGCCTTCAGCTGGCAGGCCAAACGCATCCCAACCGATTGGTTGCAGAACGTTTTTACCCAACATGCGCTGATAGCGGGAAATCACGTCACCGATGGTGTAGTTACGGACGTGGCCCATATGTAGTCGACCAGAAGGGTAAGGTAGCATGGAAAGGCAATAGTATTTTTCCTTGCCAGGCTGTTCGGTGACTTTAAATGTCTGCTTCTCTTGCCAGTGAAGCTGGACGTCCGCTTCTATCTCTTCTGGGCGGTATTGCTCTTGCATGGCTGCCAGGGGTCCTGTTTAGTGGAGAATCGCTACGTGAGTAGCCTGTTCTGATTCATAACAAAAGATCCGCATAGCATAGCCGTAAGCGACGCAGGCAACAACACCCAGCGCCTGACTGAGGGATATTTATGATTTGCGAGCGGCATACTGCGATGAATTGCGCAAATTGACGACAATTTCCTCAGTTGTGCGGGAAAAATAATCTAAAATAGAGAGAGATAGGCAACATGTCGGTTTTTGATTTGGTGTGCCAGACGGCGAATAGTCGTGCTTTATCGCCCCTCAACCCGCTTATTCAGGAGGAAGCATGAATAAACTAGCCCGCTATTACCGCGAGTTAATGGCTTCAGTTACAGCCCGGCTGAACAACGGTGAACGCGATCTTGATAGTCTGGTGCAGAGCGCCCGCAAAACCCTGCTGGAAGGCTCGGAGCTGACGCAGAAAGAAATAGAACAGGTGATTCAGGCTGTTCAGCGCGATCTGGAAGAGTTTGGCCGCAGCTATAGTGAAAGTCAGGATGAATTCACCGACAGTGTTTTTATGCGAGTGATTAAGGAAAGTTTGTGGCAGGAACTGGCGGATATTACGGATAAAACGCAGCTAGAGTGGCGTGAGATCTTCAAAGATGTGAATCATCACGGGGTGTACCACAGCGGTGAAGTGGTGGGGCTAGGTAATTTGGTGTGTGAGAACTGCCATCATCATATTGCATTCTACACGCCGGAGGTTTTGCCACTGTGCCCGAAATGCTCGCATGACCTGTTCCACCGCCAGCCGTTTCAACCGTAGGGCTGTAGGGCTGTAGGAGCAGTAAATAAGCTGCCTTACGGCATATTAAGATTTTTGGCAAACCGATTTACAGAACGAGAACGGTGATAATGGGATAGAAGAGTAAAGCGTTTGCGCCATGGACAAAAGCGTCAGGAACGCTTTTGAACGTCGCTTGCGACTGCCCTGCAAGGGTGAATCTCAGGGATGATATTCATATCTGCGCAATCCGAGCTTACACGGATGTACTTGCAGCGTCTTTACGATCTACCCATTACCACCGCTCGACGCGCTTTACCAGTCAGCAGCGTGCCTTGCGGCACGCTGTATCTGATTATTAATGCAGGATTTTCGCCAGGAAGTCTTTCGCGCGTTCAGACTGTGGGTTGTTGAAGAAATCATCCTTGCGGGTGTCCTCAACGATTTTGCCCTCATCCATAAAGATCACGCGGTGCGCCACTTTACGGGCAAAGCCCATTTCATGGGTGACGACCATCATGGTCATACCTTCCTGCGCCAGTTCAACCATAACGTCCAGTACTTCGTTGATCATCTCTGGATCAAGTGCGGATGTCGGTTCGTCAAATAACATCGCGATAGGGTCCATACATAGCGCGCGCGCGATGGCGACACGCTGTTGCTGACCACCGGAAAGCTGCCCTGGGTATTTGTTGGCGTGCGCCGCCAGCCCCACACGTTCTAACAGCTTCTGCGCTTTAGCTTTGGCGTCTTCACGCTTACGTTTCAGCACTTTCACCTGCGCGAGCGTCAGGTTCTCGATAATCGACAAGTGTGGGAACAGTTCAAAGTGCTGGAACACCATCCCGACTTTGGAACGTAACTGGGCCAGATTGGTTTTTTTATCGTTAACAGCAGTGCCATTGACGGTAATTTCACCTTTCTGAATCGGTTCCAGACCATTTACGGTTTTGATCAGGGTTGATTTACCCGAGCCAGAAGGCCCGCAGACGACCACAACTTCACCTTTTTTTACTTCTGTGGAGCAGTCGGCTAGCACCTGAAATTGGCCGTACCATTTAGAAACATTTTTCAGGGAAATCATCAAACCGTCCTTTTTTTCAGGTAACTGACCAGCATTGAGGCAGTAATGCTGAAGAGAAAATAAATGAACCCAGCAAATAGGATCATTTCAACTTGTGTTCCGTCACGCTCGCCGATGGTTGAGGCGGTACGGAAGAAATCAGCGAGGCTGAGTACGTAAACCAGTGAGGTATCCTGAAACAGGACAATACCTTGCGTCAGCAACAGCGGCACCATGGCGCGGAATGCCTGTGGCAAAATAACCAGCTTCATGGATTGCCAGTGCGTCATTCCTAATGCTAACGCCGCGGAAGATTGACCGCGTGACACGCTGAGGATACCCGCACGAATGATTTCAGAATAATAGGCTGCCTCGAACAGCGAGAAGGCTACCATAGCTGAAATCAGTCGAATATCGGTTTTCGGCGATAGCCCAAGCACATTTTGTAATAAGCTAGGAACCACCAGATAGAACCACAGCAGAACCATGACGAGTGGAACGGAGCGGAACAGGTTCACATACAGCTTGGCAAACCAACTGATAGGCTTGATCGGCGACAGGCGCATTACCGCCAGAATCGTGCCCCAGACAATCCCGAAGACCACCGCCGTTAGCGTAATTTTGAGTGTGACGACCATCCCCTGAATCAGGTACGGCATGCTTGGCCCAATTGAGCTCCAGTCAAATTCATGCATGATTTATTTGCTCCCCATATTGCCCGGCAAACGGGTTTTTCGCTCAACGACCTGCATAATCAACATAATGATGGCATTGATGCCAACGTACGCCAGCGTGATGGCGGTAAAGGATTCATACGCGTGGGCGGAATAGTCCAGCAGTTTCCCTGCCTGTGCTGCCATATCAACCAGACCAATCGTGGAAGCGATGGCCGAGTTTTTTACCAGGTTCAGCATCTCTGAGGTCAACGGCGGAACAATCACACGGTACGCATTCGGTAGTAATACATAGCGGTAGGTTTGCGGCAACGTCAAGCCCATTGCTAGCCCGGCGGCTTTCTGGCCGCGTGGTAGCGATTGAATCCCTGCACGCACCTGCTCACAAACGCGCGCTGCGGTGAAGAGCCCCAGACAAATCATCGATGACAGGAAAAATTGAATATTGGGATCTAGCTCGGCTTTAAACCACATACCGATGTTGACGGGAAGCAGCTCGGGAACCACCAGATACCAGGTAAAGAACTGGACAATCAGTGGGACGTTACGAAATAGTTCGACGTAGCAGGTGCCAATGCCCGCAAGAAAACGATTTGGGACGGTACGCAGGATTCCAAATAAAGAACCAATAAGAAAGGCGATAATCCAGGCACAGATAGATAATGTGACGGTGACTTGCAGACCGGACAAAATCCACCCGAGGTAGGTTGTGTTGCCGAAGGGGGCGGCTTGTAGAAATATGCCCCAGTTCCAATCTATTGACATAACGAACTCCGGTAAAAAAAGGGTAGCGAAGCTACCCTGAAGATTGATGAGCGGCCATATTCCCGTTCTGTTTCAAACTACAGGTGTATTGTTTATTTTCCTGTTTATCGAAATTTCTCGGGGCAACATGTGATGGGGAACGACCATCAGATGCCTGTCTGTCCTGCCACGAATCAGCAATCAGAGGGCAGATAGCTCTGCCCTTATTCTCATTATTAATTAGTTTAGTGCTTTGTCATTTGGCGCTTTGAACAGCGCTTTCATTTCGTCTGACAGTGCAAAGTTCAGGTTAAGATCTTTTGGTGGGATCGGTTGTTTGAACCAGCGATCGAACCATTTTTCAGCTTCACCGGAGGTCTGAACTTCAGCGATGGTGTCATCAACCAGCTTCTTGAATTGCGGATCGTCTTTACGCAACATACAGCCGTAGGCTTCTTCAGACTGCGCTTTGCCGACGATATCCCACTGATCGGCGTTTTTCGCTTTCGCACGTTCGCCTGCCAACAGCGCATCATCCATCATAAAAGCGACAGCGCGGCCGCTTTCCAGCGTACGGAAGGAGTCGCCATGGTCTTTCGCACTGATGATACGCATTTTCAGCTGTTTTTCTTCATTCAGCTTGTTCAGCAGAACTTCAGAGGTGGTGCCGGAAGTCACTACGACGGTTTTACCCGCTAGATCCGGGAAGTCTTTTACGCCGGAATCTTTTTTGGTTAACAGACGCGTACCGACCACGAAAATGGTGTTAGAGAACGCGGCTTGTTTCTGACGTTCCAAGTTGTTAGTCGTTGAACCACATTCAAAATCAAAGGTACCGTTCTGCAACAGTGGGATACGGTTCTGAGAGGTGATAGGGAGTAGCTTGACCTGCAGATTAGGCGCATCCAGTTTTTTCTTAACCGCTTCGACAATTTTGTCAGAGTAGGCTTGAGAGTAGCCGACCACTTTTTGCGTGTTGTCATAGTAAGAAAAAGGCACGGACGATTCGCGGTGTCCAATGACGATCACGCCATTATCTTTGACCTTTTTCAATGTACCGGCCAGATCTTCAGCCTGAGCTACGCTGGCGGCGGTGCCAAGCAGAAGCAGTGATAATGCCAGTTTACGCATTTGCATGTTCTAACCCCTTTGCTGTCGTTATATACCTGTCATCTTCAAGTCAACATTGTCTTCAAGCTAACATCGTATTGCTGTATCACTCATAATGCTTTGCGACTTCTTTGTGATAACGCTGCACCGTTAAAGCGCGAAGTTACTGTCTATACAGTTAAAAAGTAGCTGATTGTAAATAGATTGAAATGGGAATGTTTGTTTTTTGCGATATCCGCCGCACCAAATAGCAGCAATGTCAGAAGGTGGCACCAATTTGGTGCGTTACTTGCCCCGTAAGAGAGCTTTACGCCGACGTAATATCCAAAAAAATACAGAAACAACCCTTTACAGGGTAATAAGAGGCAAATACCGTGCCAGAAATAAAAAAAGGCATGCAAAAGCATGCCCTTAGGGATGTGAAGAGGGGCGGGTTATCGGCGACGCGAACCGAAGAAAACGGCAGCAACGCCGCCCAGTAACGTAATGATCCAGAGCGGCCAGGAACCGAAGCGCGCATAAGGCGTTATCCCCGTTGCTGGCACGACCTGCGTATCCAGCACTGCACGCGTGAACTGCGGCAGACTGGCGCTGACTTTGCCATCTGGCGTAATCACCGCTGTGACGCCGTTGTTGGTACTACGAACCAGAGGACGGCCTAATTCCAGCGCACGCATGCGTGCCATCTGGAAATGCTGCCACGGGCCGATTGAGTGGCCGAACCACGCGTCGTTCGAGATGGTCAACAGCATATCGGTGTCTGGCCGGAAGTTATCTCGTACCTGTTGCCCTAAGATGATTTCATAACAAATAGCGGCATTAAGCTTGAAGCCATGCACAGAAAGCTGCGGCTGAACGTAGTCTCCGCGGCTGAACGATGACATGGGGAGATCGAAGAACGGTGCCAACGGACGTAACAACGTTTCCAGCGGGACAAACTCGCCAAAAGGTACCAGATGGTTTTTGTTGTAGCGATTCGTCGTGGGGTAGTTGTATGGCTCTTTGTCGCCGAGTACGATAATTGAGTTATAGAAATCGGTCTTATTACCATCACGTCGGATATCAACGATACCCGTAATCAGGCTGCTATTACGACTACGTAGAATATCGTCAATCTGCTTTAAATAAGCGTTCTGACGGCTTTCAATATCAGGAATTGCCGTTTCCGGCCAGATAACGATAGGTGCCTTGTCCATATAAGGCAGACTGTTATCCAGATAGATCCTCAGCGTGTTCAACAGCTCGTTTTGTTCCCACTTCATGGCCTGCGGGATATTACCTTGTACCAACGCGACATTAACGGCGCGTTCTGGTTGCAGGGTGTACCACTGCACGCTGCGTAGCGGCCATGATAAAACGAAAACACCGATAGCAATGGCCGCTGGTGCGATTTTTCGCTGATTGATAGCGTAAACGAGTAGCCCACTGAGGCTCATCAAGAGGAAGGTAATGGTGTCGATACCCAGAATAGGCGCGATACCTTTTAGCGGCCCGTCAATTTGGCTGTAGCCGAATTGCAGCCACGGAAAGCCAGTGAGCACCCAGCCTCGCAGAAATTCGGTTAATTGCCAGAGCACAGGGGCGGCAAGCGCCAGACGCCACAGCGTGGCTTTCGGCCACAGGCGTGAGAGCAGGGCAGAAAACAGCAGAGGATAGAGTGACAAATAGGCGGCGAGCAGAATGACCAGGGCAACATTGACAGGGCCTGGCATCCCGCCGAATTGCGCGATACTGACGTAAACCCAGTTTACGCCGCTGCCGAACAGACCTAACCCCCAGCAAAACCCTATCCAGGCTGACTGGCGACTCGTGCGGTTGAGCGTCAGTGCCTGTAGCCCCATGAGCGAGATAATCGCCGCAGGCCAGAAATCAAAGGGAGAAAATGCCAGCGTGCCACAGGCACCAAATAAGAGCGCCAGCAGGGCTTTAACCTGCTGGCGTTGTAGAAAAGAAGCGACAACCATTGCCAAATTATTCTTCCAATTTTGGTTGAGGAGCATTGTCAGGGATTCTGACATGAACTTGAATAATACGGCGACTGTCTGCCATCGCAACCTTAAACAGGTAACCTTCTATGTCGATGGTTTCGCCACGAGCAGGAAGATGGCCGAAAGACTGCATGACCAAGCCGCCGATGGTGTCAACTTCATCATCACTAAACCGTGTGCCGAAAGCTTCGTTAAAATCTTCGATATCGGTTAACGCACGGACGGTGTAAGTCTGGCGATTAAGCTGACGAATATCTCTGTCTTCTTCATCGTCGTATTCGTCTTCAATTTCGCCGACGATCAGCTCAAGGATATCTTCGATTGTGACCAGACCGGATACGCCACCAAATTCATCAATGACAATCGCCATGTGATAGCGCAATGAGCGGAACTCATTCAGCATTCTATCAACGCGTTTACTTTCCGGCACAACAACGGCTGAACGCAGGACTTTATCCATACTGAAGGGCTCGGAGTCGCTACGCATAAACGGCAGCAAATCCTTGGCCATCAGGATACCTTCAATATGGTCTTTATCTTCGCTAATGACGGGGAAACGAGAGTGGGCGGATTCGATAATCACGTCCAGGCACTCTTCCAGCGTTTGATCGAGCTTGAGCGTAATCATCTGCGAGCGAGGGATCATGATGTCGCGTACACGCTGGTCGGCGATATCCATGACGCCTTCGAGCATATCTCGCGTTTCAGGATCGATCAGTTCATTCTGTTCGGAATCACGAATCAGAGTGAGTAAACCGTTACGATCTTTTGGCTCGCCGTGAAAAAGCTGATTAAGAATAAGAGAAAAGAAGCCCTTTTTGGGACTGGGTGCATCGCTGTTTTGAGAATGGTCGTCGCTCATGCGTTTTAATTAACATCACTCTTGTTAAGGAATTATTGCCAGCCGTTGGAATCGACACTGCGGCTGACGTGGAGCAAACAGAATAAGTACCCGACATCTTCCCGATCTCGGGCTATACCCGTCATACTTCAAGCTGCATGTGTGTTGGCTTTCCTCACTCACCCAGTCACTTACTGGTGTAAGCTTCTGGGATTCGTTGTGTCGCCGCCTTCCTGCAACTCGAATTATTTAGGGTCTATACAAAATGTATTTCTATTTATTCGGTGAGGCCATCTTTTTCTGCAAGGTAAGGATCGGCATAGCCCATACTTTGCATAATCTCGGTTTCCAGCGCTTCCATTTCTTCGGCTTCGCTGTCTTCGATATGGTCATACCCTAGCAGATGCAGGCTACCATGGACAACCATGTGCGCCCAGTGCTCTTCTACGGTTTTTTCCTGCTCTGTAGCTTCACGTTCCACAACCTGACGGCAGATGATTAAATCGCCAAGCAGAGGAAGTTCGACTTCAGGCGGTGCTTCAAAAGGAAACGACAGCACGTTGGTCGGCTTGTCTTTCCCGCGATAGGTGTTATTCAGGTCGCGGCTTTCTGCTTCATCCACGATACGGATGGTGACTTCAGCGACTTCCTGAAACTGCGGCAGAACGCCTTCCAGCCAGCGCTGAAAGTCTTTCTCTTCCGGTAATCCCTGTGCTTGCTCGCTGGCGATTTGTAAATCGAGAATCACCTGACTCATTTTTGCTCCTGATCTGATGCCGCTGCCTGCGCTTCACGCTTACGCTGTTCTGCTAAGGCGTCTTTACGTTTCTGTTCGGCATTTTCCCATGCTTCATAGGCATTCACAATCCGTGCGACTACGGGATGGCGCACTACGTCTTCGCTGTGGAAAAAGTTAAAGCTGATCTCTTCCACATCGGCCAGCACTTCAATGGCGTGGCGTAGGCCGGATTTCAGGTTTTTCGGCAAGTCGATCTGTGTTACGTCGCCAGTGATGACGGCTTTTGAGTTGAACCCGATGCGCGTCAGGAACATTTTCATCTGTTCGATGGTGGTGTTCTGGCTTTCATCCAGAATGATAAAGGCATCGTTCAGCGTTCGGCCACGCATGTAAGCCAGTGGCGCAACTTCGATTACGTTGCGTTCGATAAGCTTTTCGACGCGCTCAAATCCCAGCATTTCAAATAGGGCATCATAAAGTGGGCGCAGGTAGGGATCGACTTTCTGGCTTAGATCGCCAGGCAGGAAGCCCAGCTTTTCACCGGCTTCGACCGCTGGGCGCGTTAGCAGAATACGGCGAATATCCTGACGCTCCAATGCATCTACGGCGGCAGCGACGGCCAGGTAGGTTTTCCCCGTTCCCGCTGGACCAACACCGAACGTGATGTCGTGATCGAGGATATTGGCGACATACTGTGCCTGATTCGGCGTGCGCGGTTTGATTACGCCGCGTTTGGTGCGGATATTGACCACTTTGCCATAGTCAGGAACGTGTTCCGCAGACTGCTCCAGCACGCGGGATTCTTTAATCGCAAGGTGAATTTGCTCAGGATCGATATCACCGATGACGCCACGTACCGGTGCTGTATCAACATACAGACGTTGCAGAATATCTGCCGCAGCCTGCGTCAGCAGGCTTTTACCGACCAGTTTGAACTGATTGTCTCGGCGATTGATTTCGATGCCTAAGCGGCGCTCTAGCTGTTTAATATTGTCATCAAACGGACCGCAAAGGCTGAGTAGGCGTTGGTTATCTGCGGGTTCAAGGGCAATCTCTTTTGTCGTTACGTTCAAATTATTCCTCTTGAGCGTTACTGTACGGGCGCTATTCTGCCCATACAAAATGAACGGTTGTCAGACGGCCTGATGTGCCCGCCATATGAATGAATTATTCATCGTGAATGCCCGATGGTGCAAGTCACAATAATGATATTGGGATGCCGCTTCGCAAAAGCAAATGTAAGCGGCATGAAATTGAAACTGACAGAAGGTTATCTCTACCTGCCATAAAAAAACGCAGGGAACGTTTTTCAACGTTGCAAAGCAACGGCCCGAAGGGGCTGCTATTCCGGCTTGCCATAAAAAATGGGTGGCAAAGCCACCCACAATACTATTCAAGTGCATCAACATCGATTACGGCTGGTAGAATCCAACGCCGATCTCGTTCTCTTTACGGGTACGAGCAATCACGGAAGATGGTGATTCATGTACACGCAGATCCATTTGATCTTCGGTACGCACCACGATGCCACGCAATGAGTTGGTATAAACGTCAACGATTTCAACATCGACAAATTTACCGATCATATCTGGCGTGCCTTCAAAGTTGACAACGCGGTTGTTTTCCGTACGGCCAGACAGCTCCATCACGCTCTTACGCGAAGTACCTTCTACCAGAATACGCTGGATGGTGCCCAGCATGAGGCGACTAAACCGCATTGCCTGCTGGGTAATACGTTCTTGCAGAAGGTATAGACGCTGTTTTTTCTCTTCTTCCGGTACATCATCGACCATATCCGCAGCCGGCGTTCCCGGACGAGCGGAATAGACAAAGCTGTAGCTCATGTCGAAATTCACATCGGCAATCAACTTCATGGTCTGTTCAAAGTCAGCTTGCGTTTCGCCAGGGAAACCGACGATAAAGTCAGAACTGATCAGGATGCCAGGACGCGCATTGTGCAGTTTACGGATGATAGCTTTGTATTCCAGCGCGGTATGACGGCGTTTCATCATCGTCAATACGCGGTCAGAGCCGCTTTGTACTGGCAAATGCAGGAAGCTGACCAGTTCTGGCGTATCTTCATAAACGCTGATTATATCGTCTGTGAATTCAATTGGATGGCTGGTAGTGAAGCGGACACGATCGATTCCGTCGATGGCGGCGACCAGGCGCAGCAGCTCGGCAAAAGAGCAGATTTCACCGTCATAGGTTTCGCCGCGATAAGCGTTAACGTTCTGTCCCAGAAGGTTAACTTCACGTACGCCTTGTGCGGCCAGTTGGGCGATTTCAAATAATACATCATCGCACGGACGGCTGACCTCTTCACCACGGGTATAAGGCACCACGCAGAATGTGCAATATTTATTGCAGCCTTCCATGATGGAAACGAATGCCGTTGGCCCTTCAGCGCGGGGTTCAGGTAAACGGTCAAATTTCTCGATTTCAGGGAAGCTGATGTCAACTATAGGGCTACGGGTGCCCTGAACGTGATTAATCATTTCCGGCAGGCGGTGCAACGTTTGCGGGCCAAAAATAACGTCAACGTAGTGCGCACGTTCACGAATGTGTGCGCCCTCCTGTGAGGCAACGCAGCCACCGACGCCAATAATCAGGTTCGGATTAAGATCTTTCAGCGCTTTCCAGCGACCAAGTTGATGGAAGACCTTTTCCTGCGCCTTTTCACGGATCGAACAGGTATTGAGCAGCAGGACATCGGCTTCTTCAGCGATTTCAGTAAGCTCATAGCCGTGCGTACTTCCCAGTAAATCAGCCATCTTTGATGAATCGTACTCATTCATCTGACAGCCCCAGGTTTTAATATGCAGTTTTTTTGTCATCGACTTGCCATTACTCAGTGCGGATAAGAAAGATTCCCCTCATTTGGGGCGGGTATTGTAATCGTTCGCTGGCGTTGTGACCAGTGCCGGAAACTGCGCTGATTTGATAACCCCTTACTTTCTATAAAAATGCGGCTTTTCTGAAAAATCTCCCGTAAATCCAGTACACTATTTTCATGCATTTTTACTGGTGTGAATAAACCAGAATCAGAGGGGATAAAGCCAATATGCATTACGATGCGATTGTGGTTGGCGGTGGTATGGTCGGTGCGGCTGCGGCGCTTGGGCTAGCACAACAGGGATTTCAGGTTGCGGTCATTGAGCAGGACATGCCGGCGCCGTTTGATGCCGCCAGCCCGCCAGATTTACGGATCTCGGCGATTGGCTACGCGTCGGTTGCGTTGCTGAAAGAGCTGGGCGTATGGCAGCGAGTGCAGCAGATGCGTAGTGCGCCTTATCGCCGGCTGGAAACCTGGGAATGGGCGAATGCCAGAGTGGTTTTCGATGCCGCCGACATTCACCTGCCTGAGCTGGGCTTTATGGTGGAAAATCGCGTGCTGCAATTGGCGCTCTGGGAAAGCTTACAGGAAGAAGGGCATTGCCAATGTTACTGCCCGGCAACGCCGCAGAACCTGCAACGTATGGGGGATGACTGGTGTTTACAGCTTGCCGATGGACAACAACTGACGGCTTCACTGGTGGTTGGCGCTGATGGCGCGAACTCTCAGGTTCGCCAGTGGGCGGGAATTGGCATCAGCGGCTGGCAGTATCGTCAGTCTTGTATGTTGATCGGCGTTGAGACTTTGCAGCCGCAGCAGGATGTTACCTGGCAACAGTTCACGCCGAGTGGCCCGCGTGCATTTTTACCGCTGTTTGGCCAATGGGGGTCGCTAGTGTGGTATGACAGCCCGCAGCGTATTCGCCAGCTTCAGGCTATGCCGCTCACACAGTTGGATAAAGAGATTACCGCCGCGTTTCCAGAGCGATTGGGTACAGTAAAGTCATTCTCCGCGGGGTCATTCCCTCTGGTCAGACGTCATGCGCAAACTTATATCAAACCCGGTTTGGTGCTGCTGGGCGATGCCGCGCATACCATTAATCCGCTGGCAGGGCAGGGTGTTAACCTAGGATATCGAGATGTTGAGGCGCTGCTGGATGTGTTGATCAACGCACGCAATGCGGGGGAAGAGTGGGCTTCTGAACGGATTTTACGCCGTTATCAGTGTCGTCGTATGCCGGATAACCTGATGATGCAAAGTGGGATGGATTTATTCTATAACGCGTTCAGTAACGCATTACCGCCACTGAGCTTTGCACGTAATATGGCGCTGATGGTCGCACAGCGCGCTGGCGTGTTAAAACAGCGCGCATTGAAATATGCCATTGGTGTTTGATTGATGATAATGAGGATGCCGCCTGCTATCGTACTGGCTCGGCGGTAAAGATAATATTGGTGTCCTCATTAGTTGTTGCCGTAAAGCGAGTATTCCCTATCTGCCGAATGCCTTTATCTGAGGTTCGGCTATCCTGAAGCAGGCCGTACATCATCTCGGTCACTTCACGGTTTTCGATGTTATCTCCACCTAATAGCGCAGAAAATGCGGCTGTGACGATTTGCAGGTTTTGTGTCGCCGTTTCGGCGGATTCTGATGAGGCGCTAAACACGATGAGCCCTGTGAGTTGTTGATTTTTTTTCTCAGCCGATCCGATTAACCCGACATGCTCATTGAAAATATGCTGAAAATCATCAACGGAATGTCCCTTCTCCAGATTAATGGTCAGTTTGAGAGGGATATTGAGTTGCGTCAGGTTGGCATTCATTCTGTCAGCAAACTCTTGTGATGAAATCTTGAAAGAAGCGACATTAGCGGCATAAGCTGGAGCGGTGAAGCAAAATAGCAGGGCTAGACTGAGTAGCAGCGTGCTTAACCGCTCGCGTATAGCGGATTGCCGCGATGATACGACGAGACTGAGATCATGAGTAACAAAGAATGTAGATAAAACCTTCATGCCGCCCTTTTGGGAAAATCGAATGATTGATTCGGGATATGTTAGCACCAGACTACGTTAATACCCGACATAACAAACAGGGCGACGTCTTTCGACTGTCGCCCTGTTTGTTTGCTGTTTTACCAGCTTTATTTGGCTGGGGTACGAGGATTCGAACCTCGGAATGCCGGAATCAGAATCCGGTGCCTTACCGCTTGGCGATACCCCAAAAATGTGGTGGCTACGACGGGAATCGAACCTGTGACCCCAGCATTATGAGTGCTGTGCTCTAACCAGCTGAGCTACGTAGCCAAATGTACTGCTATTATCAATTCACTTCAAGAAAATCTTCTACTATCAAGTAGATGGCTGGGGTACCTGGATTCGAACCAGGGAATGCTGGTATCAAAAACCAGTGCCTTACCGCTTGGCGATACCCCAACAGAACAACAAATTTTTCGGCATGTATTTTGAAATGGCTGGGGTACCTGGATTCGAACCAGGGAATGCCGGTATCAAAAACCGGTGCCTTACCGCTTGGCGATACCCCAATCACTACAAAACACTAACAGGCTTCGAAAAGCGATGTTAAACCGAAAAGATAACATGGTGCGGGAGGCGAGACTTGAACTCGCACACCTTGCGGCGCCAGAACCTAAATCTGGTGCGTCTACCAATTTCGCCACTCCCGCAAAAGATGGTGGCTACGACGGGAATCGAACCTGTGACCCCAGCATTATGAGTGCTGTGCTCTAACCAGCTGAGCTACGTAGCCATCTTTTCCGCGTTACCTTCATCGGCGTTGCGGGGCGCATTATGCGTAGTTGGCCTAATTGCGTCAACTAGTTTTTTCCCGAAAAGTGCCCTTGATGTATCGTTTGTTTGGGTTGTGAACAGTATGGTGAGAAAAGCGCCAAAAAGCACGTAATCCCAGTCAATTAAGCCTACAAAAACGGGCCATAAAGGCCCGTTGACTGATAAAACTAAATCAAATTATTTGTAGGCTGATTGGTGCACACCAACTGCGCGGCCTGATGGATCATCCAGTTTTTTGAAGGATTCATCCCACTCAATCGCTTTAGCCGACGAACAGGCGACTGACGGGCCGCCAGGCACGCATTCTGCTGCGCTTGGAACCGGGAACAGCTCTTCAAAGATTTCACGGTACAGGTACGCTTCTTTGGAGCCAGGCGTGTTGTACGGGAAGCGGAAACGTGCAGTTTCCAATTGTTGATCGGTAACCTGATTCGCTGCCACTTCTTTCAGCGTGTCGATCCAGCTGTAGCCTACGCCGTCAGAGAATTGTTCTTTCTGACGCCAGGCAACGCTGTGCGGCAGGTAGGATTCAAAGCACTCACGCAGAATGTGTTTTTCCATCTTGCCGTTGCCGCACATTTTGTCGCGCGGGTTGATGCGCATGGCGACATCGAGGAAGTTTTTGTCCAGGAAAGGCACACGAGCTTCCACGCCCCAGGCTGACATCGCTTTGTTGGCACGTGCGCAGTCATACTGGTGCAGAGCCAGCAGCTTACGCACGGTTTCTTCATGCAGTTCTTTGGCGTTTGGCGCTTTGTGGAAATAGAGGTAGCCGCCGAACACCTCGTCAGAGCCTTCGCCTGACAGCACCATTTTGATGCCCATCGCTTTGATTTTACGTGACATCAGGTACATCGGCGTTGACGCGCGAATCGTGGTGACGTCATAGGTTTCGATGTGATAAATCACGTCGCGGATCGCATCCAGCCCTTCCTGCACGGTGAAGTGAATTTCGTGGTGCACGGTGCCCAGATGGTTAGCGACTTCCTGTGCAGCTTTCAGGTCTGGTGCGCCTTCCAAGCCGACGGCGAAAGAGTGCAACTGAGGCCACCAGGCTTCACTACGCTCGTCATCTTCTACGCGACGTGCGGCATATTTTTTGGTGATTGCGGAGATAACGGAAGAATCCAGGCCGCCAGAGAGCAACACGCCGTAGGGCACGTCAGACATCAGGTGGCTTTTCACCGCTTCTTCCAGCGCGTCGCGCAGTGCTTCTTTATCCGTTTCGTTGTCTTTTACTGCGTCGTAATCAAACCAGTCACGCTGGTAATATTCACGAATTTCGCCATCTTTGCTCCACAGATAGCTGCCTGCTGGGAATTCTTTGATCGTACGGCAAACCGGCACCAGCGCTTTCATTTCAGATGCGACGTAGAGGTTACCGTGCTCATCGTAGCCCATATACAGTGGGATAATGCCGAGATGGTCACGGCCAATCAGGTAGGCGTCTTTTTCGCTGTCATACAGTGCAAAAGCGAACATGCCGCGCAGTTCGTCCAGGAATTCCGGACCTTTTTCCTGATACAGCGCCAGGATGACTTCGCAGTCGGAGCCAGTCTGAAACGCGTAACGGTCGCCGTATTGCTGACGCAATGCCTGATGGTTATAAATTTCACCGTTTACGGCCAGAATGTGGGTGCGCTCGGCGTTGTAAAGCGGCTGTGCGCCCGTGTTGACGTCAACGATAGACAGACGTTCGTGAGCCAGAATCGCTTTGTCGCTGGCATAAACGCCGGACCAGTCTGGCCCGCGATGACGCATTAAACGAGATAACTCCAGCGCTTTCTTACGTAGTTCAACAGGATCGCTTTTCAGATCAAGCACACCAAAAATAGAACACATACATGACTCCCAGTAATTACGAATTCGGCCTTAGTGCTATTGATTTAGCATCAAAACACTATGGGAATTCAATATTATTTAATGAAAAAAGCGCTTGGTGTGGTGTTTCGATAATTATTTAGCGGATTTTGTATTGATTCGTCAAATTAACAAAGGGGAAAGGCCGGATTTTTAGTGATTACATAATCCGGCTAGAAAGGGAATCACGCGTTTTCGAGTAATTGCTGAAGTAGCACGCCGTTTAGCATCGCACGTTTAACCAGGGCGAAGGCGCTGATAGCGGAAAGATGGTTAAGGCTTGAGATCTGAATCGGCAGATTATGACGAAATTCTTTTAGCACCTGCGCGTTGATGCAGCGTTGAATCGCAGGAAGCAGCGTTTTTTCTGCTTCGGTAATTTCACCAGCGATCACGACCTTCTGCGGGTTGAACAGATTGATCGCGATGGAAAGCGCTTTGCCGAGGTTGAGTCCAACCTGTTCTATCACTTCACGGGCGAGGGCATCGCCTCGATTCGCTGCTTTGCAAATTGCTGAAATCGTACTGTTATTCGCAGACAGTTTGCTGGGGTAGCCTTGGCGCAGCAGGTGTTGTACGCGTTGTTCAATCGCACCGTTGGCGACGATAGTTTCCAGGCAGCCGAAATTACCACAATGGCAACGATCGCCGAGTGGATCGATTTGAATATGGCCGATTTCACCCACGTTGCCGTTGCTGCCAAGAAAAATCTGCCCGTTGACGAGAATACCCGCCCCCGTACCCCGATGGACGCGTACCAGAATAGAATCCAGTGAATCGTGGGTAGCACCGAAATAGTGTTCCGCTAGCGCCAGGCTGCGGATGTCGTGACCGACAAAACTGGTGACATTGAAGCGACGTTGCAGGTTTTCAACCAGTTGCCAGTTATCTACGCTGATATGTGGCATATAGCGAACGATGCCTGCAACCGGATCAACCAACCCCGGCAGCACCACAGAAATTGCAATAAGCTCGCGGATACGGCGCTGGTGGCTGGCGATAAAGTCGCTGATAGACTGAAAAAGCGTGCCCTCCAGCGACGCCTGCGTTTTGTCTTGCAGTTCGTAGTGTGCTTCTTCCAGTGCTTTTCCCTGCAAATCGTACAACGCAATGGTGGCGTCATAACGGCCGAGACGTACGGCGATGGTATGAAAAGGACGATTTTCGGTGATAATCGAAATGGCACGTCTGCCACCTGTGGAAGCCTGTTGATCGACTTCCTTGATTAGCCCGCGATCCAGAAGCTGGCGGGTGATTTTCGTGACGCTGGCGGGTGCAAGCTGGCTCTGCTCTGCAATCTGAATCCGTGAGATCGGGCCTTGCTGATCAATCAGGCGGTAAACTACCGCGCTGTTTAATTGCTTAACCAGATCGACATTCCCTATCTGCGCCTGTCCGCCTGTGGTCATTAAGAAGTACTCGCTTAGGTTTAACTCAACGTTGGGGAAACCTTGTTTGGTTTTTCCCAACGTATTTCCGCGTTACCCCAAGACGCTTTTCGCTTTACCCCCAAACAGGGTGGCCGTTAACAAATGTCTTGAGAATGTGATAATCACGGTCAAAGGCGGTCAGGTTCGCCACTTTACCGCTTTCAATGCTGCCTAGCCGTTTGTCGACACCAATGGCACGAGCGGGATAGAGCGTCGCCATCCGAATGGCTTCATCCAGTGCGATACCAACGTGTTCGACGCTATTACGCACGGCGTCAATCATCGTCAGTGCCGAACCGCTTAGGGTGCCGTGTTCATCGACACAAATGCCATCACGGTAGTATATGGTTTTACCAGCAAAAATGAACTGGTCAATATCCGCGCCTGCTGGTGCTGTGGCGTCAGTGACCAACACCAGCTTATCGCCTTTAATGCGCTTGCTGTTGCGAATGTTGGCCCAGTCCACATGTCGTCCATCTGCGATAATGCCGCAATAGACTTCAGGGGCATCATAAATCGCGCCAACGAGTCCAGGCTCACGACCTGTCAGGTACGGCATGGCGTTGAACAGGTGGGTTGCAAAACGAATACCTGCGGCGAAACCCAGCTTAGCCTGTTCCCAGGTGGCGTTAGAATGCCCAGCAGAGACGATGATACCTGCCGCCGTCAACTGGCGGATGAACAACGGTTCGACTTCTTCTGGTGCCAGCGTAATTTTCGTAATGGCATCCGCGTTGGCACACAGAAAGTCGACGAGATCTTGCGTTGGCTTGCGAATAAAAGCAGGGTCATGCGTGCCTTTTTTTATCACATTCAGCCACGGACCTTCGAGATGTAGCCCAAGCGCCTGATGCTTATTCTGCGCCAGCCACTCTCTCATTACCTTGATGCTGTGTTTCATGAACGCATCGCTGGAGGTAATCAGCGTAGGTAAAAAGCTGGTGCAGCCTGAACGCTGGTTCGCCTGTTGCATGATTTCCAACGTATTGACGGAGATCGTGTCCAGCGAGTCGTTGAATTGCACGCCGCCACAGCCGTTCAACTGGAGATCGATAAACCCCGGGGCGAGGAACGCACCGCCCAAGTCGTGTTGTTCAATGCCAGAAGGGAGGTCGGCAAGTGGGCAGACCTGCTCGATCAGCCCATCGGCAATCACCACAGCGTGATTATCCAAAATCTGATGGCCGGTAAAAATCCGGCTATGGGTTAACGCGTACATCATCAACTCCCGCGATCGGTTAGAGATTTTTCATACTTTCCGTTTCTAACTCACGGAAATATTTAACGGTTTTTACTTTGAGTTCCATCGTTGAAGGCTCATCACAAACCATGATGGCTTTAGCATGGAGCTGCAGACAGCTGATGGTCCACATGTGGTTGACGTTGCCTTCTACCGCAGCCTGTAGCGCTTGTGCTTTGTTGCGTCCGGTCACCAGAATCATCACTTCTTCGGCATCCAGCAACGTACCAACGCCAACGGTTAGGGCAAATTTAGGCACCAAATTGACGTCCCCGCCGAAGAAACGGGAATTCGCGATACGGGTTTCTTCCGTCAACGTTTTGATACGGGTGCGGGAAGCCAGAGAAGAAGCAGGCTCATTGAAGGCGATGTGTCCATCGTTGCCCACGCCGCCCATAAAAAGATGAATTTTCCCGTAGGATTTTATTTTCTCTTCATAACGGCGGCATTCTGCTGTGGTGTCTTCGGCGTTGCCGTTCAACAGGTTAATGTTTTCACGCGGAATATCAATGTGATTGAAGAAATTCTGATACATGAAGGTATGATAGCTTTCCGGGTGGTCGGTTGGCAGGCCGACATATTCATCCATATTGAAGGTCACGACGTATTTGAAACTCACCAGGCCGGCGTTGTGCATGGCGACTAGCGATTTGTAGGCTTCTAGTGGTGAGCTGCCTGTTGGCAACCCGAGGATAAAAGGGCGCTCTGCGCTGGGCTTGAAAGCGTTAATTCTCTCAACGATGTGGCGGGCGGCCCATTTTCCGACGTCTGCGGCGGTAGTTAAAGGTATGAGTCTCATCAGCGCTCTCCTATTTCTGGTGAAATTAAATACGTCATCGCGCCAGTGACGCGTGCTGTCTATGCATTAAAATTAGTCTACTCCGTTTTTTTTAATCTTGAAATAAGTTGGGGTTTTATTCAGGCATAAACTTTTTGTATGCAGTTTTTTGGTGATTTTTATCACATAATTATGGTGATTAATTTGTGTAGCGAATTATTTTTCTTACACTCCTCCTGGAACCACCGCTGGCCAGGTTTTTTGACAATGAAGCTTTCTACAGTGAAGTTTTTCGGCAGTGAAATTGATTGGCAGGTTTGTTTGCCCCACAACATTTCATTTACCTCGCAAAGGTAAGAGAGGGAAAAGTGAGTACTCTGAGCTATTTACAAAAAGTCGGCCGGGCATTGATGGTGCCTGTCGCGACGCTGCCTGCTGCCGCTATCCTGATGGGGATAGGTTATTGGCTTGATCCGGTTGGATGGGGAAGCGAGAACGCATTGGCGGCACTTCTCATCAAATCGGGTGAGGCGATTATTGGGCATATGGCGGTGCTGTTTGCGGTCGGTGTCGCTTACGGTATGTCGAAAGATAAGGATGGCGCGGCAGCATTGACCGGCTTTGTCGGTTATCTGGTGCTGACTACACTGTGTTCCCCCGCAGTGGTTGCTATGATTCAGCGAATTCCCGTTGAACAGGTGCCAGCTGCGTTTGGCAAAATTGAAAACCAGTTCATCGGGATTCTCGTCGGTGTGATGTCCGCTGAACTGTATAACCGCTTTAGTCAGGTTGAACTGCCGAAGGCGCTGTCGTTCTTCAGCGGGCGGCGTCTGGTGCCGATTCTGGTTTCTTTTCTGATGATTCTGGTCGCGTTCATTTTAATGTACGTCTGGCCAGTCATTTACAATGCGCTGGTGTCGTTCGGTGAGCAGATTCAACAGTTGGGATCGGCTGGCGCTGGGGTTTATGCGTTCTTTAACCGTCTACTGATCCCTGTTGGGTTACACCATGCGCTGAATTCTGTGTTCTGGTTTGATGTGGCGGGTATCAACGATATTCCTAACTTCCTGGCTGGCCAACAGTCGATTGATTCTGGCAAAGCCGTGGTGGGGATCACCGGACGTTATCAGGCGGGCTTTTTCCCAATTATGATGTTCGGCCTGCCGGGAGCCGCACTGGCGATTTACCACTGCGCGCGTCCTGAGAACAAAAGCAAAGTGGCCGGGATTATGCTGGCAGCGGCATTTGCTTCATTCTTCACCGGGATTACCGAGCCGCTGGAATTTTCGTTTATGTTTGTCGCGCCGGTGTTGTATTTCCTGCATGCGTTGCTGACAGGTTTTTCCGTCTTTATTGCAGCCAGTATGCATTGGATTGCCGGTTTTGGTTTCAGCGCCGGTTTGGTGGACATGGTGCTGTCTTCGCGCAACCCGCTTGCAACGCAGTGGTATATGCTGCTCGCACAGGGGCTGGTGTTCTTCGTCATTTACTATGTCGTGTTCCGTTTTACCATCACGCGCTTCAATCTGTTAACGCCGGGACGTGAGCTGGCAGTGAGCGGTAGCGAGGCCGATGGATATGACGTGATTAAGGCGTCTTCGGGCAAGAAGTCAAACGATACGGCTGAATTGGCACAGGGGTATTTGCAGGCGTTGGGTGGCAAAGCCAATCTGATTGGCATCGATGCCTGTATCACTCGTTTGCGTTTGAACGTGGCTGATTCCTCTCTGGTTGATGATGCACTGGCGAAACGTCTTGGCGCGGCGGGCGTTATTCGCCTGAATAAACAAAGCGTGCAGATTGTTGTGGGGACGCAGGCTGAATCGATTGCAACGGCGTTGAAAGTGGAGCATGCCAAGTCGTAATATCATGGCGGTATTTGTGTAACGCCGTGTCATGTCGATGATACTCAAGGGGGGTGAGGTAGCAATCTCACCCCTTTTTTTCGTTATGAATAATTAACGGTTGTTTCCCAGCGTAGCTTGTTGGATCATTGTCGGTTATACGTCGTTTTAGCATTGAGGAATGAAGAATGAGTGAGGCTGAAGCCCGCCCGACTAACTTTATCCGTCAGATTATTGATGAAGATCTGGCATCCGGTAAGCATGACCATATTCAGACGCGTTTCCCGCCAGAGCCGAACGGTTATCTGCATATTGGGCATGCCAAATCTATTTGTCTGAATTTTGGGATCGCGCGTGACTACCAGGGGCAATGTAACCTGCGTTTTGACGACACCAATCCGGTAAAAGAAGATATCGAATACGTTGAGTCGATCAAACGTGACGTCGAGTGGCTGGGTTTTTCATGGAGCGGTAACGTTCGTTATTCTTCTGATTATTTCGATCAACTGCACGCTTATGCGGTTGAGCTGATCGGTAAAGGACTGGCTTACGTTGATGAGCTGACGGCCGATCAGATTCGTGAATATCGTGGCACGTTGACGGCACCGGGTAAAAACAGCCCTTATCGTGACCGTACCGTGCAGGAAAACCTGGCGCTGTTTGAAAAAATGCGCAACGGTGGGTTTGCCGAAGGTACTGCTTGTCTGCGTGCAAAAATCGATATGGCATCATCCTTTATCGTGATGCGCGATCCTGTGTTGTATCGCATTAAGTTCGCCGATCACCACCAGACGGGCAATAAGTGGTGCATCTACCCGATGTATGACTTCACCCACTGCATTTCCGACGCATTGGAAGGAATCACGCATTCGCTGTGTACGCTGGAATTCCAGGATAACCGCCGTTTGTACGATTGGGTACTGGATAACATCACGATTCCTTGTCACCCACGCCAGTACGAATTCTCCCGCCTCAATCTCGAATACGCGATTATGTCCAAGCGTAAGCTGAACCAACTGGTCGTGGAAAACGTGGTTGAAGGCTGGGATGATCCGCGTATGCCGACTATCTCAGGCCTGCGTCGTCGTGGCTATAGTGCGGCTTCCGTCCGTGAATTCTGTGTGCGCATCGGCGTAACGAAGCAGGACAATAACGTGGAAATGGCTGCACTTGAATCCTGCATCCGTGACGATCTGAATGAGAATGCTCCGCGTGCAATGGCAGTGTTAGATCCGGTCAAAGTGGTGATCGAGAATCTGTCTGCTGAGCACGAAGAGTTTGTTGCGATGCCAAATCATCCTAATAAGCCGGAAATGGGCTCACGTCAGGTGGCATTCAGCCGCGAAGTTTACATCGATCGCGCTGACTTCCGCGAAGAAGCCAACAAGCAGTACAAACGTTTGGTGCTGGGTAAAGAAGTGCGTCTGCGTAATGCCTATGTGATCAAAGCCGATCGCATTGAAAAAGACGAGCAGGGCACTATCACCACGATCTATTGCAGTTACGATGCAGAAACGCTGAGCAAAGATCCGGCTGATGGACGTAAAGTGAAAGGCGTCATCCACTGGGTCTCCGCTGCACATGGCGTCCCTGCGGAATTCCGCTTGTACGATCGTCTGTTCAGTGTGGCGAACCCTGGCGCGGCGGATGACTTCCTGTCGACGATTAACCCAGACTCACTGAAAGTGACGCAAGGTTTTGTCGAGGCGAGCTTGGCACAGGCGGAAGTAGAGAAAGCGTATCAGTTTGAGCGCGAAGGTTACTTCTGTGCCGATCGTGTTTACTCCAGTGCAGAACATCTGGTGTTTAACCGAACGGTCGGACTGCGCGATACTTGGGTTGGCTAATGCCACGAAGTAGAAGACAAAAATAAAACCGCCTCGGCGGTTTTATTTTTTGATGCGGTCGATTTATCGTGTGGACTCATGCAGAGTTTCGTCTTCTCGACAATCCCCTTCACTGCAATGCCCATAGAGATACAAACTGTGGTTGGTCAGTTTAATACCGTGTCTTTCTGCGATCTCACGCTGACGTGCTTCGATAGATTCATCGCGGAATTCAATGACTTTGCCACAGTCGAGGCAAATTAGGTGATCGTGATGATGCTGTTGCGTCAGTTCAAAGACGGATTTACCCCCTTCGAAGTTATGACGGGTTACGATGCCTGCATCATCAAACTGGTTGAGTACGCGATAGACGGTAGCAAGACCAATCTCTTCACCCATATCAATCAGTCTCTTATATAAATCTTCCGCACTGACGTGATGACAGACAGGGTCCTGTAGCACTTCCAGTATTTTCAGTCTTGGAAGAGTGACTTTCAGGCCGGCCTTCTTTAATGCGGTATTGTTGTCAGTCATGCGGGTTTAGTCCTGTTGCTTACTTATCAATGGAGGCTGCCTAGCCTATGACATCGGTCGGCTCAAAAAATGTAATTGCGTCTCAATTATAGAACCGCGCATACAAAATGAAAACAAGGGAATGTTAACAATATTGTCCCCATTCATACTACTGATATACAGCGCAGTCCATTGTTGATGAATGAAGAAAGGATGAAGCACGTATAAAACCGATGGGATTATTGTACAGGTTTACTGATAGAAGTTAAAAAAATGTATCAATTATTATGAAAGGTTTTACCTATCGATACTATTTTGGCCCTGATCGAAATTATCAGGGCCAAAATGGCTTAGCCAACCAGCTCTTTTAGATTCAGTTCATCACTGATTTGTTTCACCCACGTCGTTACGCGTTCGCTGGTCAGCTCAGGCTGACGGTCTTCATCGATAGCCAAACCAATGAAGTGATTGTCGTCGGCGAGCCCTTTAGAGGCTTCAAAGTAATAACCTTCAGTTGGCCAGTGGCCGACAATCGTCGCGCCGCGAGGCTCAATGATGTCACGAATGGTGCCCATGGCATCACAGAAATATTCCGCATAGTCTTCCTGATCGCCGCAGCCAAACAAGGCAACCAATTTTCCGGTGAAATCAACCTCTTCCAGCGAAGGGAAGAAGTCATCCCAATCGCACTGAGCTTCACCGTAATACCAGGTTGGAATACCCAACAGCAGAATATCGAAACCTTCGAGGTCCTCTTTGCTGCTTTTGGCGATGTCATGAACATCAGCAACGTTGGTGCCTAACTGCTGTTGGATCGTTTTGGCGATGTTTTCCGTGTTGCCCGTATCACTGCCAAAGAATATTCCGATGAGTGCCATGAATTGAATAACCTCTTGATTCCTAATGGTATGGTGTAATATTTCACCCACTTATCTGTTAATAATAACAGACACTCACATCAGGAGAAACTCGTATCGGTATGGAGGCGTAAATCAAGAGCATGCGAAATGCTGAGGGCAATAAAAGAAACGGAAAACCCTCTCCATGGGCGTTAAAATACCCACCTTAATTGTGTGAGTATGATGTCTTCTGAGATTAGGTCTACACAGCCTTAGTATTATAAAGGTTATTTATTTGCAACACCGTTTCATTTTTTATGAATGATATTTTTATT
Organism: Pectobacterium punjabense; assembly: GCF_012427845.1. Taxonomy (NCBI): domain Bacteria; kingdom Pseudomonadati; phylum Pseudomonadota; class Gammaproteobacteria; order Enterobacterales; family Pectobacteriaceae; genus Pectobacterium; species Pectobacterium punjabense. The sequence goes on from NZ_CP038498.1 coordinate 1,488,362, forward strand.
TTATGGTTTGTTTCAATTGTAATTAAAAGCAGACTTCTGTTTGTGAAAAATAAAAGTCACGGAACGGTACATCCCTATTCAGGGAAATTAAAATGCATACAAAAGATAATGTTTTATCGAATTGAATGCGTGTAACATTTTGCGGGAAAATTCCTAATGAAGAAGATAAGAATTATAACCATTTACAGCTGAAACGATGCAACCTTAAAGAGAAAGGTTTTAGCTTTTTGATGTTAAAGAATAAAATGAAAATGATGCCCAAATTGCTTTGCCAGCCTGGCTGCATACCCACGCCAATCCGCATGGGAAGCGGGTGACCGTCGGTTTGCGTTCAACCCTATGATTAAAAACCTTATATTTATAAAAATAGGCTAATTTATTATCAGTGCGAAAAATTATATTAATAAATATAGCAAGAGTGCTAAATATTCTCTGTATTTAGCCGATGAGTTAGCGTGGTTTTTGAGTTTTCAACTCGGTGAAATGTGAACGCTAGGGAGAAGTGACCTGTTTCATGGTGTGAATTTTCTGATTCATATCGGTTGATTAGCGATAAAAATCTTTTTAACCATTTTCCTGATTTGGAGTGAGCTATGAGACTTATTAAAAATATTGCCATCAGAACCGCTATGCTATGGGTGCTGGGCATTTTTTGTGTTCTTTGGGGCGGCGTATCAATATATACCATGTTCTCTTTTAAAGAGATGACAGCGACCTCGAAAACCAGCACCTTGCTGGTTCAGAACATGAACTTTATCAATCAGGGTAACGATCAATACTTTCGTATGGTAACTCGTCTGGCGCGCGCTGTAGATGCGCGTCGCAGTGGTGATAATGCCACCGCAGATAAAGAGCAGGCCTCCGCGCTCGTCGCGCTGGATAAGCTGAAGTCTGATCTGGTGGCGTTTAATGCTATCGATCATGCGAGTCTGGACGATGCTCTGGTGCAAGCTGTCAGCCGTGACTGGAATAATCTGGTTGTTCAGGGCGTAGAACCGCTTTATCAAAAGGCCGCTGCCAACGCGCTGGATGATTACCAAAATCAGGCCAAGAATGTTGTGCCGCCATTGAGTCGCCAGTTTGGTGCTTCTCTATCTGCGTTCAGTAACGCCAGCGCAGAGAAATTCGATGCGGCGGGCGTGCGTTTTGAACAAATCACCACGATTGGGCAGAACATTTTGCTGAGCGGGTTGGTTATCGGCCTCATCATGCTGTTCCTGACAGACCGTTATCTGGTGGTGTGCTTGGTTCGCCCGTTGAATAACCTGCGCGATCACTTTAGCGTCATTGCTTCTGGTCACCTGGGCAAGCCGATTCTGGACTTTGGTAATAACTGTGTTGGCCGCTTGTTCCCACTTTTGCGTGAAATGCAGGGGAGTTTGGCTAGCACCGTTAGCACCATTAGAAACAGCACAGATTCCATCTATCAGGGCGCTTCTGAGATTGCCGCAGGCAACAACGATCTGTCTTCACGTACCGAAGAGCAGGCTTCCGCGCTGGAAGAAACGGCGGCGAGCATGGAGCAACTGACGGCAACGGTGAAACAGAATGCCGAAAACGCCAACCATGCCAGCCAACTGGCGTTACAAGCCTCGACAACGGCGAAGAAGGGCGGTGAAATCGTTGAGAACGTGGTGAAAACCATGGCAGAGATCTCCGGCAGTTCGAGAAAAATCGCAGAAATCACCACCGTGATTAACGGCATTGCTTTCCAGACCAACATTCTGGCGTTGAACGCGGCGGTTGAAGCGGCGCGTGCAGGCGAACAAGGGCGTGGTTTTGCCGTGGTAGCCGGAGAAGTACGTAGTCTGGCGCAGCGTAGTGCTCAGGCGGCGAAAGAGATTGAAGGGCTAATTTCTGAATCGGTTCGCTGCGTGGATACCGGCTCCAATCTGGTTAGCGATGCCGGAGACACGATGCAGGATATCGTTCGCGCGGTGACTAACGTAACAGATATTATGGGTGAAATTGCCTCGGCATCGGAAGAACAGAGCAAAGGCATCGCACAGGTTGGTCAGGCTGTGGCGGAGATGGACAGCGTAACGCAGCAAAATGCCGCATTGGTTGAACAGGCCTCTTCGGCAGCGTTGTCTTTGGAAGAGCAGGCGGCACTGTTGAACCAGACCGTATCGCTGTTCCAACTGTCCGATACGCAGTCAGGGCTGCAAGTGGCGGCAAAACCGGTGCAGAAAACGCCAGCGATTGCCCCGCGTGCAAGCAAGGCGCTACCGCCCAGTAACGACAACTGGGAAAAGTTCTAAGCGTCGTTTTAATCTGAGATAGCGTGTGTAATCTTGGGTGAATGTTCAGGCGGCGTCAGAAATGGCGCCGCACAAAATATGAATGCTTAAGTTATTTATAAATATCAGGTTACGTCAATCAGGATTGCTGTTCGGCCAACTGCGCCAGCAGCATCTCTTCAATCAATTCACTGCGGCTAATGTTCCGCTGTTCAGCAAGGCTGTTCAGGATATCGACGGCGTCGCTATTAATCTTTAATTCAACACGGCGCAAGCCACGCACTTTATCGCGACGTAGTTGATTACGCTTGTTAATTCTTAGTTGTTCGTCACGTGTGAGCGGGTTGGTCTTGGGGCGGCCCGGACGACGCTCATCTGCGAACAGATCCAGTGTAGTGCGATCCGTTTGTTCTTTTGCCATAAGTAATGATACTGCAAGGTATTCTGACCAAAATACACAGCGCTGCTCGTTCTGCCCTACAGATAAAATCGATGCCTGCTCTCACTCTGCAATAGGATTGTCAGAGTGCGGTTTGGCTATCTGTTGAACATGCCGGGAAATTACGCGTGCACTTTGATGAAGTGGTTACAATGACTTGTGGCTGAATCAGCCGTCCCTCTACTGCGAGCGCCATCATACCCTAGCCGCACTGGCGGCGACAACGGTTAACTGCCGCTGTTGCCATGAATCCGCCAGTGTCAGTAGGGTCTGGTTAATTCGCGTCCAGAAAACGGTGGATAGCGCGCAAAACTGCATCGGGTTTTTCTGAGTGAACCCAGTGGCCAGCTCCGCTGACAACATGCGCCCGCGCCGCCGGGAACTGACGCAGTAGCGAATCGCGGTAGCGATCGTCCAGATAGGGGGAATCGCCGCCGCGGATGAACAATATTGGCCCTTGCCAGGCCGGAACCTCTTGCCAGCCAACAATGTTTTCGTACTCATCCCACAAGACCGGTACGTTAAAACGCCATTCTCCCTGCTGGAAAGATTTCAGCAAAAACTGAATCACGCCCTCTTCTTTTATATGCTGGCGCATGAGCGCTGTCGCTTCGGTTCGTGATGTCAGGCCCGCTTCCGTTACGTCACGTAGTGCGGCGAAAATGGTGTCGTGGCGGCGCACTTGATAATCCACCGGGGCGATATCAATCGCGACCAGTTTGTCCAGTCGTTCAGGAATGAGTGCACTGAGCGCCATTGCGACTTTTCCGCCCATCGAATGGCCAATAACGATAGCGCGTTCGATATGCAATTCATCTAACAGCGCCAACACATCCTCTGCCATTGCGGGGTAGTTCATCTGTGATGAACGTGGCGACAAACCGTGGTTGCGTAAATCGATTTGTAGGATGTCATGCGTATTTTGCAAATCCCGTCCTAATACACCCAGGTTATCTAATGTGCCAAACAGGCCATGAATCAGGACAACAGGACGTTTATCTGTGGACTGGTGCGCATTTTGCCAGCGATGATTCAATTTCATGGTGAAGTTCATTCAGAGAGACATGGGCTTAGGGTATCATGACTTTAGAAGCAATGTTGTCACTGAAGGAATGGTAAGGGACACGTATAGCTACTTGAATGGATGTGAAAGGCATTGGGGCATAGTCTGACTTTTGGTATTGTCCCATTATGCCGCTGTTCGATAATGTTTGAACGCCTGTATAATCCTTTTGATTTGAGTCATCTACCCATCGATGTCGGGTTGCAGAAGGGAAGCGTCTCTGTAATTTGCACGGTAATGGGTAAAAACAGCACTGGATAAAGATGAAAACTATAGAAGTCGACGAAGAGCTTTATCGTTATATTGCCAGCCACACACAGCATATTGGTGAGAGCGCATCGGATATTTTACGGCGTATGCTGAAATTTACGGCCGGGCAGCCTGTCACAACGCCGGTGGTAGAAGCGACGGCAACGGCGACGTCTCAGCCTGTTACTGCGCCGAGTCCGCGCGATCGGGTTCGAACCCTGCGTGAGCTGCTGCTGTCAGATGAATACGCTGAACAAAATAAGGCCATTAATCGCTTTATGCTGGTTCTGTGCACGCTGTATACCCTATCGCCGCAGGAGTTTGCTGCTGCGACAGAATCGCTTCATGGCCGTACCCGGGTCTATTTCGCGGGTGACCAACAGACATTGCTTCAGCATGGCACACACACAAAGCCTAAACATATTCCTGGCACGCCATACTGGGTGATTACCAATACGAATACTGGCCGTAAACGCAGTATGGTTGAGCACATTATGCTGACGATGCAGTTTCCTGCGGAACTGACAGAGAAAGTGTGCGGAACCATCTAATCATCTACCTATCCCCTAAATAATTCGAGTTGCGTGAAGCCAACGCACAGGCAGCTCGAAGAATGAGGGGAATAACATTAACCACTTATCTAACTACACTAACTACAGCGTTAGGGAGAAGCGCCAATGGCTAATCACCCAAGGGCCGGACAGCCTGCCCGACAGAGCGATTTGATTAATGTGGCACAGTTAACGTCACAATATTATGTGCTGCGCCCGGAAGTCGGCAATACCGCGCATGCGGTGAAATTCGGTACGTCTGGCCATCGTGGTAGTGCGGGGCGTCATAGCTTTAATGAACCGCATATTCTGGCGATTGCGCAGGCCATTGCAGAAGAGCGTAAAAAGCAGGGCATCAGCGGCCCGTGCTATGTCGGAAAAGACACGCATGCGCTTTCTGAGCCTGCCTTTATTTCCGTGCTGGAAGTGTTGGCTGCCAATGGCGTGGATGTGATCGTTCAGTTGGATAATGGTTTTACCCCAACGCCAGCGGTGTCTAACGCGATTCTGGTTCACAATCGTCAGGGCGGTGCGCTGGCGGACGGTATTGTGATTACGCCGTCCCACAACCCGCCGGAAGATGGTGGCATTAAATATAACCCGCCGAACGGCGGCCCTGCGGATACCAACCTGACCAGCGTGATTGAAACGCGTGCGAATGCGCTGTTGGCAGATGAACTGCGTGACGTGAAACGCATTACGCTGGATCAGGCGCTGAAAAGCGGACATGTCCACGAGCAGGATCTGGTTCAGGCTTATGTCGAAGGTCTGGCTAGTGTGGTGGACATGGCGGCGATTCAACGCGCTGGCCTTAAACTGGGCGTCGACCCGCTGGGTGGTTCCGGTATTGCCTATTGGCAGCGCATTGCAGAACACTACAAACTGGATCTGACGCTGGTTAACGACGCTGTCGATCAAACATTCCGCTTTATGTCGCTGGATCACGACGGCGCGATCCGTATGGATTGCTCGTCAGAATTCGCCATGGCTGGGCTGCTGGCGCTGCGTGATAAATTCGATCTGGCGTTTGCCAACGATCCTGACTATGACCGCCACGGTATTGTCACCCCAGCAGGGCTGATGAACCCGAACCACTATCTGGCGGTGGCGATCAACTACCTGTTCCAGCATCGACCACAGTGGGGACAGTCTGTTGCTGTCGGCAAAACGCTGGTATCCAGCGCGATGATCGATCGCGTAGTGGCAGATTTGGGCCGCAAGCTAGTAGAAGTTCCGGTTGGCTTCAAATGGTTCGTTGACGGTCTGTATGACGGCAGCTTTGGCTTCGGCGGTGAAGAAAGCGCGGGGGCTTCTTTCCTGCGCTTTGACGGCACGCCGTGGTCGACGGATAAAGACGGCATCATCCTGTGTCTGCTGGCAGCAGAAATTACGGCCGTGACGGGTAAAAACCCGCAGCAGCATTATGATGAGCTGGCACAGCGCTTTGGCGCGCCAAGCTACAACCGTATTCAGGCTTCCGCGACGCACGCGCAAAAAGCCGCGCTGTCCAAGTTGTCTCCTGAGCAGGTGTCAGCGAGCACGCTGGCGGGCGATCCGATTACGGCTCGTCTGACCGCTGCGCCGGGTAATGGGGCATCAATTGGTGGCCTGAAAGTGATGACGGAGAATGGCTGGTTTGCTGCGCGTCCTTCCGGTACGGAAGAAGCCTACAAGATCTACTGTGAAAGTTTCCTCGGGGTGGAACACCGCGAGCGAATCGAGAAAGAAGCGGTAGAAATTGTCAGTGCGGTGCTGGCAAGCGCCAAATAAGTGAAAAGGGCGCTGCTTGCAGCGCCTTTCAGACTGCTGACAAACCTATTTACAGAACAAAAACGGTAGTAACGGAATAGAAGAGTAAAGCGTTTGCGCCAGGGATGGCGCAAGCCGAGCGCACAGGGATGTGTTTACAGCGTCTTTACGATCTATCCGTTACTACCGCTCTACGGGTTTTGTCAGTAACCTTCGTATAATAGGTTTATCCCAACGCGACCAGTAGCGCTCCGACGGAAATCAGCGCCACGCCAGCTCCCGCCATCAGCGAAATTTTTTCTCCCAGCAGAATGACTGCCAGCACGACGGCAAATACCACACTGAGCTTATCGATAGGCGCGACCTGTGCGACGTTACCGTTCTTCAACGCCACAAAATAAAATAGCCACGACAGCGCACCTGCGACGCCGCTGAGCACAATGAACAACAGCGCTTTCTTATTAGCGATAACGTCACCGACCAGCGCCAGCTTACCTTGCGCGACCACTACACCCACCAGAAAAAGTGCCATGATGACGGCACGAATCGCGGTCGCCGTATTGGCGTCCAAATTTTGCAGACCGATCTTGCCGAATATTGCGACCATCGCGGCACATACGGCAGACAACAAAGCATAAATTAACCAACTACTCATGACGGCGTATCCCTGAAGAGAAGGCAGGCGCGCACCGTGGAAAAGGTTCTCCAAGGACGCTGCCTGATACAGAAGGATGATTTTACGGTATAAATCGATAACCGATAGCGGTTTCAGTCAAGAGATGGCGAGGTCTTGCCGGGTCGCTTTCCAGCTTCTGGCGTAGATGCCCCATATAAATACGCAGATAGTGGCTGTGCTCGACGGCGTTTGGCCCCCAGACCTGCGTTAGAAGCTGGCGCTGCGTCAGCACTTTGCCGGGGCTGGCGAGCAAGGTTGCCAGAAGCCGAAATTCGATGGGCGTCAGGTGCAGTTCCTGACCGTCGCGGTTCACCTGCCGATTAAGCAAATCTACGGTGATCGTACCGAAACTCACCAGCGGCGTTTCCTGCTGGGTATGGCTGTGGCGACGGAGCGCGACGCGCAGCCGTGCCAGCAGCTCGCCAATGCCAAACGGTTTGGTTAGGTAATCATCGGCACCGGCATCCAACGCATCTATTTTATCCTGCTCGTCGGTACGGGCAGATAGCACAATAATGGGCAGGCTGCTCCACTGACGTAAATCGCGGATGTAGTCGATACCGTTGCCGTCCGGCAGGCCCAAATCGAGAATAATGAGATCGGGTTTGCGCGTGGCCGCTTCTAACAGGCCGCGCTGCATTGTTTCTGCGTCAAACACGCGACAGCCTTCGCCTTCCAGCGCCTGACGTACAAAACGACGGATCTCTTTTTCATCTTCGACGATCAGAATAGTGGCCTGCAATGGATTTAGTGCTCCTCAATATCTTCCGGTTCAAGATCCGGCGGTACCGACAGGGGTAGCGTGAAATGGAAGGCCGCGCCGCCGCTTTCCGCATTCGTTGCCCAGATACGGCCGCCGTGTATTTCTACAACGGCTCGACAGATCGCCAGCCCCAGCCCCACGCCGGGAATCGATGACTCTTTGTGACCACGAGAAAATTTATCAAAAATCATGCTTTCCTGGCCGGGCTCAATTCCCGGCCCATTATCCTGCACGATGATTTCCAACGCATTTTCTTGCGTATCTGTCTGTGGAATAGTGTGCGCCGTAATGGCGATCGTGGCCTGTTCTCCGGCGTACTTCAGCGCATTCTCCAGCAGGTTAATGAACACGCGTTCCACCAGCCCGGCATCACAATAAACCAGAACCATTTCAGCAGGTAGATTAACCTGAATAGTGTTTTTCGCCAGCGCACTTTCCAACTGTTGCAGGGTACTACCGATTAACTCCTCGGGTGTTTGCCATTCTTTGCGTAGGTTAAAACCATCCGACTGAATACGTGCCATGTCGAGCAGATTATTGACCAATCGCGTAGTATTCAAAATGTGCTGGCGAATCTGATTGGCCTGCTGAGCGTAAGGTGACCCTTCGCTTGCCAGATTCAATGTTAGAATCTCGGCCTGACCAAAAAGTACCGTCAGCGGCGTGCGCAGATCGTGCGAGAGTGCGGCAAGCAGAGAATTACGCAACTGCTCACGCTCGGCATCGAGCCGGGCATTTTCTGTACTTTGCATCAGGTGCAGACGCTCCAGTGCATTAGCGATCAGCACGGTAAAGGTTTCCAACAGCCGCTGCTGCTCGGGAATCATCAACTGCCGCGCATTATTGGGTTCAATCGCCAGCACGCCGAAGATTTGCTGCGTGGTGGTGAGTGGCAGAACCTGATACGACACACCGGGCAGGGTGGATGTCCCCGCACCGGCAGGCGCACGATGATCGACGCTCCAGCGCGCAATAGCGTTATCGACAATCAAGGACTGGCTATCGCGCGTGGGCTGCTGGCGGTCGGGCGAGATGGGGTGCAGGCTATCGGTCAACAGCACTGCGATCTTGGCCTGAAACGTGGTGCTGAGAAAATGCTGGCTGGTCTCGACGATATCTGCGCTGGACAGGCTACGGTTCAGCGCCTTGGACATCTCATACAGATGACGGACGCGCTGCTCGCGATAACGAGCGACTCTGGCCTGATAGCGTACGCCTGCCGTCAGATTACCAACCAGCAGACCGACGCCGAGCATCACGGCAAAAGTAAGCAGATATTGCGCATCCGATACGGCAAAGGTACCGCGCGGCAGAATGAAAAAGAGATCGAAACTGGCGACGTTAATCACGGCAGCGAACACCGACGGCCAACGACCGAAGAAGAGCGCGACGATGACGACAGCCAGCAGATAAATCATCACCAGATTGACCGATTCCAGCATGGCAAACGGTGACCACGAGGCAAGCAGGGTGATAAAGGCGCACAACAGCGTTGCCAGCCCGCAGCCGAATAATTGCATGCGCCATTTTTCTACCAGCCCACGAGCATCAGGCGTTTTTATCGGTGTGGCGGGGGGATCGTCCTGTACGGCGACGACGACCAGATCGAGATCGGGTCCCAATCTGCCGAGTCGTTCGGCGAAGCGAGTGCGCCACCACCAGCCGAAGCGCTGTTCCACATGGCGACCAATGACGATTTTTCCGAGGTTGTGCTCACGCGCATAGCGCAGGACGGCAAGCTCTTCGTCGGGTTCCGATAGCGTAACGGTTTCAGCCCCAAGATCCTGTGCTAGCTTGAGTGCCCGCAAGATGGCACGCCGCTGCGGTTCGGGTAACCGGTGCAAGCGCGGTGTTTCGACGTAAACCGCGTGCCAGACACTCCCCAGCCGTGCCGCGAGCCGTGCTGCCGTGCGCACCAGCTTTTCATTGCCTGTGCCGTGACCGATGCATAGCAGAATGGCATCGCGGGTATGCCAGACCTGCTCACGTCCTTGTCCCGCACGCATGGCGCGCATTTGATCGTCAACCCGATCCGCCAGACGCCGCAGTGCTAATTCACGCAGGGCGATCAAATTGCCTTTACGGAAAAAATTCTCAACGGCGCGTTCGGCCTGTAGCGGCAAATACACTTTGCCTTCATTTAAACGCTGTCGCAGATCGTCCGGCGGCAGATCTACCAAAATGACTTCGCTGGCCTGATCGAAGATGGGGTCCGGCACGGTTTCCCGCACTCTGATACCGGTTACGCCGCCGACCACGTCGTTCAGACTTTCCAAATGCTGGACGTTCACTGTGGTAAAGACATCGATACCGGCATCGAGCAGTTCCTGTACGTCCTGCCAGCGCTTGGGATGACGTGATCCATTCACATTGCTGTGCGCCAGTTCATCGATCAGAATCAGTGCCGGACAGCGTGCCAGCGCGGCATCCAGATCGAATTCGACAGTGTGACGACCGTGATGGCGAAGATGCTTGAGCGGCAACTGCGGTAACCCCTCCAACAGCGCGGCGGTTTCGCTACGACCGTGGGTTTCGACTACGCCGACAAGAATATCCAGCCCTTGCGCCCGCAGCCGTTGAGCTTCCTGCAACATGGCATAGGTTTTCCCTACGCCCGCACAGGCACCAAAAAATATTTTTAGCTTGCCACGCGGCGGCGCGCCGATCTGTGCCAGTAGGCTATCGGGGTCCGGGCGACGATCTTCACCGTCAAGCATGTTCTATCCCTTATTAGCGAGGCCTGAACCGTGGTCAGGCCGCAGATAGCGATTTGTGGAACGAAAACGGTGGTAATGGGATAGAAGAGTAAAGCGTTTGCGCCAGGGATGGCGCAAGCCGAGCGTACAGGGACGTATTCACAGCGTCTTTACGATCTACCCATTACCACCGCTCTACGGCCTCAGCGGGGTTCCGTATGATGATTAATAGTAACGCACTGTCGATTACGGCAGTGGCTTTTCCTTATCCAGCGCCAGATTTAACAACAGGACATTGACCGTCGGCTGCCCAATGAACGCAGGCTTGCTGGTCTCAGTAAAGCGATCGATCAAGTGTTGTATCTGCTGGAGCGACAGCCCTCTGGCCTGTGCGACGTAAAGTGCCTGATAGAGTGCTGCCTCTGGGGAAATCTGCGGGTCCAGCCCGCTGCCGGATGCTGTCACCAGATCGGTAGGAATGGGCTGCTGATTGCCGACTACCTGATGCCAACGAGTGGTGCGTTCGCTTATCTGCTGATCGAGCACTGGGTTGCTGGCCGCCAGATTGCTACCGCCGGACGCCAGTGCGTTATAAGGCGCATCTGATGTTGCGGAGGGACGTCCCTGAAAATAGCCAGCACGATTGAACGGCTGCCCGATCAGGGATGAGCCGACGACGGCATCATCACGATAAATAAGCGATCCGTTTGCCTGTGTCGGGAACAGCCACTGTGCCAGCACGGTGGTCAGCAGCGGGTACGCCAGACCGGTAAACAGCAGTAATAACAAGAATAAAAACAAAGAAGAACGTAAATAGCGCATAGCGTATACCCGTCAGTCCTTAAGCCAGATTCAGCCCGGTCAGTAACATATCAATGAGCTTGATACCGAGGAACGGCACCAGCAGCCCGCCAAGACCATAAATCCACAGATTGCGGCTTAACTGTGCCGCCGCGCTCATGGGGCGATAGCTAATCCCTTTGAGCGCCAGTGGGATCAGAAAGACAATAATCAACGCATTGAAGATGACGGCCGAGAGCATGGCCGAGGTAGGGGAGTGCAACTGCATCACGTTTAGCGCATTGAGCTGCGGATAGGTAGCAGCAAAAGCGGCCGGGATAATGGCGAAATATTTCGCCACGTCGTTGGCGATACTGAACGTCGTCAGCGAACCTCGCGTCATCAGCATCTGCTTGCCGATATGCACCACTTCGATCAGCTTGGTTGGGTTGGAATCCAGATCGACCATGTTGCCCGCTTCTTTCGCTGCCTGCGTACCGGAATTCATGGCAACGGCCACGTCTGCTTGCGCCAGTGCGGGCGCATCGTTAGTGCCATCGCCAGTCATCGCCACCAGCCGACCTTCGGCTTGATATTGGCGAATCAACGCCAGCTTGGTTTCCGGTGTGGCTTCCGCCAGAAAATCATCAACGCCCGCTTCTGCGGCAATAGCCGCCGCCGTGAGCGGGTTGTCGCCGGTGATCATCACGGTTTTGATCCCCATATTGCGTAGCTCGGCGAAACGCGCCTTAATGCCGCTTTTCACGATATCTTTCAGTTCCACCACGCCAAGCACGCGTTTGCCTTCCGCAACGACCAGCGGCGTTCCTCCGCTGCGTGCCACATTGGATACCGCTTCTTCGACCTGATGCGGGAAATCGCCGTTGTTCGCTTCAATGTAGCGGCGCAGAGCATCGACGGCACCTTTACGAATGGTGCGCTGACCGAAATTGACACCGCTCATACGTGTTTGCGCCGTAAAGGGAACAAAAGTGGCGTCCAGCGAGGTGAGATCCTGATCTGCCAAATTAAAGCGCTGCTTTGCCAGCACCACGATGCTGCGGCCTTCGGGCGTTTCATCGGCTAAGGACGCGAGGCGTGCGGCATCAGCCAGCGCTTGCTCAGTGACGCCCGGCGCAGGCAGGAAGGCGGAAGCCTGACGGTTACCGAGTGTAATGGTGCCGGTTTTATCCAGCAGCAGAACATCGATATCGCCCGCCGCTTCAACTGCCCGCCCGCTGGTGGCAATCACGTTAGCCCCTAACATCCGGCTCATCCCCGCCACGCCGATTGCTGATAGCAGGCCGCCGATGGTAGTTGGGATCAAGCAGACGAGCAGGGCGACAAGCACCGTCACACCGACGACATCACCGCTGTGATTCGCCTGCACGCCGAACCAGGAAAACGGGTAGAGCGTGGCGGTGACCAACAGGAAGATGAGCGTAAGTTCGATCAACAAAATAGTCAGCGCGATTTCGTTCGGCGTTTTTCGACGCTGTGCACCTTCGACCATGGCGATCATTCGATCGAGAAACGTTTCGCCGGGGTTGACGCTACACTGAATCACCAGCCAGTCGGACAGCACGCGCGTACCGCCAGTGACGGAAGCGAAATCGCCGCCGGACTCGCGGATGACGGGGGCAGATTCCCCGGTAATAGCGCTTTCATCGACGGACGCGCCGCCTTCCAGTACTTCACCGTCGCACGGGATGGTTTCCCCCGCGCTTACCAGCACGATATCGCCTTTACGCAGGCTGTCGGCCGGAACCGATTCCGAACTGGCATCGTGATTCGGTGCAGAGAGTTTGTTCGCCCAACTGGTTTTTTTTACACCTTTCAGCGCATTAGCCTGTGCTTTGCTGCGACCTTCCGCCAGCGCTTCGGCCATGTTGGCAAACAGCACGGTAAACCATAGCCAGAGTGACACCAGCCCGGTAAACACGGCATTGCCTTCCGCTTTGCCTGCCAGAATAACTAACCAGACGAGGGTTGTCAGCAGACTACCGAGGTACACCACAAACATGACTGGATTACGCCATTGCACGCGTGGGTCGAGTTTCTTCAGCGCCTCTTTCAGTGCCGAACGGATTAACGAGCTGTCAAACAGCGTTTGCTGTTTACGTTTGCCAACGTGGCGGGAGACCTCACCCTGTTGTAATGAGGTGGGTTCCGGTGTTGCCTGATGATTCATCGTGTGACGAGTCATAAAAAGTCTCCAGCCTTAGTGAGTCAGGCCGAACTGTAAATGTTCAGCAACTGGCCCTAACGCCAGTGCAGGGATAAATGTCAGCGCACCAATCAGTAGAACGATGGCGATGAGCATGCCGATAAACAGCGGACTACGGGTAGACAGTGAACCTTTGCTTTCCGGCTGGCGCTTTTTCACCACCAGCGAACCGGCGATAGCCAGCACGGGGATCATGACGGCAAAGCGGCCCAGCAGCATGGCGACAGCGAGCAGAACGTTGTAGAACGGCGTGTTGACGCTCAGGCCAGCAAACGCGCTGCCGTTGTTGTTCGCGGCGGAGGACACTGCATAGAGCACTTCACTAAAGCCGTGTGCGCCAGGATTCAGAATGCCGCTACGGCCTGTTTCTGTACTCAGCGCCAGCGCCGTACCGATCAGCACCAGCGCAGGAGGAATCAGAATCGCCAGTGCTGTCATCTTCATCTCGTAGACTTCGATTTTTTTACCCAGATATTCCGGCGAGCGGCCAATCATCAGGCCGGCAATAAAGACGGTCAGAAGCACGAACAGCAGCATGCCGTACAGCCCTGAGCCGACGCCGCCGAACACGACTTCGCCAATTTGCATCAACCACATAGGAACCATGCCGCCGAGCGCGGTGAAGGAGTCGTGCATGGCGTTCACTGCACCTGTCGACGTCGCCGTGGTGACAACGGCATACAGGCTGGACGTCAGAATGCCAAAGCGTGTCTCCTTGCCTTCCAGATTCGCACTGCTATCCGCGCCTAATGCCAGCAGATGGGGATTACCGGTGACCTCCATCTTCATTACTACGGCTGCCGCGACGATAAAGATTAGCCCCATGGCCCACAGCAGTGCATGGCCCTGACGGTTGTCGCTGACGGCTTTACCAAAGGCGAAGCACAGTGCAGTAGGAATCAGCAGGATCGCCAGCATTTGCACGATGTTGCTCAGCGCGGTCGGGTTTTCAAATGGGTGAGCCGAGTTGGCACCAAAGAAGCCGCCGCCGTTGGTGCCGAGCAGTTTAATCGCTTCCTGTGAGGCAACGGGCCCCATCGGCAGCGTTTGGGGTGTGCCGTCCAGCGTGGTTAAGTGCTGATAAGGCAGTAAGTTTTGCAGCACGCCCTGGCTAACAAAAAACAGCGCCAGCAGCAGGGACAGCGGCAGCAGCACGTACAGCGTGATGCGAAACAGATCGAGCCACGCATTGCCCAGCGTGTCGACGCAGCGACGGGAAAACGCGCGGATTAACGCGAAGGCCACGGCGATGCCGCTCGCGGCAGACAGGAAGTTTTGTACCGTTAGGCCAACCATCTGGCTCAGGTAGCTCAGCGTGTTTTCACCGCTGTAAGCCTGCCAGTTGGTGTTGGTGACAAAGCTGACTGCCGTGTTTAACGCCAAATGCCACGACAGACCCGGCATATTTTCTGGGTTAAGCGGCAGGTAGCCCTGTGCCATTAGCTGCACGAACAGGACGATAATACCGATCAGATTAAGAGTTAGAATAGCCGCCGCATACTGCTGCCAGCGCATCTCCGTTGTATCTAAGGCAAGGAAACGTGCCGCCCCCGTTTCGAATTTTTGCAGGAGCGTCCCTGTTTCGCCCTCAATCAGATGAGCCAGCCCGCGACCCAACGGCTGAGCGACGATCAGCACTGTGAGCAGCAGACCGAAGATCAGTAAAAAAGCGTCAGCGGCCATCAGAATTCCTCCGCCTTCAATAAGGCATAAACCAGATAGACCAGTAACAGCAGCACGAGTAGGCCGCCTAAGACGATGCTAAGCGTCACAACACACCTCCAGAACAAAATAGACAGCGTCAGAGTAGGAAAACGCAGGAAAAGAAGGTGCAAATTTCCCATCTGCGAGCGTAAAAAAAGTATAAAAATGGGATGAAAAGTAGGCGGCGGAGAGGTGAGTGGCGTTACGGGATTAACAAAATCGTCTGCGGCGAGAAAAGGGTATGAAGCGGAGGGAATAAAGTGATCCAATTTAAAACCATAAATTAACCAATGGTGAGTTTATTTTTAACGTCATTGTAACCTAATAACGTAATGGCGAAAAAATTGGCGATTATTTCATCTTTTACTGGTCAGATGAGTAGTAAACTTTCAGGAAAGGCGGTAAAATTTTAACCAATATCACAGTTCTTATTTTATCGTTATGAAAAGCGCCGCTGAACAAGGGTGCTTATCCCAGAGGAGGATCGTTATGTCGCTTTATACTACTTATCCCTTGCACCGTATTCTCCTGCGTCGCGCCGCTGTGGTTGCTATCGGCGTGTTGGCATTACCGGTGATGCTGTTCCGTCGCGATCGGGCACGTTTTTACAGCTATTTACACCGTGTCTGGCTGAAAACCAGCGATAAACCGGTATGGATGGCGCAGTCTGAAGCGGCTGCCTGCGATTTTTATTAAGGCCCGTGTGTAAGATCTGTCGTGTTTATCTGCTGTATACCTAAAACGGGAATGGCAGATAAACACGAAAAATGAACGGCATTTTATTGATGGGGTATCGGTTAAGCGATCTTCCGATGCTGTCTGCCCCTTTCCTTTCCCGCCAGCTATCCCATTATCCCTTTCCAATCTTATGATTTATTACTTTATTCTTTGCTGTGACAGCACTGAATCGCGGTGAAATCCGCTATGCTGGTCAGAGGGTTTGCAGAATGCCAACGCACATGCAGCTTGAACTATGACGGGTATAAGGATAAATCATGACGCTCGAACTCATCCCTGTTGGTATCAGCGCCTGCCTGCTCGGTAATCCCGTGCGGTTTGATGGTGGACACAAGCGCTTGACGTTTGCTGCTGAACAATTGGCACCCTATTTTCGTTTTGAGCCGGTTTGCCCGGAAATGGCAATTGGTTTACCGGTGCCGCGTCCGGCACTCAGGCTGGTGCGCGAAGGGGAAAGCCACATCACACTACGCGCCAGCAATGGCTCACCGCTGGATGTCACCCAGCAGATGACGGTGTTTTCTGCTGACAAAGTCAGTCAACTTCAGCATTTATGCGGTTATATCGTCTGCGCGAAATCGCCAAGCTGTGGCATGGAGCGCGTGAAGGTTTACGATGAAGCGCAAAAGGATGCGCGTAAAAGCGGAATAGGCCTGTTTACGCAGGAGTTGATGCGGCAAATGCCTTGGCTGCCGGTTGAGGAAGATGGGCGCCTGCAAGATCCCGGCTTGCGGGAAAATTTCATTGAGCGCGTTTATGCGCTGCACGAACTGAATCAGCTATGGCAAAACGGGCTGAGCCGTGGTGCGCTTATTGCCTTTCATAGCCGCTATAAATTACTGCTGTTGGCGCACTCCCAGCCGGAATATCGCGAGCTGGGGCCATTTGTTGCGGGAATCGATAAGTGGGAATCGCTGGAAGACTATATTGTTGAATACCGGATGCGGTTGATGAAGCTGCTATCAACCCCTGCGACGCGACGTAACCACACCAATGTGCTGATGCATGTTCAGGGCTACTTCCGACGCCAGCTAAATTCTCAACAGCGACAGGAACTGGCGCAGCTTATCGATCGCTATCGACAGGGTTTACAGCCGCTATTGGCACCGATCACATTGCTAAAACATTACATGGCGGAATACCCCGATGCGTATCTGGCTCAGCAGCGTTACTTTGAGCCGTACCCGGAAGCATTGCGCCTGCGTTATGGACACTAATTTGATCGCCTGAGGAGTTTCATGACCACGCCTGTCGTTACACATGTTGTCTGGCTGCGCAATGATCTGCGCGTTACCGATAATCTGGCGCTGTATGCGGCCTGTAAGAATCCGAATGCGACCGTGCTGGCGGTATTCATCGCGACGCCTGCGCAGTGGAAGCAGCATGATATGGCACCGCGTCAGGCGGCTTTTCTGCTAGAGAACCTGACGTTGGTACAGCATGCGCTAGCCGAGAAAGGCATCCCGTTGCATTACCACGAATGTGCTGATTTTGCGGCGTCGGTTGATTGGCTAGTGCAGTTTTGTGCGCAGCAGCAGGCCTCCGATCTTTTTTACAATTATCAGTATGAAATCAACGAGCGCCTGCGTGATAAGCAGGTGAAAGCGAGACTGGCGGAGAGCGTGGTTTGCCATGGCTACCATGACAGCCTGTTGCTGCCGCCGGGAAGCGTGCTGACGGGCAATGGTGAGATGTATAAAGTATTTACGCCATTTCGTCAGGCTTTTATCAAACGCTTGCTGGAGGCGGATACCACGTGTGTACCGGCACCGGATGTTCGCGGTGAACCGATCAATCACACGGTGGCACTGGTGCCGTTCAGCTATCCACAGTGTGAGGTGGATAACGATGATTTCCCCTGTGGCGAACGTGCTGCTTTGCAACAATTACGCCGTTTTTGCCGAGAGCAGGTACAGGATTACGACCAACAGCGGGATTTCCCCGCGCAGCCAGGCACCAGTAAACTGTCGCCGTATCTGGCACTTGGAATGGTATCGCCGCGCCAATGTTTTAACCGCCTGCGCACTGAGTGCCCAGAGATGCTGGAACGGCGTGAAGGCGGAGCATTTACCTGGTTTAACGAGCTGGTCTGGCGTGAATTTTACCGTCACCTGATCGTCTCCTGGCCGCAGTTGTGTAAACACCGTCCATTTACTGCGTGGACGCAGTGGGTGAAATGGCGGGAATCGCCGGAGGATTTAGCGGCCTGGCAACAGGGGAAAACCGGCTATCCGATTGTAGACGCCGCGATGCGTCAACTGAATGAAACGGGGTGGATGCATAATCGACTGCGTATGATCTGCGCCAGTTTTCTCGTCAAAGATTTACTGATCGATTGGCGTGAAGGCGAGCGCTACTTTATGTCGCAACTGCTGGATGGCGATCTGGCGGCGAATAACGGCGGCTGGCAGTGGGCTGCTTCGACTGGCACCGATGCGGCACCTTATTTTCGTATTTTTAATCCGACAACGCAGGGCGAGCGTTTTGATCCCGACGGTCGGTTTATTCGTCACTGGCTACCTGAATTGGCCGCCGTGCCGGATAAAGACATTCATCAGCCCCATCGCTGGGCCGACAAACAACATTTTAAGCTGAGCTATCCGCTGCCCATCGTCGACCACAAAACCGCCCGTCAGGATACGTTGGCGGCATTTGAAGCGGCAAAAAATACCGGTATGGCGAATAACGATCGAGAAGAGAAGAGTAAGTATGCGTAATACGGAATTGGAAAGGGTCATTAACGAGAAGCTGAGTACCGCGGCGTTTCAGGATTACGCGCCTAATGGTTTACAGGTTGAGGGACGTGCTGAAGTCAAACGCATTGTGACGGGCGTAACGGCCTCACAGGCGCTGTTGGATGCGGCGGTAGAAAAGCAGGCCGATGCGATTCTTGTTCACCACGGCTATTTTTGGAAAAACGAACCGCAAATAGTCTGTGGCATGAAGCGTAACCGACTGAAAACGCTGCTGCTCAATGATATTAACCTATACGGCTATCATCTGCCGCTGGATGCACACCCGGAATTGGGGAATAACGCACAGTTGGCTGCGCTGCTTGAGATTCAGGTACAGGGCATGATCGAACCGCTGGTGCCGTATGGCGAGCTGGTGCAGCCCATGACAGCAGAAGCATTTTGCCGTCGCGTAGAAAAACGGCTGGGGCGCACCGTGCTGCATTGTGGGGATAATGCACCGCAACAGATACAGCGTGTGGCCTGGTGTACCGGTGGCGGCCAAGGGTTTATTGAACAAGCGGCCCGGTTCGGCGTTGATGCCTTTATTACTGGTGAAGTGTCTGAGCAAACCATCCATATTGCTCGCGAGATGGGGCTGCACTTCTTCGCTGCCGGACACCACGCTACCGAGCGCGGCGGCATTCGTGCGTTGGGCGAATGGTTGGCGACGCAACATGGTTTTGATGTGACATTTATTGATATTCCTAACCCGGCCTGATGGGCTGAAAATATCGGTATCGCACAGGAATGATGGCGTATTTTTGATGTTGGCATCGTTGTTGCTTCGCTATTGAGAAGAAAATAGTTCGGTAAGCAGCGCTAATCATTTAGCCATGTTCACCATGATGGATAAAACGTGATTCAGGAGGAAAGATTGCAACGAGCACGGTGTTATCTTCTGGGCGAGAGGGCTGTTGTTCTGGAACTGGAACCGCCCATGTCTCTGGAGAGCCAGCAGCGAATATGGGGGCTTGCCGAGCGCTTGAATCACCATGAAGAGGTGCTGGAAGCGATTCCGGGCATGAACAATTTGACGGTGCTGCTGGCACATCCGCAACAGATGGCGCTGGATGCGATTGAGCGTTTACAGCGCTGGTGGGAGGAGAGTGAGTCGCTAGTGTTTGACCCGCGCGACATCGACATTCCCGTTGTTTATGGTGGAGAAGCGGGGCCGGATCTGACAGAGGTTGCCGCTTACAGTGGCCTGTCGGCGAGCCAGGTTGTGGAAGCGCATGCGGCTGCACAGTACGTGGTCTACTTTTTGGGCTTCCAGCCGGGCTTTGCCTACCTCGGTGGGTTAAATGAGAAACTGCATATGCCGCGTCGCGCCGAGCCGCGCCTGAGTGTGCCCGCAGGATCGGTCGGGATTGGCGGTGCGCAAACGGGGATTTATCCGCTGGCGACACCGGGTGGTTGGCAATTAATTGGCCGCACCTCATTGAAGCTGTTCAACCCGCAAACGATGCCGCCAACGCTGTTGCGCCCTGGGGATAACGTCCGGTTTCTGCCACAGAAGGAGGGCGTATGCTGAAAGTTATCCATGCCGGATTGCATACGTCAGTGCAAGACGGCGGTCGCGTCGGTTTTCGTCGTTTGGGCATCAGCCAGTCAGGTGCGCTCGATCTGCCTGCTCTGCAAATGGCTAACCTGCTGGTGGGCAACGCGGAGAATGCGGCCGCGCTGGAAATTACGCTGGGCAAGTTTACCGCAACATTCACCACCGCCTGCTGGGTGGCGCTGACCGGTGCGGATTGCCATGCTGACCTCGATGGCAAGCCGCTCTGGACAGGCTGGCGCTTCGCCGTGAAGCCGGGGCAAACGTTGAAAATGCGCCTGCCGCGTAATGGAATGCGCAGCTATCTGGCTCTGTCTGGTGGTGTTGATGTGCCGGAGGCACTGGGTTCGCGCAGTACCGATTTGAAAGCCGGTTTTGGGGGCTTTGACGGACGTTTATTAAGGGATGGCGATGCGCTTCCGCTGGGAACGCCGATGCGTGAATTGACGCGAGAAGTGGGTATTAAGCAGTTGTTATTCAGCAACCGTGTACGGGCATTACCGGGGCCTGAATATCAGGAGTTCAGCGAAGAGATGCAGGAGTTGTTCTGGCGCACCTCCTGGCAGTTGAGCCCGCAAAGTAACCGCATGGGGTATCGTTTGGTGGGGGCTGAGCTACAGCGCACTACGTCATCAGGTAATAAACCGCGCGAGCTACCTTCACATGGGTTGCTGCCGGGCGTCGTGCAGGTTCCCCACAATGGTCATCCTATTGTCCTGCTGGCGGATGCGCAGACCACCGGCGGTTACCCGCGTATTGCGAGTGTGATTGAAGCGGATTTATTCCATTTGGCGCAAATCCGGCTCGGTGAACCGATACATTTTATTCACTGTACGCCCGCTCAGGCGCAAAAAGCCGCAGAAGAACAGCGGCGTTACCTCGAACAATTGGCGTGGAGGCTGCATGATTATTGATCTAAATGCTGATTTGGGCGAGGGCGGTGAGAACGATGAAGCGCTACTGAAGTTGGTGACATCGGCCAATATTGCCTGTGGATTTCACGCCGGTGATGCACAGACCATGCGCCAGTCAGTACGCTGGGGGATGGGCTATGGGGTCGCGCTTGGCGCTCACCCAAGTTTTCTCGATCGTGAAAATTTTGGTCGCAAGGCGATGAATGTACCCGCAGAAATTGTCTTTGCGCAGATGGTCTATCAGCTTGGTGCGCTCAGCGCGATCGTTGCTGCTGAAGGGGGAATGCTGTCGCACGTAAAGCCTCACGGTATGCTTTACAATCAGGCTGCCAGCCAGCCAGGGCTAGCTGATGCGGTAGCCAAGGCGGTGAAGGTCGTCAATCCGGCATTGCGTTTGGTTGGGCTGGCGGGAAGTGAGCTAATCCGCGCTGGAAAACGACTGGGGCTAGAAACGCGTCAGGAAGTGTTCGCCGATCGCTGCTATCTGCCAGACGGGGCGCTGGTGCCACGTACTCAGGCTGGGGCATTGATTAACAGCGATGAACTGGCGCTGGCGCAGACGTTGGAAATGATTCAACGCCAGCGGGTGAGGGCGATCGACGGTTCCTGGGTGAATGTACAAGCCGATACCGTATGTATTCACGGCGATGGGCAGCATGCGCTGTTGTTTGCTCGCAAATTGCGACACTGTTTTAGCCAGCATCAGATAGCGGTTTCTGCCGCGTAATCATTATTTTTGTATGACAGGGATAACAGATGAAAACCGTTTTAATTACGGCGTTTGAACCTTTTGGGGGGGAAGCGATTAACCCTTCCTGGGAAGCGGTAAAAGTCCTTCATCAGCGGGAGGTCGGCGGTGCACGCGTGGTGGCTTGCCGTTTATCTTGCGCCTTCGACCTGTCACTGGAACAACTTTACCGTGCGATGACTGAATGGCAGCCGGAAGTGGTGATCGCGGTGGGACAGGCAGGCGGCCGTGCCGATATTACCGTCGAACGTGTGGCGATCAACATTAATGATGCTCGAATTCCTGATAACCGAGGCAACCAGCCGATTGATACGCCCGTGGTAAAAAACGGGCCAGCGGCGTATTTCTCGACGCTGCCGGTGAAAGCGCTGGTACAGGCATTACGCGTGGCGGGTATTCCCGCGGCAATATCGCAAACTGCGGGGACGTTTGTCTGCAATCACGTGATGTACGGGCTCTTACACCACCTCCATCAGCAGGGAGATGTGGTACGGGGTGGTTTTGTGCATATTCCCTATTCGCCGGAACAGGCCGCACAACATCCCGGTGAGCCGAGCATGCCTACGTCGCTAGTCACAACGGCGCTGGAAGTGATGATCAAGCAGTCGCTGATGCAGCAGGGTGATGTGGTACTAACTGGTGGTTCATTACATTAGTCTGGTGAATTGCTCTGTCGCAGAGCGTTTGATTTTCAGGGAGTAAAGTATGCCGGAAGGACCGGAAATTCGCCGGGCGGCCGATAAGCTAGTTGAGGCAGTGGTGGGGAAAACGCTGATGCGTGTCTGGTTTGCGTTTCCAGAACTGAAGCCGTACGAAACACAATTGGTTGGGCAGCAGGTCAGGCAGATCGAAACGCGGGGGAAGGCGCTGTTGACCTATTTTAGCAACGATCGGGTGCTGTATAGCCACAATCAGCTTTATGGCGTTTGGCGAGTGGTGAATGCGGGGGAGTCGCCGGAAACAAAACGAGATTTGCGCATCCGGCTGGAAACGCAGGATCGCGCTATTCTGCTTTACAGTGCATCCGATATTGAAATGCTGACGCCGGAGACGCTCTCGACGCATCCTTTCCTGCAACGTATTGGCCCGGATGTGTTGGATCTGTCGCTGACGCCGGAACAGGTCTGTGAGCGTTTGTTGCTACCGCGTTTTCGTCGTCGCCAGTTCAGTGGGCTGTTGTTGGATCAGGCTTTTCTCGCGGGGTTGGGAAATTATCTGCGCGTTGAGATTCTCTGGCAGGCCCGACTGGCACCTCAACATACGGCGTCGCAGTTGAATGAAGAACAGTTGCAGATACTGAGTCGAGCGCTGCTAGATATTCCCCGGCTGTCCTACAACACGCGCGGCACCGTTGATGAAAACCACCATCATGGTGCAATTTTCTCGTTCAAGGTTTTCCATCGTGAAGGGGAAAGCTGTGAGCGCTGCGGTGGAACCATTGAAAGAACGATGCTGTCATCGCGCCCGTTTTATTGGTGCCCGCACTGTCAGAGCTAGTAGAAGTAAGAGAAATTCGGTTCTGAAACAACAAAGGCCGGATAGCCCGGCCTTATTGCACATGCTGAATAGATTAATCGTATTTCAGGTTGGACGAGAAGTCACGTTTGTCGTAGCCGGTGTACAACTGACGTGGACGGGCAATTTTGATGCCGTCGTCGTGCATTTCGTTCCAGTGCGCAATCCAGCCTACAGTACGCGCCATCGCGAAGATAACGGTAAACATGGAAGACGGAATACCCATCGCTTTCAAGATGATACCGGAGTAGAAGTCCACGTTCGGGTACAGTTTCTTCTCAATGAAGTACGGGTCGTTTAGCGCGATGTTTTCCAGTTCCATCGCCACTTCCAGCAGATCGTCTTTTCTGCCCAATTCTTTCAGCACTTCATGGCAGGTTTCACGCATGACGGTGGCGCGCGGATCGTGGTTTTTGTACACACGGTGACCGAAGCCCATTAGTCGGAAGGAGTCGTTCTTATCTTTTGCACGTTCGATAAACGCCGGGATGTGTTCCACACTGCTGATTTCCTCCAGCATACGCAGACAGGCTTCGTTCGCGCCGCCGTGTGCAGGTCCCCACAGCGAGGCGATCCCCGCGGCGATACAGGCAAATGGGTTTGCACCGGACGAACCCGCCGTACGCACGGTCGAGGTTGAAGCGTTTTGTTCGTGATCGGCATGCAGGATAAGAATGCGATCCATAGCGCGTTCCAGCACCGGGTTCACAACATATTCTTCACAAGGGGTGGAGAACATCATGTGCAGGAAATTACCCGCGTAGGACAGGTTGTTTTTCGGATAAACAAACGGCTGACCCAGGGAATATTTATAGCACATCGCAGCGACGGTCGGCATTTTCGACAGCAGGCGATAGGCCGCGATTTCGCGGTGACGCTCGATATTAATGTCGAGAGAATCGTGGTAAAACGCCGCCAGTGCGCCGGTGACACCGCATAAAACGGCCATTGGATGTGAATCACGACGGAAACCGTGGAACAGACGGGTAATCTGCTCATGGATCATGGTGTGACGCGTTACCGTTGTCTTGAAAGTCTCATATTGTTCGACCGTTGGGACCTCACCGAACAACAGGATATAACAAACTTCAAGATAATTAGATTTTTCAGCCAGTTGGGCAATCGGGAAGCCACGGTGGAGCAGGATGCCTTCGTCGCCGTCGATATAGGTAATTTTTGATTCGCAAGATGCGGTAGAGGTAAAGCCTGGGTCAAATGTGAAGTAACCTTTGGAACCGAGGGGACGAATATCAATCTCATCATATCCTAGCGTACCAGATAGGACATTTAGCTCAATCGGTTCTTTACCTTCTAGGGTAAGTGTTGCTTTTTTATCAGCCATTTACAGTCTCCTTAGCGCTTTAATTTTAAAAATTCTCACTGAAGAAATACCGTCATGCCTGTGCACCGGACGAGTAATGGCCGGTGAAACTCTGTCGTGACACAGTCGTCAAATAGGATACAGAGTAAGGCGGGTAGCCGCATTCAGGATGAAAAATTCGTTCTCCAGGCGATTAACAATTATCAGATAATTAATCACGTTCTGAATAGATTGTAGCCATTACCTATGACTTTTACGTGGACTCTCTTCACTGTTACATAAGTTACGCCAGTGTGGAAGTGTCCCGCCGAGCTTTAACACATCATAAGAAATTCAATCCCCTAGTTGTAATTGAAATGTTGAAGTTTTGTCAAATCAGATAATTAATTTTATATAAATTGTGAAGTTCGTGATCTAAATCACTGTTCGGGGCAAATGTCACCAAACAGTTTGTATGGGAATTGTAATAGGAATGTGAAGGACCTATACTCCCGCCAGGTCTCCGGAATCACCCTGCAGTAGGAGCACCCAGTATGAAAGGATCATGCGCTGTTTAGACACCGGAATGTCGATGTTTGAGCGCGTATCGTAAACCCACTCTCAGGGCTGTAACTTTCATGCTGTCTGACCTCACATCAGGCCCGGAGGAAGAAACAATAATAAAAGCTGTGTGGGCAAATCTGTGAAAAAACAAAGACCTGTCAATCTGGAATTGCAGACGATCCAGTTTCCCGTTACTGCGATAGCATCTATTCTTCACCGCGTCTCCGGCGTTATCACCTTTGTCGCTGTCGGTATTTTACTGTGGCTGTTAGGCACTTCTCTTTCTTCAGAGGAAGGGTTCCTGCGTGCTGCGGAAATTATGGATAGCTTCATCGTCAAATTTATCGTTTGGGGCATCCTCGTCGCGCTGGCTTATCACATTGTTGGTGGGATACGTCACCTGTTGATGGATTTTGGCTATATAGAAGAAGACCTTGCCGCAGGTAAGCGTTCTGCAAATATCTCCTTTATTATTACTGTCGTGCTTTCAATTCTGGCTGGAGTCCTCGTATGGTAAGCAATGCTTCTGCGTTAGGACGCAATGGCGTACACGATTGGTTACTGATTCGCGCTTCCGCCATCGTCATTGTTCTGTATGTAATTTATCTTATTGGTTTTATTGCTACGGCTGGCGACATCACTTATGAAATCTGGCGTGGTTTCTTCGCGATGGCCCTCACCAAAGTATTCACACTGCTAACGTTATTTTCCATTCTGGTTCATGCCTGGATAGGGATGTGGCAAGTGCTGACCGACTACATTAAACCGCTGGCCTTACGCCTGACTTTACAGTTGGCAATTGTGGTAGCGCTGTTGGTGTACGTCATTTATGGAACTGTTGTGGTGTGGGGTGCGTGATGAATTTGCCAGTCAGAGAATTTGATGCAGTCGTTGTTGGCGCAGGTGGCGCAGGTATGCGCGCCGCGCTGCAAATCTCCCAAATGGGCCTGTCCTGTGCCCTGTTATCTAAAGTGTTCCCAACCCGTTCTCATACCGTGTCCGCGCAGGGTGGTATTACCGTTGCGTTGGGTAATACTCATGAGGATAACTGGGAATGGCACATGTATGACACCGTAAAAGGGTCAGATTACATTGGCGATCAGGACGCAATTGAATATATGTGTAAAACCGGCCCGGAAGCGATTCTGGAACTGGAACACATGGGGTTACCGTTCTCCCGTCTGGATGATGGCAGCATTTATCAGCGTCCGTTCGGTGGTCAATCCAAGAATTTTGGCGGCGAGCAGGCTGCACGTACCGCCGCAGCCGCTGACCGTACAGGCCATGCGCTGCTGCACACGCTGTATCAGCAGAACCTGAAAAATCACACCACTATCTTCTCCGAGTGGTATGCCCTCGATCTGGTGAAAAATCAGGATGGCGCAGTTGTTGGCTGTACGGCGATCTGTATCGAAACCGGTGAAGTTGTCTATTTCAAAGCGAAAGCAACTGTGCTGGCAACCGGTGGTGCGGGCCGTATCTATCAGTCCACCACCAATGCACACATTAATACTGGCGATGGCGTGGGCATGGCACTGCGTGCGGGCGTTCCGTTGCAAGACATGGAAATGTGGCAGTTCCACCCGACCGGTATTGCTGGTGCGGGTGTGCTGGTGACAGAAGGTTGCCGTGGCGAAGGCGGTTACCTGCTGAACAAGCATGGTGAACGTTTCATGGAACGTTATGCGCCAAACGCGAAAGATCTGGCTGGCCGTGACGTTGTTGCCCGTTCCATCATGATCGAAATTCGTGAAGGCCGCGGCTGTGAAGGCCCGTGGGGACCACATGCCAAGCTGAAACTGGATCATCTGGGTAAAGATGTTTTGGAATCCCGTTTGCCGGGTATTCTGGAACTGTCCCGCACATTTGCTCACGTTGACCCGGTGAAAGAGCCGATTCCGGTTATCCCAACCTGCCACTACATGATGGGCGGTATTCCTACCAAAGTGAGCGGTCAGGCATTGACGGTGAATGAGAAAGGCGAAGATGTGGTGATTCCAGGGCTGTTTGCCGTGGGTGAAATTGCCTGCGTTTCGGTTCATGGTGCTAACCGTCTGGGCGGTAACTCGCTGCTCGATCTGGTGGTATTCGGCCGTTCGGCGGGTATTCACCTGCAAGAGTCGTTGAACGAGCAGGGCGAAAGCCGTGATGCCAGCGAATCCGATATTGAAGCCTCTCTCGACCGTCTGAACCGCTGGAACAATACCCGTTCTGGGGAAGATCCGGTTGAAATCCGCAAAGCGCTGCAATCCTGTATGCAGAATAACTTCTCGGTCTTCCGCGAAGGCGATGCAATGGCTAAAGGGCTGGAAGAGCTGAAAGTGATCCGTGAGCGCCTGAAAAATGCGCGTCTGGATGACACCTCAAGTGAATTCAATACCCAGCGCATCGAGTGTCTGGAATTGGATAACCTGATGGAAACCGCGTATGCAACGGCAGTTTCCGCTAACTTCCGTACCGAAAGCCGTGGTGCGCATAGCCGCTTTGACTACCCAGAGCGCGACGATGAAAACTGGCTGTGCCATTCGTTGTATCTGCCGCAAACCGACAGCATGACGCGCCGTGAGGTGAACATGCAGCCTAAACTGCGTCCGGCGTTCCCGCCGAAAGTACGTACTTATTAATTGCGGAGATCAAACGATGAAACTCGAATTTTCCATTTATCGTTATAACCCGGATGTTGATGATGCTCCGCGGATGCAGGATTACCAGTTGGAGGCGGAAGAAGGCCGCGACATGATGCTGCTGGATGCGCTGATGCTGCTGAAAGAGCAAGATCCAACGCTCTCATTCCGCCGCTCCTGCCGTGAAGGCGTCTGTGGTTCTGACGGCGTTAACATGAACGGTAAGAATGGGCTGGCCTGTATTACGCCAGTTTCCGCGTTACGGCGCGGAAAAAGCAAAATTGTTATCCGTCCTCTACCCGGATTACCGGTTGTCCGTGATTTGGTAGTAGACATGGGACAGTTCTATGCCCAATATGAGAAAATAAAGCCTTACCTGTTGAATAATGGGAAAAATCCGCCAGCGCGTGAGCATCTGCAATCGCCTGAGCAACGTGCCAAGCTGGATGGGTTGTATGAGTGCATTATGTGTGCTTGCTGCTCAACGTCTTGCCCGTCGTTCTGGTGGAACCCGGATAAGTTCGTTGGGCCTGCGGGATTGCTGGCAGCGTACCGTTTCCTGATTGACAGCCGTGATACGGAAACTAAGCCACGGTTGGACGATCTGGATGATGCGTTCAGCGTCTTCCGTTGCCACGGCATCATGAACTGCGTCAATGTTTGTCCGAAAGGGTTGAACCCGACCAAGGCTATTGGCCATATTAAATCTATGCTGTTGCATCGTAGCGCGTAACGGATAGCCATTACGTAAGGCGTTATTGCATAAAGATTAAGTAGTAAAACATGTATCTCCCTCTGAAGTTGCTATTCTTCAGAGGGAGCGCAGGAAACCTTTAAAAACCGGCTTACGCGCCAGAACCGGTTTTTAAAGGTTCCTTAGGGGGATGGATACTCTAAGCACGTACCGATGTACGACAAGTGAACCGTTTGTACGGCACACGATATACGGACACTAATTACATGTTAACCACGGCGAAAACTGAAGCTTATTAGCTTAAGGGATCATAATGCAGAACGGCGCGATGAAGGCCTGGCTGGATTCCTCCTATTTGGCGGGTGCGAATCAGTCCTACATAGAGCAACTCTATGAAGATTTTTTAACCGATCCTGACTCGATCGAACATAGCTGGCGCTCGATCTTCCAGCAATTGCCTACGAGTGGGGTCAAACCGGATCAACTCCATTCCAAAACGCGTGAATATTTCCGCCGTCTGGCGAAAGACGCTTCGCGCTTTACCTCGTCAGTCACCGATCCCGATATTGATGCTAAGCAGGTCAAGGTATTGCAGCTGATCAATGCGTTCCGCTTCCGTGGACATCAGCAAGCTAACCTGGACCCGATCTTCCTGCGTCCTCAGGAACCCGTTGCAGAACTGGATCTGGATTACCATAACCTGACGCAGGATGATTTGCAGGAATCCTTCAACGTGGGTTCTTTTGCTATTGGCAAAGACACCATGAAGCTGGAAGATCTGTATGACGCGTTGAAACGCACTTATTGCGGTTCTATCGGCGCGGAATATATGCATATGACCAGCACGGAAGAGAAACGCTGGATACAGCAACGCATCGAATCGGTAATGGGGCAACCGTCATTTACGGTAGAAGAGAAACGCCGTTTCCTGAAAGAGTTAACCGCAGCGGAAGGACTGGAGCGTTACCTGGGGGCTAAATATCCCGGTGCCAAGCGTTTCTCGCTGGAGGGCGGTGATGCACTGGTTCCGATGCTGAAAGAGCTGATTCGCCATGCGGGTGCAAACGACACTCGCGAAGTGGTATTGGGGATGGCGCACCGTGGTCGTCTCAACGTCCTGATCAACGTGTTGGGCAAAAAATCTCAGGATCTGTTCGACGAGTTTGCCGGTAAGCATAAAGAACACTTGGGTACCGGTGACGTGAAATATCATCAGGGCTTCTCGTCTGAATTCGAGACTGCGGGTGGTCTGGTGCACTTGGCGTTGGCGTTCAACCCATCGCACCTGGAAATCGTCAGCCCGGTGGTGACAGGATCGGTTCGTGCGCGTCTTGACCGCCTTAACAGTCAGAGTGGTCCGCGTGTTCTGCCAATCACCATTCATGGCGATGCGGCAGTGAGTGGTCAGGGGGTGGTGCAGGAACTGTTGAATATGTCGACAGTGCGTGGATATGAAGTTGGCGGTACGCTACGTATTGTTATCAACAACCGTATCGGCTTCACGACCTCTAACCCGTTGGATATTCGTTCCACCGAATACTGTACCGATATCGGCAAGATGGTGCAGGCACCGATTTTCCACGTTAACGCAGACGACCCGGAAGCGGTGGCGTTTGTTACGCGTCTGGCGCTGGATTTCCGTAATGAGTTTAAGCGTGATGTGTTCATCGATCTGATTTGTTATCGCCGTCATGGTCATAACGAAGCTGACGAGCCAAGTGCAACGCAGCCGATGATGTACCAGAAGATCAAGAAACACCCGACGCCGCGTAAGGTATACGCCGATCGTCTGGAGCAGGAAAAATCCATTACGCTGGAAGATGCCACCGAAATGGTCAACCTGTACCGCGATGCGCTGGATGCCGGTGAATGTGTGGTGGAAGAATGGCGTCAGATGGATATGCAGTCCTTTACCTGGACGCCGTATCTGAACCATGAGTGGGATGAGCCTTATCCGCACGCAACAGAAATGAAACGTTTGCAGGAACTGGCGAAGCGTATCAGCGAAGTGCCGGAAGGGATTGACGTTCATCCTCGCGTTGCCAAAGTTTATGCTGACCGGGCTGAGATGGCCGCTGGCAACAAACCTTTTGACTGGGGTGGAGCAGAAACGCTGGCCTACGCTACCTTGGTTGATGAAGGGATTCCGATTCGTCTGTCTGGTGAGGATAGCGGTCGCGGTACGTTCTTCCATCGCCACGCTGTCGTGCATAACCAGAAGAATGGCTCCAGCTACACGCCATTGAACCACGTGCATAACGGACAGGGCGAGTTCAATGTTTGGGACTCCGTGCTATCCGAAGAAGCGATACTTGCGTTTGAATACGGCTATGCGACGGCAGAACCGCGCACCCTGACCATCTGGGAAGCGCAGTTTGGTGACTTCGCTAACGGTGCGCAGGTTGTTATCGATCAGTTCATCAGTTCCGGTGAGCAGAAGTGGGGTCGGATGTGTGGTCTGGTCATGCTGCTGCCGCACGGTTACGAAGGCCAAGGCCCTGAGCACTCGTCTGCTAGACTGGAGCGTTATCTGCAACTCTGCGCCGAGCAAAATATGCAGGTCTGTATTCCGTCAACACCTGCGCAGGTTTATCACATGCTTCGCCGTCAGGCGCTGCGCGGTATGCGCCGTCCTCTGGTGGTGATGTCGCCAAAATCTCTGTTGCGCCATCCGCTGGCGATCTCTTCACTGGATGAACTCGCAAAGGGTTCCTTCCAGCCAGCGATTGGTGAAGTTGAAGAATTAGATCCAGCAGCCGTGAAGCGTGTCGTGCTTTGTTCCGGTAAGGTCTACTATGATTTGGTGGAACAGCGCCGCAAGAACGAGCAAAAAGATGTCGCTATCGTTCGTATCGAACAGCTTTATCCGTTCCCGCATCAGGCCGTTCAAGCTGCGCTGGAATCGTTTGCCCATGTTCACGATTTCGTGTGGTGTCAGGAAGAGCCGCTGAATCAGGGAGCTTGGTATTGCAGTCAGCACCATTTCCGTGAAGTGATTCCGTTTGGGGCTTCTTTACGTTACGCAGGACGCCCGGCGTCTGCATCACCCGCCGTTGGCTATATGTCCGTACACCAGAAACAACAGCAAGATCTGGTCGATGACGCGCTGAACGTTGATTAAATAAAAGGATAGATAATGAGTAGCGTAGATATTCATGTACCCGACCTGCCTGAATCCGTCGCTGACGCCACGGTGGCTACCTGGCATAAAAAGCCAGGCGATGGCGTCCAGCGCGATGAAGTACTGGTTGAAATTGAAACTGACAAAGTTGTACTGGAAGTTCCTGCCTCTGAAGCCGGTATTCTGGATGCCGTGTTGGAAGAGGAAGGTGCAACAGTAACGTCTCGCCAACTGCTGGGCCGCATTCGTCGTGGCGACAGCTCTGGTAAAGAAACCAGCGAGAAATCACAAAGCAAAGAATCAACACCGGCACAGCGTCATA
Source organism: Pectobacterium punjabense (assembly GCF_012427845.1). Lineage (NCBI taxonomy): Bacteria > Pseudomonadati > Pseudomonadota > Gammaproteobacteria > Enterobacterales > Pectobacteriaceae > Pectobacterium > Pectobacterium punjabense. Next base: position 1,520,329 of record NZ_CP038498.1, read on the forward strand.
CGGCTGGGCTGGAAGAAGAGAACAGCGACGCGCTCAGCCCGGCTATCCGCCGTCTGATTGCAGAGCACGATCTCGATGCTTCTGCTATCAAAGGCAGCGGTGTAGGCGGTCGAATTACCCGTGAAGACGTGGATAAACATTTGGCGGCCCAGAAGAAAGAGTCTGGTAAAGCGCCTAAGTCTGAAGCGCCTGCCGCTTCTCCGGCACCGGCTCTGGGCGCGCGCAGCGAAAAACGCGTGCCGATGACGCGTCTGCGTAAGCGTGTTGCTGAGCGTCTGCTGGAAGCGAAAAACAGCACGGCAATGTTGACGACGTTCAACGAAATCAATATGCAGCCAATCATGGATCTGCGCAAGCAGTACGGCGATGCATTTGAGAAGCGTCATGGTGTGCGTCTGGGCTTCATGTCCTTCTACATCAAAGCCGTGGTCGAAGCGCTGAAGCGTTATCCAGAAGTGAATGCGTCTATTGATGGCGAAGATGTGGTTTACCACAACTACTTCGATGTCAGCATTGCGGTTTCTACCCCGCGTGGCTTGGTTACGCCAGTGCTGCGTGATGTCGATGCGCTGGGCATGGCCGATATCGAGAAGCGAATCAAAGAGCTGGCCGTGAAAGGCCGTGACGGCAAACTGACGGTTGAAGAACTGCTGGGCGGTAATTTCACCATTACCAACGGTGGCGTCTTTGGCTCTCTGATGTCTACCCCAATCATCAACCCACCGCAGAGTGCGATTCTGGGTATGCACGCCATTAAAGATCGTCCGATGGCGGTTGATGGTCAGGTAGTTATTCTGCCGATGATGTATCTGGCGCTGTCTTACGATCACCGTTTGGTCGATGGCCGTGAGTCCGTTGGCTTCCTCGTGACGGTGAAAGAGATGCTGGAAGATCCAGCGCGTCTGCTGTTAGACGTTTAGTCCGACAGATAGGCTTTCGGGCGGGTAACCCTGACGGTTTCCGCCCGAAACGGTATACCCGTTATACTTCAAGCTGCATGTGCGTTGGCCTTCCTCGCTCACCCCAGTCACTTACTGGTGTAAGCTCCTGGGGATTCACTGTGTCGCCGCCTTCCTGCAACTCGAATTATTTAGGGTATAGACAAGATTATGTGCTATGCAGGCCGTTTTTTCTTAACGGCGTTATCCAAATATATCAGAGAGTTAATGGCGCTTTTCTCTACCGAAAGATTCGGTGATGAAAAACCGTCTGCCGACTTATCTCCAAACCTAAATGGATAGAACATCATGAATTTACACGAGTATCAGGCAAAACAACTCTTTGCTCGATATGGTTTACCGGCACCGACCGGCTATGCCTGCACCACTCCGCGTGAAGCGGAAGAAGCCGCGTCTAAAATTGGTGCGGGTCCGTGGGTCGTAAAATGTCAGGTTCACGCAGGCGGTCGCGGTAAAGCGGGCGGCGTTAAAGTTGTCAGCAATAAAGAAGATATCCGCGCCTTTGCTGAAAACTGGCTGGGTAAAAAACTCGTTACTTATCAAACTGACGCGCAGGGTCAGCCGGTTCATCAGATTCTGGTTGAAGCCGCGACAGATATCGACAAAGAGCTTTATCTGGGCGCAGTTGTTGACCGTGGCACGCGTCGCGTGGTGTTCATGGCGTCCACCGAAGGTGGCGTAGAAATTGAAAAAGTGGCGGAAGAGACGCCGGAACTGATCCACAAAGCTGCCATCGATCCACTGGTAGGCCCACAGCCTTATCAAGGCCGTGAATTGGCTTTCAAACTGGGCTTAAGCGGTAAGCAAGTTGCTCAGTTCACCAAAATCTTCATGGGTCTGGCGACGCTGTTCCTGGAACGCGATCTGGCGCTGGTAGAAATTAACCCGCTGGTTATCACCAAGCAGGGCGATCTGATCTGTCTGGATGGCAAACTGGGTGCGGACGGCAATGCCCTGTTCCGTCAGCCTGAGCTGCGTGAAATGCGCGACCCAAGTCAGGAAGATTCCCGTGAAGCGCATGCGGCACAGTGGGAATTGAACTATGTGGCGCTGGACGGCAACATTGGCTGCATGGTCAACGGTGCTGGTCTGGCGATGGGCACGATGGACATCGTGAAACTGCACGGTGGTGCTCCTGCGAACTTCCTCGATGTTGGTGGCGGCGCGACGAAAGAACGTGTTACTGAAGCGTTTAAAATCATCCTGTCTGACGACAAGGTAAAAGCTGTCTTTGTTAACATCTTTGGTGGCATCGTACGTTGCGATTTGATCGCTGACGGCATCATCGGCGCCGTAGCCGAAGTGGGTGTTAACGTACCGGTTGTGGTACGTCTTGAAGGAAACAATGCGGAGCTGGGTGCCAAGAAACTGGCGGATAGCGGCCTGAATATTATTGCCGCGACCAGCCTGACGGGTGCTGCTCAGCAGGTTGTTGCAGCTGTGGAGGGTAAATAATGTCCATTCTGATTAATAAAAATACCAAAGTTATCTGTCAGGGTTTTACCGGTAGTCAGGGGACATTCCACTCTGAGCAAGCGCTTGCTTACGGTACGCAAATGGTTGGCGGTGTGACGCCGGGTAAAGGCGGCACGGAACATCTGGGTCTGCCCGTATTTAATACGGTACGTGAAGCGGTAGAAGCGACGGGCGCAACGGCATCCGTTATCTACGTTCCCGCTCCGTTCTGTAAAGACTCCATTCTGGAAGCGATTGACGCAGGTATCGAGTTGATCATCTGTATCACCGAAGGTATCCCGACGCTGGATATGCTGACGGTGAAAGTGAAGCTTGATCAGAGCGGCGTGCGGATGATTGGTCCGAACTGCCCAGGGGTGATCACACCGGGTGAATGTAAGATCGGTATTATGCCGGGCCATATTCACCTGCCGGGTAAAGTCGGTATCGTTTCTCGTTCAGGTACGCTGACGTATGAAGCCGTGAAGCAAACAACTGATACCGGGCTGGGTCAGTCCAGCTGTGTGGGTATCGGCGGCGACCCGATCCCAGGTTCTAACTTCATTGATATTCTGAAGCTGTTTGAACAGGACCCACAGACAGAAGCCATCGTCATGATTGGTGAAATCGGTGGTACGGCGGAAGAAGAAGCTGCGGCGTATATTAAAGAGCACGTGACTAAACCCGTTGTTGGTTACATCGCGGGTGTAACTGCGCCGAAAGGCAAGCGTATGGGCCATGCTGGCGCCATCATTGCCGGTGGTAAAGGTACTGCCGACGATAAATTCGCAGCGTTAGAAGCGGCCGGTGTCAAGACCGTTCGCAGTCTGGCGGATATCGGTGATGCCGTAAAAGCAATATTAGCACGTTAATCGATTGTTCGATTAAACATACTAGCCACCTCCGGGTGGCTTTTTTGTGCAAAAGAGAATGGAATTCAATAAGATCAAATATGAGAGAGTATTGTTAATTTATGCAACAATTATAAAACAATAAAAAAACGGAAGAATCAGTAATAAAATAAGAAAAAGCATACGAAAAAAAGAATAAAAAATGTGCCTTATTGTATGTAAATAATCGATAACGGAAAGTAGCGATTATATTGCTGAATTAATTTAACTTAAACCTAAAAATTACATTGCATTAACAATAAGCGCAATAAAGAAATTAATGCAACGCATCAATCACGAGAAAGGCGTTAAATTGTTTTAGATCAAAAAACGCCTCTGGATATAATTTATGAAATAGGCTTAAATTGCGCGAGGTCAATTATCGCCTTTTGCACCTTTTGGCGGGAAAGTTGATTTGAAGCCAAAAACCTAGTCTAGGTCACGTAAAAACCTATTTATTGTAGGGGATTACAGGCGTAATATACGGCTACCTCCTTATGGGGTACGCTATTTGTAATACTTGTGATTTATCTTGAGCTTGCTGTCGGGGCGTCGCGATGTGACTGCTCTGGTGAACGGTATTTTTAGTGTTTGTTACAGCCGATGTTAAAGCAATTCTTGTTGTGTTCTTTTTGGGTGTAATGGCCGAATGTTTGGCGGCTTGTCAGCGTTTGCAAGCTAATCCCTTCCTGCGAGGAGCAAGGAGTCAAAATGTTTGATGTAGTCGAACTGTCACGTTTACAGTTTGCCTTAACTGCAATGTACCATTTTCTATTCGTACCATTAACGCTGGGGATGGCGTTTTTGCTGGCGATTATGGAAACGGTATATGTGCTGTCCGGCAAACAAATCTATAAAGATATGACCAAATTCTGGGGCAAGTTATTCGCAATTAACTTTGCTCTTGGGGTCGCTACCGGATTGACCATGGAGTTTCAATTCGGGACCAACTGGTCATATTTCTCTCACTACGTCGGAGATATTTTCGGCGCGCCGCTGGCTATTGAAGGCTTGATGGCATTCTTCCTGGAATCGACCTTTGTTGGCTTGTTCTTCTTTGGTTGGGACCGTTTAGGAAAAGTGCAGCATATGGCCGTTACCTGGCTGGTCGCACTGGGTTCTAACTTCTCTGCACTGTGGATTCTGGTCGCTAATGGCTGGATGCAAAACCCCATCGCATCAGATTTCAATTTTGAAACCATGCGAATGGAAATGGTGAGCTTCGCTGACTTGGTACTGAATCCAGTTGCTCAGGTGAAATTCGTTCACACGGTGGCAGCAGGTTACTGTACCGGCGCGATGTTCATTCTGGGTATCAGTTCCTACTATCTGTTGAAAGGCCGCGACATTGCGTTTGCCAAGCGTTCATTTGCTATCGCAGCAAGCTTCGGTCTGGCTTCTGTCTTGTCTGTTATCGTACTGGGTGATGAATCCGGTTATGAAATGGGTGACGTGCAGAAAACCAAACTGGCAGCGATTGAAGCCGAATGGGAAACACAGCCGGCTCCGGCATCCTTTACGCTGATTGGCATCCCTAATCAGGATACGATGGAAAACAACTATGCCATCAAGATCCCTTACGCTTTGGGGATAATTGCCACCCGTTCGACTGACAAAGAAGTGACGGGTCTGAAAGAGCTGATGGCGATGCATGAAGTGCGTATTCGCAATGGTATGAAGGCGTACCACTTGCTGGAAGAATTACGCGCGGGCAACACCGACCCGGCAGTAAAAGAAGCGTTCGATCAGTCTAAGAAAGACTTGGGCTATGGTCTGTTGCTGAAACGCTATACGCCGAAAGTCTCTGATGCATCAGAAACTCAGATTAAACAAGCGGTTAAAGATTCTATCCCTCGTGTAGCACCGCTGTATTTTTCTTTCCGTATCATGGTAGGTTGCGGCATTCTGATGCTGTTGATCATTGGCCTCTCTTTCTGGACCGTTCTGCGTGGCAAAATTGGTCAGAAACGCTGGCTGCACCGCATCGCCCTGTATGGTATTCCGCTGCCGTGGATTGCTATCGAAGCAGGTTGGTTTGTTGCCGAATACGGCCGTCAACCTTGGGCTATCGGTGAAATCCTGCCAACAGCTGTCGCGACCTCATCGCTGACAGCAGGGGATATTCTGTTCTCAATGGGGCTGATCTGTGGTCTGTATACGCTCTTCCTGGTTGCAGAAATGTATCTGATGTTCAAATTCGCACGTCTGGGGCCGAGCAGCTTGAAAACTGGGCGTTACCATTTTGAACAACCTATAGCGGCTGCGCAGGAAGCACGGTAAACAGGAGTCCACTATGTTTGAATATGAAGTCTTACGTTTTATCTGGTGGCTGTTGATCGGTATTTTGCTGATTGGCTTTGCTATCACTGATGGTTTTGACATGGGTGTGGGCATTCTGGTCCGTCTGATGGGGCGTGGGGATACCGAGCGTCGCGTCATGATTAACAGTATTGCTCCGCACTGGGACGGTAACCAGGTCTGGTTGATCACCGCAGGTGGCGCACTGTTTGCTGCCTGGCCGATGGTTTACGCCGCCGCGTTCTCTGGTTTCTACATTGCCATGATTCTGGTGCTGGCCTCACTGTTCTTCCGTCCTGTCGGCTTCGATTACCGTTCAAAAATCGAAGATCCGCGCTGGCGGGGAATGTGGGACTGGGGCATCTTTATTGGCAGCTTTGTGCCACCGGTTGTCATTGGTGTGGCGTTTGGCAACCTGTTGCAAGGTGTTCCGTTCCACGTCGATGAATATCTGCGCCTGTACTACACCGGAAACTTCTTCCAACTGCTGAATCCGTTTGGTTTGCTGGCTGGTGTGGTGAGTCTGACGATGATTCTTACTCAGGGTGCAACCTACCTGATGATGAGGACCACGGGCGATTTACACGTGCGTTCCAAATCTGCCGCGCAAATTTCCGCGCTGGTGATGATGGTGACGTTTGCTCTGGCTGGCGTATGGGTGATTTACGGCATTGATGGTTATGTGGTGACGTCGGCGATTAACACTGCTGCTGAGTCTAACCCACTGCGTAAAGAAGTCGTTCAGCAGGCAGGTGCCTGGCTGGTCAACTTTAATAACCATCCTGTGCTGTGGGCGATTCCCGTACTGGGCGTGGTGTTGCCAGTGTTGACTACCCTTATGGCGCGTGCAGAGAAAGGAGCGTGGGCATTCTTGTTCTCTTCTCTGACTATCGCCTGTGTGATTCTGACCGCTGGGATCGCCATGTTCCCGTTCATTATGCCGTCAGTCACCGTGCCTAACGTCAGCTTGACGGTATGGGATGCGACATCGAGTCTGCTGACGTTGAAAGTGATGACTGTGGTTGCGATTATTTTCGTTCCCATCGTGCTTTCTTACACTGCGTGGTGCTATTACAAGATGTTCGGTCGTATTACTAAAGAGCAGATTGAGCAAAACACTCACTCTATGTACTAAGTAAGGAGCTTAATTTATGTGGTATTTTGCCTGGATACTCGGAACGCTTCTTGCTTGCTCACTGGGGATCATCACAGCCCTGGCTATTGAGCAGAGTGAGGCAAGTAAAGCGGCTGAAGACGATAAGCAATGAATGATCTGGTCGATAAACTCTATCGCCTGATGGATAAGAGCCCGTTAAGGGCTCTTTCCCTTATAATGGCGTTGCTACTCGCTGGCTGTGTCTTCTGGGACCCGACGCGTTTTGCTGCGCGTACCAGCGAACTCGCAGTTTGGCAGGGGCTGCTGTTGATTTGGGCCGTTTGCGCAGGCGTTGTTCATGGCGTGGGTTTCCGTCCACATCGCCTGCTTTGGCGCGCGTTTTTCGCACCACTTCCTGCCTTTGTGATCCTGTGCGCAGGATTGTACTATTTCTTCGGTTAAAATAGTCTCCTATTCCATTTAATTATGGGTTGCTTGCGACCCATAATTATTTTCTTTCCGCTGTCACAATCCATTCCAAACCTCATTTCTCTTGCGTATAGTAGCGAGGTTTAATGCATTACCGGGATGTAGAGTGAGTAATTCGTTGTTTCGCTGGCCAGTTCGAGTCTACTTTGAAGACACTGATGCAGGTGGCGTTGTCTACCATGCGCGCTATGTTGCCTTTTATGAAAGGGCAAGAACCGAAGCGTTGCGGGAACGTAACTTTCACCAGCAAGCCTTGCTAAGTGAGCATGTCGCGTTTGCTGTTCGTCGGATGACGGTGGAGTATCTTGCTCCTGCACGCCTCGACGACATGCTGGAAGTGCAGAGCGAGATTATCTCGCTGCGTGGTGCTTCTCTGACTTTCGCACAGCGTATTCTCAATGCTCAGGGCACCCTGCTAAGCCATGCTGAAGTTTTGATCGCATGCATCGATCCACATCAAATGAAGCCAATTGCGCTTCCTAAGTCTATTGTCGCGGAGTTCAAGCAGTGACTGACATGAACGTTTTTGATTTGTTCCTGAAGGCAAGCCTTCTGGTCAAACTAATCATGCTGATTTTAATCTGTTTTTCTATCGCTTCCTGGGCGATCATTATTCAACGTACCCGAATTTTGAATGCGGCGACACGTGAGGCTGAGGCGTTCGAGGACAAATTCTGGTCGGGTATCGAACTGTCGCGTCTCTATCAGGAAAGCCAAAGTCGCCGCGATAGTCTGACGGGTACTGAACAAATCTTCCATTCAGGTTTCAAAGAATTTGCGCGGTTGCATCGTGTTAACAGCCATGCGCCGGAAGCGGTGGTAGAAGGTGCATCCCGGGCGATGCGTATTTCAATGAATCGTGAATTGGAAACGCTGGAAACGCACATTCCCTTCTTGGGCACCGTGGGTTCTATCAGCCCGTATATCGGCCTGTTCGGTACTGTTTGGGGGATTATGCACGCTTTTATCGCGCTGGGCGCCGTGAAGCAGGCAACCTTACAAATGGTTGCACCTGGTATTGCCGAAGCCTTGATTGCTACGGCAATCGGCCTGTTTGCTGCGATTCCTGCGGTCATGGCGTATAACCGCCTTAGCCTGCGGGTGGGTAAACTGGAGCAGAACTACGACAACTTTACGGAAGAGTTCATCGCGATCCTGCACCGTCAGGCATTCTCCAGCGACAACAGCAAGTAATCAGGGGGGATCATGGCACGAGTACGCAGAGGTCGTCGTGAGCTGAAATCCGAGATCAATATTGTTCCGCTATTGGACGTGCTGTTGGTGCTGTTGCTGATTTTTATGGCGACAGCCCCGATTATTACGCAGAGCGTTGAGGTAGATCTGCCGGATGCAACCGATTCAAAAACGGTCTCCAGCAATGACAATCCGCCCGTGATCGTAGAAGTTTCAGGCATAGGGCAATATAGTCTGGTTGTTGAGCAAAACCGTATGGAGCAGCTTCCGGCAGAGCAGGTGGTTGCTGAAGCGCAATCACGACTGGCTACTAACCCCAAGACGGTCTTTTTGATTGGTGGTGCGAAAGATGTTCCTTATGATGAGATCATTAAAGCGTTGAATTTGTTGCATCAGGCTGGCGTAAAGTCCGTTGGTTTGATGACGCAACCGATTTAAATGAGCGCATCACGGTTATGATCGTTAAGCCTATTTCTGGCAACACTGTTTTTGGGAATCGCTTGTGCTAAAGGCAAACGAACAAAACGATAAGCTGAAACGCGCCGTTATTATCTCGGCTGTTCTGCACATCATACTGATTGCTTTGCTGCTCTGGAGTTCGTCGACGCAAACGATGGATGCCAGCGGGGGCGGTGGAGGCTCGTCAATTGATGCAGTGATGGTCGATCCGAGCGCGGTGGTAGAGCAGTATAACCGCCAACAGCAGCAGCAGACCGATGCAAAACGTTCTGAACAGCAGCGTCAAAAGCAGGCTGAACGGCAGGCCGAAGAGCTTCAGCAGAAGCAAGCCGCTGAACAGCAGCGGCTGAAAGAGCTAGAAAAAGAGCGTCTGCAAGCGCAGGAAGAAGCGAAAAAGCAGGCTCAGGAGCAGGCTGAACAGCGTAAGCAATCTGAAGCGGCGGCTCAGCAGGCAAAAGAACAGCAGAAGCAGGCAGAAGCCGCGGCGGCAAAAGCGAAAGCTGAAGCTGAACAGCAGGCGAAAGCGGCAGCGGACGCTAAAAAGAAAGCGGAAGACGAAGCGAAGAAACAAGCTGCTGCGGCCGCTGCTGCTAAGAAGCAGGCGGAAGAGGAGGCTAAAGAAAAAGCCGCTGAGGCTGCCAAGCAAAAGGCAGCAGAAACCGCGAAAGCAGAAGCAGCCAAGGCTGCCGCAGAGGCGGCAAAAGAGGCTGAACAAGCTAAACAAAAAGCAGCAGCTGAGGCAGCGAAACAAAAAGCTGACGCTGATGCAGCGAAAAAAGCAGAAGCAGCTGCGGCGGCTAAAAAAGCCGCTGATGATAAAAAGAAAGCGGCAGCAGAGGCTGCTAAGCAGGAAAGCGCCGTTGATGATTTGCTGGGTGGGTTGGCTTCATCGAAAAACGCGCCGAAATCGGGCGGTGGTGCACCAGCGGGCACGGGTAACAATAAGAAGAGCGGTGCATCAGGTGCGGCGCTCGATAGTTATGGTAGCCAGGTTCGTTCAGCCATTCAGAGCAAATTTTATGACTGGCAGCTCTACAAAGGACGTACCTGTACATTACGAATTAAGCTGGCGCCAGATGGTCTGCTGATTGATGTCACGGCTGAAGGTGGCGATCCGGCGCTATGCCAGGCGGCTATTGCAGCTGCCAAACAGGCCAAAATACCGAAGCCACCGAGTACGGATGTTTATGAGGCTTTCAAAAATGCGCCAATAGACTTTAAACCGCAGTAACCGGGCTGTTTACCCAATAGATTTAAGATTATTACGATGGTAAATAAACCAGGTTATGTTGTTTTGTTGACATTGGTTTGTTTTTGTTAAAATTCTGCTAATTTATCGTAGACTTCGCGTCTGGATAAGGGAGATGAGATGAAGCAAGTACTGAAAGTTGCAGTAAGCTTTTTAATGCTGTGGGCAGCGGTGCTGCACGCGGAAGTACGTATAGAGATTACCCAAGGGGTAGACTCTGCACGTCCTATCGGCGTGGTTCCGTTCAAATGGGCGGGTCCGGGTGCTGCGCCTGAAGACGTAGGCGGCATCGTAGGTGCTGATTTGCGTAATAGCGGTAAATTCAACCCTATCGACGCAAACCGTATGCCACAGCAGCCCGCAACGGCATCTGAAGTGACGCCTGCTGCATGGACGGCGTTGGGTATTGATGCGGTGGTTGTTGGTCAGGTTCAGCCGAGTGCCGATGGCAGCTATCTGGTTTCTTACCAGCTTGTCGATACTTCTGGTAACCCGGGGAACGTACTGGCTCAGAACCAGTTCAAGGTGACCAAACAGTGGCTGCGCTATGCTGCGCACACGGCCAGTGATGAAGTGTTTGAAAAACTGAGTGGTATCAAAGGTGCGTTCCGTACCCGTATCGCTTACGTTGTTCAGACTAACGGTGGTCAGTTCCCTTATGAGCTGCGCGTTGCCGACTATGATGGCTACAACCAATTCGTTGTTCATCGTTCACCACAGCCGCTGATGTCTCCGGCCTGGTCCGCTGACGGTAGCAAACTCGCTTATGTAACGTTTGAAAGCGGTCGCTCTGCGCTGGTTATCCAAACGTTGGCAAATGGTGCAATCCGTCAGGTTGCGTCTTTCCCTCGTCACAACGGTGCGCCTTCTTTCTCTCCTGATGGCAGTAAACTGGCGTTTGCTCTGTCTAAGAGTGGTAGCCTGAATCTGTATGTGATGAATCTGGGCTCGGGTCAAATCAGTCAGGTGACCGATGGCCGCAGCAATAACACGGAACCAACCTGGTTCCCAGATAGCCAAACCTTGGCCTATACTTCAGACCAGGCTGGTCGTCCTCAGGTTTACAAAGTTAATGCTAACGGCGGTGCACCACAACGCCTGACCTGGGAAGGTTCTCAGAATCAGGATTCCGATGTGAGCGCCGACGGGAAATTTTTGGTAACGGTGAGCTCGAATGGTGGGGCTCAGCATATTTCCAAACTGGATCTGGTAACGGGTGCCGTACAAGTATTAACGGACACGTTCCTGGACGAAACGCCAAGTATCGCACCGAATGGCACGATGGTGATCTACAGTTCCAAACAAGGGCTGGGTTCAGTGCTACAGCTGGTTTCGACCGATGGCCGTTTCAAAGCGCGTCTTCCGGCTACTGATGGACAGGTTAAATTCCCTGCCTGGTCGCCGTATCTATAAGTACAGATATGTACAATAAACTCGTCAAAGGACATAAGAAATGCAATTCAATAAAGTGCTGAAAGGCCTGATGTTGGCTCTGCCGGTACTGGCAGTGGCCGCTTGTAGCTCCAACAAGAACGCGGACAATGACCAATCTTCCATGGGTGCGGGTAACAACGGCATGATGGACGGCGGTAACATGTCTTCTTCTGAGCAAGCTCGTTTGCAGATGCAAGAATTACAGCGCAACAACATCGTTTACTTCGGTCTGGACAAATACGATGTGAGCTCTGAATTTGCTCAGATGCTGGACGCCCACGCTGCATTCCTGCGTAGCAACCCGTCTTACAAAGTGACTATCGAAGGTCACGCGGACGAACGCGGTACGCCAGAATACAACATCGCTCTGGGTGAGCGTCGTGCCAACGCGGTACAAATGTACCTGCAGGGTAAAGGCGTTTCTTCCGATCAGATCTCTATCGTTTCTTACGGTAAAGAAAAACCAGCTGTTCTCGGTCATGACGAAGCGGCCTATGCCAAAAACCGTCGTGCCGTTCTGGTATATTAAGAGAATCGCATGAGCAGTAACTTCAGACGTCACCTGTTGGGTCTGTCGTTACTGGTTGGCGTAGCGGTCCCTTGGGCCGCTACTGCCCAAGCGCCAATCAGTAATGTCGGCTCAGGCTCGGTCGAAGACCGTGTCACTCAATTGGAGCGTATTTCTAACGCTCACAGTCAGCTTTTAACTCAACTTCAACAGCAGATCTCTGATAATCAGCGAGACATGGACAGCCTCCGTGGGCAGATCCAGGAAAGTCAGTATCAGTTGAATCAGATTGTTGAACGGCAAAAACAGATTTATCAGCAGATTGATGGATTAAGTTCGCAATCATCTTCTACACCGACGACAGGCGGCACACCTGCCGCTGCTGCGGGTACTGACACCGGTGCGGCCAATACGGCTGCACCGGCCAGTACGGGTGATGCGAATAGCGACTATAATGCCGCAGCTGCGCTCGTGCTGGAGAAAAAACAGTACGATCAGGCTATCAGCGCGTTTCAGGCATTTGTCAAAAAGTATCCAGACTCAACCTATCAACCAAATGCCAACTATTGGCTTGGTCAGTTGAATTACAACAAGGGGAAAAAGGACGATGCTGCGTACTATTTCGCCAATGTTGTTAAAAATTATCCCAAGTCACCAAAAAGTTCCGAAGCCTTGCTGAAGGTTGGGGTGATCATGCAGGAAAAAGGTCAGGCTGATAAAGCCAAAGCCGTTTACCAGCAAGTTGTAAAAATGTACCCCAATACGGAAAGTGCAAAGCAAGCGCAAAAGCGTTTAGCGGGATCGTAATACCGTATTAATTGGCACAAAAATTGCGCATCATGCGCGGTTTTTGTGCCTAAACGTCTTAAGAGTAAGCAATCAAACAGTTTTTTAAGAAAATAGGTTGCGCTGAAAATTTAAATCAGTAATATGTGCCGCCGTTGCCAAGGCAAACAGCGAAACGCTAAAGCAGCATGAAATTGGGTCGTTAGCTCAGTCGGTAGAGCAGTTGACTTTTAATCAATTGGTCGCAGGTTCGAATCCTGCACGACCCACCAATTTCAAGTTTGATAATTGATTTTGAATCGTGATGGATGAGAACCGAAAGGTTCGACAAAATCGGTAGTATCGATTTTGAACAGCGCGAAAGCGTTGGCCCGAAGGGCGAGTCCGTAGGACGAGTAATCCTGCACGACCCACCAATTTCAAATGTAGTTAATGTAGTTGTAGTATCGGTAAGTATCAAAGCAGTTCCGCATTGCGGGTCGTTAGCTCAGTCGGTAGAGCAGTTGACTTTTAATCAATTGGTCGCAGGTTCGAATCCTGCACGACCCACCACTTCAGCAGTAAAGTTCCTCCCTTGAATAAATTCGTTTTAAATTACATATTGCACGTGTCGTGTAGGTGAGACAAAACCATTGAAAATGGTTTTGAACAACGCTTGCGTTGACCCTGCAAGGGTGAGCCTTAGAATAAGGCGAATAACCTGCGCTTAGGTTCGAGCCGAGCGAAGCGAGACAGCAACGCGTCAGCGCTGATCCTGAAGGCTGAGTCATTCTGCAAGACCCACCATATCGGTAGTAAATTTCCCCCTCAAAGAAACTCACGTTATGGCTAGCGCACGTGCTGTGTCGATAAGATAAAACCATTATCATTCCCTGCTCGTTAAGGCTTTGGAATATATTAGGTCTTTGCCCCTCTCTATGGACTGTATAACCCGTCAGGAACTGTTTTCTAATCCTATTGAGCAGGGATGGAGTCATTGCCACAGGGAAGCGCGTATAGCCCTGTTTAGGAAGATATATGATTGGTCCGTTGATTAATGGTGCCGCTATCTTGATTGGTAGTGGTCTGGGTATTGCTTTGCGTCGTTTTATTCCCCAACGCTTGCAGGATGGCCTGCCCCCGGCGTTTGCGATGGTATCGATTGCAATGGGTATTACGCTGGTTGTTAAAGTCCAGCAACTGCCGGCGGTGGCGCTGGCTATTGTGATTGGTGTGGCGTTAGGAGAACTGCTACGGATGGAGTCCGCCGTGCAGCGGGCAGGTACGATAATTCAAAAAGGATTAAACCGCGTTCTGCCTGCACAGGAGCACCGTTTACCGCAGGATGTCTACACTCAGAATTTTACCGCGTTAATCGTCCTGTTTTGTGCCAGCGGCACTGGCGTAGTTGGGGCGTTGACGGAAGGGTTAACCGGTGATTATCAACTGCTGATTATCAAATCTGCTTTGGATATTTTCACTGCACTGATCTTTTCCATCACGCTTGGTCTTGCCGTGATGTCGATTGCGATACCGCAGATGATTGTCCAGACGCTGCTGTTCTTCTCCGCCAAATTGATCATGCCCTTTATGACAGACATCACGATGGGGGACTTTTCTGCCTGTGGTGGGATTATCATGATTGCCGTTGGACTACGGATTGCGCAGATCAAATCCTTTGCGGTAGTTAACTTTCTCCCCGCTTTGGTTTTGATTATTCCGCTCTCTCTCTATTGGCATCGGTTATTCGCCTGATGCGCGACGGCTGGTTAGCGGCTGACGATCGAGGGGATGTTGCCGCTAAAGATTTGTATCACTTCTTGATCGGTAAGCGGCACATTTTTGCTACACACATAAATATGCTTTCCTTGCGGGCTGATGCTCCTGGCGAGCTCCATGTAACTGGCAAATTCGACCTGGCTATGTCCGCCTTCATTCATCTCCATGGCATGGATGATGACCTTGTGCGAAGTGAATAGCCCAACCCATCGTTTGGCCGCAACCTTGGGTGCGAGCCGAGCCAATAGTGTCATTGCGGGAATCATTTGCCCGAGCAGTAGACGCGCGGTTGTAAAAGGTATTTCTGATTGCTCGGTGACCTCTTTTTTCGTGTCCACGTTTCTGACCATCAGCGTATCGCGATATATTCTGATATAGAGGCTGGCCATGCCATTTATCTCCTTGTCTCTCTTCTACAGATAATGTCTTTCACGCATTTCATCTCATTATTTTAAGCATAATAAACAAAATGGTGCGTAACCTCGAAAAAATACCGCGACTTTACGACGTGTTTTCGGTATTTTGTTTAGGATAAAAAACTCCGATGCTGATGCTAAATCAGTATCAGGTGTTGCAACCCGAGTTGTCATCGTGGAAATCCATAATGAGTATGCTTTTTGATAGCAATGAGACTATTTATCCCTTTCCGCCAAAGCCCAAGCCATTATCGGCTGATGCAAAACAGCACTATCGTAACAGGATAAAGGCACTGCTGCGGGAAAGAAACGCGGTCATGGTTGCGCATTACTATACCGATCCTGAAATTCAGGCGCTGGCGGAAGAAACGGGCGGCTGTGTGGCGGATTCGCTGGAAATGGCGCGGTTTGGTAGCACCCATTCGGCATCGACGCTGTTGGTGGCAGGGGTTCGCTTTATGGGAGAGACGGCCAAGATTCTCAACCCAGAAAAGACGATTCTGATGCCTACATTGGAAGCAGAGTGTTCACTCGATCTTGGTTGCCCCGTCGATGAATTCAGCCGTTTTTGTGACGCGCACCCAGACCGAACCGTGGTGGTGTATGCCAATACTTCTGCTGCGGTAAAAGCGCGTGCAGATTGGGTGGTGACATCCAGCATTGCGGTGGAGTTGATCGAACATCTGGATAGCCTGGGAGAAAAGATTATCTGGGCACCGGATCGCCATCTGGGAAGCTATGTACAAAAACAGACGCAGGCGGATGTCCTGTGCTGGCAAGGCGCGTGCATTGTGCATGACGAATTTAAAACGCAGGCGCTGAAGCGCATGAAGATCCTGTACCCCGATGCGGCAATTTTGGTTCATCCAGAATCGCCACAGAGCGTGGTAGAGATGGCTGACGCCGTTGGGTCAACCAGCCAGCTGATTCAGGCGGCGAAGACGCTGCCACAGCGCGAACTGATTGTGGCGACCGATCGCGGCATTTTCTACAAGATGCAGCAGGCCTGCCCGGAGAAAACGTTGCTGGAAGCGCCGACCGCAGGAGAAGGGGCAACCTGCCGCAGCTGCGCCCACTGTCCGTGGATGGCGATGAATGGGCTGGAGGCGATTGCTAACGGTCTGGAGCAAGGTGGCCATGCACATGAGATTCATGTAGATGCAGCCCTGCGAGAAGGCGCTTTAATCCCGTTGAATCGCATGCTGGATTTTGCAGCTTCGCTAAAATTGCGTGTGAAAGGGAATGCCTGACGGCGATCTTGAGCATCTTGATAGACATTTCTTACAATAATTGAGACAGGGTGGTGAGATGGATTTTTTTAGTACCAGTAATATTTTAATTCATATTCCGTTGGGGGAAGGGGGATACGACCTTTCCTGGATTGAAGCGATCGGCACGTTGTTTGGCCTGCTGTGTATCTGGTTCGCGAGTCAGGAAAAAACCATCAACTATCTGTTTGGGCTGATTAACGTCACGCTGTTTGCGGTGATCTTTTTCCAGATCCAGCTGTATGCCAGCCTGTTACTGCAAATTTTCTTCTTTGCCGCCAATATTTATGGTTGGTACGCCTGGACGCGTAAAACAGATGCGCAGGAAGTAGAGTTGCGCATCCGTTGGCTACCGGTGCAGAAGCTGATTGGCTGGTCGGTGGCCTGTATTATCGCAATTGGCTTGATGACGTTCTATATTGATGCGGTATTTGCCGTGCTGACGCGTATCGCTGTTTCTGGTATGCAGGGACTCGGGTTAGCGGTGCAGATGCCTAATCTCCAGCCGGATGCATTCCCATTCTGGGATTCTACCATGATGGTGTTGTCGATCGTGGCGATGATCCTGATGACGCGCAAATACGTCGAGAATTGGCTGCTGTGGGTGGTGATTGATGTGATAAGCGTGGTGATTTTTGCTTATCAGGGCGTGTACGCGATGGCAGTAGAATACGCGATCCTGACGCTGATTGCCCTGAACGGCTCTTGGCTGTGGATTAAGAGTGCGCAGGAAAACCGCGTCAGCGCGGTTTCAAACGGCGTGTAATCCAAACTTAATGCTTGTGGTGATGACCTTCTGCATCATGCTTTTCACCATCATGAATAGCTGAATGATGGTTTTCCTGATGAAAAGAGCAATGGTCATCATCACAGCGTTGATATTCCATCTGAATTGTCGCGTGTGTAATCTGATACTGCTTCAGCAAATATTCCTGAATACGTCTTAATAACGCATCGTGGTCGTGAGGTGGAACCACCTGCGCATGCAGCGTCATCATTGGTTTTTCGCCAACCTGCCATAAATGCACATGGTGGATATTCCTGACCTCAGGGATATTCAGCGTCAGATCTTTCTGTAGAACCTCAACGCTGAGTTGGCTCGGTGTGCCTTCCAGCAGTTCGTGAATACTTTCTTTCAATAACGACCATGCACTGCGTAGTACCAGACATGACACCAAAATAGAGAGAATCGGGTCGATAGGCGTCCAGTTGGTATAAAGGATGATGACGGCAGCAGCAATCGCACCGACGGAGCCTAGCAGGTCGCCCAGCACATGTAGGGCTGCCGCGCGGACGTTAATGTTTTTTTCTTCGCTACCGTGGTGTAACAGCCAAAAGGCCACGATGTTCGCCAGCAACCCGGCAATAGCGACAAGCAGCATAGTGACGCCAGCAACGGGCTGGGGGTCATAGAAGCGTTGAATCGCCTCCCAGAAGATGAAGGCAGTAATCAGTATCAACGTTAGCGCGTTCACAAAGGCGGCGAGGGTGGTGAGCCGCAAATAGCCGAAGGTATGGCGAGCATTGGGTTTACGCTGTGCGAAACGCACGGCGATAAGCGCGACGAACAGCGCCGCTGCATCCGTCAGCATATGACCCGCGTCCGCAAGCAGCGCGAGGGAACCGGACAACAGACCGCCAATGACCTCAGCAACCATAAACGTGGCGGTAATGATAAACGCGGCCAGCAGACGTTTACTGTTGCCCGATTCCGTGTGGCTGTGGTTATGTGCCATAAATCACCCTGAGTTGCGGTTTTATCCCATTTTATTGAAACCCACAGAGAAAGCCTATCCTGTGTTCACCGACCTGGCGGTTGGGCTATTTTCTAGTGAAAATAGGATGGATGCGGCATCTGAGAGCATTTGATCGCGTAAATCCCGCTGATTTCAGCGTCCTGATAACACCAGCTTGACATATAATAATCAATCTTCAATATGAAACATCCCGTTTCTCAGTCTGCCCGCACAGGCGGGATGGCGCGTATTGGATGGGGCTAACATACCGTTTCGGAACCGATGGATTTATTTATGAATTACCAAAATGACGATTTAAGAATTAAAGAGATCAATGAACTTTTGCCGCCGGTTGCTTTGCTAGAAAAGTTTCCAGCCACGGATAAGGCCGCGGAAACGGTATCGTTCGCGCGTACAGCTATCCATAAAATTCTTAACGGCAATGACGATCGCCTGCTGGTGGTGATTGGTCCTTGCTCGATCCACGATACGAAAGCGGCGAAAGAGTATGCCGCGCGTCTGCTGACGCTGCGTAACGAGTTGAGTGACGATCTGGAAGTGGTTATGCGCGTTTATTTTGAAAAACCGCGTACGACGATCGGCTGGAAAGGGCTAATCAACGATCCGCACATGGATAATAGTTTCCAGATCAATGATGGCCTGCGTATTGCGCGCCAGTTACTGCTGGAAATTAATGATATTGGTTTACCCGCTGCCGGTGAATTCCTCGATATGATTACCCCGCAATACATGGCGGATCTGATGAGCTGGGGCGCTATTGGCGCACGTACAACCGAATCTCAGGTACACCGAGAACTGGCATCTGGTCTGTCATGTCCTGTCGGTTTTAAAAACGGCACCGACGGCACCATCAAAGTAGCGATTGATGCAATCAACGCCGCCAGTGCGCCACACTGCTTCCTCTCTGTCACCAAATGGGGACATTCGGCTATCGTGAATACCAGCGGTAACAACGATTGCCACATCATCCTGCGTGGCGGTAAAACGCCGAACTACAGCGCAGAGCATGTTAAGGATGTGAAAGTAGGTCTGGAAAAAGCCGGTTTGACTCCGCAGGTCATGATCGATTTCAGCCACGCGAACAGCAGCAAACAGTTCAAAAAACAGATGGAAGTCTGTACTGATGTTTGTGGACAGATTGCACAGGGTGAAAAAGCGATCATGGGCGTGATGGTGGAGAGCCATCTGGTTGAGGGTAACCAGAATCTGGAAAGTAGTGAGCCGCTAGTTTATGGCCGTAGCGTGACCGATGCTTGTATTGGCTGGGAAGATACGGAGTCTCTACTGCGCCAGTTAGCCTCTGCCGTACGCGAGCGCCGCAATAAGTAACATCGAATGGCGTGCTATCCGGCACGCCAATAAAAAAACGGCAGTGAAAGCCTTGAGTTTTTCAGCTCGCGAAAATGAAAACCAGGCTAACACTACCGTTAATGATGCATACCCACCTTTATTCCCTTTCGGTTCGTTTTTTATCTCTAGCGATAATGCTTTACTTCTCAATTAGTTCCGTTTTGCATCGAGGCTATATTTACTCGGTCCAAAAGCCACAATCTGTAGTAATCCCCCGACAATAATGATGTTCTTAAGAAAGTTAATCATCGCGTTTTGATCGGCAAAGTTATGATGAAAAAACAGGGCAGTAGCAACAGTAAAGGCGGACAAAACGAGCGCAACCACACGCGTGCGGTAACCAATAAGTAGAAGCATTCCTCCACCGATTTCGACCACTAAGGCGATCAAATAACCGAGAAGAGGAAAAGGTAAACCAACCGAGGCGATGTAGCCTTGGGTGGCCTCTGATGCCCCGATCTTGCTAAGGCCGCTGATCACAAAAACAATTGCAATGAGAGCACGACCAATTGCTGAAATGATTGAAGCGTTCTTTTCCATGGCGATTCCCTTTCTTGGTAGGTCGGCGTTGTTAGGCTTCTAAACTAGCAATACTGAGCTTTGCTTGGCTGATGATGGCAGATTTCGTCTCTTCATTTCCTTGGCCCAAGCCTTCGGCGCGGATGATCGTTACATCGGTCAGACCGATAAAACCAAGCACGGCCTTCAGATACGTTTCATGATGCTCAAGCATTGCGATAGTACTATCGCCACTGTAAGTTCCGCCGCGAGTTGAGACGATGAACAGCCTCTTCCCTTTCTGTATTAGTCCTTGTGGTCCGTTGGGCCCGTAGGCGAATGTGCGTCCGCCGATAACGACGCGATCAATCCAGGCTTTGAGTTGGGAAGGGACGGTAAAGTTATACATGGGGGCACCAATGACAATGATCTCGGCAGCAAAGAGATCGTTGATATAAGCATCGCCATGGGCAATTTCGTCACTCAACTGCGGATCGGGATTTCCACCACCGCGAACCACGGCCATATACGCTCCGGAAAGATGACCCACAGCATCTTCGACAAGATCGCGATAGACGATCTCGGAACCTGGGTGTAACTCACGCAGCCTTGCGACAATATCGGCAGAAAGTTGTCGGCTGACGGAATAGTCGCCGAGTATGCTGGAATCGATATGAAGAATTTTCATAAGGTGGCTTCCTGACTTGTTTCGTAGCATAACGAATAAGCACAACGATCAGGCACCGATCGTTTCCATGTCAGTATATTTGCGCCAAAGACACCCGAAAACCCGATATTTTCCGAAGGAATCCATCGGTTTCTGCGATAGGTAGGTGTTAGCCTGAGCGTTTATTGGCCCGTGGTTGCTTCCCCATGAAGACTTTTCAGGCGGTCAAGGAACCAACGCCCGGCAGGGCCGGGAGGCGCAGCTGTTCGGTAGATGGTGGACATCGGAACAAAGATTCCCTCAGGCGGGATATCTTCAAGCATCAGTTCAACTAACTCTCCTTCTGCAAGATCGCGCTGTACCACATGCAATGGCATACCGCCCCAGCCTAGCCCGCTAAGAAGAAAAGCATGCTTGGTAAATAAGTCCGTGAGCCGCCAGGTAGATGAGGATATAACGGCATATTCAATCCCCTCGGATAGGTTTGTTCGGTCGGTAAGGACAAGCTGCACGTGCTTTACCAGTTCCGATTTAGGGATGAATCCCCTGAATGCAGCCAACGGATGATGGCGTGAAGCGACCATAACCAGCGTGATGCCAGCAAGGTGCTCAGTGCTTAGTGAGGCAAGAGCACTTGGCAACGCTGCGACAGCCCCGATTGCCGCTGTCCCGTCGAGCACGCGATGATAGGTTGCTCCTAGCGCCTCAGCGAACACCCGAAGAGGCGTGCCGGGAAAGCGCTGTTTGAACTCGTTTGCAATAGCAGCGACAGTGGCAATAGGAAACAGCACATCGACGACAACGGAAAGCTCTGCTTCCAGCCCTTCTGATAACCCCTTTGCCCGTGCTTTCATGAAATCGACGGAGGTTACGATGCCGCGTGCATCGGCCAGCAAGGCTTGCCCTGCCGGAGTGAGTTTGGGATATCGTCCAGAGCGATCGAATAATTGAACGCCCATTTGGGCTTCGAGGTTACTCACCAAATCACTGATGACCGACTGCGCGCGATAGAGTTTGCGTGCTGCTGCGGAAAAACTTCCTTCATCAACAGCAACGATGAATGTTCTTAATTGATCAAGCGATACTCCATTTATCATACAAAGTAACCCTCGTCTTTTTATCAATGAGGCATTGATTGTGAATGTCCGTGCTGAAGATTATGAAATAAAAAAACCCGGCACAGGCCGGGTTTATTTATTTCAACGGTAAATTACTTCGCTTTACCTTGGTTCGCTACTGCGGCAGCTTTTGCGGCGATTTCGTCCGCGTTGCCCAGGTAGTAACGCTTGATTGGTTTGAAGTTCTCGTCGAACTCATATACCAACGGCACGCCAGTTGGGATATTCAGTTCCAGAATTTCATCTTCGCCCATATTGTCCAGGTATTTCACCAGTGCGCGCAGTGAGTTACCGTGAGCCGCAACGATGACACGCTCACCGCTCTTAATGCGTGGCAGGATGGTTTCGGTCCAATAAGGCACAACGCGTTCGATGGTCAGCGCCAGGCTTTCAGTCAGCGGCAGCTCTTTGTCGCTCAGCGCTGCATAACGTGGATCATGGCCTGGGAAACGTTCGTCATCACGCGTCAACTCTGGAGGCGTAATGGCGAAACCACGACGCCATTGTTTAACCTGCTCGTCACCGTATTTTTCAGCGGTTTCGGCTTTGTTCAGACCTTGTAACGCCCCGTAGTGGCGCTCATTCAGTTTCCAGGATTTCTCAACTGGCAACCAGGCTTGATCCAGCTCGTCCAGTACGTTCCACAGTGTGTGAATGGCACGTTTCAGCACGGAGGTATACGCGAAATCAAAGGCAAAACCTTCGTCTTTCAGCAGTTGACCTGCGGCTTTGGCTTCTGAACGGCCCTTGTCGGACAGATCAACATCGTACCAGCCTGTGAAGCGGTTTTCGTTGTTCCACTGGCTCTCACCGTGTCTTACCAGTACTAGCTTAGTTACAGCCATAGCTAAACTCCTTCCTATCCTAAGATTTCTGTGATAACTGATTTCATTATAGGGGGGGAGAGCGGTTATCGGCAATCGATAGTCGATGGCAAGCGTGATTTATCCGCAGGTTATTTGCGTAAAATCACGCTCAGGCTTTACCGTTTCAGCAAACCGGAATCTCCCTTGTGTAATAGCAGATAAACTGCCGGAATCACCAGCATTGACAGCAGAGGAGCGCTGACCATGCCACCAATCATCGGCGCGGCGATACGCTGCATGATTTCGGAACCGCTACCGCCGCCCCACATGATGGGCAGCAGCCCTGCCATAATCGTTGCCACGGTCATCATTTTCGGGCGTACGCGCAGAACGGCCCCTTCGTGGATGGCATCCATCAGCTGTTGGCGTGACAGCGCCTGACCCGACACCCGATGTTTTTCTACTGCATGGTTGAGATACAGCAGCATGATGACGCCAAATTCCGCCGATACCCCCGCCAGTGCAATAAAGCCCACGGCACCCGCGACAGAAAGATTATAGCCGAGGAGATAGATCAGCCAGACGCCGCCAATGAGCGCGAAGGGTAAGGTTGCCATAATCAGCAGTGCATCTTTGATGCGGTTGAAGGTGATATACAGCAGCACAAAAATGATCAGCAGCGTGAAGGGCACGACGATTTTCATTTTCTCCGTGGCGCGTTCCAGATACTCAAACTGACCGGACCAGCTTAACGACACGCCTTCAGGCAGCATGACCTGCTGGGCGACAGCCCGTTGCATGTCTTCAACGGCAGATTTCAGATCGCGGCCGCGTAGATCGACATAAATCCAATCCGACAGTCGACTGTTTTCACTTTTCAGCATGGGAGGTCCTTCGCTGACGTGAACATTGGCCAGTTCAGCCAGCGTGACCCTGCTGCCATTGGCCGTCACAATGGGAAGGTCGCGCAATTTTTGTAGCGAATCGCGTAATTCACGCGGGTAGCGGATGTTGATGGGATAACGCTGACGACCTTCAATGGTTTCGCCGATGTTTTGCCCGCCGATAAGCGTCGCGACCACCGACTGAAGTTCCTCGACGGACACGCCGTAACGTGCGGCACGCTGGCGATCGATATCAATATCGATATAGCGTCCACCCGCTAACCGTTCCGCCAGCGCAGACGTCACGCCCGGAACCTGTTTTACCACCTGCTCGATTTGCGCGGCGGTACGTTCGATATCCTCCAAATTGTTTCCGTTAACTTTAATACCTACCGGACTTTTGATGCCAGTAGCCAGCATGTCTAGCCGGTTGCGAATCGGCGGAACCCACACGTTGGCGATACCCGGCAGATTGACGGTACGATCCAATTCGGCAACCAGTTTGTCCATGGTCATGCCCTCACGCCACTGGTCGCGCGGTTTCAGTCTAATCGTGCTTTCCAGCATGGTCAGCGGCGCAGGGTCAGTCGCCGTATCGGCACGGCCTGCTTTGCCGAAGACCGACTCGACTTCGGGCACGGTTTTAATCAGCCTGTCCGTTTGTTGTAGTAGACGACCGGCTTCACGCGCGGAAATGCCGGGCAGGGTGGAAGGCATATACAGCAGATCGCCCTCATCCAGCGGCGGCATAAATTCGCTTCCCAAACGGCTGAGAGGAAATAGCGTCAGTAGTAATAGCAGAGCGGAAACCAGCAGCGTGGTCTTCGGGTAGTTCAGTACCTTTTGCAGTATCGGGTGATAGAGCGCGATCAACCAGCGGTTTATCGGATTCGCCTGCTCGTCCGGTATCTTTCCGCGTACGAAATACCCCATTAATACCGGCACCAGCGTAATCCCCAATCCGGCGGCGACGGCCATGGCATAGGTTTTGGTAAAGGCCAGCGGTGAAAACATGCGACCTTCCTGTGCCTCGAGTGAAAACACCGGTACAAACGACAGCGTAATGATCAGCAGGCTGCAAAACAGCGCGGGGCCAACTTCCACGGCTGCCCTTTCTGCTAACTGCCACCACTCATTATTCTGCGGCTGTTTTCCGGGGTTTTCATGCCGCCACTGTTCAATGACTTTATGCATGTTTTCTATCATCACAATCGCGGCATCTACCATCGCGCCGATGGCAATTGCGATACCACCCAGCGACATGATGTTGGCGTTCACACCCTGATAGCGCATGATGATAAACGCTCCCAGAATCCCGAGCGGTAGGCTGATGATCGCCACTAACGCTGAGCGAAAGTGAAACAGGAACAGGGCGCAAATGGCCGCAACGACGGCAAACTCTTCCAGCAGTTTGAAGCTGAGGGTGTCGATGGCGTGTTCAATCAACTGCGAGCGATCGTAGGTTGGGACGATCTCCACGCCTGCGGGCAGGCTTTTTTGTATCTCCTGTAACCGCGCTTTGACGGCATGCAGCGTATTCAGTGCGTTTTTTCCATAGCGCATAACGATGATGCCGCCCGCCACTTCGCCTTCACCATTCAATTCGGCGATACCGCGCCGCATCTCCGGGCCTTCACGGAGCGTTGCCACATCTTGCAATAGCACGGGAATGCCGTTGCGGATGGTAATCACCACATGGTTAAAGTCGTGCGCGGTTTTCAGGTAACCGGTGGTGCGAACCATGTACTCGGCTTCACCTAACTCCAGCACGGAGCCACCATTTTCCTGATTGGCTGCCTGAACGGCAGTCACGATCTGCTGGTGGGTAATGCTCTGCGTCCGCATACGTTCCGGGTCAACGACGATCTGATATTGTTTGACCATACCGCCCACGCTGGCGACTTCCGCTACATCGGGAACGGTTTTCAGCTCATACTTCAACAGCCAGTCCTGAAAGCCGCGTAGATCGGCCAGACTGTATTTGCCGCTGCGATCGACCAGTGCGTATTCGTAGATCCAGCCGACGCCGGTGGCATCCGGGCCAAGCGAGGTTTTCGCATCGGTAGGTAGGCTGGATTGTACCTGACTAAGGTATTCCAGCACGCGAGATCGTGCCCAGTAGGGATCGGTGCCATCTTCAAACAGTACATAGACGTAGGCATCGCCGAACATGGAGAAGCCCCGTACCGTTTTGGCTCCCGGAACGGAGAGCATGGTGGTCGTCAGTGGATAGGTCACCTGATTTTCCACCACCTGTGGCGCTTTGCCCGGATAGCTAACGCGAATGATAACCTGAACGTCAGACAGGTCGGGCAGGGCATCCAGCGGTGTTTTTTGCAGAGAAAGCAAACCCCATGCCGCCATGAACAGCGCTGCCAGTAAAACCAGCAGGCGGTTTTTGAGTGACCACCGGATCACGAAGGCAATCATGAGTGACCTCCGTGCCCGGTATGTGGATCGTTAGCGGGTAAAAAATGCAGAACGTGAATCCCGCTGTCGTCCATATTGAACTGGAAACTGACGGTGCTACCGATCCCCACACCCTGTGGCAGCCCTGACAAGGGTAGCGTGAAATCCATTGTCATCGGCGACCAGTTGAGTGCTGGAACGGCTTCATGCTCAATGGTGACCTGATTGCCATTTATCGCTTTGATCACTCCCTGAGTTTGATAGCCAACGGGAGCGTCGGGCGTTGCCGATGTTGTTGGTGGTGTAGATGCATCGGCAGCAAATTGGGGCAGGGCGCTGCGTAGGCTGGCTTCGGAGTCAATCAGGAACTGACCGGAGGTCACTACACTGTCGCCTTCTTTCAGTCCATCCATGATTTCCACCCAATCGCCTAACGATGCGCCCGTGGTCACGTTACGCGGGGTGAAATGACCGCTGCCGTCGCTCAGTAAAACCCGATTTTGGCTACCGCTAACTAACAAGGCTTCCTGTGGGATCGCCAGACGTGGCAAGGCCTGTGTGTGAGAAAGTTGTACTGTCAGGTACATGCCGGGTTTAAGCTGCTGTTGCGGGTTGTCGAGTACGACGCGTGCTTTTAACGTGCGCGTCGTGCTATCCAGCACAGGGAGTAGTTCGCTGATTTTTCCATGGAAGGTTTTACCCGGCCAGGCACTACTGGCGGCGCTGATATCGCTGCCGATCGTGAGCTGCGCGGCCTGCGCCTCGGGATAATCGACATCTACCCAAATTGGGTTCAAGCTGGCAAGCTCGAATAGCGGCTGAGCCGGAGTTAACTGCATACCTTGCCGCACTTCCAACTTATTAACATAGCCATCTTCCAGCGCGGTAATCGTCATCCTATCCTGCGGTTTTCCGCTACGCTCGACCTGTCGAATAATGGCTTCCGGCATGAATAGCAGTGCTAGTCGCTGGCGTGCCGCTTGGGTTAGTACGTCGTCGCCTAACTGCCGTACCGCCAGATATTCGCGCTGTGCCGCCGCCCAGGCCGGGTTCCACAATGTGGCTAGCGTTTCGCCTTTCTTCACCTGCTGTTGCAGCGCGTTGACCGAAAGTTTCTCGACAATGCCACCGCTGGGTGCGACCAGCATGTGCAATCCGCGTTCGTTGAGCGTAACGGTGCCATAACTTGTGCTGTGGTCGGCAAGTTCGCGCATTTCTGCGCGGGCTGTGCGAACGCCAAGATTTTGCTGCTGGCGGGCGCTGACGGCGACTCCGCCGTCTTCCTGTACGTCATCGGCGTAGCGGGGAACCAGTTCCATATCCATAAAGGGCGATTTTCCCGGCTTATCGAAACGCTTATCCGGCACCATTGGGTCGTACCAATAGAGAACCGACCGTTCTGGCGCGGCGGTAGAAGGTGAGTGCGGCGTTTGCTGGTTACCTACCAGATAACCCGCGCCACCCGCGCTGAGAATAGCCAGCACTATCAGGCTAAACATCAGTGATTTTCTTATGACTATTTTGCTCATCGCGTAGGGTTTCCTTGTGGCGTCAGGTAGCGGATGGCGGCCCAATATTGCGCCATCTCTCGTGCGGTATCCTGAACGGCAATCCGGCTTTCGAGCAGCGCTCGGCGGGCATCCAGTACGGCGGAGAGATTGCTGCTGCCGGATTGATATTGAGCCTGAATCACTTTGATGCGCTGCTGTTGGAGAGGGAGCGTGTCGTTGTTTTGACGCAGCCAGCGTGACTGTGCGGCTTGATATTGAGCAATTAGCGTATCAAGTTGCGCCTGATGTTCTCGTTCGGTGAGTAGTACTCTGTCACGTGCTTCCATGCTGCGTGATACGTCAGCGGCGTAGTCTTTATCCTGACGTTTGGATTTGAACAGCGGCAAATCGACCGTCACCATCATGCCTGCCATATCGTCGTAATCGTCCCCACGCTTCGCGTAATAGACCTCAACATCAACATTGGGGATGGCAGCGACGGCTGACTGTGCAGAGCGAGCCTGAGCTAGCTCTGCTTCGCGCTGTGCCTGCTGCATTTCCGGGTGTTGATGAATGGCGCTGCTGAGTAGCGCTGGTGAGGCTGGCAGCCGTTCAAAACGAGGAAGCTCGCCGTGTACGTTGATATTCGCGATACCGGTAAGCTGTACCAGCCGGGCGTGTGCGATACGGGTATCTCGCTCGGCGTCGGCCAGCCTGTCCTGCATGGCTGCCAGCGTCAGACGGGCATCCAGAACGCTACTGGCTTCGCTGCCTGCCGCCACACTCGCTTTTTGCGAGGCGATCTGGCGCTGGCTTTCGTTGACCAGCATCGTGACCTCGCTCAACGCTTTGCGTGAAAGCGCCAGATCCAGCCATGCCTGCGCGGTTTCTCGTTGCAGGCGAGCACGGATGCTTTCGCTATTACTTTGCAGCGCATCGGCTTCTACCCGAATGGCCTGCGCCTTGCTATCACGCTTACGGCTGCTGACATAGGTTTGCATGACGCCGATACGCTGCATCGTCATGCCTTCCCGCGTGAGTCGGCTACCGTTGTTGCCGCCCAATGGCAGGTTCTCAACGCCAAATTTCAGTTTGGGATCGGGAAGTTGTGTAGCGGAGTCGGCCATGTTTTGTAGCGCGTTAATCTGGTGTTGATTAGCTGACAGATCGGCGGAGTAACGCTCCGCTGCCTGTAAAGCCTGATCAAGACTCAGATCTGCCGCAAAGATTGCGGCAGGCAGCCACAGCAACATCGCCAGACACGCGCGCGCAGCGTCGTGTTTGGATATGTTCATGATGTGCTCCGGTTAAGGCTGCTGTGGCGTAATCGCGGTCAGAGTGTAGCCGCTGTCGTTCTGGATAAAGCTGAACGTGACTGGCGTATTGACCGCGAGCGGCGCTATCTCGCTACTAGATGGCAGCATGAATGCCATTGTCATCGCGGGCCATTTCAGGTCGGCAACCGGGGCGTGAGAGAGCGTGACGCTATCGGTGTTCCACTGTTTAACAATCCCGGTTGTCTGATAAACGGCAGCGATCGCAGGCGAGTTGGCATGCATCATCGCGTGATGCTGGTGGTCGTTTGCCCACACTGGGAAGGCGAAGGAAGAAACAGAAAGAATCAGGCTGCTGATAACGGCAGTGTAAGTGATACGCATAAAATAATCCCAATAAAAGTCATTGATAAACAAGGTGTTGCGCTCGATGGCGCAGGCGTTATCAATATCTTGGGTTATTCTCTGAATCGACAGAAGCGGATCTCAGCCGGAGGGCCAGCCGCAGGAGGAGAGAGCCAGGCATCACATGCCTGATTAAGCGTGATTGGGTTATCCGCTAAAACCAGTTCGTTACTGACTGGCAGCGCTAACAATGCCAGCGATCCATTATCCTGCTTCACACTATCCGGCACGCAGTGCTTTTCACACAGCGGTGTTTGCTGGTCTGCAGCGTAAGAGGCTTTCGCTGCATGGTGAGCGTGAGAGGATTGCGGCTGAACGTCAGTCTGTTGCAGATGTGCTTGATGCTGGATCGCAGGAGGTGTCTGGCTGAGCGTTATATCGCATTGATGACCTGCGATAGCCAGTTGTGCATTCAGGAAAAGCCAGCACAGTGCCAATAGCCATCCCCACCTGCCTTTGTGGCGCAGATGATGAATGAGTAATGGAGACCGTGATGATGCGGACATGGCATTTCCTTTTTGGATGTCGTGGCAGTGTAAGCGTCTGGGCAGGAAGGGGGCAAGCGGGGAATGGCATAGTTTTGTAAAGCCGGTTTGTAAATTGGCAGATAGTCATCTGCCAATGTTATCAATGAGTTAATTATATTTAATCGTACGGTTACTGGATGAGGAACTGGTACGTGGTATCCGAGCGATAGACTTTCCCCGGTTTCAGCCAGCAGTCGGGCTGCGGCCAGTCGGGGTGATTCGGGCTGTCTGGCAGGAATTCACTTTCCAGTGCGACACCGGCATAGTTTTCATACTGGCCGCCGTCTCGTGAGGGTGTTCCGGTCAGAAAGTTGCCGCTATAGAGCTGTAAGGCGGGAGCGCTGGTGAAAACGCTCATCAGCACGCGGCCATCGGATGACCATAAATTGGCTGCTGGGCTTTCGCTGGAGCCACAGGTGCGATGCAATAAATAGGCATGATCGTAGCCGCCAACAGCCATTTGATCGCTATCGCGCAGGAAATCTTCCTCTAGCGTTTTGGGCTGGCGAAAATCCATGCCAGTCGCGTTTACCGACGTCAGGTCGGCGTTGGGAATGCCTGCACTATTGACGGGTAAATAATAGTCGGCAAATAGCTGCAACTGGTGCTTACGTACATCAGCCAGATCGCCATCCAGGTTGAAATAGGCGTGGTTGGTCAGGCAGACAGGACAAGCTTTCTCCACGGTAGCCTGATACGAGATTTCTAACGAGTTATGTTCGGTCAGCGTGTAGGTGACCTGAACATTGAGGTGCCCTGGATACCCCTGATCGCCATCCGGTGAGTGCAACTGGTAAGTCACCTGCGCTGCATCCTGACTCGTAATTCGCCAGCGGCGGGCATGAAAGCCTTCCGGGCCACCGTGCAGTTGATGCTCGTTCTGATTTGGAACCAAATTGAAGGTTTCGGCCTCTCGGCTGAATGTTGCTTTGGCTATGCGGTTGGCATAGCGGCCAATCGATGCACCGAGATAAGCGTTTTGTCGCGGATACTGCTCGGGCGATGCACAGCCCAATAAGACTTCTCGCACCTCACCCTCTGGTAGCGGCAGCTCACAGGAAAGCCAGGTTGCACCCCAGTCCATCAGGCGCACGCGCATGCCTGCTTGATTCTGCAAGGTCGTTAATTGAAACGGCTGACCATCGGGTGCCAGCGTGCTAAGACTTTCATTCAACATGACTTGCTCCTGTAGAGGCCTGAGAAGATAGAGAAGGTTGGCCGATGGTTGTAATGTTGGGAAATTAAGCAGAAAGGAGTTTGCTGACAAAGTACGTCGAGCGGTGTTAATGGGTAGATCGTAAAGACGCTGCAAGTACGTCCCTGTAAGCTCGAGCCGCGCAGATATGAATCTCATCCCTGAGATTCACCCTTTTGGGGTCGCCGCAAGCGACGCTCAAAAACGTTCCTGACGTTTTTGTCCCTGGCGCGGACGCTTTACTCTTCTATCCCATTATCACCGTTCTTGTTCCGTAAATGGGTTGTCAACGGTATGAATCAGTTCTGCTTATCTTCCCTTATCTGTCACTCAGCGTGAAAAAACGCCGTCATTCTTCGTCGTACCCGTTGGGGTGCTTGGATTGCCAGCGCCAGGTATCCTGCGCCATTTCTTGCAATGAGCGTGTGACCCGCCAGTTAAGATCTTTCGCTGCACGTTCGGCATCCGCCCAATAAGCGGGCAGATCGCCCTGACGACGGGGAGCAAAATGGTGAGCGAGCGGTTTACCACAGGCTTGGCTAAAAGCCTCGACGACCTGCAATACACTGTAGCCTACGCCAGCACCGAGGTTGTAAATGTGCACACCAGCACGATTTTGCAGGGTATTCATGGCGGCGATATGACCGTCGGCCAGATCGACAACGTGGATGTAATCCCGTACACCAGTGCCGTCAGCGGTAGGGTAGTCATTACCGAAAATCGCCAGCGAGTCGCGACGTCCGACAGCAACCTGAGCGATGTAAGGCATCAGGTTATTGGGCACACCCTGCGGATCTTCACCCATCTCACCCGATGGATGTGCGCCAACCGGGTTGAAATAGCGTAACAGTGTAATACTCCATTCCGGCTCGGCATGCTGCAAGTCTTGCAGAATTTGCTCGACCATCAACTTGCTGCGGCCATAAGGGCTAGCAGGGTGTCCCGTTGGGAAACTTTCTTGATAAGGTGTGCGTGGCTGATCGCCATAGACGGTGGCGGAAGAGCTAAAAATCAGGTTTTTTACGCCGGCTTTCTTCATCGCCTCAACCAGTACGAGCGTACCGTTGACGTTATTGTCATAGTAACTCAGCGGCTCACGTACGGATTCACCCACGGCCTTTAAGCCAGCAAAATGGATGACGGAATCAATGGAATGTTTAGCGAAAATGTCGTCCAACAGTGCGCTGTTGCGGATATCTCCCTGATAAAAAATGGGCGTTTTGTCGGTTAAACGTGTGATGGTTTTAACGACGCTAGCTTTGCTGTTGCACAAGTTATCGAGAATGATGGGAGTGTGTCCGGTCGCCAGCAATTGTACACAAGTATGGCTTCCTATGTAACCGCTACCACCAGTGATGAGAACGTTCATAATGACCTCTATTATCGCAATGCTGCAAAATAACATGGCTAGATACTGAAAAAGGTGATCTACAGCGAGAATCTGCCTCTGTTATCGATGATTTTTTTACGAATAAACATAGTGAAGCGTAGGCTATAGTGTAAATGAGCCTGATCTTCTACTCTATATTTTATTTTGTGGTAGCGTTATCATCCCTGTTTTTAGGCATTATTTACATAACTCATCAATCTGATAGCGATAGATGTCGTTGTGAGGAACGAAAGTAAGCCGGTGTGTGATGCACTCGGGCGCGTCTTCCGCGTGGTGAGAGACAAAGAGTAGCTGTGTTTCCCCTTCTCCAATCAAGATATCCAGCCAGCGGCGCACCAATTGCCGATTGAGTGGATCGAGCCCCTGTAAGGGTTCGTCCAGAATGAGCAACGTGGGATGTTTGACTAACGCGCGAGCAATCAGCGTCAGGCGCTGTTGGCCCCAGGAGAGCGACTGAAATGGCGTATCGGCGATAGCACCATTGAGTCCAAGCAGGGTAAGCCATTGTTCGGTCAGGTGGCGCTGACGATCGGAAACGGCCTGATAAATACCGATAGAGTCAAAGAAGCCAGACAGGATGACGTTACGTACGCTGGTGCTGACGCGGTAATCCAGATGGAAACTGCTGCTGACGTAGCCGATGTAGCGTTTGATATCCCAGATGGTTTCACCGCTGCCGCGTTTACGACCAAACAGGGTGAGGTCATTACTGTAGCCTTGTGGGTGATCGCCGGTAATCAGGCTGAGCAGCGTTGATTTTCCTGCGCCATTTGGCCCAACAATCTGCCAATGCTGGCCAGACAAGACTTCCCACGTGAGTTCGTGGAGAATCGGACGATCGTTGTACTGCACCACGCCGTTGCGCAGTAGAACACGCGCTTTGTCAGGAGGAAGCGTTATATAACGCTGTGGATCTTCGGGTTCTGGCAGCGAACTTCCAGATAGCTTTTCGCTAAAAGCGAGCTGAGCCACCAGCGCCTCAGAGAGGATCGCTTCACGCTGGCCGATGCGGGTCAGCGTACAGTCTGCTAACACACCAACATGGTTGATAAAGTCAGGGATGTCGTCAAAGCGGTTGAGAATAAGCACTAGCGTATAGCCGCTGTCAGCCTGTTTCCGCAGTTCATCGGCAAGCTGCTGGCGGGAGGCAATATCCAGCCCGTCAAAAGGCTCATCAAGGATTAGCAGGTCAGGCTGAGGCATCAGCGCCTGACACAGCATCGCCTTGCGTGTTTCCCCTGTAGAGAGGTACTTGAAGCGGCGCTCCAGCAAATGCGCAATGCCAAACTGGTGTGCCAACTGTTGGCAACGTGCGGGATCGTTGAGGCTATCTTGAATTACCTCTGCCGTAGTGCGGCCAGTGTCATCCTCGCCTTCACTCAGCATGTCGGTGTTATTGCGCTGCCACTCGTCGGAAACCAGTTTTTGTAATTGTTCAAACGACAGGCGTACGGGACGTTGGAATCCCGTGGTGCGTTCACCACTCAAGAGCGGCAGTTCACCGGATAAGGCCCGCGCCAGTGCCGATTTACCGCTTCCATTGGCTCCGACAAAGGCCCAGCACTGGTTTTGTTCAATCGTCAGTTCGTCCAGACGCAGCATGCGGGTATCGCTGAGACGAAATAACCCTTGCGTGATTTTCAACAATGACATCTTCTATCCTTCGTCAGTGGTTTGCTTAGAGGTCTCGCATCCCAGTGAGATTAACAAAGCGTGGCGATGATGACTCGGTCAGCATTAAAACAGGCTTTCACATCCGTTCCCTGCTGTAGTTTTTGTTGCTCAAGCAAGGTATTTGGCACCATGGCACACAGGGTTTCTCCCCCGTTAAGCGTAATCAGAAGTTCGCTGTTCTCCACACCCTGCTGAATGGTTTGAATCCGTCCTGCCAGGACGTTATCTGTGGCAGGTGCGGTAGAGGTGGTCGCGTATACGTCGATCCACGGTGCTTTAATTAATGCCAGTACCTCTTTCCCTTTCTGTAATTGCAGACGTTCGGCGCTTTGCTGCGTAATCAGTGCGCTGATCGTTGTTTTACCATCGGCGAGCAAAATATCCAGATGTTGTTGTACCTGTTCTTCACTGCGTGCGAGCACGGTTCCAAAAAACTGGTTACGTGCGCTGGTTTGCAGCGAGAAACGCGCGATGGCTGCCAGCAGGCTATCCAACGGCAATCCGTCTTCCTGCAAGACATCAAAGGCTTTTTGCTGAATCTGTGCGAGCAAATCGTACAGTTGGAGAAGGCGTTCACCGTAGCGAGTGAGTTGCGCACCGCCGCCACCTTTACCGCCGGTCATACGTTCGACGATAGTTTGCTCGGCCAGTTGGTTCATTTCATTGATGGCATCCCATGCGCTTTTGTAACTAATTCCCGCCAGTTTGGCTCCCTGACTGATTGAACCGGTATGACGAATTTGCTTGAGCAATTCAATACGCCGTGGGTCGGCGAATAAACGCTGTTGGAGTTTCAGGGTGAGAAGAATTTCAGCCTGCATAGTGGGATCACCATTAGAAAGTTTAATTCACTGTATTGTCGCTATTTTCTGCATCAGGGGCAAATCGCACAAATAGACGCACTATTTTCTCTTACTGCGGTAGACTACGTGGCAATTACGACGATCTCGGCTTACAGTGAAATAGCACATTTTACCCTAGATAATTCGGGTTGCGTGAAGGCGGCAATCGCGCGAATCTCCAGGAGCTTACACAAGTAAGTGACTGGGGTGAGTAAGGGCAGCCAACGCACAAGCAGCTTGAAGTATGACGGGTATAGACGAGCTAAAGTAGCGGTAACCGTTACAATAAGTGAGGTAAGCATGTTGGAGTTGTTGAAGAGCCTGCTGTTTGCAGTTGCTATGGTTCCTGTGATGATGGTGGTTATCATGGGGGCAATTTATTGCCTGGGCGAAGTGTTTAACGTGTTGTCCCGCATCGGTCATTCTGACGGTCAACGCGCAAAGAATCAGCACTGATTCACGATCCTTTCCTATTTTGATGTCCGGCTTTTGGCCGGACATTGCTTTTCTACCTCTCTGTATCTACCTCTTTAAAGCGCATGACAGTGCTTCATGATTCGTTATATCATTATTTACACAACGATAATTGTCAGGAGACAAGAATGAAGCAGCAATGGTTAAAATGGGTTGCCGCATTGACCCTCAGTGCAGGAATGGTGTTGCCCGCGGCGGCAGAAGATAAAGTCACGGTCTTTGCCGCAGCATCACTAACCAATGCGTTGCAGGAGATCGCTGCGCAGTATCAGAAAGAGAAAAACGTCGCTGTCGTGGCGTCTTATGCCTCGTCTTCAACATTGGCGCGCCAGATTGAGCAAGGTGCACCTGCCGATCTGTTCATCTCCGCTGACCAACAGTGGATGGACTACGCGCAGGATAAAAACCTGATGGATACCGCCACACGTCACACACTGCTGGGCAATGAGTTGGTCGTGATTGCACCGAAGGCGAGTGCGCAGAAAGATATCAAGATTGACGATAAAACCGACTGGAAAAGCCTGCTGAAAGGCGGACGTCTGGCCGTTGGTGACCCGGATCATGTACCTGCCGGAATCTATGCTAAAGAAGCTTTACAGAATCTGAAAGCCTGGGATGAGCTCTCCCCGTTGATGGCGCGAGCTAACAACGTGCGTGCAGCCATGGCGCT
Source organism: Pectobacterium punjabense (assembly GCF_012427845.1). NCBI lineage: Bacteria > Pseudomonadati > Pseudomonadota > Gammaproteobacteria > Enterobacterales > Pectobacteriaceae > Pectobacterium > Pectobacterium punjabense. The sequence goes on from NZ_CP038498.1 coordinate 1,556,018, forward strand.
GGTGGAACGTGAAGAAGCGCCGCTGGGCATTGTTTATGGTTCTGACGCGGTTGCCAGTGACAAAGTTAAGGTTGTCGGTACGTTCCCAGCGGCGAGCCACAAGCCTGTCGAATATCCGATGGCGGTAGTAAAAGAACATAAAAACCCTGCGGTTACTGGTTTTTATGACTACCTGAAAACGCCGGAAGCGGCAGCCGTGTTTAAACGTTATGGCTTTGCGCCGCGTTAACGATGCTGAGTGATTACGAATGGCAGGCTATTGAGCTGAGCCTCAAAGTATCCGTTGTGGCCGTGGCTTGCAGCTTGCCGTTTGGGATACTGATGGCGTGGGTTTTGGTGCGCTGTCGGTTTCCCGGCAAATCGCTGCTGGATAGTATTATCCATTTACCACTGGTGCTGCCGCCAGTGGTGATTGGTTATCTGCTGCTGGTGGCGATGGGAAAACGCGGCGTAATCGGTTCCTGGCTCTATGACTGGTTCGGCTTCAGCTTTAGTTTTAGCTGGCGCGGTGCGGCGTTAGCGTCTGCGGTGGTCGCGTTTCCGCTCATGGTCAGAGCCATTCGCCTCTCGCTTGATGCCGTCGATACGCATCTGGAACAGGCTGCCAGAACGCTGGGTGCCACGCCTTGGCGTGTGTTTTTCACCATCACTTTACCTCTCTCTTTTCCCGGAATCGTTGTTGGCACTGTATTGGCATTTGCTCGCTCTCTGGGGGAATTTGGCGCAACGATTACGTTTGTTTCTAATATCCCCGGCGAAACCCGAACCATACCACTGGCGATGTATACCTTGATTGAAACGCCGGGCGCAGAGGCGGATGCTGCAAGGCTATGTATCATTGCCATCGTCCTGTCGCTGGCAGCGTTGTTGGCATCAGAGTGGCTAACAAACTGGAGCCGTAAGCGGTTGGGGGGATAATGCTACAACTCGATTTTTATCAACAACTGGGTAGCCTCGAACTCCACGTTCAGTCTGAACTGCCCGCGAACGGTATTACCGCCATTTTCGGCGTGTCTGGGGCAGGAAAAACGTCACTGATCAACGCGGTTGTTGGCCTGACGCGGCCTGATAGCGGTCGGATTGTGCTTAATGACCATGTGCTGGTGGATACGCAGCAGCGTGTTTTTCTTCCGCCAGAAAAACGGCATATCGGCTATGTGTTTCAGGATGCCCGTCTGTTTCCACATTATCGTGTGCGCGGCAATTTGCGCTACGGTATGGCTGAAAAAATGGCATCGCAGTTTGATGACATCGTCAATTTGCTGGGTATCGAACATTTACTGAATCGCTATCCGCTGACGCTGTCTGGTGGCGAAAAGCAGCGTGTTGCGATAGGTCGGGCATTGCTGACCGCGCCGGAACTGCTGCTTATGGATGAACCTCTGGCGTCGTTGGATTTGCCGAGAAAGCGTGAACTTTTGCCGTATTTGGAACGGCTGGCGAAAGAGGTCAATATCCCGATTCTGTATGTCAGCCACAGTTTGGAAGAAATAGTTCGGTTAGCCGACCATGTTGTGGTGCTGGATAAAGGCAAAGTGAAAGCACAAGGTTTACTGGAAGAGGTGTGGGCAAGTAGCGCACTACGTCCTTGGTTACCAAAAGACGAGCAAAGCAGTATTCTCAGTGCGCGCGTGTTGGCTCAGCATGCGCATTACGCGATGACGGCATTGGCATTAGGCGATCAGCAGGTGTGGGTCGGCAAAGTCGAGCTCCCGCAGGATGCCGCATTGCGCATTCGTGTGAATGCCGCCGATGTCTCTTTGGTGCTACAGCCTCCGGAAAAAAGCAGTATTCGTAATGTACTCTGTGCCAGTGTGGTGGAGTGTATCGATGTCGACGAACAGGTTGAAGTGAAGCTTGCGATTGGCCAGCAGACGTTGTGGTCCCGTATCACGCCGTGGGCTCGAGACGATCTTGCGCTTCATCCTGGACAAACGCTCTATGCGCAGATTAAGAGCGTGTCGATTACGGCGTAAACCTATACCAGGCTGAGCGATAGGGAAGTGCTCTATATCGCTCGGTTTATCGTGTTAATTTCGCCAGTATTCTGTGACTAAGATAACAGAATGCATATTGAGAGTGATTTTCAATTCGTTTTTCCTACCGTATGGGCAAGGTAGTCAGATAAATTATCCCCGCGTTATTTTTTTTAATCATAAAAAGTAATCGATTACTTTTTGTTTTCACCTGTGCTACGGGATAAAAATAGGAGAAGGACATGCTCTGTATGACGTTACTACGCCGTGCGTTCGCTATACCGCTATTGTTGATGGTTTCATCAGGTCTGGCGCTTGCCGAGCGTCCAACAGAAAACCAGAAAATAGCCTTGCAGATGTATACGCTGCGCAGCCTGAATACGCTTGATGAGCAATTTTCCATGGCGCGAGACGCCGGATTTAAGGCGGTAGAACTCGTGGGGACGCACGGCATTAGTGCGTCAGAAATGAAAGGGTTATTAGGAAAATATCAGTTGAAAGCCATTGCTGCGCATGTCCAGCTTGGCGAACTGAAAAGCAATATGGCTGAGGTTGTCGCCTTTAACAAAGCGATAAGCAACCGCATGATTATCGTGCCGTGGCTCAATGTTGAAGACCGACCGAATAGCGCAGAGGGATGGCAGCGTTTTGGTGCGGAAATGAACGATCTTGGGCGTGAATTGAAGAAGCAGGGCATGCAGTTGGCTTATCACAACCATAACTTTGAGATGAAGAAGTATCGCGGTAAAACGGCGCTGGAAATCATGTTAGATGCCGCAGAGCCAGAGAACCTGATGCTGGAAATGGATGTTGCTTGGGTATCCCGAGGAGGGCAAGACCCCGCGCGCCTTCTGCGCCAGTACAAAGGCCGTATCTACTCGATTCATGCGAAAGACAATACTTCCATCGGTATTCGCGATGATGAAATGAACTTTGCCCCACCAGGTGAGGGCATTTTGGCATGGGAAGACATTCTCCCTGCGGCGGCTAAAGCGGGTGCCCATTGGTATGTCGCTGAGCATGATTTGCCGAAAGATCCACAGACCATTATTTCCACCGCCTATCAGTCTCTATATGAAAAGCTGAGTAAAGTGAGAAGTAAGTAAGAAACGGAAATGACAACCTGCGGTCAACGAGCCGCAGGTTGTCAGAAGTCGAAGCGCGAAAGGTGAATGCGACGTAAGTTAGCTGGATGCCCGCTCGACAAACGTCCATTCCAGTAAGCGCTTTTCTGTTGCGCTGGCAGGTTGGTCGATCTGTTGTAAGAGCAACTTCACGGCTTCTCTGCCGATATGTGCCGAGGGTTGTTGGATGGTGCTAAGCTGTGGTGAGGTGATGTAACCCAACTCCGAACCGTCAAAACCAATTACCGCAATGTCCTGCGGTGCACTCAGCCCTGCCTCACAGATTGCGGATAGGGCACCTGCTGCCAGCGTATCGGATACCACAAAGACGGCATCCGGTCGTTCAGACGTGTTAAGCAGCGCCGCCATTGCCGCTTTTCCACCTTTATAGCTCAGCGTACTGGCGTATTCTACCTTGCTATAATCAAACGCATTTTCCGCGAGCGCGTCGCGATAGCCTTTTTCTCGCTGCTGGGCGTAGAGGTAATTCATATCGTGGTTAATCATGGCGATACGGCGGCGGCCTTTGCCAATAAAGTGATTAATCACAAAACGGGATGCTTCTGCGTTATCAATCCCGACGGATGAAATGGCAGACGTATCGTCATGCTCGGCGCACTGCACCCAAGGCGCGTTGCCAATCATGTCCTGAAGCGCAGAAAGCGTCGAAATAGCGTCCATGGTGATCACGCCATCGACCATTTTACCGGACAGCAGTTGCAGGCTGGAGTGTGCGCGAACGATATCGGCACCTGAATTGCACAGAAGGATGCGGTAGCCATTTTCTTCCGCTTCCGCCTCAATGCCTTTCACCACATCGGCGCAGAAAGGGTTGGCAATATTGGAAACCATCACCAATAACATGTTGCTGCGTGCGGTACGTAGCTGACGGGCCAGTAAGTTCGGCTGATAATTGCTGCTTTTTATCGCATTGAGAACACGTTCCCGGTTTTGCGGCTTCACGGTATCAATGTTGTTCAATACCCGTGAAACGGTTGCGACTGAGACACCGGCTATCCGTGCTATTTTTTGAATCGACATAATTCAGAAGGCACTCACGCTACTTATGCTTGGCTGAGCAGATTACCATAAATATCTCTGGCTGCATCCCGCAGGCGTCGCCCCTGCGGGATGAGTATCCTCAGCGAATAAACGGCCTGATACCTTAATTGGCGACCTTCACCCACTTTTGCTGCTGATGGCTTTGTACGATGGCATCAATGATGAACATGATGTTCGCACCGTCGTAGAAGGTGGCGAAATTAAACGGATCGACCCCCGGTTGCTTGCCGTCGCGCAGATAGCTGTAAAAATTCGCCATCATATTCTTGAATGCGTCCGGCCAGCCTTCGATATGACCGCCGGGGAAGTGGACTGCGGCGGCGGCTTCCGGATTCAGCAATGCGGGATCGTCCGATAACAGCTGATTGGGTTTATCGCGATGACCAATCCATAACTGCTGCGGCGTTTCCTGATCCCAGGCCAACGATCGTTCGCTACCATTCACTTCGAACGTCAGACGGTTTTTTCGGCCTGCGCTGACCTGAGAAACGGTAAACGATCCGCGGCTGCCATCATCAAAACGCAGCAAAACGGTCGCGTAATCCTCGGTTTTAACCGGCTTGTCGTCGTATTCGAGCGGTGTATCGGAAGAGGAGAACGTGGCGGTGCCATTCCGATTGGATTTGCGGATCGGATGGACGATCGCGAAATCGGCGAGAACCTCGACAATTTTCCGGCCGGAAATAAACTGCACCGTGTCGCACCAGTGCGAGCCGATATCAGCTACCGCACGGGAAATGCCACCATATTCCGGTTCAACACGCCAATTATAGTCGGTGTCGTGTAGCATCCAGTCTTGCAGATAGCCGCCGTGCACCGCAAAGAGGCGTCCGATCTCCTGACGTTTAATCATGCTGGCAGCCTGCTGCACCATGCCAAACTGGCGATAGACGAAGCTGACGCCGTGGACAACGCCTTTTTCTTCCGCCAGCTCCACCAGCTCACGTGCTTCTTCGCTGGTCATACACAGCGGTTTTTCCGAAAAGACGTGTTTTCCCGCCTGAATAATCTGCTTATTGATTGCCGCATGAAGGTGGTTTGGCGTGCAGTTATGAATCGCATCAATGCCGGGATGATTTAACAAATCAGCGACGCTGCCGTAGGCGTGAGGAATGCTGAGCTGACGGGCTTTTTGCTGAGCGACATCCAGCGAGTTTTCTGCCAGCGCCACCACGTCAACAAAGCCGAGGCGACGAATCGCTTCTATATGTGCTGGGCCAATAAAACCGGAACCAATAATGCCAACGCGGATCATTCTGCGTTCTCCTCTTTTAATCCCAACATTTTTCTTACCAACGGACGATCGTCGCTGGTGGCGGCGAAATCGTCAAAAGCGCGCTGAGCGACGGGAATAATATGGCGATTGATGAACGCAGCGCCTTCTTTCGCTCCACAGTTACTGTCTTTCAGGCAGCATTCCCACTCAAGTACGGCCCAGCCGTCATAATCGTATTGGGCAAGTTTGCTGAAGATAGCGCCAAAATCGATCTGACCATCTCCCGGTGAACGGAAGCGCCCGGCGCGTTCTGCCCATGACTGATAGCCGCCATAGACACCGCTTTTGCTGGAAGCGGTAAATTCTGCATCTTTCACATGGAACGCTTTGATTCGCGCATGGTAGCGATCGATAAAACCGAGGTAGTCCATCTGCTGCAAATGCATGTGACTCGGATCGTAAAGAATATTGGCGCGTGGGTGATGATTAACGACCTCAAGGAAGCGTTCAAAGGTTACGCCGTCGTGTAAATCTTCTCCCGGGTGCAGCTCGTAGCACACATCCACACCGTGCTCGTCAAAACAGTCGAGGATTGGCGTCCACAGGCGGCCGAGTTCTTTAAAGGCTTCCTGAATCATGACCTCTTTACGCGGTGGCCAGGGGTAAAAATAGGGCCAGGCCAGCGCGCCAGAGAATGTGGCGTGGGCGTTGAGCCCCAAACGTGAAGAGGCCTGTGCTGCCTGCTTGATTGCCGCAATAGCCCACTCTTGACGAGCCTGCGGATTGCGGCGATAAGCCGGTGGTGCGAAATCGTCAAAGGCATCGTCATACGCGGGGTGGACGGCAACGAGCTGTCCTTCCAGATGGGTCGACAGTTCGCTGATGGTTAGCCCATGCTGCGCCAGTAGACCTTTCACATCATCACAATACGTTTGGCTGTCGGCGGCGGTGGCGAGATTGAATATATGCGGGTGATTACAGGGGATTTGCAGCGCTTTAAAGCCTAATTCGGCTGCCCATTGCGCCAGATTTTCCAGCGAGTTAAAGGGAGCCTGATCGCCAATATACTGGGCGAGAAAAATACCCGGTCCTTTTAACGTTTTCATTATTACCTCCTTTGGCAACGGTTTGTAGTCATGAATACCGTTGCACGATTGCGATAGCAGTAGTGGAGAATGTGTAAGGATGAGGTGCCAAAGGCGACCTCATCCCGTTTTCTCCTTAAGTAATCCGTATCAGACGGTTAGGCGCGCTCTTCTTTATATTTGAAGGAGAAGAGGAAAATGACGGCGATGATGGCTGCGGCAACCGCAGGAATCCACCAGAACGTCGCCCAGATTTCGGGAGCGTTTAGCGTGCCGTTGTCGAAAAGACGGTTGTAAATCGCACCGGAAACCTGCGATCCCAATAGCATGCCGATCCCGTAGGTGAACAGAACCACCAGACTTTGTGCCTGACCTTTGATTTTTTCTCCGGCAATGCGGTCGGTGTAGATGAAGCCAATGACGAAGAAGAAGTCATAGCAGACACCGTGAAGCAGGATGCCGATATAGAGCAACCAGCGCGTTTCTTCATTCACGCCCATGGCGAAGAGGGCATAGCGTACGAACCACGCCAACATGCCGATGAACAGCATGTATTTCACGCCCAGCTTTCTAAACAGCAGCGGAATGATCAGCATGAAGACGATTTCGGACATCTGACCAAACGACATCGCGGTGCTGACGTCGCTGATACCCGCATTGCTCAGGAAAGACGCGGTGTAAGCATAATAGGTGCCCAGCGGGATGGAGATCAGCATGGCGCAGAGGGCAAATACCAGAAAATGGCCTTTCTTCAGCAGCGCGAACGCATCAGCACAGAACAGATCGCGTACTGCCAGCGGCAAGCCTTTTGCTGGCGCTGGGGTATGCGGCAGCGTCAGGCTGTAGGCCGCCAGAATGGCGGAGCACGCCGCAGCGACATAGAAAATATTGACGCTTGCGGAGATGCCTGCCGTCCCGATGCAGACTCCGGCAACGATCCAACCGATGGTGCCGAAGACCCGCACAACCGGAAAGCTTTTCTCACTGTTAGTCAGGTTATGGAACGCGATGTTGTTGGTTAATGCCAGCGTTGGCATGAAGCACAGCGTGTAGGCGAACAGCAGGATCAGTAGCTGCGAGCCGTCTTCGTTGATCAATGCGGTCGGTACAAACCACAGGATGACCGCGCCGATGAGGTGCAGCAGCGCCATGACTTTTTGCGATGGAAAGAAGCGGTCAACCACCATGCCCAGCACAAACGGAGAAAGGATCGAGGCGATCGGCCCAGCAGAGAAGGCATCGCCAATCATGGCGGCCAAATTATACTGTGTCATAACCAGGCCTAGTGTGACTGACCATGAGCCCCAGATGAAGAACTCTAAGAACATCATGAGCGACAGTCTAGGAACGACGAAGGCCGGCTGTAACGATTTGGTAGCTGTGTTTTCAGATGAAGAAACCATGCGGTATCCCTCTTAAAAGTAATCGATTACAATTTGTGTTTTAAGAATGTAATCGATTACTTTTAACTTAACCGCAGCTTTTAGCCATAAATGAGATCCTTATCACTAGAAAGTTATATAGCCATAGCGTAACGGGCTGTTTTCGCGCAATGATCGGGTATCTGCTTTGCTTGAGGGGAAAAGAAGAATGACGCACGTTGTTTTAGTGGGTGATGTGGGTGGCACCAATACGCGTTTGGCGCTGTGTGACGCCATGACGGGCGAACTGTCGCAAATCGAAACGTATTCTGGGTTGGATTTTCCTTCTCTGGAAGGGGCGATCCGCGATTATCTCGATTCTCGGCAGGCGACGGTGCAGGATGCCTGTATCGCGATTGCCTGTCCGATTACTGGTGACTGGGTGGCGATGACGAACCATACCTGGGCATTTTCCATCGCTGAAATGAAAACGAGTCTGGGTTTACGCCACTTTGAGGTCATCAACGATTTTACCGCGGTTTCCATGGCGGTTCCGGTGCTGGGGCGTGAAAGTTTGCTCCAGTTCGGTGGCGGGGAACCGGTGCCGGGTAAGCCCGTTGCCGTGTATGGTGCAGGTACTGGGTTAGGTGTTGCTCACCTGGTTCATGTCGCCAATCAATGGATTAGCTTGCCGGGTGAAGGCGGACATGTGGATTTCGCGGCCAATAGTGATGAAGAAGACAACATTCTCGCTATTCTGCGCCAATCATTAGGGCATGTTTCTGCGGAGCGTTTGCTGTCCGGGCAGGGGCTGGTCAATATTTATCGTGCCATCGTGCAGTCCGACGATCGCACGCCGGAGGTGCTGGAACCGAAGGATATTACCGAACGGGCGGTCAATAATACGGATGTGGATTGTCGCCGCGCGCTATCGCTCTTCTGCGTCATCATGGGGCGCTTCGGTGGTAATCTGGCGTTAAATTTAGGCACATTTGGCGGGGTTTATATTGCTGGCGGCATCGTACCGCGCTTTCTTGAGTTTTTTAAAGCTTCTGGTTTTCGCGCGGCTTTTGAAGACAAAGGGCGATTTAAACGCTATATGCAAGATATCCCTGTGTACCTGATTACCCATGAGCAGCCGGGGTTAATGGGAGCGGGAGCTTACCTGCGACAGGTACTGGGCAGCGCGCTATAAGTCAGTCTGGTCGTCGAACGCAATCAGGAAAGGCGATGCGCTTGCTTGCCTGATTGCGCCATTATTGGTTATGCCAGAATACGAGTACGGATAACCTCTGCGATGCTGGGCTCTTCATTGCTGCCAATGACCAGATCGGCTCGCGCTTTGATTTCATCGGCGCTGTTACCCATGGCAACGCCCAATCCAACGCCTTCCAGCATACTGATATCATTAAAATTATCGCCGAACGCCACGACATCTTTCATACTGATGCCCTGTTCGCCAAGCCATTGCTGGAGCAGCTTACCTTTACTGTTGCCGGTTTGAGCGATATCAACCTGATCCTGCCATGACCACTCGCATGCCAGCCCGAGTTGCTTTTCCACTTCTGCGGCGAAATGGTTCAGTGTAGGGATATCGGTATGCGTGGTCGCAAATTTCCAAATGGCCTGAGAGGCTTCCGTCTGGAGCAGCAGATTTTCCACCTGTGCGAAACGAGGGCGCTGCTGTTCCGGCAACGTGGAAGCCCACGCCAGCGTGCGAACCACATGCCCCGTAGAGTGTTGATAATACATATCGTCGTCAGCATACATCAGGCCATGAATATCAAATTCCTCTAGCAGGGTGATGACATTTTTTGCCTGTTCGACAGAGAGTGGGTTGGTATGTGATGCACGGCCCTGCTGGTAATCATAGACATACGTGCCGTTGCAGCAGATCGCAGGCGTATCCAACTGCAATCCCTGATAAAAAGGGTGGATTGCTGAGTGATGGCGTCCTGTAACGATCATCACTTGTATGCCTTGCTGACGGGCTAGCGCAAGTGCGCTAAGGGATTCGGGGAGGATTTTTTTCTGTTGATTCAGTAGCGTACCATCAAGATCAAGCGCAATTACTCGGTAGGTCATCGTTGTCTCGCAAATAAAAAGGTGGGTATCGAATGAGTCTTACGATAAAGGACGCGGCGAAAAATAGACAGACAACAATGGGATAAATGTGTCCCACGTTGTTTGGTGAGGAAGCGTCAGCGCTATGGGGGGAAATAAGGGTAAATGGACGTTTTGGCAATCTTTCTGTCTATTTTCTATGCTTTCAACGGGTTATCATCTATTTTTTAAGCAATTGACCACAACGTCGCTTTACAACACGCGGCGTACTGTTTATAGTGCGCGTCATTGCGGAGGAGTGGCCGAGTGGTTGAAGGCACCGGTCTTGAAAACCGGCGACGCGAAAGTGTTCTAGAGTTCGAATCTCTACTCCTCCGCCACTTTCAATATTTCCCCTGTGTATCTCCTTGTTATCCTTTTATCTTCTCTCGATGTTCTGCACTGTCACTTTTCACCACTCATTTATTAGCGCACCATCAGTGTCCATTCGCTAAATTAATCATTACTTAAATCAGTCATTATTTAAATCAATAGTAGCCTTGCGATGTCTCTGTAGAATAGAGTGATTGGTCATTTATGGTATACCGTGCGTCAGGTTGAGCCAGTTCGCTATTCTTTCGATGAACCTCTTTTGAGCCTTCCTGTGCCACCACATTCGCGTGAAAAATAAGGAGAATACGATGCAGCAAGTTGTTTATGTCGCCAGCCCGGAAAGCCAGCAGATTCATGTTTGGCAGCTCGGTGTTCAGGGAAGTCTGACATTATTGCAAACCGTTGAAGTCCCAGGGCAGGTTCAGCCGATGGTGATTGCGCCAAATAAGCGCCACCTGTATGTCGGGGTTCGTCCTGATTTCAGGGTTCTGAGCTATCGTATTGATGAACAGGGTAAATTGACGCAAGCGGGTGTCGCGTCTTTGCCGGGTAGCCCGACGCACCTGTCGACCGATAACGACGGGCGTTTCCTGTTCAGCGCGTCTTACAGCGGTGCCTGCGTGAGCGTTAGCCCGATTGGTGCTGATGGCATTGTTGGCGAGCCGATTCAGCAACTGGATGGATTGGAAGGGTGTCACTCTACCAATATCGATCCAACCAATTCCGTGGTATGGGCTCCGTGCCTGAAAGAAGACCGTATTCGCCTGTACGATCTAGGTGCGACGGGCGAATTGAGCGTACATCGTCAGGCTGAAATGACAACGGTAACGGGGGCGGGTCCACGCCATATGGCTTTCCACCCGAATCAGCGTTTTGCCTATTGCGTGAACGAACTGGACAGCTCAGTCGATGTGTATCAGTTGGATGCGGCCAGCGGCGATTTACAGAAAGTGCAAACGCTGGATGCGATGCCTGCTGGTTTCAGCGATACACGCTGGGCAGCGGATATTCACATCACGCCGAATGGCCGCTTCCTGTACATCAGCGATCGCACAGCCAGCCTGCTGAGCGTTTTCCAGGTGTCTGAAGATGGCAGCACGTTAACGCTGACCGGGCATCAGCCGACCGAAACGCAGCCGCGCGGTTTCAATATCGATCACACGGGTGAGTTCCTGATTTCAGCAGGGCAGAAGTCTCAGCATATTGAGGTCTATCACATCGATCAGCACACGGGCGATCTGCAACCGCTGGCGCGTTACGCCGTCGGCCAAGGACCAATGTGGGTGTCTGTGCTGGCACTGGATTGAGTTAGCGAAGCACAATAGTAAGCCCTGCATTGATCCGCAGGGCTTTTTTTCGATTAGCCTCGGTATTCGATAATCGACAAACCTGCGTTGTAGTCTGTGCTGTAGATGATGCCATTGGCATCAACAAACACATCGCAAGACTGAATAATCTGCGGTCTGCCGGGGCGTTTATCGACCATTCTGGCTGGCGCAGCAGGAACCAGTGCGCCAGTTTCTTTTGGCTGATACGGATTACTGATGTCGTAAGCCCGTACCCCCGCATTTTGATAAGTGGCGAAAATCAGTGACGAACTGATGAAGCTGCCAGGCCGGTTTTCATGCAGGTTATGCGGGCCAAAGTGCGCGCCCTTTTTCACATAATCTGCCTCTTTCGGCTGTGGAAAGGTGGAGATGCTCACTGGATTACTCGGTTCACGAATATCGAACACCCAAATCAATTTCTCGCCATCTTCCTGATTATCCAACACGGCTTCATCCAACACGACTAACAGATCTCGATCCGGCAGCGGTAGCGCCGTGTGTGTACCACCGCCAAACGGTGGACTCCAGTTACGGTGGCTGATGAGCTGCGGGTTGGTACGATCGCTTACGTCCAGCAGCGTCAAGCCGCCATCGCGCCAGCTTCCGTAAGCGGTGTCGCCGCTGATGATGGCGTGGTGCAGAGCATAACGTTTACCATCCGGCCAGCTTGCGGCCTCTCCGCCTGCGGTATGCATGCCGGGTAACCAGTAACGTCCGGCCACTTCCGGGCGCTGCGGATCGGCCAGATCGATAGTCAGAAAGATGTAGTCACTGTAGCCATCGAGCAGAGCGGAAACATAAGCCCAGCGCCCGCCCACGTACCAGATGCGGTGAATGCCGATGCCGTCTAGCGGCAAGAAGCTGATTTCACGTGGTTTATCTGGCGTAGAGATATCGAAAATTCGTAATCCAGCACTCCAGCTTTTTCCCTGTTGCCTGGTACTGACCGTATCGGCGACGGAACGGGTGTAGTAGACCTTTTCCTCGGCAAAGCTGGCGTCGGCAAATAAGTCGCGCGCGTTGACGACGAGTAGCAGGTCATCGTGGGTTTGCAGGTGAATATTCCAGGTGCCGGGCGGGGCAGCAATAAATCCCGCCGGCTTGGGATTCTTGGCATCGCGTACATCCACAATCGACACACCTTGTGAAACCATATGCCCGATGTAAGCGTAGCCGCGATGAACCATCACCTGCACGCCATCGGGTCTGCCGCCCTGATCGCTGTGTCCAATCAGTCGCATATTGCGACTGTAATCGGGGGTGGGCAGAGGAGTCGATGCCATGAATTATCTCCGTATTATTTCGCCTGTTTGGCTTCCAGTGTAGCAAACCACGGTGCGATAAAATCATCCGTGTGACCCCAACCTGGGATGATTTTCGCCAATCCAGCGACGTTGACCGCACCCGGTTGGCTGGCTAACAGCGCTTGTGGAATCGCAGCGGCACGGAACTCGTAGGTTGCAGGTGTCGGTTCACCAGCTATCTTATTAGCAACCAAACGCAGGTTCACTTTACCGATCAGTTTTGGATCGACGGCTACACTGACTTTCCACGGACTGCTCGCTTCGCGCATCAGCTGTAAATCCTGATTGGAGATGTCGATGCTATATAGCTTAATCTCAGTCCGGCCATTTTCTTTCAAGGCTTTATAAGCGCCTTGGCTGAAGGCATCCCACGAGCCCCAGATCGCATCGATTTTGCCTTTCGGGTATTTCGCCAGTACCGCACCGACTTTGTTGGCAGTGTCGCCCTGTACGTCAGAAGACACGGCACCAATCGATTCCAGTTCCTTGATGCCAGGGTTGGCTTTCAGGATCTGTTGATAAGCAAGCTGGCGGCGTTCCATCGGCGGGAAGCCAGCGACCCACAGTTTGATGATATTGGCGTTGCCGTTGAAATCCTTCACCAGTTGGCCGAGCGATTCGTTAGTGAGTGAAGCATCATCCTGCTGCGTAACGGTCACGCCTGGAATCTCGCCGTTCACGGCGGTATCAAACACGGAAACAGCAATGCCGCTGTCGACGATGCGCTTAATCAAATCGGTAGAGTAGGGATCGCGACCCTGCGACAGGATGATGCCATCATATTTCTGGCTAATCGCTTGATTCACGAAATCCTGGAAACGAGCATCGTCGCCGTTGCTCAGGAAGGTGCTGACCTTGAAGCCCAGTTTTTTGCCTTCTTCGAGTACGCCGGAAACAAACTGTGTGGTGTTGTCATCCGACCCCAGGTTGCGGATAACGGCGATGCGCACCGGACCATTATGATTGGCGATAGCGGCTGGAACGGGGGCAATGGTGGCGTTCTGATTAGCCAGTGCCGGTAATGCGGTCAGTAAGCTCAGTGCAAGCAAGGCAGGCGTAAATTTCTTCATTATCAGCTCCATGGCGTTTTATAAATTGATCTTGTAGTGATGACGGTGTGTCGTGTCGATGACAGTATTGTTATGTAGTTTGCATCACTACTTTATAGCTGTCTTTATGTCTGGATGTCTATTTAAAAATAATACTGCATCATAGCCACCGAGTGATAGCCGAGAAAGAGGGATAAGTTATGACGTTTGGATGTAAGTTATAACGATTTGTACTGACTGCGGATGAAAAGAAAAATGCCCGCGAGGCGGGCATTTGAGGAAAACAATGGAGTGAAAAGAGTGAATTATTTCTTCGTTTCTTTTTCTTCCATTTCACGCGCCCAGCGCGGGTGGTGCTTACTCGCCCAGCGTTTGGAGACTTTGCCTTCAATCATGCCTTTAATCGATCCTTTAACCCAGAATGCCATGTACATGTGGATCAGGATGGCATGGATCAGCACGATGGCCGCAGCCGCGTGAATCAGAATGGCATAGCGCACGACATCAATTGGGAACAGGTGGGCAAAATAAGGACGCCACATGATAACCCCGGTGATCAGCAGAACCAGCGTTAGCCCCATGATGCTCCAGAACATCATTTTCTGACCAGGGTTGTATTTACCCACTTGAGCGACTTCATGCTCATTGCCTTTTAACACCTCAACGATATTGAGGAACCACGGCAGATCGCGTTTCTTCGGAATGTTATGGCTAACAAAACGGAAGAACATCGGGATCAGGCAGATGACGATCAGCACGCCAAAAAATGGGTGCAGGATACGCCCCATTTGCGGCGTACCAAACGTCTGCGTCAGCCACTGTAGGGTCGGGAAGAACAAGGCAATACCAGAAAGCGCGACCAGGAAAAAGCTAATCACCACAATCCAGTGACAGATGCGATCGATAAACTTGGTACGCAAAATCATTTGTGGCTTACTCATGTTTGTCTCCCCCTTCTTTGTCTTCTCCCTCGTGTTCATGCTCCATTTCCTCTGTGTTCGGACCCACACCGATGTAGTGGAACATTAACCCGGCGAACGTGGCGACAAAGCCTAATGCAGAGAGCGGCTTCAGAATGCCTTTCCACAGATTGACCGGCGTAGAAATCTGCGGGTCATCCGGCAGATTGTGATAAAGCGATGGTCTGTCTGCGTGGTGCAGAACATACATTACATGCGTACCGCCTACGCCCTGTGGATCATAGAGGCCCGCGTGCTCGTAACCGCGGCTTTTCAGATCGGCAATGCGCTCTTCCGCTAGATGCTTCATCTCTTCTTTCGTACCGAAACGAATAGCACCGGTTGGACAGGTTTTCACACAGGCTGGCTCTTGACCAACGCTGACCCTGTCGACGCACAGCGTACATTTGTAGACGCGGTTATCTTCTTTATTCAGACGTGGAATATTGAACGGACAACCGGCGATGCAATAGCCACAACCGATACAATTTTCGGATTGAAAATCGACGATACCATTGGCGTACTGAATGACTGCGCCAGCGGAAGGACAGGCTTTCAGACAGCCAGGATCGCTACAGTGCATACAGCCATCTTTGCGGATCAGCCATTCCAGACGATCGTTCTCTTCCACTTCGGAAAAGCGCATCAGCGTCCAGGATTTGGCACTCAGATCCGCCGGGTTATCATAGACCCCAAGGTTATGACCGACCTCGTCACGAATGTCGTTCCACTCTGAACAAGCCACCTGACAGCCTTTGCAGCCGATACAGGTCGTGACATCGATCAGTTTTGCCACTTCGCTTTTGTCATTACGCACATGCGGAGGCGGTGTAAAGCCGTTGGTGGCCGAACGTTTGATAATATCTTGTGATTGCATTGACATAGTTGGCTACCCTTACACCTTCTCTACATTAACCAAAAACGCTTTGTATTCAGGCGTTTGTGAATTAGCGTCGCCGACGCTCGGGGTGAGTGTGTTAGCCAGGAACCCTTTGCGTGTGGTTCCCTCATAGCCCCAGTGGCAGGGAATACCAACGGTTTCCACGCTGCGTCCGGCAATTTCCAGCGTTTTGATACGCTTAGTGACCACCGCTTTGGCTTTAATGTAGCCACGCTGGCAGGAGACTTTGACTTCATCACCTGCTTTAATGCCTTTGCTTTTCGCCAGATTTTCACCGATTTCAACAAATTGTTCCGGCTGTACAATGGCGTTCAGACGTGCGTGTTTTGTCCAGTGGCGGAACAATTCGGTAATCGAATACGTCGTTGCCACGTAAGGGAAGTCCTTCGCGGTACCCATGGTTTTCGCATCGCGGGCAAACAAGCGCGCGACCGGGCTGGAAATCACCGACGGATGTAGCGGGTTAGTACCGATGGGCGATTCGATCGGTTCGTAGTGCTCAGGGAATGGCCCGTCTACCAGTTTGTCTACGGAGAACAGACGCGCCAGGCCTTCCGGCAGCATGATAAACGGCCCTGTGTCTTTACCCGGCGGTACGGTCGCAGCAAAGTCAGGCACATCAATGCCTTGCCATTTCTGACCGGTCCATTCCAGTAATTTACGTTTACTGTCCCACGGTTTACCTTGCAGGTCGGCGGAGGCGCGGTTGTAGAGAATGCGGCGGTTTTGCGGCCAGCACCATGACCAGTTTGGCGTGCAGCCCAGACCCGCGTCGGCATTGTCGCGTTTATCCATTTGGTTGCCAGCTTCCGTCCAGCTACCAGCGTAGATCCAGCAGAAGCTGGATGTGGTGCCGTCATCACGCAACTGTGAGAAGTCGGCGAGCTGCTGACCTTTTTTCAGGATCAGTTTGCCACTGTCGTCGTAAACATCGGCTAACGCCATCCCGTTGGCTTCGCGGGCAATCTCTTCCGGCGTCGGATCTTCCGGGTCTTTATAATTCCAGTTGATGTTCATCACTGGATCGGGATAAGTGCCGCCTTCTTCTCTATACAGCTCACGCAGACGCATCAGCAGCTTACCGAGAATTTTCCCGTCATGACGGGCTTCTCCTGGTGGCTCAGCCGCCGCCCAGTGCCATTGCAACCAGCGACCCGAGTTGGCGATAGACCCATTTTCTTCGGCAAAGCAGGACGATGGCAGACGGAAAACCTCTGTCTGAATGGACTTCGTATCCACGTCGTTGAACTCACCGTAGTTCTGCCAGAAAGTAGAGGTTTCAGTGATCAACGGATCGATGATGACCATATACTTGAGTTTGGAGAGCGCTTCGGTCGCTTTGTTCTTGTTGGAGAACGCGGCAACGGGGTTAAAGCCCTGAACGATGTAGCCATTCATTTTGCCTTCCACCATCAGCTCGGTTTGCACCATAACGTCGTAGCTGCGATCCCACTTCGGCAACCAGTCATAACCCCAGTTATTCGAAGCCTGTGCGTTATCACCGTAGAAACTCTTCATCATGCTGATAAAGAATTTTGGCGTGTTTTTCCAATAGTTAACCTGATCGGGCAGGGCCGCGGTTGGTGTTATTTGTCCCAGATAGGTTTGCAGGTCTGGCTGTTTTTCTGACGGCAGCGGCATATACCCCGGCAGATTTATCGTTAGCAGCCCGAGGTCGGTGTACCCTTGAATATTAGAGTGGCCGCGCAGGGCGTTGATACCACCACCCGCCATACCAATATTCCCCAGCAGAAGCTGAATCATGCCTGCGGTGCGGATGATTTGCGCACCGTTAGTGTGGTGCGTCCAGCCCAGCGCGTACATGAAGGTTGCGGTTTTATTGGGTACGCAGGTTTCGGCCAGCGTGCGGCAAATCTCTTCATAATCTTTGGCTGATGTCCCGCACAGAGACGTCACCATTTCCAGCGTATAGCGGGAAACGTGCTTTTTCAGCAAATTCCAGACACAGCGCGGGTGTGACAACGTGTTATCGCGTTTAGCGAAACCGGATTCATCAAGCTCATACTGCCAACTGGATTTGTCGTATTGACGTTTTTGTTCGTCGTAACCGCTGAATAGCCCTTCATCGAAGCTGAAATCATCGCGCACGATCAAACTGGCGTTGGTGTAAGACACCACGTATTCGTGATGAATTTTATTGTTCGTAATAAGGTAGTTAACGATGCCTAATAGAAATGCGGCGTCAGAACCTGCACGAATGGGGGCGTAGAGATCGGCTACGGCAGCAGAGCGGTTAAAGCGTGGGTCAACAACAATCAGTTTCGCATTGTTGTGCGTTTTCGCTTCAACGGCCCATTTAAAACCGACCGGGTGTGCCTCTGCTGGGTTACCGCCCATAACGATGATAACGTTGGCATTTTTGATATCAACCCAGTTGTTGGTCATTGCACCACGGCCAAATGTCGGTGCCAGTGCAGCAACGGTTGGCCCGTGACACAAACGAGCCTGACAGTCGATGGCAACCATGCCCAGCGCGCGGGCAAATTTCTGATCGAGAATACCGGTTTCGTTGCTGGCGGCAGAAGAGCACAGCATACCGGTCGTCAGCCAGCGGTTGACGGTTTCGCCTTTCGCGTTGGTGCGTTGGAAGTTAGCGTCTCGGTCCGCTTTCATCAGACGTGCGATACGCTCAATCGCGTCGTCCCAGCTAATGCGTTGCCATTTGTCGGAACCCGGCGCGCGGTATTCAGGGTAGAGCAGACGGTTTTCGCTATGGATGTAGTCGACCAGACCCGCACCTTTCGGGCAAAGGGAGCCACGGCTGACCGGATGGTCTGCATCACCTTCAATGTGAAAAACGGAGGGTTTTGCATTCTTTGCGCCATCACCCAGGCTATACATAAGCACACCGCAACCGACTGAGCAGTATGTACAGTTGTTACGTGTCTCTTTTGCCCGCAACAATTTGTATTGACGCACGGATGCCATTGCTTCTGTGGGTGTAAAGCCCAATACCGCGAGAGTGGTTCCAGCCATCCCCCCCGCGCAAACTTTAAAGAAACCTCTTCTATTGAGTTGCATTAGTTTCCCTGTGTAATTATGTGTCATTTTTGTTGCGAGCAATTTAACAACACACAAAATGTGGGCTTTGCGCAAAATCAAAATTTAAGTATTTAAATGCCCATTACACCTACAAAGAGGTATATTTTTTATTCGTTATATATTGTAATGCATAACGAATTTGTTATTTCATGGTTACAAACCATGCAAGGCAACGAGGCAATTGGAGGGCGATAAACGGGTATTTGTGGTGGAATTGTTGCAAAAAAAGCCGGATAAGAATCCGGCTTGATGTGGTGGTTATTTGACCTGCATACCAGGCTGAGCGCCGCTGTCTGGACTCAGTAGGAAGATATCTTTCCCGCCGGGACCGGCTGCCATCACCATACCTTCCGATATGCCGAAGCGCATTTTACGCGGAGCCAGATTGGCGACCATCACGGTCAAGCGGCCTTCCAGCTTAACCGGATCGGGATAAGCCTCACGAATGCCGGAGAAGACCTGACGCGTTTCGCCGCCCAGATCCAACGTAAGACGCAATAGCTTGTCAGAACCTTCAACAAGCTCAGCTTGCTTAATGAGTGCAATACGCATATCGACTTTGGCAAAATCGTCGAAGTTAATGGTGTCCTGCACCGGATTATCTGCCAACGGACCGGACACGGTTTTCTGCGCGGTGACCATGTCTTCTTTAGAGGCATCAACCATTGCGCTGACTTTATCCAGATCGATGCGATTAAACAGCGCTTTAAATGGATTGACCTGATGGCTCAGCAGCGGGGTGGCGATCGCATCCCAGCTCAGTTCCGTGTTCAAAAACGCTTCTGTTCGTTCTGCGAGAGAAGGCAGGACCGGCTTCAGATACGTCATCAATACGCGGAACAGGTTAATGCCCATTGAACAAATGGCCTGTAGGTCTGCATCCCGACCTTCCACTTTCGCCACCACCCACGGTGCTTGTTCGTCAACATAGCGGTTGGCGATATCCGCCAGTGCCATGATCTCACGAATAGCACGCCCAGATTCACGGCTGCTGTAGGCTTCCGCAATACTGGCTGCCGCGTCGGTGAAGGTTTTGTACAGATCGGGATCGGCCAGTTTGTCCGCCAGTTTGCCGTCAAAGCGTTTACTGATGAAACCCGCATTACGCGATGCCAGGTTCACGACTTTGTTCACGATGTCCGCGTTCACGCGCTGGACGAAATCTTCCAGATTGAGGTCGATGTCATCAATGCGAGAAGACAATTTTGCTGCGTAGTAATAGCGCAGGCAATCGGCATCCAAATGTTGCAGGTACGTGCCCGCTTTAATGAAGGTACCGCGTGATTTAGACATCTTGGCGCCGTTTACTGTGACATAGCCGTGTACGAACAGGTTCGTCGGCTTACGGAAACCGCTGCCTTCCAGCATCGCTGGCCAAAACAGGCTGTGGAAATAAACGATGTCTTTACCGATAAAGTGGTACAAATCCGCATCTGAGTCTTTTTTCCAGAAATCATCAAAACTCAGATCGCCACGTTTGTCGCACAGGTTCTTGAACGAGCCCATGTAGCCGATTGGCGCATCCAGCCAGACGTAAAAATATTTGCCCGGTGCATCAGGGATTTCAAAACCGAAATACGGCGCATCGCGGGTAATGTCCCACTGTTGCAGGCCCGAATCGAACCATTCTTGCATCTTGTTGGCAACCTGCTCTTGCAATGCGCCAGAACGTGTCCAGGCTTGCAGCATGTCGCTGAACGCAGGCAGATCGAAGAAGAAGTGT
Source organism: Pectobacterium punjabense (assembly GCF_012427845.1). Lineage (NCBI taxonomy): Bacteria > Pseudomonadati > Pseudomonadota > Gammaproteobacteria > Enterobacterales > Pectobacteriaceae > Pectobacterium > Pectobacterium punjabense. Next base: position 1,576,605 of record NZ_CP038498.1, read on the forward strand.
TCTGTTTCACGCATTTCTGGCGTGGCACCAGACACCACAGATTTTGGTTCGATCAGCTCTGTTGGGCTGTAGGTCGCACCACAGACTTCGCAGTTATCGCCGTATTGGTCGGCTGCCTTACATTTCGGGCAGGTGCCTTTGACGAAACGATCCGGCAGGAACATGCCTTTCTCTGGATCGTATAACTGAGAAATGGTGCGATTTTTAATAAAGCCGTTCTCTTTCAGCCGACCATAAATCAGACCTGACAGCTCGCGGTTCTCTTCGCTGTGCGTAGAGTGGTAGTTGTCATAGCTGATATTGAAACCGGCAAAGTCCTGCTGATGCTCCTGACTCATTGCCGCAATCATCTGTTCCGGCGCAATCCCCATCTGCTGTGCTTTCAGCATGATTGGCGTGCCGTGGGCGTCGTCCGCACAGATAAAGTGAACCTGGTTGCCGCGCATTCGCTGGTAACGAACCCAAATATCAGCCTGAACGTGTTCAAGCATATGACCGAGGTGGATTGAACCATTAGCGTAAGGCAGCGCGCACGTTACCAGAATTTTCTTTGCGACTTGAGTCATGAGGAACTTGCTTTCTTTTGTGAATAGAGGGAGATCGATGTTAACCGATAGCGCCTTACTGCGTAAACCGCTGGCGTGAGTAAAAACGACAGGAAACCACATGGCAGATTCTATTTTGCGTAGCGTTTCCACGTTTTTGATGCCGAAGGGCGTCAGGCTTCCCTCGCTCTGGTATGCTATACAGGTCTCAAGGGTCAAATATGAGAATTTCAAGGAGCCGGAATGAACGCTACAGTCCCCGAACAACGTCCTGAAGCATTGCGTGCGATGGTCACCGGGGTTTTATCTACTTTTCAGCACCCGACACTGAAAAATAATCTGACGACACTGAATGCACTACGTCATTGTGCGTTGCTAGATAATGTGTTGCATATCGAACTGACGATGCCGTTTGTCTGGCTCAGTGGTTTGGCAGTATTAAAAGAAACGGTTAGCGATGAGTTATTACGTTTATCAGGTGCAAAAGCGGTTGAATGGCGCTTAACGCACGATATCGCTACGCTTCGCCGAGTTAACGATCAGGCTGGCGTGAAGGGTGTAAAAAACATCATTGCCGTCAGTTCTGGGAAAGGCGGGGTGGGTAAATCCAGCACGGCGGTCAACATGGCGCTGGCATTGGCGGCTGAAGGCGCCAATGTGGGCATTCTGGATGCTGATATTTATGGACCTTCGATCCCTACCATGTTGGGTTCGGCCAGTGAACGTCCCACTTCGCCTGATGGTCAACACATGGCACCGATTATCGCTCACGGCCTGGCAACCAACTCGATTGGTTACCTGGTGACGGATGATAATGCGATGGTGTGGCGTGGGCCGATGGCGAGCAAAGCATTATTGCAACTGCTGCAAGATACGCTTTGGCCAGATCTGGACTATCTGGTGTTAGATATGCCGCCGGGTACGGGGGATATTCAACTGACGCTGGCGCAGAATATTCCTGTCACCGGCGCGGTCGTAGTGACGACGCCACAGGATATTGCGCTGATGGATGCCATGAAAGGTATTGCGATGTTTGAAAAAGTCAGCGTGCCGGTGCTGGGTATCGTTGAAAACATGAGCGTTCATATCTGTAGCAACTGTGGCCATCTGGAGCCAATCTTCGGTACAGGCGGTGCACAGAAGTTGGCGGAAAAATACCACTGTTCTCTGTTAGGTCAGCTTCCACTACATATCTCCCTGCGCGAAGACCTCGATCGCGGTGAACCGACGGTGGTCAGTCAGCCAGATAGCGAGTTTACTTCTTTGTACCGTGAGCTGGCAGGGCAGGTTGCCGCCCAGCTTTACTGGCAGGGTGATATTATTCCTGGAGAAATTTCTTTCCGGGCGCTGTAGCACTTCCGTTAGTGAGTATAAAAGCCGGGCTTTGCCCCGGCTTGATCCTGCGCCAGTCCCCAGTTTCCCTTGGGCGCAATATATGGAAAGGGTGGCGTGAAGGCAGCTAACTCCCTATAATTGCACGTCAAAGCGCCCGTTGGCGCATTCCCCTCTCTTTTATTTATGTTAATCAGGTCGTTAATACCATGACTGATCAGTCTCACCAGTGCGTCATCATCGGGATCTCTGGAGCATCAGCTTCGGGTAAAAGTCTTATTTCCAGCACCTTGTATCGTGAATTGCGCGATCAGGTTGGTGATCAGCATATCGGGGTGATATCTGAAGACAGCTATTATAAAGATCAAAGCCACCTGACCATGGAAGAGCGGGTAAAAACCAACTATGACCACCCGAGTTCGATGGATCACAGCCTGCTGATTAAGCATCTGCAAATGCTGAAAGCGGGTCAGGCAATTGAAGTCCCGCAGTACAGCTATGTCGAGCACACCCGCAAACAGGAAACGGTGCATATTGAGCTGAAAAAGGTCATTATCCTAGAAGGAATTTTGCTACTGACGGATGCGCGTCTGCGCGATGAGATGAATTTCTCTATTTTTGTCGATACGCCGCTGGATATCTGCCTGCTGCGCCGCATGCGCCGCGACGTGAATGAACGTGGCCGTTCAATGGACTCGGTGATGGAACAGTACCAAAAGACCGTGCGTCCGATGTTCCTGCAATTCATTGAGCCGTCCAAGCAGTATGCCGATATTATCGTACCGCGTGGCGGGAAAAACCGTATTGCGATTGATATCTTGAAAGCCAAGATAAGCCAGTTCTTTGAGTAGTGGATACCTTAACTAATTCACGTTGCACAGTTAATGCGCCGCAACGTGACGTTATGACGGGTATGGGTGAGGTTTATCCCGATATACCCGTGTCGAATGGAGAATAAGATGAGACTGTGTGACCGTGACATTGAAGCCTGGCTGGATGATGGCCGACTGGTGATTACGCCCCGTCCGCCAACTGAGAGGATCAGTGGCGCGACCGTTGATGTTCGTTTGGGAAATCAGTTTCGCGTCTTCCGCGGACACACCGCGGCTTTCATTGACTTAAGCGGTCCGAAAGATGAAGTCAGTGCGGCACTAGATCGCGTCATGAGTGATGAAATCAATTTGCCAGAAGGTGAGGCATTCTTCCTGCATCCAGGAGAATTAGCTCTGGCAGTAACGTTTGAGTCGGTCACGCTACCAGATAATTTGGTAGGCTGGTTGGATGGCCGTTCTTCGTTAGCCCGTCTGGGATTGATGGTTCACGTCACTGCACACCGTATTGATCCCGGTTGGCAAGGAAGAATTGTGCTGGAGTTCTATAATTCAGGTAAGTTGCCGCTGGCGTTACGTCCCGGCATGATGATTGGCGCTCTGAGTTTTGAACCCCTTTCCGGGCCGGCGGCTCGCCCGTACAACCGCCGTCAGGATGCCAAGTATAAAGATCAGCAGGGTGCGGTAGCGAGCCGGATCGATAAAGACTGAGCGTCTGGCGATAGGTCTGTAATATAAAAATCAGGCAGTCGCGCGTTTCGCAATGAGGATGGCATGAGAAGATTTCTGACGACGCTAGCAATTCTGCTTGTGGTGCTGGTGGCAGGAATGACGGCCTTGGTCGTACTGGTTAATCCCAATGACTTCCGCGCTTACATGGTGAAGCAGGTTGAGGAACGTAGCGGCTATCGTCTGCAACTTGATGGCGATCTGCGCTGGCACGTGTGGCCACAACTGAGTATTTTATCTGGCGGTATGTCATTAAGTGCGCCGGGTTCCAGTGCGCCAATTGTCAGCGCTGAAAATATGCGCCTTGATGTGCAGCTGTGGCCGCTGTTGTCGCATAAGCTTGCGGTCAAGCAGGTGATGTTGAAAGGGGCGATTATTCGCCTGACGCCAGAAAGTGAAGCCAGACAGGCCAACAATGCGCCAATTGCCCCTGCGGGATCGCAGACTCCATCTGAAGAACGACGCTGGCGTCTGGATATTAATAAGATAAAAGTCGCCGATAGTCTGTTAATTTTGCAACGCAGTAATAACGAACAGATTAATGTTCGCGATATTAATCTTGCAATGGAGCAGAACAGCGACCGCCAAGTTAACATCGAATTATCGAGCCGTATCAATCGCGATCAGCGCGATATCGCTTTCTCTCTCGCCGCAGATGTCGATCTGTTGCGTTTCCCCCAGCAGGTAAATGCCAATATAACCAAACTGGATTACCAGCTTCAGGGCGTTGGAATACCGACAAACGGTATCAGTGGGACAGGAAGTGTTCAGGCAAGTTATCAGCAACAGCCTGAAAAAATCACGTTTAGCCAGCTTGTACTCAATACCAATAATAGTCAGTTGTCGGGGGCGGGTAGTGTGACGCTAGGTGATATCCCCCATTACGAGCTGGATTTGTTGTCTGAGAAGCTGGATCTCGATTCTCTGCTGGGGATTGCGGCGGTAAAAGAAAATAACGCGTCTACAGTAGCGATTAAGCCACTAGCCCCTGTCATTTCAAATGAAGCTGAAGCGACCACGCCAGAAGATAGCTTACAGCGATTCACTGCACGTCTGTCGCTACAGGCTGCTTCGCTGATTTATCGTGGCCTTGATGTTCGCCAATTCACATTACGGGCAGAGAATCAGCCGGGATTACTCGATATTTCGACCTTAAGTGGCGAACTGGGCAGTGGGCATTTCTCATTGCCCGCTAAGGTTGTGACGAAATCATCAACCAATATCACGCTACGACCCGATCTCAAAGATATTGAACTGTCTCAACTGATGTCTGCGTTTGCGCTGCCTGCCGAGGCGATCAGTGGAAAATTGTCGATGACGGGACAATTCAGCGGTAATAGCGCTGCGCTGCCTGCTTTGCTCCAGCAGTGGCAAGGAACGGCGGCGCTGCAAGCCAATAATGTTCGCCTACAGGGCTTGAATATTCAGCAAATGGTGCAGATGGCTGTGGCGCGCAGTAACGGCAATGTGCGTGGGCAAGAGCGCTACGAGCGTTATACTGAACTGCAACAACTGACCGGAAAAGTACAATTGAATGCAGGTAAATTGCGTCTTACCGATCTCAATGGTCGCTCAGAGCTGCTGTCTCTAAGCGGTGTCGGCCAATTCGATTTGCCAGCTCAGACGTGTGACGTCAACGTGAATGTTTCTATCACGCAAGGGTGGCAAGGGGATGAGCAACTGGTCAGCGTGTTGAAAAATACGGCAATTCCGTTACGCGTCTATGGCGAGTGGGATAAATTGAACTACCAGTTGCAGGTAGAGCAGTTGCTGCGTAAACGTCTACAGGATGAACTGAAGAAACGCCTGAATGATTGGGCCAGCCAAAATCAGCAAAACCAGAAGGGCAAAGACTTGAAGCAACTGCTCGACCGTCTTTAATTTCCAGACATGCTGCGTTCTAGGCCGGTTTGCTGATTTCCGTCAGCAAATCCGGCGGCTTATCCTCAATGCTTTCCTTTCATTTGTCATACTTCCCCAGACAAACTTTGTGTTCGATGTCTCTTTTTTAACGCTGCATATTAATATTTTTCTCTTTTTTTATTTTCTAAAGCAGTAAACTCCGCCCCCTGTTTTCGGTGCGGTGCCATATTCCGCTGCCGGAGAATTTTGTCAGATAATTTATTACTCAGGTATCGAAACTCACTATGCTCGAACTTTTGATTGGTGTTGCTGTAACGATTCTGGTTGGTCGTTACATTATAAAAGGGTACTCCGCGACTGGCGTGTTGTTGGTGGGGGGGCTGTTACTCTTGGCAATCAGCGCCATGCTGGGGAAAAACGTATTGCCAGCCAGTGCGAAAGCGACGGGCTGGAGCGCAACGGATATTGTTGAATACGTAAAAATTTTGCTGATGAGCCGCGGTGGCGATCTCGGCATGATGATCATGGTGCTGTGTGGTTTTGCCGCCTATATGACGCATATCGGTGCCAATGATGTCGTCGTTAAGCTGGTTTCCCGCCCGCTGAAAATGATCAACTCGCCTTATTTGCTGATGATTGCGGCCTATTTTGTCGCCTGTCTTATGTCGCTAGCGGTGTCATCGGCCACTGGGCTGGGCGTGTTATTAATGGCAACGCTGTTTCCTGTCATGGTGAACGTTGGCATTAGCCGCGGCGCTGCGGCGGCAATCTGCGCTTCTCCCGTGGCGTTGATCCTGTCACCTACATCGGGCGACGTGGTGCTTGCCGCACAGGCATCGCAGATGAAATTAGTGGATTTTGCCTTTAAGGCTACGCTACCCATTTCCATCATTGCTATCGTGTGTATGGCTGTCGCGCATTTCTTCTGGCAGCGCTATCTGGACAACAAAGCGAACATTAGCCATGAAATTCTGGATGTCAGTGAAATCACGACCAATGCCCCGCGTTTTTACGCCATTCTGCCGTTTACGCCGATCGCGGGTGTACTGATATTTGATGGTAAATGGGGGCCGGAGCTTCACATTATTACCGTGTTGGTTATCTGCATGGTGTTGGCCGCGATACTGGAATTTGTTCGCTCGTTCAATGCGCAGAAAGTGTTTGATGGGCTGGATGTAGCCTATCGTGGCATGGCTGATGCCTTCTCTAGTGTTGTCATCCTGCTGGTCGCGGCTGGGGTATTTGCTCAGGGGCTTGGCACGATAGGCTTTATCAGCGGACTGATTGGTCTTGCGCAGTCATTTGGCAGCGGTGGGTTGGTGATTATGCTAGTGTTGGTGGCAATCACGATGCTGGCTGCGATGACGACAGGGTCTGGCAATGCGCCGTTTTATGCGTTTGTTGAGTTGATTCCTAAGCTGGCGTCGCAAATGGGCATCAACCCTGCCTACCTGGCCATTCCGATGCTTCAGGCTTCCAATTTGGGCCGTACTATTTCTCCAGTATCCGGGGTAGTGGTTGCGGTCGCCGGGATGGCGAAAATATCGCCGTTTGAGGTAGTAAAGCGCACATCGGTTCCCGTGCTGGTTGGGCTGATCGTGGTGGTGGTCGCCACAGAGATAATGATCCCTACCTGATTATATATACCCACAACCCTTACCATTCTGGAAGGCGTTGTGGGTACGGATAGGGTGTAGGTTGTGTGATAACGCTGTTATCACACTTCAAAATCAGTCTGTGGTTCGTTGTTTGGTGTAATGCGAACTTCCACAATACGGTGGCTTTCTACCGCCAAAATAGTGAACTGATAACCATCGATTGATAGCGTATCGCCCACCTGTGGAATTCGCTGCGCGTGCTCCATCAACAGGCCTGCCAACGTGTAGTACTCACGTTTTTCGTCCAGCGTCAGCGGAACATACATCGTCAGGTCTTCCAGCGGAATATAGCCATTTACGGTCCAACTGCCATCATCATTCTGTTGAATGCTGTGGCGAGCATCGCGCTCTTCTCCTTCGCGCGGTAAGTTGCCCGCGATGGTTTCCATCACATCACTTAATGTGACAATCCCTTCCATTGAACCAAACTCATCAACGACAAACGCAAAATGTGTTCTTCCTTCTCTAAACTGCTCCAGCGCTTGTAAAAGCGAGAGTTGCTCCGGAAAAACCAGCGGCTGGCGGATCAGAATACGTAGGTTGAATGGCTCGCGGTTTAGCTGCTGCTGGAGTAAGTCGGCAACATTTATGATGCCCAGTGGTTCATCAGAGGTATTGCTGTCGGTTACCACGAGTCGGGAATGCTGGTTGCTTGTTAATAGCTTGGCGAGCACATCCTGCGTAATATTCAGCTCAACTGACTCGATATCATGCCGCGACGTCATAATACTGCTAATGGTTCGCTGGGCCAGCCCCAATACCCGTTTTATCATTCTGCGTTCTTGAATATTGAACACCTCCCGGCCTGCCCGAGTGTTGTCTGCAATCATCGACGAGGTCTGATTGTCCAGCTCGGCTTCTTCATGATTGCCGCGCAAAATACGCAAAACAACCTCTGCGGTGCGTTGGCGTAGCGGAACAGAAGAAGAAAGAAAGCGTCGGCGGTTAAACAGGGAAACTTGATTCAACATCTCAATCAATACCGAGAAACCTATCGCAGCGTAGAGATAGCCTTTGGGGATGTGGTAACCAAACGCGTCCGCCACCAGACTGAAACCAATCATCAATAGGAAGCTAAGACATAGGATAACGATGGTTGGATGTTCAGCGACAAAACGGGTCAGCGGTTTACTGGCTAGCAACATCAGGAAGATGGCAATCGTCACGGCGGACATCATGACCAGCAGATGGTCGGTCATGCCAACAGCGGTAATCACGGAATCCAGCGAGAATATGGCATCCAGTACGACGATCTGGGCAACTACTGGCCAGAAACGCGCACCTTTGCGCTGAGCCTGTTGCTCCTCATCTTTTCCTTCTAGTCGCTCATTAAGCTCCATGGTGGCTTTAAAAAGTAGAAATAACCCGCCAACCAGCATGATGACATCTCGAGCGCTGAATGTGTGCTCAAGGAGCGTGAAGAGAGGGGTAGTCAACGATACCAGCCAGGAAATGGACGTCAGCAGGCCCAGTCGCATAATCAAGGCAAGTAACAGGCCGACGACTCTCGCTTTATCACGTTGCTCTTTTGGGAGTTTCTCAGCCAGAATGGCGATGAAGATAAGATTATCAATGCCCAGAACCAATTCCAGGACAACCAGTGTAGCCAACCCGGCCCATATTGTTGGATCAGCGATCCACTCCATAGCTATTTTTTCACCTTTAAATGAAGATAACCTTGATAGCGTATCAGGGCGTGCGCAGATGAACCAGAATTTGCGAGGATATTCTTTATAACAAGCGTTCTCATGGACAAATACCGATCAGAGAGATGACGCTGATAAGCGTTGTCATTTTTTTGACATAGAAAGGTGAGTAGCTTATTGGTAGATTTTGGGTGAAAAATCGACAATAAGTAAAATTTTAAGAATGATACGTAAGGTATCGCACGTTACTATTTGATAATACGTGCATACAACGCATAGAATAATGCGCAGATTTAGCAGGATTTTTGCGACAGGGATGCGCGTAGTCTTATTCTGAAAAGCTCCTTTCAAGCCATCTTGCCCTTGTGCTCTTGATGTCGCCGCCAATATTATGGGCGAGATTTAGTTTTTTTTATTTAGCTAAAATCATATAAAAAATATATTGGCTGATCGTTTTTTGTTATAAAAATCAATTGATTAACAAATAAATTAAAATATTTAGATGCAAACAGATGGTTTACGGGTCCAGGGTGTAGCCATTGGATGGTGTTCCGTACGTTGTTTGACAGCGCATTGGTAGCTACGAGCCAAGGGCGGTAGCGTGTCTGATGCAAAACATTCACATAACGGGTTGGTGATGGTGCAAAAATGCAAGAATTTATGGTGGTCTTCCTGAGTGCTTTCATTGCGTTGTTCTTAGCAAGAAAAGTAGCAATAAAAGTTGGGCTGGTAGATAAACCGAATGAGCGCAAGAGACATCGTGGTCATATTCCACTGGTTGGTGGTGTTTCTATTTATATGGCCCTATGGGTCATATATGCCTTTGATTTTGCATGGATTCCTGATTTCTCTCTCTATATGATTTGCGCCACGGTATTGTTGGTAGTGGGAATATTGGACGATCGCTACGATCTTCCGGTTCTTCCCCGCGTTGGTCTACAAGCGCTCGTTGCAGGTTTGATGATGTACGCCGGAGTCTATCTTGTATCCTTAGGCAAGGTGATGTTCGGGTACGAGTTATTCTTAGGTATTTTTGGTTATACGGTCACGTTATTTGCGGTGTGGGGGGCGATTAATGCCTTCAATATGGTTGACGGCATCGATGGCCTACTGGGCGCACTTTCCTGTGTAACATTTGGTGCGTTGGCTGTGGTTTTTTATCTTGATGGACGGCACGAACTTGCTCGGTGGAGTTTGTGCTTGCTGGCTGCGACGTTACCTTACATTTTGTTGAATCTGGGTGTGCCGTGGGGTAAGAAATTTAAAGTCTTTATGGGTGATGCGGGTAGTACGCTTATTGGTTTTACCGTTATCTGGTTGTTGATTTTGGCTACGCAAGGTGATGATGCAGTGATTCGTCCGGTGACGGCGCTGTGGTTTATCGCTATTCCGTTAATGGATATGGTGACGATTATGGTGCGTCGAATTCGCAGAGGCGATAGCCCGTTCAAGCCCGACCGCGAGCACCTACACCATATCCTGATGCGTGCAGGTTTGACACCTAGGCAGTCTTTATTGGCAATTGTTGTTGTAGCAATGGTTTTGGCTGCAATTGGTATTATTTGTGAATTAAGTGGTATAACCGAATCTGTTATGCTGAGCGCGTTCTTGGTTGTTTTTGTCGGTTATTTTTGGGCAATAACGCGAGTATGGCGTCTGCTGACCTGGATAAGGCGTGCCAGTCATGGGGCGGTTGTTGTTGCAGATAAGATGGAGCAACGACGCTAACAGATAAATTAACGGCTGTTTGCGCTTTAGACTGTAGGTTTGCTTAACGAAATGTCCTCTATAATTATTTGATATTTTGTAGGGATTTGCGCGATTTTTAATCAAAAGTGATGGCATGAACAGGATGATAAAGCATAAATTGAAATTGATACCAATGGTGGTGTCACTCGCTTTGTTGAGCGGCTGTACCTTAATCCCCGGTAGCCATCTTTCTACGAGTGGCAAAGCGGTTATCAAGCAGCAAGACGCTGATTTTAATATTGATAAATTAGTGAATGTTTATCCACTCACACCATATTTAGTGGATAAAATGCGGGCGAAGCCGCTGATTGCGCAAACTAACCCTGCGCTAGAACGTGAACTCCAACAGTATGAGTACCGTATTGGTATTGGCGATGTCATCATGGTTACCGTATGGGATCATCCTGAATTGACTACCCCAGCGGGTACATACCGTACTGCTGCGGATACGGGCAACTGGGTACACTCCGACGGTACAATCTTCTATCCGTATATTGGCAAGGTGAAGGTTGCTGGTAAAACGGTAATGGAGATTCGTGAAGATATCACATCACGTCTGGCAACTTATATCGAATCCCCACAGGTCGATGTTAGTATTGCCGCTTTCCGTTCTCAAAAGACGTATGTAACTGGTGAAGTTAAAACTTCTGGTGAACAGCCCATTACCAATGTGCCACTAACCATCCTGGATGCAATCAATAAAGCGGGTGGGTTAAGCGAGAATGCTGATTGGCGTAACATTGTGCTGACGCATAACGGCCAGGAAAAACGTATCTCTCTTCAAGCGCTGATGCAAAACGGCGATCTTTCTCAAAACACTCTACTATACCCTGGCGACATCCTTTATATTCCCCGCAATGACGATTTGAAAGTCTTCGTTATGGGTGAAGTCAAGAAGCAAAGTACGCTCAAAATGGATCGCAGTGGCATGACCCTGACAGAGGCTTTGGGTAATGCAGAAGGCATTGATCAGACATTTTCTGATGCCACTGGGATTTTTGTGATCCGGTCATTACGAGGAACACAAGGGCCTAAACTAGCTGACGTCTACCAACTTAATGCGAAAGATGCTACGGCCATGGTAATGGGGACGGAATTCCAGTTACAACCTTATGATATTGTCTATGTAACGACGGCACCAATCGTTCGCTGGAACCGTGTCATCAGTCAGCTTGTACCTACTATTTCTGGGTTCAATGAGTTGACCGAGGGCTCGCTGCGCGTTCGTACTTGGCCGTAGAGATAACTATGTTTGATTCAATACTTGTCGTTTGTGTTGGTAATATTTGCCGTTCCCCTACGGGGGAGCGGTTGTTGAAACAGGCTTTGCCGACGAAAAGAATCGCTTCTGCTGGATTAGGCGCATTGGTAGGGAAGCCCGCCGATGCAATGGCAACCGAGGTAGCAAATCATCATAACCTTTCTCTCGAAGGGCATGAAGCGCAGCAATTGACCTCCGCCTTATGCCGCCAGTACGACCTGATTCTAGTTATGGAGAAAGGACATATTGATGGAGTGGGGCGTATCGCACCAGAGGTGCGAGGTAAAACTATGCTCTTTGGCCACTGGCTGAGCCAACAAGAAATTGCCGATCCTTACCGAAAGAGTCGCGAAGCATTTGAATTCGTTTACTTGCAACTTGAGCAATCCGCCCAAAAATGGGTGCAGGCATTAAGCCGTTAACAAGTCAGGGAAATCCATGGCAGAGAAAATTTCAGTAAAAGCATCCGAAACGATTGCGGATGAGATTGATTTAGGGCGTTTGTTGGGAACATTGTTGGATCATCGTTGGTTAATTGTTGGTGTTACTGCAGTTTTCACTATCGCTGGTATTCTTTATGCGACATTTGCTACACCAATTTACAAATCGGATGCTTTAATCCAGGTGGAGCAAAATGCCGGGAATTCCCTCCTTAAAGACATCTCTAGTGTATTACCGGATGCGAAGCCTGAATCAGCTGCGGAGATTGAGCTGATTAAATCGCGGATGGTGGTTGGTAAGACGGTTAGCGATCTCTCTTTAGATATTGTAGCTCAACAAAAATATTTTCCCGTTTTTGGTAAAGGTTTTTCGAGGTTGCTGGGAAAAGATGTGGGGAAGATTGCAGTATCAAGATTGGAAGTGCCTAAATCTTGGGAAGATGAAGCTATCAGACTTACCATTATTGATGAGCAGAATTATGTAATAGAAGCAGGGGATGCTTTAAAATTCAATGGAAAAGTTGGGAGTATAGAAAAACATAATGGCCTTTCTATATTAGTAAGTGATATTAAAGCTGAGAAAGGTACAGTTTTTCACCTTAAGAAATTAAATACTATTACGGCTATTAATAACATATTAGAAAATTTAGTTGTTGCAGATAAAGGAAAGGATACTGGAGTACTTTCGCTAAGTTATGAAGGTGAGAATCCTGAGTTAACCAATAAAATACTTAATAGTATTAGCCAAAATTATCTTCAGCAAAATGTTGAACGCAAATCTGAGGAAGCAGGAAAGAGCCTTGAGTTTCTTAAGGAACAACTACCCAATGTTCGTCTCACGCTTGATGATGCTGATAATAAATTAAACAGTTATCGACAAAAAAATGAATCCGTTGATTTATCGTTAGAAGCGAAAGCTGTTTTGGATACGATGGTATCTGTAGAGTCTCAGCTTAATGAACTTACGTTTAAAGAGGCTGAAATATCCAAGCTATATACTAAAGAACACCCTGCTTATCGTGCGTTGATGGAAAAGCGAAAAACTCTTGAAGAGGAACGCGAAAAAATCAATAAGCGTGTTGGTAGCATGCCAAAAACCCAACAAGAAATATTACGCTTAACACGTGACGTAAATGTTGGACAAGAAGTCTATATGCAGCTGTTGAATAAACAACAGGAACTGAGCATTAACAAAGCGAGTACAGTTGGTAATGTTCGCATTATTGATGCAGCTGCACTTCAGCTTAAACCTGTAAAACCTAAAAAGCTCATTGCTATTTTGTCAATGCTAATTATAGGTGCTGTAATATCAACGATATTTGTTATATTAAAAACAATGCTGCATAAAGGCATTGAAAGCCCTGAGCAGTTAGAGGATTTAGGAATTAACGTGTACGCCAGCGTTCCTTTATCAGAATGGCAGCAGAAGAAAGACAGAGCAATATTAGGAAAAAGCAAGAAAGGGAATACGCGCTCTACAGAACTCCTCGCAGTGGGTAATCCTGCCGATCTCGCTATTGAAGCGATTAGAAGCCTGCGCACGAGCCTGCACTTTGCCATGATGGAAGCTAAAAATAATGTACTAATGATTTCTGGTGCGAGTCCTGCAATTGGTAAAACATTTGTTAGCGCAAACCTTGGCGCTGTTATCGCACAGTCGGGACAGCGAGTTCTGATTGTTGACTGTGATATGCGCAAGGGGTATGCCCATGAATTAATGGGAACCCATGGAACTGATGGCCTTTCTGATATATTGTCTGGGCAGATAACGGCAGAAAAAAGTGTCCGTAAAACCGCTGTGGGAAATATGGATTTTATCGCTCGTGGACAGATTCCACCTAATCCTTCTGAGTTGTTAATGCATAGCCGTTTCTCTCAGTTCGTTGACTGGGCTTCTAAACATTATGATATTGTTTTATTGGATACCCCCCCGATTCTAGCTGTGACTGATGCTGCAATTATCAGCCGGAATGCGGGAACGTCCCTCTTGGTTGCGCGTTTTGAGGTGAATACGCTGAAAGAAATAGAGGTAAGTGTGCGCCGATTTGAGCAGAATGGTACGGAAATTAAAGGTGTTATTCTGAATGCGATTGTAAAACGTGCAGCTAGCTATTACGGTTATGGGAATTATAACTACTATACATATGACTATAAGGACGATAAAAAATAGTCATATAAAATACGAAAAAAGCATTGCCTCTTTTTTATTACTATCTACAGTGGATGGGTTTTTATTCTTTTTTAATGACTTTAAGAAACCATAAATAAAAATACTTATGGTTTCTTAATACCCCTTTTTGTTTTAGAGTTTCAGAATGATTTATGAGCTTAATTAAGAATACATTATATAACCTATGTGGTTTTGCTGTGCCTTCTATTATCGCTATTCCTGCATTAGGTTTGTTATCACGATATTTGGGTATGGAATTATTTGGTGTTTTCACCCTTGCTTTTGCAATTGTCGGTTATGCAAGTATATTCGATGTTGGGCTCACCAGAACAGTGATTAGAGAAATATCAATAAATAGAGATAATGTTAGTGAACAAAGGAAAATAATATCAACATCTAGCATATCTGTATTGATATTAGGTGGTGTTGCGGGGGGCGGGATATTTTTATATTCACCGCAGATAGCTGAAATTATAAAGGTATCAGATGTTTTTTTTGACGATGTAAAGGAATCCTTCCAACTTCTTTCTTTATTAGTGCCAGTTTTTTTATTAAACCAAATATGGTTAGCATATCTTGAGGGCCTTGAGAAGTTTGGTAATATAAATATTCAGCGTATCATCAGTAGTTCTTGTATATCTGCACTTCCAGCATTTGCTGTGTTGATTGAACCAACGCTTAAATCTGCGACTATCGGTTTAGTCTGTGGAAGAGCTATATCTTTGTTTCTTGGTTTTTTTTCATGTCGTAAATTTATATTAGCAAGTAAATTCATTTTTTATAAAGAAACTTTTAGTCGCCTTATTAAGTTTGGCGGATGGATTACGATAAGTAACATTATTAGTCCTATAATGGTTTACTTTGATCGATTTGTGATATCAAATTTATTAGGAGCAAATAAAGTAGCTTTTTATACTGCACCTTCTGAAGGTATCAGCAGGTTATTAAATATCCCATTCGCATTAGCAAGAGTATTATTTCCCAAACTTAGCAGTTGTTATAATAAAGAAGATAATGAAAAATTAGAAAAATTTAGCTACCTTGTACTTATTGTTACCTGTGGTTTTATTGTTTTTTTAGGTGTCTTTTTTTCGGAAGAAATAATGACGATTTGGATGGGGAGCGAATTTTTTGGCGAACCTGCTAACATTTTTAGCATTCTTTTGATTGGTTTCTTTTTTAATTCACTTGCCCAAATACCGTTCGCACAAATTCAGGCAAGAGGTCACGCTAAATGGACTGCAGCGCTACATGGTGTTGAGCTTCTTCCCTATCTACTTTTGTTATATCTATTGACGGTGAATTTTTCTTTGTATGGCACAGCAATTGCTTGGACAATTAGAGTAACTGTTGATTTTCTTCTTCTTTATATTCTGTCGAGAAAATAACATGGTTTCAATAGATATCGCTATGGCAACATATAATGGTGAAAAATATATAGTTGAACAAATCAATTCCATTATAAATCAAACCGTAGGGAATTGGAGATTGTATATCAGTGATGATGCCTCTTTGGACAACACTGTTGGTCTTATTAAGCAGTTGGCCCTGGTTGACGATAGAATTATTCTCATCAATGATGAGAGACAGGGAGGGGTGTTGAGTAATTTCAATAGAGTGTTAGAAGCAACCAAAGCTGATTATGTATTTTTAGCTGATCAAGATGATGTGTGGCCTGAAAATAGAATAGAGTTATTGTTAGATGAAATTCAGAAAAAAGATAAAAATAGAAGTCGTCCGGTAATGCTCTATAGTGATCTTGAATTGGTGGATAAGGATTTGAATACAATCTCCGAGAGCTTCTACAAATCATGTAAAATCAATCCACGGGAAAATATTGATCCTATTAATTTATTATGGAAATGTAGTGTTTATGGCTGTACAACAGTTTTTAATCGTGCATTATTAGATAAATGTCTGCCAATCCCTGATGGTATAACCATGCATGATAATTGGTTGGCTCTGAATGCCGCAGCAGAAAATGGTTTGTTTTATTTTGATAAAATTACGATTAAGTATCGCCAACATGATAATAATGTTGTGGGCGGGGGAAGGAAAAGTCTCATTAAAAGAATTCGTTCGTCGTTAGATTCATTTGGTAGAATAAGTAAATCGAAAGCTAAAATAAAAAGAATGCTATTTGAAATAAAAAAAATAAAAAATAATGATGTTTTTTATTTAGTCGAACTAGACGGTATTAAGTCGATATGTTTTTCTTTTAGGTATATTTTTTTAAGTTTATTTAGAGATAAAAAAATGTTGACTTTTTTTACATTTATTGTCTTTTTAGTAAGATGACCTCAGAGTGAAGATATAATACATGGAAAAATTTTTTTTATACCCACTCAATATATTTACGGCTTTATTCTTTTGCCTTATTTTATCCGCATTGAATTTTTCTTATCTATATAACTCTTTATCTTTCAATAGTTTTATTTTTTTTATATTTCCATTGGTTTTATTTGTAATTTTGTATTCTTTATGTAAAAAGAATTTTTCATCCCCTAAGTTATATAATAATCATGGGTTTGATAATGGTTATAAAGTATTCATAGTAATCTCATTTTTAGGTTTTTTTCTAGAATTTTACTTAAAGGGGATTCCTATCCTCATGGTCTCTGGTAGAGATGAATATCAAGGCCTTCCGTTTTTCCATGTCTTTTTTTATTCATCTTCTATTTGTGCTGTCTTATTATCATCATTGTTTTCTTCTAGAAAGGCCTTAGTTTATTCTTTTTCTTTTGCTGTGATGATTTCTGTTCTTACATTATCTAGGCAATTATTTATGGTCTCATTTTTAATTGTTATTATATCGACGGTTTATAAAAATGGGATTAATAAGAAACTAGTAATGAAAATGGTTTTTTCTTCGTTTCTCTTAATCTTGACGTTTGGTTTTATTGGCAATCTCCGACAGATATTAGCTGGCGATTATACCTCTAATTACATTTTAAATGTCGGAGGGGCAAATGCTAATGGAGAGGCATTAGGTGAGATTTTGTATTGGATTTGGCTCTATATGTCTAGTCCAATTTATAATTTAATATTTAATGTTGAACAATATAATCATGGATTAGACATATGTTATAACGATTCTGCTAATTGCATGGGGTACTATATTTCGTCTTTTTTATTACCGAACACGCTTGTAAAATATTTAGGGTTTTCAGAACTAAAAGTTGATCTTGTTGTTGATTATTTAAATGCAAGCACTGGTTTTGCACAACCAGCAAGATTATTAGGATTAGCAGGTGTTTGTATTCAAATATTCATTCAATTTTTATTCTATGTCATTGGTTTCTTGACCATGCCTGCAAAAATAAGAGTTGCCTATTTTATTTATTTCTCTGTGTTATCTTTTTTTATGATCTTTGATAATTTATTTCTTAAAGGTGAGTTTTTTTTCTGTTTTGTCCTGATTTATTCTTATGGAATTATTAAAAGTGTAATGATTAATAATAAATAATTAGTATTCCATGCTGAATAGAATTTCAAAATTTAATTGGTAAGGATGAATGTGTGAATAAAAAAAATATACTAATTATAGCGACAGCAGCAACAGATGGGGGGGCTCTTACTATTTTATGTCAATTGTTAAACGTTGTGTCGAAGACAGAACATAACTATACAGTGCTTATTAATGAAAGTACATTTGATAAATTGCCACATTATAATAATATTAACTATATCTGTATTAATACCAAAAATTGGATTAGTAGAATTCTTTTCGACTTTTATCGATTGGATAAATTCTTAAAAAAGAAAGGTATGATATTTGATACTTGCATAAATATGCAAAATATCCCTGTTAGGATAAAAAAAATAAAGCAATTTGTTTATATGCATCAATCTATACCGTTTTCAGATTTAAATTTTTCGCCGCTTTCTTCTAAAGAAAGGTTGTTATGGCTATATAAGAAGTTTTATATATTTTTTATAAAAGCAAATTTGCCATTTGCTGACTATTTTATCGTGCAAACTAAATGGATAAAAAATGAATTAGTTTCAAAACTAAACGTAGAAAGTGATAATGTTTTAGTGATCAAGCCAAGTTTACCTGAAATACCTGAAATACCTGAAATACCTGAAATACCTGAAATACCTGAATGTCCTAAAAGTGGAAATATAAAAAATATCATTTTCTATCCAGCTACTGCATTTTCTTATAAAAACCATGAAGTGCTAATTAATGCGCTAGGGATCATAGGGAAAGATTTCCTTGAAGAGAACGATATAAAACTGGTTTTGACAATAAATAAAAATGAACTTTCTAATTTTGTTTCTTCATTAATCGATAAGCATAGGTTATCTGATTCTATTATTTTTCTTGGAAGAATTGATAAAAATAAGGTTAGCGAACTTTACTCTAGAACGAGAATTATGGCTTTTCCTAGCCGCCTTGAGACATTTGGACTACCGTTATTAGAAGCTGCATACTATGGTTTGGATATATTGGCCAGTGACTTACCTTATTCAAAAGAGGTCCTATCTGAGTATAATAAAGCCTCTTATTGTGACCCTATGGATGCAAAAATATGGGCTGACAAAATAAAACAAAAAATGTCCTGTGATGAAAAAAAACCTGCCAAAAGAATAAATTATGCTGATGGGTGGGATGATTTGATGCATGTTATCAATAGAGTATAGCTAGTTATTTCTATAAAGACTGTTTTTAAAATTAAGAACTAAGAGGATGTATGTTTAAAGATAAAGTGTTATTAATTACAGGTGGAACAGGTTCTTTTGGTAATGCGGTCCTCAAGAGATTTTTAAATACCGATATAAAAGAAATAAGAATTTTTTCACGTGATGAAAAAAAACAAGATGATATGCGTAAATACTTTCAATCGGACAAGCTTAAATTTTACCTTGGTGATGTAAGAGATCTGCAAAGTGTCTCTAGTGCAATGCGTGGGGTTAATTATGTTTATCATGCTGCGGCACTAAAGCAAGTTCCATCCTGCGAGTTCTATCCTTTAGAGGCAGTAAAAACGAATGTATTAGGTACGGAAAATGTGCTTGAATCAGCTATAAACCATAATGTCGAAAGGGTTGTTTGCCTAAGTACTGATAAAGCTGTTTACCCCATCAATGCAATGGGCATATCAAAAGCAATGATGGAGAAAGTAATTGTAGCTAAGAGCCGTAATCTTGAAAATACTAATACCACGATCTGTGGTACTCGCTATGGGAATGTGATGGCTTCACGGGGATCTGTAATTCCACTATTTATTCGTCAAGTAGTGAATGGGAATCCTATTACAATAACAGATCCTAATATGACTCGGTTCATGATGACTCTAGATGATGCTGTAGATCTAGTCTTACATGCATTTCAAAATGGTTCGAATGGTGATATTTTCGTTCAAAAAGCCCCTGCTGCTACTATCGAAATATTAGTTAAATCTATATTAGATATTTTGAATAAACCAGGACATCCAGTGAGTATTATTGGCACCCGTCATGGTGAAAAACAATATGAAGCTTTGTGTAGTAGAGAAGAAATGTTTGTGGCTCAGGATCAAGGTAATTACTATCGAATTCCAGCAGATAATCGAGATTTAAATTATTCAAAATATTTTGAAGAAGGTCAAAAAGATCTTTCATCAATAGAAGACTATAATTCTCATAATACAATTCGTTTAGATGTTGATGGAATGAAGACACTTCTTCGAAAACTTGACTTCATTCAAGAAATAGAATCTGGAAATATTATTATTCCTGAGGGAGTATAATGATGAAAGTTCTAGTTATTGGTGCAACCGGAATGCTTGGTTATAGCTTATTTTCTAATTTAAGTGATTATAGGCATCTTAATGTTTTTGGAACAGTCCGTACTATCGAAGGAAAAGAGAGTTTTTTTAAAAAAAATATAAACAATGTAATCGATAATATCAATATTAGTGATATGCACAATATCGAAAGTGTTCTTAAAAAAATATCACCGGACATAGTCTTAAACTGTATTGGCCTTATAAAACAGCATGATATCTCTAAGCAGCACATATCTGCTATTAAAGTTAATGCATTATTCCCACACCAATTGGCCAGCCTTTGCGAACAGAATAATGCAAAGTTAATTCATTTTTCAACAGATTGTGTCTTTGATGGTAAAAAAGGCAACTATAAAGAGA
Organism: Pectobacterium punjabense; assembly: GCF_012427845.1. Taxonomy (NCBI): domain Bacteria; kingdom Pseudomonadati; phylum Pseudomonadota; class Gammaproteobacteria; order Enterobacterales; family Pectobacteriaceae; genus Pectobacterium; species Pectobacterium punjabense. The sequence goes on from NZ_CP038498.1 coordinate 1,596,962, forward strand.
ATGATTTACCAACAGCAACAGATTTGTATGGAAAGTCAAAATATCTCGGAGAAGTTAACTACGGGAAGCATATAACATTACGAACATCCATAATTGGCCATGAATTATCTACTTCAGTTAGCCTTATTGATTGGTTTCTAAATCAGAAAGGAAAAATTGATGGTTTTTCAAAAGCCATTTTCTCTGGTCTACCAACTGCCTACATCGCAAAAATTCTTGCGGAGAAAATTTTTATAAATTCAGAGTTAAGCGGCTTGTATAATTTGTCAGTAGATCCTATCGATAAATTTACTCTGCTTTCTTTAGTTGCTGAAATTTATGGGAAGAAAATATTAATCAACAATAACGATAATTTTATTATTGATCGTTCATTAGATTCAATTAAGTTTAGAACATCAACTGGTTTTTTACCGCCAATATGGCATGAATTAATTGAATATATGTATAAAGATTATATAAAGAGATATGTGTTATGAAAAAGCTAAAAGTTGTAACGGTTGTTGGAACTCGGCCCGAGATCATTCGTTTATCGCGTATAATTTCAAAGTTAGATCAATATTGTGAACATATATTAGTACATACTGGTCAAAATTATGATTATGAGCTAAATCAAATATTTTTTGATGATTTAGGTATTCGTTATCCGGATTATTTCCTTGAATGTGCTGGCACTAATCCTGCAGGGACTATGGCGCAAGTCATTAGCAAATCGGATAAGTTATTTGAAGATGTAATACCTGAAGCAGTATTGATTCTTGGCGATACGAATAGTGCTTTAGCCGCAATTTCTGCGAAGCGTAGGAAAATTCCTATATTTCATATGGAGGCAGGTAATCGCTGTTTCGATTTACGAGTCCCTGAAGAAATTAATAGAAAAATTGTCGATCACATCTCTGATGTGAATATGCCTTATAGTGATATAGCTCGTAGCTACTTGTTAAAAGAGGGAATCAGCCCTGATCTTATTGTAAAAACAGGTAGCCCAATGGATGAAGTTTTAAACTTTTATAAAGATAAAATTCAGAAATCAGATGTTTTGTCTCGTCTAGGACTCAGTTCTGGTAATTACTTTGTAGTTAGTGTGCATCGAGAGGAAAATGTTGATTCAGAAAAAAACATCCATTTATATGTGGAAGCATTAAACACAATTGCGGATAAATATAGCCTACCTATAATTGTTTCAACTCATCCAAGAACACGTAAAAAAATAGATAGTCTAAATGTTAAGTTTGATGACAAAATACAACTTATGAAACCACTTAGTTTTAGTGATTATGTTCACTTGCAAAAAGAGGCTAAAGTTGTATTGAGTGATAGTGGTACAATAACAGAGGAATCTTCAATTTTAAATTTCCCTGCTATTAATATTCGTGAAGCTCAAGAAAGACCCGAGGGTTTTGAAGAGGGAGCTGTTATGTTCACGGGTATGAGCATAACTCGTATTCTTCAGGCTATTGAAATATTGGAAACACAGCCTAGAGGAGAAGAACGATTAATAAATACGGTTCAGGATTACATAGCACCAAATGTTTCAGATAAAGTTCTTCGTACTATCTTAAGCTATACGGACTATGTAAATAGAGTTGTGTGGAAAAAAATTTAATGCATTTAGCTCTGATTATTGATGATTACTTACCTCATAGTACACGAGTTGGAGCAAAAATGTTCCATGACCTTGCTTGCTATTATGTTTCATTAGGTTATGAGATTACAGTAATTACTCCTGTTGAAAAGCAGAAGAAAAAGTTAGTTCAGTGCCAACTTGATTCTGTGAATATTTGGTATTTTTCAAGTGGAGCAATCAAAGATGTTCATAAGATCAAACGAGCAATTAACGAAACATTACTTTCATTTCGTGCGTGGAATGCTATATCCTCAAAAATAGGCCCTGAGACTTTTGATGGAATTATTTATTATTCACCATCAATATTTTGGGGGCCATTGGTTTCAAAAATTAAGGGACGTTGTAAATGTAAGTCCTACCTAGTGTTACGTGATCTTTTTCCTCAATGGGTAATAGATGCAGGAATGATTAGGAAAGGATCATTTGTTGAGAAATATTTTCGGTTTTTTGAGAAACATTCATATAACCAAGCAAATGTTATTGGTTTAATGTCTGAAAGAAATAAATTGCTTTTCGATGAAATTACTAATCATAGTTATTTAACTGATATTTTAAGAAACTGGGCTGCATTAAATCCTTATAATCCACCTTCTAAGCCAGTCAGTATCCGCAAAAAACTTCATTTAGAAAATAAAGTAGTTTATTTTTATGGCGGTAATATTGGTCATGCGCAAGATATGGCTAATCTAATGCGGTTAGCAAAATCTATGAGTGTTTATGATAAGGCTCATTTTTTATTTGTTGGTCAAGGGGATGAAGTTAAATTAGTCAATCAATTGGCAAAAGAATGGAATCTTAAGAATTTCACCTATTTACCTTCTGTCGACCAAAATGAGTTTAAAAATATCCTAGCAGACATAGATATCGGACTTTTCTCTTTATCAGCTCAACATACAGCTCATAACTTTCCAGGAAAGCTACTTGGTTATATGGTTCAGTCAATACCCATTTTAGGTAGTGTTAATTTTGGTAATGATTTACTTGATATTGTAAATGGAAAAAATGCAGGCTTGATTACAATAAATGGTGATGATGAGCAACTGTTTAATAATGCATTATTACTTTATGAGAACCCTGAGTTAAGAAATAGTGTTGGTCGTAATGCATATTCTCTACTTGAATGTGAGTTTTCAGTTCAGTCTGTAGGAAATGCTATTATTGATAACTTAAAGGTATAACATGAAAGTATATAATAATGAGTACTTATCTCCGCTATTTGAAAGTGCGAAAGAGTCTCTAATAAAGAGGTCTCATCTCAACCTGCATGCTAATTATGATGAGAAAGTTCAACGATTATTTATAGCCTTAACTAAAGGAAGCTATGTTAGACCTCATTACCATGCTCTTCCACACCAATGGGAAATGTTCATCGTCATAGAGGGGTGTGTGGAAATATGTATTTATGATAATGAAGGGGGGGTGATTAAAAAATTTAATGTAGGTGAAAACACGAATTCTGCAGTTGTTGAACTTAATCCATATGATATTCATAGTTTGGAATGTATTAGCGACAAGGCCTTAATATTAGAAGTTAAAGAAGGGCCTTTCTTAATTGAATATGCCAAAACATATCCTTCTTGGAGTCATGATTAGGCTAATTATATAGAACAAATTTCTCCAATTATATAACTACCACTCTCTATATATTAATTTCATGATTGGTTGATTTTAGTAGATTGTGCAGTAGAAAATCTCATGGCAAAGTTATGATAAATAACTTGCCATGATTAAATATTATTCTATTTAAATGAGAGTGATATTTTTACTTGATTAGCTTATTCAAAACAGCCTGCCAGTTAGACAACTCGATATTAAGCCTTTGAATTTTTTGACATGCTAGAGATGAATAAGAAGGGCGATGTGCTGGTGTTGGGTATTGAACTGTAGTGATTGGTTTTAGCGTTGGTGTTCTCTTCAATTTTTCATTATGTGCAGCGATAGTAAAAATGCTTTGGGTGAATTCATACCAACTTACTTCCTTATCCCCACAATAGTGATAAATCCCACCTTTAGCATTTTTTTCAAGCAGAAAAATAATCGCCTGCGCCAAATCCCCGGCATAGGTTGGACAACCGCGCTGGTCGGCAACAATACTTAATGCATCCCGTTCTTTTGCTAGCCTTAACATTGTCTTAACGAAGTTATTGCCGTATTCACTAAATACCCAAGCGGTTCGCACAATAATTGCTTCAGGAGCAGCTTGTGTCACTGCTTGCTCACCCGCTAACTTGGTTTTACCGTAAACGCTTAGCGGATTCGTTGCACTGTCTTCGTTGTAAGGCTCAGTAGCATTACCATCAAAGACATAATCGGTAGAAACATGGACTAACCGAATGCCTTGCTTGCTGGCGACAACAGCTAAATTCTCTGGGCCTGTAGTGTTGATTTTTTCTGCAAGTTCAGGTTCTGATTCCGCCTTGTCTACGGCGGTGTACGCAGCAGCATTGACGATAGCATCCGGTTGGAAATCCTTTACTGCCTGTTCGATGTGGGCTAAATCCGTAATATCGAGTTCACCAGAGTCCGTCGCCAAAATCTCCCACCCTATTGGCAAACGATCTTGAAAGCAGCGGCCTAATTGCCCATTCGCACCTGTTAATAATATTTTCATTTTCCCAGATCCTTGAATAATTGGCCTAGCTTATCTTTCTCAGAAAGCAATGGATCGGATATTGGCCATTCAATGCCAACTTCAGGATCGTTCCATAACAGGCATCCTTCATCGCTGGGATCATAATAATCTGTACACTTGTACTCGAAATCTGCGGTATCTGAGAGAACGACAAAACCATGTGCCAGCCCCGGTGGGAGCCAGAATTGGGTTTTGTTCTCTTCAGATAGCACTATCCCATACCATTTACCATATGTTGGGGAATCCTGACGAATATCTACTGCAACATCAAAAACTTCCCCGCGTACAACGCGAACCAGTTTTCCCTGTGGATTCGTTTTTTGGAAATGTAAGCCGCGTAATACGCCTTTGCTTGAACGGGAATGGTTATCCTGAACAAAGTCTAAATCGATATCCAACATCTTTTGGTAGCGCTTCTTCTCAAATGTTTCAAGGAAGAAGCCTCTGGCGTCACCAAATACTTTCGGTTGAATAATTTTTGCGCCGTAAACAGCGGTATCAATGATTTGCATATTATTTTTCTGAGATGAGTTGGGTTAAATATTGCCCATAGGACGTTTTGCTCATTACTTTTGCTTCGTCAGCAACTTGCTGTTTAGACAGCCAGCCTTTGCGGAATGCAATCTCTTCCAAGCATGCGACTTTAAACCCTTGGCGTTTCTCTATAGTATGAATAAATTGTGACGCCTCAATCAGGCTATCGTGCGTGCCCGTATCTAACCAGGCGAAACCTCTTCCCAACAGCTCAACATTCAATGTGCCTTGTTCAAGATACATTTGGTTCAGTGTAGTGATTTCTAACTCACCGCGGTGGGAGGGTTTGACTTGTTTCGCCATCTCCACAACATTCTTATCATAGAAGTAGAGTCCAGTGACGGCCCAGTTTGACTTAGGTTTTACCGGTTTTTCTTCTATCGATAGTGCTCTGAAATCTTGATCAAACTCGACAACGCCAAAGCGCTCAGCATCGGTAACTTGATAACCGAAAATCGTCGCACCTTCTTCTTTTGCTGCTACGGACTCAAGTTTTTTGCCAAAGCTTTGCCCGAAATAGATATTATCGCCAAGTACCAGCGCACAGCGTTCCCCATTGATAAATTCTTCACCAATGATAAAGGCTTGAGCTAACCCATCTGGACTAGGTTGAATCGCGTAGCTAAGTTCAATACCAAAACGGCTGCCGTCACCTAGAAGGCGCTGAAATGCTGGCATATCTTCAGGCGTGGTGATAATCAATATTTCACGGATGCCTGCGAGCATGAGAACGGAGATCGGATAGTAAACCATCGGTTTATCATAGATAGGCAATAACTGCTTAGAAACTCCGCGAGTAATAGGATACAGACGTGTACCGCTTCCTCCCGCTAATACGATCCCTTTCATCAATCTACCCTTATGCTATAAAAATTATCTCTAGATCACGACTCTAGTGTATCACGTTACTCTACAAAAATTTCTTTCGGCGTCAGAATCAGAAAAAGTCAGATACCTGAGATCGCTTTGTGGCTGATTGGGTGTAATCTTAGAGTCATGCGTGGCGGGTGGTATTAGGCTACGAAGTGAAAATGATCGGTTCGATCAAAATAGCATTTAAATAAAAACCATCAGATTGAAGAGAGTCAATCCATGACATCATTGAAAGCGATTATCCCTGTAGCAGGTTTAGGGATGAATTTGTTACCGGTGACCAAGGCCATCCCTAAGGAAATGTTGCCGCTGGTTGATCGCCCTGTGATCGAGAAGATCGTCAACGAGTGCGTGAGGGCGGGGATTAAAGAAATTGTTCTGGTGACGCATGCGTCTAAAAATGCGATAGAAAATCATTTCGATACCTCTTTTGAGCTTGAATCTTTGCTGGAGGAACGTGCCAAGCGCCAGTTGTTGGCTGAAGTGCAGTCTATTTGTCCGAAAGGCGTGACGATCATGAACGTTCGTCAGGGGGAAACGCTGGGATTAGGGCATGCGGTCTCCTGTGCTCGCCCAATCATTGGGGATAATCCGTTTGTGGTGGTGTTGCCCGATGTCGTGCTAGATGAAAGCACGGCCGATCAGACGAAGGAAAACCTGGCGCTGTTGATCTCTCGTTTTGAAGAAACCGGGCGTAGCCAGGTGTTGGTGAAACATCGCCCTTATGAGGTATTGCCTGAATATTCTGTGGTTGATTGTGAAAAACCACTGGTGAACCCGGGCGATGCCGCAGCAATTACGTCTATGATTGAAAAGCCTGAGGCGCCATCTGAAACAGGGTCTGATCTTTCTGCGGTCGGGCGCTATGTATTAACTGCCGATGCCTGGCCACTGCTGGAAAAAGCGGTCCCTGGCGCGTGGGGACGTATTCAGTTAACGGATGTCATTGCCGACATGATTGCGACTCAGCAGGTTGATGCTGTGCAAATGTCAGGCAAGAACTTTAACTGCGGCCGTAAATTGGGCTATGCACAGGCATTTGTGTCCTATGGATTGCGCAATCCTGAGTTTGGTGCCGAATTTAAAGAAAGTATTAAGGCGCTGCTGAAAAAGTAATATTGCGTGATAACTCGCTGTAAAACCGCAGATCGTTGAATCGTTCTGCGGTTTTTTCTTTTTCCCGCCATACGTTCCGATTGGGTGAGCTTTCGCTATCAAACCAATCACTACCCACTCACGCAAAGCTGAGTTACCATGTCGGCCTGTTTTTAAATTGCTTGCGAGGTCGCAATGCGAGGCGTTGTCGCCGTTGCAGGCAGGTTATCCTTCAGACAGGAGTTGCTTTAATGTCCAAACAGCAAATTGGCGTTGTTGGTATGGCGGTAATGGGGCGCAATCTGGCGCTGAACATTGAGAGCCGTGGCTATAGCGTTTCCATCTTTAACCGTTCTTCCGATAAAACCGATGAAGTTATCGCGGAAAATCCAGGCAAAAAACTGGTGCCTTCTTACACCGTTGAAGCGTTTGTCGAATCCTTGGAAAAACCCCGCCGTATTCTGCTGATGGTGAAGGCTGGTGAAGCAACCGATAAAACGATTGAATCGCTGAAACCTTACCTGGAAAAAGGCGATATTCTGATCGATGGTGGTAATACCTTCTATAAAGATACTATTCGCCGTAACCGCGAGCTGTCCGCTGAAGGGTTTAACTTCATCGGCACAGGCGTATCCGGTGGGGAAGAGGGCGCACTGAAAGGGCCTTCTATCATGCCGGGCGGTCAAAAAGAAGCTTATGAACTGGTTGCGCCGATTCTGGAACAGATTGCTGCACGTGCAGACGGCGAAGCCTGTGTGACCTACATTGGCGCAGATGGTGCTGGTCATTATGTCAAGATGGTGCATAACGGCATCGAATACGGTGACATGCAGCTTATTGCCGAAGCTTACGCGTTGCTTAAGCAGGCACTGAATCTGGACAACGATGAGCTGGCTGCGACGTTCTCTGAGTGGAACAAAGGCGAGCTAAGCAGCTATCTGATTGAAATCACGGCCGATATCTTCAAGAAAAAAGATGAAGAAGGTAAGTACCTGGTTGACGTGATTCTGGATGAAGCGGCTAACAAAGGTACCGGTAAATGGACCAGCCAAAGTTCTTTGGATCTGGGCGAACCGCTGTCTCTGATTACTGAATCTGTTTTTGCCCGTTACCTTTCCTCCCTGAAAGATCAGCGTGTTGCGGCATCTAAAGTGCTGACAGGCCCGACGGCTCAGCCATTCGGTGGTGATCAAGCCGAGTTCGTTGAGAAAGTGCGCCGCGCGTTATACTTGGGTAAAATCGTTTCTTATGCTCAGGGTTTCTCACAGCTTAAAGCGGCATCAGATGAGAATCACTGGGATCTGAACTACGGTGAAATCGCCAAGATCTTCCGCGCAGGTTGCATCATTCGTGCACAGTTCCTGCAAAAAATTACCGACGCATACGATCAGAAAGCAGATATTGCTAACCTGTTGTTGGCACCTTACTTTAAGAAAGTGGCAGACGAGTATCAGCAAGCACTGCGCGATGTGGTATCTTACGCCGTTCAGCAAGGTATCCCGACACCAACGTTCTCCGCGGCGATCGCTTATTACGACAGCTACCGTTCTGCCGTGTTACCTGCTAACCTGATTCAGGCTCAGCGCGACTATTTCGGTGCGCATACCTATAAGCGTACGGATAGAGAAGGCGTATTCCATACCGAATGGCTGGAATAATTGTTTTATGCATTAAGTAATGCAGTCTGTTAATAAAACGCCAGATTAGGAAATATCTGGCGTTTTTTATATTGGTGAAGCAGTCTATTGATATCGTTAAGATATCTATGATTTTTTTCTGAAATACTGTAAATTTCATTAAAGAAATCTGCATTCTTACCGAGAACATTGCTGTTTATTACATTGGGATCTTGCTATTTTTAACGGTATTGCAAAAATTGAGCGGTAGTTTTGCGCTTTGGCCTTGATTATCCGAGCGTGTTACCTTATCAACAATGCTTGTATCGTAAAGAGTTTCAGCGCCATTGAACTGTAACTCATTGCTGGGAGGAACCCGGTAACGGTCATGCTAGGGCACAATAGTATGTTGCCATCGTGCTGACCGGAATGAAGGACGGAGCATGGTCTTTTCGACGGTGCTCCACCCTGAAGTGCTTCATGTTTAAAAGGAAATCGTAATGAAGAAAACGTTAATTACGCTGGTTGCGGTACTGGCCATGTCGTCAAACGTGTATGCTGCTGTTGGTGGGGCCGCTACTGGCGCGACGAGTTCTGTCGGTACTACTGGTTCTGCTGGCATTGCTGCTGGTAGTGCTGCTGCTGGTGCGGGTGCTGCTGCGGGTACTACTGCGTTAATTTCAGTGGGTGTTGCTGCTGCTGTTGCCGTTGGTGTTGCTGTTGCTGTTGCCAGCAATGACGATAGCAATACTGCTACAACGACAACAGGGACCTGATGTCTCACTAATCCCAAGGCCACTTCGGTGGCCTTTCTTTTTCTGGGCTACGCTGTTCAACGAGAACTTCATCGAATGACAAGAATAAAACGAATAGCAAAAATGAAAGCGCTGGTTGCCGCCCCTCTTTTATCCATTGTACTGATCGGTTGTTCCCAAAATGTAGAACAGGTGGGAAAAACGTTCAACTTGGCGTTTTTTGGGCAGGATGATACCCACGTAACGGCCAAACAGGTTGCCAATACTCCCTATGCGTCAGCCTATCTGAAAGTCGGATCGGCACCACAGGCTTTTGTCGTCCTTGTTTTTGCCGAGCATAACCAGTTGAAATGGATCGGGGCCGATAAAAATATGGTCGCGACCCAACATGGCCGTATAGTAAAGACGCAAGGATTTGGTGAAGACATTACCTATGTGGATAACCTGCAATATGATCCTCTGACGTTAGGCCTATTGAAAGCATCGACACCTATGACGTGGAAAAGCCGGGTTGAGTGGGCTCAGGTTTTTCGCGGTGGTTATGACATGACGTCCGTTTTTCAGGCTCGTGGCAAAGAGACGATAAAAATTCTGGATACCGCGCGCGAATTGTTGCGCTTTGATGAACAGGTCACCGTCCCTGCCTTGAATGCCTCTTATACCAATAGTTACTGGCTTGATCCGACTAACGGAAGTGTCGTTCAGAGCCAGCAGCATATGGGGCCGGATATGGCATTGGTTGCATTCACCGTATTAAAACCCTACTCACAATAAGGGGCTGCAATGTTGGCACTTAATCGCATCACAACTTTGTTGCTGCTCGTTTCTGGCGTCGCGACGTCTGCACAACTGACGGTGAAATCGCCTCAACAGACGATTGCCGTTGTTAAACTGGAAGACGGTACGCGTCTTGAAAAATTTTACGAACAGGTTCCTTGGCCACAGAACATCAACTGGCGAACGGCGTTTATTTCCGATTTCGCTACGACGCAGAACGTTCGGGCACAGGGTGACGTTTTGTTGCAAAAACTGGCTGAACTGGAAACGCGCTGGCGTAATTCAGGTGATGGTGATTTGGCCATTTCCGCCTGGCTGTTGAGAAAGGCTATTAGCCCGATTAATGTGGCAGGCCGTATCCACACAGATTTAGATCCTGACCGTGTGCGTGTTTATATCGAAAATAACCGTCCTTTGGTGGGGGAGTATGCGCTGTATATCGCGCCCCATGATGACAGACTCTCTCTGATCGGTCTGGTCAATACCTCCGCCGATGTAGGCGAACTGGAAACGTCAGGGAAAGTAGCGCTACATGCCGGATGGTCGCTCGAGGATTATCTCGCTGGGCGACGGTTGCTTGCAGGAGCAGATAATAGTTACGGCTATCTGATTGGGGGCAATGGCCAGTGGCGCAAAGTACCGCTAGCGCTGTGGAACCGTCAGCATAGTGAACCTGCCGCGGGCGAAATGCTGTTTATCGGTTTTGATCCCTCTGTTTTACCTCAGGATATGTCATCACTTAACGATCAGCTTGCTGACTACCTTGCTAACCGGACCCCACTCGAATGACCAAGAACAGAAATGTTAAACTAAGCTGTCTGTCGTTGGCGATTGGCGGCATTTTGAGTGCGCAGGTGATGGCGGCGGAAAGTGAAAGCAACCGCACTGCGACGAACCCGAATCTGCGTTTTCAGCCAGCTGGCGTATCGCAGTCTGATTTCGGTGGCACGGGATTGTTACAGACACCAACTGCACGTATGGCGGAAACGGGCGAGTTTAGCCTGAATTACCGCGATAACGAAGAATATCGGCGCTTTTCCATATCCCTTCAGCTTTTTGACTGGCTGGAAACGACGGTGCGTTATACCGATACGCGTACACAGCCATACAGCGGCAGTACCGCTTTTAGTGGTGACCAAACCCAAAAAGATAAAGGGTTTGATATAAAAGCGAGATTGTGGCAAGAAAGTTACTGGTTGCCGCAGGTTTCCGTGGGACTGCGTGATATTGCGGGTACAGGGCTATTTGATAGTGAATATCTAGTGGCCAGTAAACGTTTTGGGCCATTTGATTTCACGCTAGGGATGGGCTGGGGCAATATGGCTGAGAGCGGCAATATTAAAAACCCTGCTTGTTCATTTAAAGCCAGTTTCTGCCAGCGTAGTAGTGGTTTTAAAGCAGGCGGAGGACAGTTTGAGTTTGAAAACTTTTTCCACGGCCCCGCTGCGTTGTTTGGCGGTATCGAATATCAGACGCCGTGGGACCCGTTGCGCTTAAAACTTGAGTACGACGGTAATGACTACAGCCGTGAATTTGCTGGTACTATCAAGCAGGATTCTCCCTTCAACATCGGTGCGGTTTACCGTGTTGGCAATAACCTGGATACCACGCTCTCGTGGCAGCGTGGTAATACTCTGATGTGGGGCTTTACCCTACGTACCAACTTTAACAGCCTGAAGCCAAACTACTTAGATGATGCGCCACCGGTGTACGCACCCGTGCAGGATAGTAAAGGCACCAACTGGCAGCTCGTTTCGAAAGAGCTGAACGATAAGGCGGGCTTTAAGGACGCTGATATCTACGCGGACCAAAAACAGGTCACGATTGTTGCCGAACAGACAAAATATCGTAGCAGTGAAGAGGCCACACAGCGTGCCGCTACGGTGTTAGCGAACCATGTACCGGGCAGTATTGATGAATACCACCTTGTGCAGCGCAGCCAGCGTTTGCCTATTGCCAGTACGGAGGTGGATGCCAAGGCCTTCCATCAGGTGAAGCAGGCTGCTACTCCACTCGGCCAACCGGAACCTGAAACACATCGCAAAGAACCCGTATCCGACGCGCGTGGTCAGCAGGTGCTGCTCGCGGCACCCGATCGTCTGACGTATTCATTAGATCCGACGCTGACGCAGTCTTTTGGTGGCCCAGAATCCTTCTATATGTACCAGATTGCGCTGAAAGGTAACGTCGATTACCGCTTAAGCGATCACTGGAGCGTGGGGGGGACCGCAACGCTGAATTTGGTGGATAACTACGATAAGTTTAACTATAAAACCCCTCCTGCAGATGGTGCAGCGCTGCCGCGTGTCAGAACCTGGGTACGTGAATACGTCACCTCTTCGGATCTTATGTTGACTAATCTGCAATTGACCCGCAGGGATAACCCGGCGCAGGACTGGTATACCCAGGTCTACGGCGGCTATCTGGAAATGATGTATGCGGGAGTTGGGTCTGAAGTGCTATATCGTCCGTTCGGTAAGAGCTGGGCGCTGGGTATGGATGTGAACTATGTCAAACAGCGTGACTGGAATGACATCATGAGAATGGCCGACTACGATGTGGTGACAGGTCATCTGACCGCGTACTGGGAACTGCCGTTCGTGGAAGGTGCGGTAGCGAAGGTCAGCGTAGGTCGTTATCTGGCTGGAGATAAAGGGGTGACGATCGATCTGTCTCGCCGCTTTGACAGCGGGATTGTTGCGGGTGCCTTTGCTACCAAAACCAACGTTAGCGCCGCGGAATACGGTGAAGGGAGCTTTACTAAAGGTTTCTACGTCTCTATACCGTTTGATCTACTGTTTACTGAACCAACGGTGAAACGTGGATCTGTCGGTTGGGTACCGCTGACGCGTGATGGTGGTCAGATGCTGCAACGCCGCAATCCACTGTATAACGTGACCGACCACTAATCGCTCTCCGTTCGTTTAGCGTTAATCAAGCCCGCCATGGCCGAATGCCACGGCGGGTTTTTTTGTGCATCTTTGCTTTACAGAGCAATGTCACCATTTAATAACCAATTTGAACTATTTCATTTGGTTATTGTTTGTATCTTAATCATCAGAAGTCGAAGGTAGAGCCTCAGAGCGTTGATTTATTAGCTGCTTGTAATGTAGCGATTTAATGGCGGATATCGCGATAGGCTGGGCAATTTTTAAGAAAAAGTGTTTCCTGTGAGTAATGGTTGAAATATTTACGTCATGGAAGATTCATATCGCGAAATCTATTATCTCCTGCCGCAGTGGCGAAATAAAAACCTAGCCATAGATCTTCATGGTAAGGCTAACAGGAGAGTGCAACCCGATGAATTTGCCTATTTCCGCTGTTATTTCATTAGTAATGAGTTCTGCCTGGTGTCTCCCTCTGCATGCTGCCGTGCAGGATAGCTCTCTTGGTATTTATCAATTGATTCAGGAGAGAATGGTGCTCATGAAAGATGTTGCGGGGTATAAGGCTCGTCAACATCTACCCGTTGAGGATCTGAAGCAAGAGGAACGTATTCTGAGTAAGGTGCAAGAGCAATCTGTTGCCGTTGGTTTATTCCCTCAGAGTACACAGCTGTTTTTTACTTCATTAATGAATGCCAGCAAAGCCATTCAGTATCGCTACATGGCGGACTGGCTTGCGACACCGGAGAACGGTTGGACGCCCCTTTCGTTGAACGACACGATCAGACCCACGTTACTCACGATTGACGACCAACTCTTGGTCAGCATTAAACGTTACCTCTCGGATGGCGGGCATTTTGCGCCTCAGCAAGAGGACGCTTTTCTTTCTTCTATTAATGTTGAGCATTTGTCACAGAACGACAAACGCCAGATTTATGCGGCATTGAGTCAAATTGAACCAGACGGCAAGTAGCTGAGTGGGGGGAGAAGACGATGACTTATCAATTATTGAAAGGGAGCGAGCGCGGACATATCGCTGATGCAGCGTACCGCGAACGCTGTAATGTTAATGAAAACATCAGAGTCATGCTGGTGCTGCGTTTTACTATGCCAGATGATGAATATTACACCGAATTGCACGATAGTATCGATCCGCAATTTGGCGGGATCAACGCCAACAGGCCGCTGTCGAGAGCCAGTTATGCCAGAAAATTCAGCGCTGATGAGGCCGATATGGAACATGTCCGTGCGTTTGCACGCCATTATCGGTTATCTATCGAACGTGAACATCCTGCCAGCCGTACCGTCTTTTTAACGGGGAGCGTGGGGCAGATGGAGCAAGCGTTTCGCGTTAGCTTAGCCCGATATGACCACAAACAGGGAACATTTCGTGGGAGAGCGGGAGGGATTTATCTGCCGGAATATTTACAGGGCGTCGTGATTGCCGTACTCGGTCTTGATGACCGTCTGGCAACGAATTGCTGCCTGCATGTGAATGATGCGTTCTCTAATGTGGCAAAACGTCCGTCAGGTTACACGCCGCTAGAACTGGCAGAGCATTATCATTTTCCAGAACATGACGGGGCAGGGCAGTGTATCGGCATTATAGAACTGGGGGGCGGATATCACTTACCGCAGTTGAATCACTATTTTAAACGCATGGGCGTTAACCCACCGCAGATTGTCGATGTTTGTGTCGGTGGTGCTGCGAATGCCCCTACATCGTCAGATGGCGACAAAGAAGTGAACCCCATTGATATTGAAGTACAGATGGATATCGAAATTGCGGGTACGCTGGCACCAGCCGCTAAAATTGTGGTGTATTTTGCCCCGAACACTGATGCTGGGTTTTTAGAAGCGATCAATGCCGCAATCCATGATGAGAGAAATGCACCGTCGGTGATTTCGATTAGCTGGGGTGGCAGCGAGTCGAAATGGACGGCGCAAGCATTACAGGTGTTTAATCAGGCTTTTCAAACGGCGGCGGCATTAGGCATTACGGTATGCGTAGCTTCTGGCGATCAAGGGGCGAGTGATGGTGAACCGCATGGCGTGCATGTGAACTTTCCTGCGTCCAGCCCCTATGTTTTAGCCTGTGGTGGTACGCGATTGCAAAAAATGCAGGAGGAAATCGCGTGGCACAGCCGAGATGGTAGTGCCACGGGCGGTGGCACTAGCCAATACTTCGCATTACCCAGTTGGCAGTTAGGGCTGTCTCTGGTCGATAAATATGGTGGCCAGCACTCCCTGCAATACCGTGGTGTCCCCGATGTCAGCGGCAATGCCGATCCCGAAACGGGCTATCTGGTTGAAGTCAACGGACGGGAAGGCGTGGTTGGCGGAACCAGTGCGGTTGCGCCGCTGTGGGCTGGTTTACTCGCGCGTATGCTCGCGTTGACCGAGTCGGTATCGCTATTTATTCCCCCGTTGCTTTATCGCAATCGTAATAGCTGCAAGGATATCGTGCGGGGAAATAATGGGGCATTTGTCGCTTCTGAAGGGTGGGATGCCTGTACAGGACTGGGGTCGCCAGATGGCGTGAAGTTGCTGAGGCTGTTGAAGCGGCTCGTCAGACTCAATGGTGCGCGGGACGTTGATGATGGGCGATGAGTTTACATTTCAGGGAATAGAGGGGCAGGAGACAAATCATAGTCGGATGAGGTGATTATCGGTGATGTTCATCACAGATCGCCCGACCGTGGTTTGAGTCTACCGCAGTTAGCGGATATAACCCGATAATAAGGACGTGATCGGGCTAAGGCCCGAGCGAAACCTGATACGAAACATGTTGTGTAAACATGTTCGTATCAGGTTTTTTTTTACCTAAATCCAGCCCGGTCGCGTGCCACCCGTAACATCAGTAATGTTTTGCTGACATTATCTCGTTGAGAAAAGGAGAAAAACTGTGAAATACCGTCATCTTAAACGTTTCCCAGAAGGTTTTTTGTGGGGCGCGGCGACATCGGCTTATCAGGTTGAAGGAGCATGGAATGAAGACGGCAAAGGGCCGTCAGTGATTGATGCCCGAACATCTTATCCTGAAGGTACAACGGATTTTAACGTCGCCAGCGACCATTACCACCGTTACAAGGAAGATGTCGCACTGTTTGCCGAGATCGGTTTCAAAACTTACCGCTTTTCTATCGCCTGGAGCCGCATCATTCCTGACGGCAACGGCAAGCTAAATCCAGCGGGCATTGCGTTTTATCATAACCTTATCGACGAGTTGCTGCATTACGGTATTGTGCCGATCGTCACAATGTACCATTTCGACCTGCCGCAGGCGCTACAAGAAAAAGGGGGGTGGTACAACCGTGAAACAGTGGATGCATTTGAGCGTTTTGCTAACGTGCTGTTTGATGAGTATGGCGACAAGGTGAAGTACTGGTTGACCATCAATGAGCAGAACATGATGATTTTGCACGGTTCTGCATTAGGTACGTTAGATCCTACGCTGGAGAATCCGAAGCAGAATCTCTATCAGCAGAACCACAACATGCTGGTGGCACAGGCAAAAGCGATGAATGCACTGCATGAAAAAGTGCCCGGTGCGAAAATTGGCCCGGCACCCAATATCGCGTTGATTTATCCCGCTTCACCGAAGCCCGAAGATGTGATGGCGGCATTCAACTATAACGCGATCCGCAACTGGCTGTATCTGGATATGGCGGTATACGGGCGTTACAATACGGCGGCCTGGCGCTATATGGAAGAAAAAGGGTATACGCCGGAAATTTTGCCCGGTGATATGTATATTCTTGCATCGGCCAAACCTGATTTCATCGCGTTTAATTACTACACATCGCAAACGGTTGAAGCCAGTAAAGGCGACGGTTCAGATGAGATCGCTCGCGGTGGTGACCAGCATCTGAAATCGGGCGAAGAAGGCGTGCATCGTGGCGCAAGCAATCCATTTTTGCAGAAAAATGCCTTTGGCTGGGAAATCGATCCCATCGGCTTCCGCAATACCTTGCGTGAACTACACGATCGTTATCATTTACCCCTAATCATCACGGAAAATGGGTTAGGTGCGTTCGATAAACTCGATGAGAGTGGCGAAATTCATGATGATTATCGTATTGATTATCTACAACGCCACATTGAGCAAATTCAGCTTGCGATTACCGATGGTGTCGATGTCTTCGGCTATACACCGTGGTCGGCGTTGGATCTCATTTCTACTCATCAGGGATGTTCGAAACGCTATGGTTTTATTTACGTTAACCGCGAAGAGTTCGATCTGAAAGATTTGCGGCGTATCCGTAAAAAAAGCGCATACTGGTATGCTGATATTATTAAAAACAATGGGCTGGATAGCTCAGACGTGTAAATGATAACAAAATATGCCTCGGCAATACCATGGTCGAGGCGCTAAACGGCAGGGGAGGCCTACGTGCCTTCCCGTCAGACAGGGCGGCTGGTGCGATGATCATTGAAAAAATACTGAGCAATAACGCCGTGCTGGTGCTGGCAGATGATCGACGTGAAATTGTGGCCATTGGCAAAGGTGTCGGTTTTGGCAAAAAGGTCGGTGACCCTGTCGATCCGCAGCGCATTGAAAGTCAGTTTGTGAAGAAAAGCGACGGTATGGCTGATGTGCTGTCACAACTGCTGGCGGACATTCCTCCTGACTGTCTGACGGTAACGCAGCAGATTATTACGCTGGCGCAAAAAACGCTGCGGCTTGATGTGCAGGACACGCTGTTTCTGGCATTAAGTGACCACATCAACTTCGCTATTCAGCGCTATAAGAAAGGGCAGACGATAAAAAATCTGATGTTGTGGGATATTCGCCAGTTCTATCGCGGTGAATTTGCCGTTGGGCTTGAGGCACTGGAGTTGATTCGCGCCAGACTGGATATCGATTTACCGGAGGATGAAGCGGGGTTTATTGCGCTGCATCTGGCGAATGCGGCGAATAACAGCGATATGCAGAGCACGATGCAAAGTGCGGGTATCATTAAAGATATTTTGACCATCCTAAAGTACGATTTGCATATCACTTTTGATGAACACTCCCTTAATTATCAGCGTTTGGTTACGCACCTTAAGTTCTTCGCTTTGCGTTTATTAAATCGGGAAACGGTAAGCCACGGCGACGACTCTATCTATCAAGGGATTACTGAGCTGATGCCGCGAGCCTATGCCTGCGCAATGAAAGTGTATGACTATGTGGAAAAGAATTACGCCTGCCAACTGACTACCGATGAAATCATGTTTCTGACTATTCATATCAACCGGTTACATCCCTCCCCATCTTAATCACGCCGGCTATCGTGGTAGAGACACCTGCGGAATGAATGGTACAGGCTGAATCTCACGGGTAAGACCACCGTGGATTAACATTCGTGTTACTCTGTTTAGCCATTACGACACCCGTTCGTTATGTAACAAAATGAATGTAAAAACTACTCACTGTTGCTGACATGCTTTCAGCCATAATGTTCTTTCTCGCTATTTGTTAGTGAACCGCATGGGGGTCGTTATGTCAGCCTCGCCGCCGACGTTTTTGACGGTAGATGTACGTCGCTCAGGGTTACGCTTTTCCCAGCGTGTCTACATTCCACGTATTGCCGGTACGATATTGTGTTCTCTCTTTATATCCTCGGTGCTGATGACCAAGCCTACGCCGGTGATATTATGGGGACTGCTTTTTCTCAATGTTTTTGCCTGGCCTCATCTGGCTTACATGTTATCCCGACGGTCTCGTGACCCTATGCGGCGCGAGAAACGCAATCTATTGATTGATGTGGTATTTGGTGGCATCTGGATAGGGTTTATGGGCGTAAACCTTTTGCCCAGCGCGCTGATTGTTGCGATGGTTGGAATGAACGGCACAGCTGGCGGTGGTATCAAGCTGTTTGTTCAGGGCATTGTATTACAGTGTGTCACCAGCGTATTGGTTCTTGCGCTATTTGCCGTACCTGTCTCACTGGAGACGACGCCGATACAGCTTTATGCCTGTCTGCCTATGTTGCTGATCTACCCGATTTCTCTGGGCTATGTGACCTACACTACCGCGTTGAAACTGGCGGAACACAAACGTATGCTGATGGAAGTCAGCATTCATGACGGTATGACCAACCTCTATAACCGCCACCATTGGGAACACCTGCTGAAACATGAGTATGACATTTGTCAGCGTTATAAGCGGACGGCGACGTTGATTCTGTTCGATATCGATCATTTTAAAGCGTTTAACGATAACTATGGGCATAACGTCGGCGATCAGGCGATATTGCTGCTGGCACGTGAATTAACGTCCGGTTTTCGGGAAACGGATGTGATTGGGCGATTCGGTGGGGATGAGTTTGCCGTTATTTTACCGCAAACCCGTGCAGGGGACGCACTGGATGCGGTGAATCGTATTCGAGAAAGCCTATCGTTGAAGTTCCTCAACCAGACTCCTCAACTGGCGGTTTTTGTCAGTGTTGGCATTGCGGAAATTTCGCCGGATATGGGGCAGTACATTGACTGGTTAAAAGCGGCGGATATGGCGCTCTATCGGGCAAAAAATAAAGGTCGCCGCCGAACCGAAGTGGCCTGAGTGGATAAGATAGTCGCTTGATATGTGGTTATTTTTCCGCGGTGATATAGAAAAGCCCTTATGCCATAGAGAGGGGGATAAGGGCTTTATCTTGTTTATTCCACGGTTTTTTGTGGCGTCAATCGAACTGCTTGCGAGTGTGATAAATCAGACCACAATCGCGTATTAATGCGGCAATGCTTCTTTTGGGTGCAGTCCCAGGTTGCCCGGAGACGGCTCACCTTTCACCTCGCCGAGATACAGGCCGATCTGAGCACGGAACGATTCTACCGCCGCCCGATCGCTCATGAAATCGGCAAAGGCTTGTGGACTCGTATTTTTATATTCCCAGATAGGTTTATAGCCAGCGGGCGGTGCTACGTCAGTACGAACCGACCACATATACCAGACATTGCTCTGCGTCTCTTTATCCAACAGCCAGCTCAGGTACAGCTTGGCGCTTTCCGGGTGTTTAGCCTGTTTGAAAATGGCTGCACGTTGTGCCCAAGAGACGAACGGATCGCTTTTAGGCAGAACGAAGCGCGAATTCGCGTTTTGATCGGGAGCAAGCGCGCCGTCGGTTGAGAATGTCGCCGCAGATTTACCGCTTTCCACATCATCTGCGGGAGCCTGCGTACCACGCACGTAAACCGGATTCTGTTCTTTGAATTTAGCAACATACTCCCAGCCGTATTTATCCACGACCTGCTTGAACCAGAACAGTACGGCGTCGTCATCGTTCGGGTAGGTCAAGACAATGCTGCCTTTCAGATCGGGCCGCAGGTAATCATTCGCTTCTGTCGGCCAGGCATTTTCGGCAATCAGCTTGGTATTGACTACGTTGCTAAACGCATCGACAAACACGCCGGTCCAGGCACCGTCTTTATCTTTAAACGCTGGGTACACTTTGTCCCAGCCAATAGGTTTGTAACTCAGCAGCACGCCTTCTTTCTTCCAGCGCGGGTAATCTTGCAAGGTTTGTAGCTGTACCACATCTGGCACGAGCGTATTGGTTTCTAACTGGTTATCAATACGGGCATCGTGGAATTTACTGTAGTCCACAATGACGTTGAGTTTCATGCCCGGAAAGCGTTTCTCAAATGCCTGTTTGATGCCATCCTGCTGACCCGGGGTGTCACCGCCCGCGTAGACGGTCACAATACCGCCTTCCCGTAACGCGTTTTGATAAAGCTCGTTAATCGGGCGTTTATCGGCTTCTACTGCCGCATAGCTGGTCGCTGCCGTCGCCATCAGCGCCGTAAATGCGACCACCTGTTTTAGTTTAAACATCGATTCCTCCTGAATGAGAGCCGATATCTACCGATGCACTCTTTATCCTTTGCGGCTGTTGCCAGAATAAGAAGGCATAAGCAGAATCATTAGAATGATTATCAAATTATTTAATTTGTTTGATATTCATTTTCCTGCTGACTTAATCGTTAAATCGCCATTTGTCAGAAGGTTTTTGTATGTTATCCGGTTGTGAATAATGTGAAATAAGAAAAAATTGAGATTTTAATTCAAAAAAAATGAATTAAAAGTTGGCGTCAAAGAAAGCAGAATAACGCGGAATTACGACGATATTTAGGCCGCCAAGCGACCTAAAATCGGATGGATTAAAGCGAGGAGGTCGTGCCGTCAAACGGGTCCATCAATAGAAACGTGCACTCGGCACGCTGGTGGCTATTTATCATAGGAACCAGACGCTGGAAGTGTTCAGTCTGGCAGTGAATGTCTAGTGCGGCTCTATCCGGCCAGGTTTCGATAAAGGTGAAATGCCCCGGATCTTTCTGATTGATAAAAAGCGCATAGGATATGCACAGCGGCTCTTGTCGCGTTTTCTCTACTAATTCTCGGTACAGCGGCATGACTGCCTCAATGCTCTCTGGCTTAATAAAATCCTGCGCGATGACTTGAAGCATAAAATGGGTCTCCTTACTTATTGATCCGGCTAACTAAATGGCTCGTCTAGCCACGCTGCTGCTTTTCGCTCTGTTCCGCGCCGTTTCCCTGCCGGTAGGCGAGCGATACCATCAATGATTGCACCAGACACAGTGTGGCAGACTGTGAACGGAACGCATCAACCTGTGCTTCCTTCACCACAAAACAAACGTCGCTGAGCGTTGCCAGCGGGCTGATCTGGCTGTCGGTAATCACGATTTGCCGCGCGCCAGCTTTTGCTGCCATCTCGCTAACCATCACGGTTTCCTGTGAATAGGGTGAGAAGCTGATAGAGACCACCACATCGCGTGAGTTAACTCGGCTAAGCTGTTCGCGAAACATACCTCCCAGGCCGTTTACCAGAATCGCACTGCTTTCCAGATGGCTGAGCGCATAGGTGAGGTAAGTGGCAACGCTGAACGAGCGCCGTAGTCCCACGATATAGATCGTGCCTGCCTGCGCCAGCAGATCAACGGCTTTTTGCAGATCCTCTTGCGGAGTTCGTGCTGCCAGCTGTTGCATTGCCTGTGCATTTGAGCGGGCAAATTCATGCAGAATATCCAACGGCGTTTCTGGCACCGCATCGGCTTCCATCGCACGAAACAGCCGCGCGCGGTCAGTATAGCTGGCCGTTTCCTCTACCAGATTCATACGGAACAGTTGTTTCATTTCGTTGAACCCGCTGAAATCAAAGGCGTTGGCGAAGCGAATTAACGTTGAGGGAGGAACATCCGCGCGTTCGGCGATCGTTGCGACGGTATCGAACGCGATACTGTTGGTATTATCCAGCACATAATGCGCGACCTGCTGTAGCCGCTTGCTAAGCGAATCATAACGCTCGCGGATCTGTTCCTGTAACTCTCTCAGGCTGGTTGCCATGGGCATATCGGGTTATCTCCCAAAGTCTCATATCACAATTCTGCTCGGCTTCCGTCATGCCTTCCATGGCCGCACCTGAAACGGAACAGAAAATTCATTTCTGTATACGGCTGTTTTATCTGTACGACATTTCTGACGGCACACCTTTTAGGAATCCGGCTATTTTCAGAGGCTGCTCGCCTGTCTTTATGGACAGCCATATTCAAGTTTACCTAAAAATTCGCAGCGGATCACAATAATCAACATTTATTTTATTTTTTCATTAAATGGAATATTCATTTCATATACTGTAATTCGATATCAGCCGTTTGTCTCCTCAAAACCCACAAAGGTGTAAACATGGAAACCGTATCTAGCTTCATTCAGGGGGCGATTGTCTCCAGCAGCAGCCAGCGCTACGCTGCGGTGTATAACCCGGCGACGGGCGAGCAGATTCGCCAGGTTGTGATGTCTGATAAGGCGGAAGTCGAGCAGGCCATTGCCAGCGCGGCGGCGGCATTTCCTGCGTGGTCAAAACACTCTCCGCTACGCCGTGCGCGCGTTTTATTTCGCTTCAAGGCGCTGCTGGAAGAGCGCATGGATACGCTGGCTCGGCTGATTTCACAAGAGCATGGCAAGGTTTATTCCGATGCCGTGGGCGAGGTGACACGCGGGCTGGAAGTTGTTGAGTTTGCCTGCGGTATTCCGCATCTGCAAAAAGGGGAACATTCGGCAAATGTTGGCACCGGTGTGGATAGTCACTCGCTCATGCAGCCGCTCGGCGTGTGCGTCGGGATTACGCCGTTTAACTTCCCGGCGATGGTGCCCATGTGGATGTTCCCGATTGCGCTGGCGACGGGTAATACGTTTGTGCTTAAGCCGTCAGAAAAAGATCCGTCGCTCTCGCTGCTGTTAGCGCAATTGTTGAAAGAAGCAGGCCTGCCGGATGGCGTGTTTAACGTCGTTCAGGGCGACAAAGAAGCGGTGGATGTGTTGTTGACCGATCCGCGCGTGCAGGCGGTGAGCTTTGTGGGATCAACGCCAGTGGCGGAATATATCTATCAGACTGCATCGGCGCACGGCAAACGCTGTCAGGCGCTGGGCGGGGCGAAAAACCACTGCATTCTGATGCCAGATGCCGACATGGATATGGCTGCCAGCGCGATTATGGGCGCGGCGTTTGGTGCGGCGGGGGAACGCTGCATGGCGCTGTCGGTAGTGGTGGCGGTGGGGGATGACACGGCAGAGGCGCTGCATCAGCGCCTGAGCGCACAGATCAAAGCGATGCGCGTTGGGCCGGGCTTGGTGGATGGGCAGGAAAATGAAATGGGGCCGGTGATCAGCGCGCCACATCGGGCGAAAATTGCCGACTATATTCAAAGTGGTGTCGATCAAGGGGCGACGCTGCGTATTGATGGCCGCACGCTGTCCGTGCAGGGGCACCCGCAAGGCTACTTTATCGGGCCGACGCTGTTCGATAACGTCACGCCGGAGATGAAAATCTATCAGGAAGAAATTTTTGGTCCGGTGCTATCCGTTGTACGCGTGCCGGATTATCAGACGGCGGTGACGCTGATTAACAACCATGAATACGGTAACGGCACGGCGATCTTTACCCGCGATGGCGAAACGGCGCGACAGTTCTGTGAAGAGGTGCAGGCGGGTATGGTCGGCGTGAACGTACCGATTCCAGTGCCAATGGCATTCCACAGCTTCGGCGGCTGGAAGCGCTCCATTTTTGGGCCGCTGAATGTCCACGGCAATGACGGTGTGCGCTTCTATACCCGGATGAAAACCGTCACCAGCCGCTGGCCCGCCAGCGTCCGTCTGGAACACCACACCAGCAGCTTCGTCATGCCTACGCTGGAGTGAGGATTTGACCGCTAACGGGTGGTGAAAATAGTGCACCGGTTTTGTTCTGCTGGCGTTAAAAATTATGCTGAGGTAGGTGCGCCGCCGAAAGAGCGACAAGGATGTCGCGAAAGCCAGTGCCGCGGAGGGACCGCGTCACTGGCGGTTCGGATGACGGCGACACATACCGAAGGGCCCGCGTAGCGGCATAATTTATCGCCATAAGCCTGGGTTCTCAGGGCGGCGGCGATTGAGCGCCCTGAGTCGGGCGCGTGCTACAACGTAGCATAAGAATGGCTAAATTTTCGCGCACGAAATGCTCGCTGAATATACATAGTTCATTATAGAAATCAGATCCTTATTTAAGGAGTAGCTCAATGGATACGTGTCGCATCACCATGGCGCAAGCGCTGGTCAGGTTTCTCAATCAGCAATACATCAGCGTAGACGGTGAAGAATCCCCTTTTGTGCAGGGCGTCATGACCATTTTTGGTCACGGTAATGTGCTAGGCATCGGTCAGGCATTAGAGCAGGAAGCGAACCGCCTTACCGTACATCAGGGGTGCAGTGAGCAGGGAATGGCACACATTGCCGTTGGGTTTGCTAAACAACACAAACGGCGGAAAATCTATGCGGTGACTTCTTCTGTAGGGCCAGGAGCGGCGAATATGGTGACCGCTGCGGCGACCGCCACCGCCAACCGCATTCCCGTGCTGCTTCTCCCCGGCGATCTCTTCGCCTGCCGCCAGCCGGACCCTGTGTTGCAGCAGGTCGAGCAGTACCACGATCTGTCTATTAGTACCAATGACTGCTTTAAACCGGTTTCTCGCTATTGGGATCGTATTAATCGCCCTGAACAACTGATGAGTGCACTGATTAACGCCATGCGCGTGCTGACCGATCCGGCAGACACCGGCGCGGTAACGTTGTGTTTACCACAGGATGTACAGGCAGAAGTCTGGGACTATCCTGCATCGTTTTTCCGCAAGCGTGTCCACCACCTCGAACGGCGTCCGCCGGATGCGGCACGTCTGGATGCTGCTGCTGCGCTGATTGCGAGAAAACGCCGCCCTATGCTGATTTGCGGTGGCGGCGTTCGTTATTCTGGTGCCCATAATGCGCTAGCGCAGTTTGCTGAACAGTTTGCGATTCCGTTTGGTGAAACCCAGGCGGGCAAGGGGGCAGTGGTTTCATCGCACCCGCTGAACTGTGGTGGTATTGGTGTTACGGGCGGACTGGCGGCAAATCGGCTGGCGCAAGAAGCGGATCTGATTATCGGTGTCGGAACACGTTTAACCGACTTTACCACGGGTTCCAAGTCACTGTTTCAGAACCCAGAGGTCGAATTTCTATTACTCAACGTTGCCGAATTTGATGCGCTCAAACTGGACGCGCAGCCCTTGATTGCTGACGCGCACATCGGGCTGGTGGCGCTGGCAGAGCGGCTGGCGATGGCGTCGTATCGTAGTGGCTGGCAGCAGGCTATCGAACAGGCGCGTGCGGAATGGAACGACGAGCTACAGCGGCTGTTTACGGTACAGGATAAGGGGGAACTGGTGCCAGAAGTGGTGGATGGTCTGGAAGACAAGCTGGATGAATACCGTCAGATGCTGAATACCCACCTGACGCAAACGCGGGTGCTTGGCATACTGAATGAGGAGCTGGAGGATAATGCGATTGCGGTTGGCGCGGCGGGCTCCCTGCCGGGTGATTTACAGCGCGTGTGGCAGGTGAAAACGCCGGACAGCTATCATCTGGAATATGGCTACTCCTGCATGGGATACGAGATTGCGGCGGCGATTGGCGCACGTCTTGCGGCACCGCAGCAGCCCGTTTATGCGATGCTCGGTGACGGTTCCTATCTGATGCTTCACACCGAACTGCAAACGGCGGTACAAGAAGGTATCAAAATCACTGTACTGCTGTTCGACAACGCGGGTTTTGGTTGTATCAACAACCTGCAAATGAGTCAGGGAATGGGCAGCTTCTGTACGGAAAACCGCTACCGTGATGTGGAGTCGGGGCAGCTGCGCGGTGCGCTTATTCCGGTGGATTTCGCCAAGAACGCGGAAAGTTACGGCTGCAAAGCGTGGCGGGTGCATGATGAAGCCTCGCTCAGGCAGGCGCTGACGGAATCACGCCAGCATGCAGGGCCGGTGCTGCTTGATATCAAGGTGCTGCCGAAGACTATGACGCATGGTTATGAATCCTGGTGGCGCACCGGCACGGCGCAAGTTGCGGATAATCCAGAGATTGAGGCTGCGGCCAATAACGTGAAAGCCGCGCTCTCCCGCGCACGCCAGTACTAGGTGAATTTCCCTATGTCACTGTCTCTTAGTCGCATTATTTATGAAAACTAAGAGACGGTTTCGTGCGCGATAGTACCGTCACTTTCATGTTACCCCGTAGCTCGCGCCCGACAAGGGACGGCTCAAACGCCGCTCGCCCCTTGACCCCAGGCTTTTTGGCGGAAATTATGCCGCTGACGCGGTTCCTTCGTCGGTATCAGGCTTAACGGACCGCTTGCGACACGTTTACTCGCCCCATAAATGGGACTCGCCCTTCGGGCCAGCACAAGTGCTGTTCAAAAACGTCTCTGACGTTTTTGTCCGACGTGGCGCAAGCTTGAGCCGCGTCCATGCGGCTCATCCTAAGCCTGCTATCTCCTCAGCATAATTTTTTACGCCGTAGTATAAGGGCAAAACCCTTGATGACTCCTGTAGTTGTATCTCCGAGAGTGTTCAATGCAGTGGGAGGTAATGAGTTGAAACATCCATTTCATTTTCAAACCGCGGTTTCATTTTTCCCTTCTTTTTACGCCAGCGCCTGAGCGATCCCCCTGATAGGCATGTATACCCCACAAACGTTCTCACAGGATGTGTGATTGGGGTTGCAGAAAACAGTGAAGATGTCATGAAAATGTTAACTGACGCGCAAAAACATAATTTTCAATTTATACAAAATTGAAATAAATGTTTTATTTTAGCTATCAGGATTTGCGGTAAAAAGTGAGTGATGGGGCTGGAGAGAATGAAATTCACCGTCATCCCGTCACTTTATCAGTCTGGCGTTAACTATCACTCAGGCAGCAAGGGAGAAACTATGTTTAACATCGCTTTACTGGGCGCTGGCCGCATCGGTCAGGTTCATGCAGTGAACATCGCGGCACACAAAGAAACCAACCTGTACGCGGTGGTCGATCCCAACCCAACCAATGCCACGGCGCTGGCAGAACGTTACCATACCAAAGTCCAAACTGTTGATGAGGTCATGAACGATCCGGCCGTGCATGCCGTTCTGATTGCTTCCGCGACTGACACGCACGCTGACCTGATTGAGTTAGCCGCAAAACACGGCAAGGCCATTTTCTGTGAAAAACCGGTACATCTGGATATTGCCCGCGTTCGCGACTGCCTGACCGTTGTCAAACAGCAGAACGTGCCATTGTTTGTGGGCTTCAACCGCCGTTACGACCCACAATTCCGCCGTGTCAAAACGCTGGCAGGTGAAGGCAATATCGGCAAACCGGAATCCCTCCTGATTATCTCTCGCGATCCTTCTCCACCGCCTGCTGAGTATGTCCGCGTTTCCGGCGGTATGTTCCGCGATATGACGATTCATGATTTCGATATGGCACGCTTCATTATGGGCGAAGAGCCGGTGTCGGTCTTTGCACAAGGCAGCAATCTGGTCGATCCGGCGATTGGTGAAGCGGGCGACATCGATACCGCATTTATCGTGCTGAAATTCGCCTCTGGCGCGATGGCGACCATCGTCAACAGCCGCCGTTCCGGCTATGGCTACGATCAGCGCCTCGAGTTGCACGGTGCGAAAGGCGTACTCAGCGCGGGCAATATCCGTGAAAACGTGGTCGAGCAGTGGACCGACGACGGTTGTCTGGCAGCGAAACCTGAATATTTCTTCCTGCAACGTTATCACGCGGCCTATGCAGCGGAGTGGCAGCACTTTGTCGAGGTCTTGCATGGTCGCACGCAGCCGGAGTGCTCCGGTCTGGACGGTGAGCGTGCGCTGAATCTGGCGGATAAAGCCTTTGAATCCCTGGCTCAAGGCAAGGAGGTCGCCGTGTAACCCTATCGGCACACCGCGTGTTACCTGCTTTCAACCCTACACCCATACCCATAACAGAAGCAGATGAAGAGAAAAGACATATGAAAAAGATCATCAGCGTTTCCGCAATCGCCATCGCACTGGGTCTGTCTGGTTTTGCTCAGGCCCAAAATGAACAAATCGTTTTCAGTACGCCGAATCTCGCTATGCCGTTTGAAGTTCACATGCAGCGCACCGCCGTCAAAGCCGCCAAAGAATTGGGCGTGAATTTGCAAGTGCTGGATGGACAGGGTAGTTCGCCGAAGCAGGCAGCCGATTTAGAAAATGCCATCACGCGTGGTGCACAGGGCTTTGTTGTGTCACCGAATGACGTCAACGCAGTTTCCAGCGCGGTGACCGAAATTCAGGATGCCAAGCTGCCCGTGGTGACGCTGGATCGTTCGGTAAAAACGGAAAAAGCAGTGCCGCACTTTGGTGCCAATAACTATAAAGGCGGTCAGGCGATTGCTGACTATGTCAAAACCAAATTCCCAGATGGTGCAGAGATCATTCTGCTGACCGGTCAACCGGGTTCGTCTTCTAACATCGAGCGTACGCAGGGGATTCGCGACAGCCTGAAAGCGGGTGGCAGCAAATACCACATCGTCGCGGACCAGACGGGGAACTGGATGCGTTCCGAAGGGATGCGCATCGTGGAAAGCGTTTTTCCTTCGCTGCCTAAACGCCCGCAGGTGATCCTCTCTGCGAATGACGACATGGCGCTGGGCGCGATTGAAGCGTTGCAAGGGCAAGGTCTGAAACCCGGCGACGTGATGGTGACCGGCTTTGACGCCGTGCCGGAAGCGCTGGCTCGCGTACGTGACGGCTGGCTGGCGGTTACCGCCGATCAGCGTCCAGGCTATGCGGTGACCACTGCGTTAACGCAGTTAACCAATAACATCCGCAGTAAAGCGCCGATCACCGGGGCAGACTACCAACCGACCATGATTACCAAAGATAACCTGAACGATGCCGAGCGCATTGGCGAAGCGGGTAAATAAGTCGTTTTCTACGTAATCAATAAAGGTATTCAGCAGGCCGCGTTCGCGCGGCCTTGCGGGAGGAAGGTACGCATGACGGAACCCCTACTGAACATCACCAATCTGGCAAAGAGCTTCTCTGGCGTTTGGGCGCTGAGTAATGCGCAACTGACCGTACAGCCGGGAGAGATTCATGCGCTATTGGGCGAAAATGGCGCGGGTAAATCAACGCTGTTAAAGGCGCTGGCGGGGGCGCAGCCGCAGACCAGCGGTGATATCTGGTTTGGTGGTCAGCAACTATTACCGCTTGAATCGCCCGTTGAACGCCAAAAGCGCGGGATTATCACCATTTATCAGGAATTTAATCTGCTGCCCAATATGAGCGTGGCGGAAAACATGTTCCTGGGGCGCGAACCTCAGAGCAGTGGGTTATTTGTCGACGCGCTGGCGGTTAATCGCGAGGCGAAAGCGGTACTCGATTACCTGAAATTGAATATTGCGCCGACGACGCAGGTGGCACGTTTGAGCGTGGCGCAGCAGCAGATGGTGGAGATCGCCAGAGCGCTGACGCTGAACGCCAAACTGATTGTGATGGATGAACCATCGGCGGCGCTAAGCGATAGCGAAGTCGATAGCCTGCACCGCGTAGTACGTGAACTAAAAGGTCGCGGCGTGAGCGTGGTGTATGTGACGCACCGACTCCATGAAGTTTTCCAATTATGCGATCGCTTTACCGTGTTTCAGGATGGCCGCTATACCGGTTCTGGGGATGTCGCCTGCACCAACGTGCAGGAAATCATTCGCCTGATGGTGGGGCGTGACGTGGTGTTCAACCGCCGCCCACCTTCCGAGACGCATCATCAGGATAAACCAGTACGGCTAGCGGTAAAGGGCTTAAGCCGGGAAAAACCGCCGCTGGATGCGCACGGTATCGCACTGAAAGATATCAGTTTTCAGGTACATGCGGGCGAAGTGCTCGGTATCGCAGGGCTGGTCGGCGCTGGGCGCACGGAAATTGCACGTTGTTTGTTTGGTGCCGACGCTTTCTCTACCGGTGAGTTTGTGTTGGATGACGTACCTTATCATCCCTCCACGCCGCTGCATGCGCTGTCGCAGGGCATTGCCCTGGTGCCGGAAGACCGCAAGAAAGAGGGCGCGGTGCTGGGGTTATCTATCAGGGAAAATATCTCGCTCTCCAATCTCTCGTCGCTTATGCGCTGGCGCTGGTTTGTGAACACCCGTAAGGAAGACGATCTGATTGATGCCTACCGTCAGGCGCTGCATATCAAAATGGTGAACAGCGAGCAGGAAGTGCGCAAGCTGTCGGGGGGGAATCAGCAAAAGGTGATTCTTGCCCGCTGTATGGCACTGAACCCCAAGGTATTGATCGTGGATGAGCCTACGCGCGGCATTGATGTCGGCACCAAGTCTGAAGTCCATCAGGTGCTGTTCGATATGGCAAAACGGGGCGTCGCTGTGATTGTGATTTCCTCAGACCTGCCGGAAATCATGGCGATTTCAGACCGCATCATCACGCTCAGCGAAGGGCGGATCAGTGGGGAAATTCATGGCGATGACGCCACAGAAGAAAAACTGATGACGATGATGGCCATTTGCCACGACGCATTACACGCAGCATAACGGAGGTGACGCATGTCCCAGCAGCCGCTTTCTAAGAGCATTACGCCGTCCAATCCGCGCGGACGTTTTGACCCGATTGCCTTTTTCGAACGCTTCGGCGTGTTTATTTTCATGATTTTGCTGCTGATTTTCTTTCAGTCGCAGAACAGCAACTTTCTGTCCGAACGCAACATCACCAACATCCTGACCGAAGTCTCCATCTACGGCATCATGGCGGTAGGGATGACGTTTGTCATTCTGACCGCCGGGATTGACCTGTCCGTCGGCTCAATTCTTGCGGTGTGTGCCATCACCGCCGCCTCCGTGATTAAGGGCGACAACTTCACCACCGTCGATCCTGATGCCTGGTACGGCTTGAGCTGGCTGGTTGCGTTGGGCGTCTGTCTGGCAATGGGCACTTTCATTGGTTTCCTGCATGGTTTAGGCGTGACCAAACTACGCCTGCCGCCGTTTATCGTCACGCTGGGTGGGATGACCATCTGGCGTGGGTTAACGCTGGTGATGAACGACGGCGCACCAATTGCTGGTTTTGACCCCAGCTATCGCTGGTGGGGGCGGGGCGAGATTCTCGGTATTTCGGTACCGATCTGGATCTTCGCGCTGGTCGCCTTGCTGGGCTATCTGGCACTGCATAAAACCCGCTGGGGACGCTTCGTCTACGCCATCGGCGGCAACACCGAAGCCGCGCGACTGGCGGGCGTGAATGTGCAGCGTGTACTGGTCAGCGTCTACGTCGTGATTGGCTGTCTGGCAGGACTGGCGGGCTTTATCCTCAGCGCCCGCCTTGGTAGCGCGGAAGCCGTCGCGGGGATCACTTTCGAACTGCGCGTCATCGCCTCGGTGGTGATCGGCGGCACCTCGCTGATGGGCGGCTATGGACGAATCAGCGGCACGATTATCGGCTCGATCATCATGGGTATTCTGATTAACGGGCTGGTGTTGATGAATGTATCGGCTTACTACCAGCAGATTATCACCGGGCTGATCATTGTGCTGGCCGTGGCATTCGATACTTATGCCAAGAGCCGTCGCGGTGCGATTTGATCCGCACCTGTACCCAATCTTTTTTACACCGAGGTGGATATGAAAGAGGTACGCATTGGGTTAATCGGCACCGGCTATATCGGTCGTGCCCATGCCATCGCCTACACGCAGGCGCCGACGGTCTTCCCGCTGAAGGGGAATTTGGTGAAAGCCATGCTGGCGGAAGTGTCGCCTGAACTGGCTGCCAGGCGGGCGCAGGAATTTGGTTTTCAGCGTTCAACGGGGGACTGGCGTGAGCTGGTGGCCGATCCCGACATTGACGTAGTGGATATCTGCGCGCCGAACTTTCTGCATAAGACGATGGCGATGGCGGCTATCCAGCACGGCAAGCATGTTTACTCGGAAAAACCGCTGGCGCTGAATGCGCGTGATGCCAGAGAAATGGTTGATGCGGCGCAGCGGGCGGGCGTGAAAACGCTGGTAGGTTTCAACTACATGAAGAACCCGACTTCGCAACTGGCCAAAGAGATCATCGCCAGCGGCGAAATTGGCGAGGTGGTGCATTTTTACGGTACGCACAATGAGGATTATCTGGCCGATCCGCACAAACCCGCAGACTGGCACTGTTTCAAAGAAACCGCCGGGCTAGGGGCATTGGGGGATCTGGCGGCACATATCGTCAACATGGCTCAGTATCTGGTGGGCGATATCGCCAGCGTCTGCGGCGATTTGCAAACGGTGATTACGCAGCGTCCAACGGCATCGGGCAGCAACGAGTGGGTTCAGGTAGAGAATGAAGATCAGGCACATGCCATGGTGCGGTTTGCCAGCGGCGCAAGGGGCGTGATTGAAACCTCGCGAATTGCCTGCGGACGAAAAATGGGTCTGACCTACGTGGTGACTGGCACCAAAGGCACGCTGAGTTTCACGCAGGAACGCATGGCGGAGCTGAAACTCTATCGGCATGACGAACCGGAACATCGGCAGGGGTTTAAAACATTGCTGACCGGGCCACAGCATCCTGATTACGCGGCCTTCTGCGCCAGCGCTGGACACGGCATTGGGTTTAACGATCAGAAAACGGTGGAGGTGCGCGATCTGATTGACGGTATTGCCGCTGACGTTCCGATGTGGCCGGATTTCGAAGAGGGCTGGAAAGTCTCGCGAATTCTGGATGCGATCGTGCTGTCACACGAAGCGGCGCGCTGGGTGAACGTGGACGAGGTGGGCTAATGACGGCTTTTTTACGCGATTTTTACAGGACTGGCTGCTATGAGTAAGGAAAAGACGTTTGATGTGATTTGCATGGGGCGCGTTGCTGTCGATCTGTACGGGCAGCAAATCGGCGCGCGTCTGGAAGACATGGGTAGCTTTGCCAAGTATCTGGGCGGGTCGTCCGGCAACGTGGCTTACGGTACGGCGCGACAGGGATTGCGTTCTTCTATGCTGGCGCGGGTGGGCGACGAGCATATGGGGCGCTTCCTGCGTGAAGAGCTGAATCAGGTCGGCTGCGACACTAGCCATTTAATTACCGATAAGGAACGCCTGACAGCACTGGTGCTGTTGGGTATCAAGGATCGCGATACCTTTCCGCTGATTTTCTACCGCGACAACTGCGCCGATATGGCGATTTCGTCAGAGGATTTCACCGAGGATTACATCGCTTCGTCCCGCTGTCTGGCGATTACCGGCACGCACCTTTCTCATCCTAACACGCGTGAAGCCGTGCTGACGGCGCTGCAATATGCGCGGCGTAACGGGGTGAAGACGGCGCTGGATATTGACTACCGTCCGGTGCTGTGGGGGCTGACGTCGCTGGGCGACGGTGAAACCCGCTTTGTTGAAGCGCAGGCGGTTACGGAGCAGTTGCAGCAGGTGCTGTCGCTGTTTGACGTGATTGTCGGCACCGAGGAAGAGTTCCACATTGCGGGCGGCAGTACGGATACCTTGCAGGCGCTGCGTACGGTACGTCAGCACACGCAGGCAGAGCTGGTATGCAAACGTGGAGCATTGGGCTGCTCGGTGTTTAGCGACGCGATTCCTGACCATCTGGATAAAGGCATCACGATCAAAGGTGTACGCGTGGATGTGCTGAACGTGCTGGGGGCGGGCGATGCGTTTATGTCCGGCCTGCTGCGCGGTTATCTCAACGGCGAAGGCTGGGAGAAAGCTTGTGCGTACGCCAATGCCTGCGGCGCGCTGGTGGTATCACGCCACGGCTGTGCGCCAGCCATGCCAAGCAAGATCGAACTGGATAACTATCTGGCCCGTGCGGCGAGCGTCCCACGTCCTGATTTGGACGAAGAGCTTAACCATCTGCATCGTGTTACGACACGGCGTAAACAGTGGCATGAGCTGTGTGTGATCGCGTTCGATCACCGTAGCCAGTTGGAAGATATGGCGCTGAACTGCGGCACGGAAATCAGCCGTATTCCGGCACTGAAAAAACTGATTCTGCGTGCCAGCTATGAGGCGGCACAGCAAGCAGGGCTGGAAGGCAAAGCGGGTCTGCTGTGCGACGGCACGTTCGGACAGGATGCGTTGAATGACATCACCGGAAAAGGCTGGTGGATCGGCCGACCGATTGAGCTGCCGGGATCGCGCCCGTTAATGATGGAGCGCGGCAATATTGGTTCACAGCTGGTGAGCTGGCCGCTAGAACACGTCGTGAAATGTCTGGTGTTCTTCCATCCGGAAGACGCTCATGCGCTACGGCGCGAGCAGGAAATGAAGGTGATGGAGGTCTATCAGGCCTGTCGTCAATCCGGCCATGAACTGCTGCTTGAAGTCATTCTGCCTGCGGGGATGCCGCACAGTGATGCACTTTATCTGCGTGCGATTCAACGTTTTTATAACCTCGGCGTGCGTCCCGACTGGTGGAAATTGCCACCGCTGTCTTCCGCAGGATGGGCGCAACTGACACCGCTGCTGGCGCAGCGCGATCCCTACTGTCGAGGGGTGGTGATTCTCGGACTGGATGCGCCGCTGGAAACACTGCAACAAGGCTTTAGCGCCGCTGTGGGTTTCCCGATTGTGAAAGGGTTCGCTGTCGGGCGCACCCTGTTTGCCCAGCCAGCGCAAAAGTGGCTGCGCAATGAGATCGATGACGCGGAATTGATTGAGCAAGTTAAACATAACTACCTGCAACTGATCGCCGTCTGGCGTCAGCGCGGTTAACCCATTTCTATATGATCGAATAAAGGGAAAATAAGATGACTGTTCAACTTGGTATTAATCCACTCACCTGGACCAATGACGATCTGCCTTCTCTGGGCGCGGACACGCCGCTGGAAACCTGCCTGAGTGAAGGGCGGCAGGCGGGGTTCGTTGGTTTTGAATTAGGTAACAAGTTCCCACGTCAGGCCAGCGTGCTGGGACCAATCCTGCAAGCGCACGATCTGCGCTTAGTTTCCGGCTGGTATTCCGGTGAACTGCTGACCCGCTCGGTTGAAGAAGAAATTGAAGCGGTGCAGGGGCATCTGGCATTGCTGCGCGACCTCGGCGCGACGGTACTGGTGTTTGCCGAAGTCACGGGCGCGATTCACGGCGATCAACAAAAACCGGTTCATCTGCGTCCGCGTTTCCCAGAAGAACGCTGGCCGGAATACGGCAAGAAGTTGACTGAATTTGCACGCTACACGCAAAGTCAGGGCGTGCAGATTGCTTACCACCACCATATGGGGACGGTGATTGAAAGCGCGCAGGATGTGGATAATCTGATGGAACACACCGGGCCGGAAGTCGGGCTACTGCTGGATACCGGACACCTGACGTTTGCGGGTGCCGATCCGGTGGCGGTAGCCAAGCGCTGGATTAGCCGTATCAATCACGTTCACTGCAAAGATATCCGTCCAGACGTGCTGAAAGATGTGAAAAACCGTAAGACGAGTTTTTTAGATGCGGTGCTGAGCGGCGTCTTTACCGTGCCAGGAGATGGCTGTGTGGACTATCCGGCGGTGTTTAGCATCCTGAAAGCCCATAACTACAGCGGGTGGCTGGTTGTCGAAGCGGAACAGGACCCTGCCGTCGCACATCCGCTAACCTATGCAACACTGGGCTACAATAATTTGCAACGTTTCGCTCAGCAGGCGGAATTGATCTGATTTGTGGTGCTATAGGAGGCCAAAAGATGTCCCGACTCTTATCACGTCACCGTGCCCCTGACGAACATGGCCGTACGCAGCACATCACGCCGGAAACGGCGGGCTGGCGATACGTGGGGTTCGATGTGTACCAACTGGCTCCAGAACAGGTGTTATCGCTGCCCGCCAGCGATAACGAACGCTGTCTGGTACTGATCAGCGGTAAAGCTACCGTTGTCACGCCGAGTGAGCCGTTCGAGCAGATTGGCGACCGAATGAGCCCGTTTGAGCGTAGAAAGCCTTATGCGGTTTATGTCACGGCTGGTGAAACGATTACGGTGACGGCACTCACGGTGCTGGAGCTGGCAGTATGCGCCGCACCGGGGTTCGGCACGTATCCGACTCGACTGATCGCGCCGCAGGATATTGACGCCGAGCAGCGTGGTGCCGGCAATAACCAGCGCTACGTGCATAACATTTTGCCGGAAGATAAAGCGGCGGATAGTTTGCTAGTGGTTGAAGTGTACACTGATGAAGGCTGCACTAGCTCTTACCCCAGCCATAAGCATGACGTCGATAATCCGCCGCAGGAAACCTATCTGGAAGAAACCTACTACCATCGGTTGAATCCAGAACAGGGATTCTGCCTGCAACGCGTCTATACCGATGACCGTTCATTAGATGAATGCATGGCGGTATACGATAAGGATGTGGTGCAGGTACCGCGTGGCTACCATCCGGTCGCCACGATTGCGGGTTATGACAGCTACTATCTGAATGTAATGGCAGGCCCTACGCGGCAGTGGCGTTTCACCTGGGAAGCCGATCACCAGTGGATCAACAGCCCTGAGTATGCGGATAAGCACAGGCAGGGCAAAGCGTAGCATACTGACAAACGCGCTTAATAATGGGCAGTGGCTTATAGATAACCTGTAGGTTACTGCCATAATGTACTTGGGAAAGTTAGCTCGCTAATCCAATATATTTAATCAGTTTCATCTGACAGCAGGTCGCTTTCATAATCCTGTCCGCCATGCCAAATGCCCAGAACCGTTACCGTTTGTTTCTCTTTGTCCACCATAAAAGCAATGAGTGTTCGTTTGCTGTGATTAGTGACACGCAGTCCAGGAAAAATATCGTTGCGCTGGTTTCCTCTTTCAGGAAATAACTCAAGCGACTCACAGTAACTGACAATGCTTTCGGTATAGCTGAGTGCAGTTTTGGGTGACGAAACCCTCGCGATGTAGCGGTATAGTGCTGCGAGTTGTTCCTCCGCTTCCGGTGCGAATACGACCCTATAATCCATTACTTTTCTCCGGTCATCTTCCTGAACTCGGCTTTTAATCTGTTCCTCATGTCGCTACTGCTGAGGCTTTCTGTTTCACCGCGTTGCAGCGCGTTCCAGGCGGGAACGACTTGTTCCTGTAACCAATTCTCTACTGCATTGTCGCGTGCAATCAGCGCTCGAAGTCCTTCCCGAATAACCTCACTTTCTGACGCGTATTCACCACTGGCAACTCGTGCTTTCACTTGCGCAGCCATTTCATTTGGCAACGTTATACTCATCTGCTGTGTTGTTCTCATTGTCTACCCCTTCAACATACTGATATGATTTAATCATACTCATTATTTCCCATCTTGTCAGGGGTGAACCACCTGAATCAGGCATCCCGGTTCACCGAAATATTATCGAGTTTTCCTTCTTTCAAATACCCAATGTGGCTAGCCATCAGCTCAGCTTCCTGCTCGCTGTGCGTGACCAGAAGCGCGGTTTGTCCGGCGTCGCGTAGGATGTCGCGGACTTCCTGCCCGAGTCGTTTGCGGCTGTCGGGGTCGAGGCTGGATAGCGGTTCGTCGAGCAGTAGCACGGCGGGTTGCGGGGCCAGCGCCCGTGCTAGTGCAATACGTTGCTGTTGTCCGCCGGACATCTCATGCGGATAGCGCTGTGCCAGCGAGACGAGATCGACCAGCTCAAGCATGGCGCGGACGCGCGATTGCTGGAGATCCTTTGGCTGTTTTCTCAGGCCAAAGGCAATGTTCTGCGCAGCGGTCAGATGGGGAAACAGCGCGTAGTCCTGAAACACCATCCCGACATTGCGCTGTTCCGGTGGCAGATGCATGTCTGGACCGGCCACACAGCGTCCGCCGACGTGAATCGTTCCCTGACTCACGTGCTCGAAACCCGCAATCGCGCGTAAAGCCGTGGTTTTACCGCATCCTGATGCGCCCAGCAGACAGGCCAGTTCACCCGCGGCAACTTCCATAGAAAAACCGTTCAGCACGTGATGAACATTATACTTGTGCCCGTAGGCGACGTGGACATTATTCAGAACGAGTGTAGCCTCAGACACCTTGACTCTTCCTCATGATTTTCATTCTTTCTCAACCGACGTTTTTAGCTGGCTGCGAGCCAGCAGCACAACGGGCAGCGTACCCGCCAGCACGATCAGCAGCGCGGCAATCGCGCCTTCTTCGTACGTACCTCTGGCGGCTTCGGCATAGAGCACGGTCGCCAGCGTTTCGAAATTAACCGGCCGCAGCAGCAGCGTGGCGGGGAGTTCTTTCATCGCGTCGGCAAACACCAGCAGCGCACTGGTCACCAGCGCGGGTCGCAGCAGGGGAAGGTGCACGCGGAAAAAGGTGACGAATTCACTTTCGCCCAGCAGACGCGACGCCTGTTCCATGACGGGGGGAATGCGTGTCAGCCCCGCATCAAGTGCACCTATCCCAATCGCCATAAAGCGAATGGCGCAGCAGACTACCAGCAGAATACCGGCGGAAAGCAGCGGTAATCCCTTGTAGCCTAGCAAGTCGGCGAGGAAATTATCCGCCGCCATACCGGGCGTCAGCATGCCAATCGCCAGTACCGTACCGGGGACGGCATAGCCCAGCGAGGCAATTCTGAGTATCGTGCGGCGGCGTTCCGGTGAACGGTCGGTGATAGCCGAATGACGGGCATACCACGCAATAATCAGGCTAACGAACGTGACAACCAGCGTGACGCCAACGGCCAGCAGCAGCGAGTTCTGCAACGACTGTATCAGACCCGCGGAGATCGTCACGCTATCGCCCAGTCGTTTCGCGCTTTCCCATGCCAGAAAGAGGGCAGGAGCGATGAAGCCGAGCAGGATAGGCAACGCGGTCACTCCGGTTGCCAACCAGGCGCGAACACCTTTCAGCGGTGCGGGCATGATGCCGCGCATTTGTCGGCTGGTGCCGTAGCGCTGGTTTTTCCGGCCGTAATATTCCAGCGTCAGCAGGAGGATAACGACCGTCAGCATCGTGCAGGCAATCTGTGCCGCAGCGGGTAAATCCGAACGGGTGACCCAGGTGGTGTAAACCGTCACGGTCAGCGTATTCACCCCAAGGAATTCGGAGGCACCAATATCATTCAGCGTTTCCAGCAAGGCCAGACTGGTGCCGACAGCCAACGCGGGGCGTGCCATCGGCAGGGCGACGTGCAGGAAAGTGCCGGTTGCGCTCAATCCTAGCGTGCGTGCGGCTTCCAGCAAGTGTGCTGGCTGGCTGATAAACATCGCGCGCATGGTTAGATAAACGTACGGATAGAGCACCAGACCGAGTAGCAGAATCGCACCCGCCATGGATCGCAGATCCGGTAAGCGGAACTGACGTGGACTGTCGTAGCCCAACACGCTGCGGATCGCTTCCTGAATCGGCCCTATCGGATGCAGCAGATCGAGCCAGGCAAACGCGACAATATAGGTTGGCATCGCCAGCGGTAGCAGCAGTGCCCAGCTAACGAGCTGTCTGCCGGGGAAATCAAACGCGGTTACCAGCCAGGCGCAGCCTGCGCCAATCACCATAACGAGCACGCCGACGCCGACGAGCAGAATGAGCGTATTGAGTGCGGCATCGGGTAGCACGTAGCGCATCAGGTGATCCCAATGGCCAACACCCGCACCGGCCGCTAGCCAAAGCAGGGAAACCAGCGGGGCCAGAACACCGAGTGCAATGATGACGGCAGAGATGCGAAGCGGAGAAAAAAAGAGGCGCGGTCGCCCGAAGGCGCCGCGCAGGGTTGACGAACCGGTCTTATTGATCGAATCCAACTTTATCTACCAACTGACTAGCCTGTTTACGGAATTTAACGATGTCAGTCAGCGGAATGCTATCCACATTCACTTCACCAATCGTGCTGCCGATGGTGGAATCCAGCGTGACACCTTTGCGAACCGGATATTCGTAGTTTGCCTGAGCGTAGATCTGCTGAGCCGGAGCGGAGACCAGATATTCCATCAATTTCACGGCCTGATCTTTATGCGGAGCATGACGTGCAACCGCGGCACCGCTGATATTGACGTGTGTGCCGCCGTTTTCAAATGTAGGCTGAACGACTTTGATGGCATCGCCCCATTTACGGGCATCGGTGCCTTCTTTGGCGTTCTTCATATGGCCGACATAATAAGAGTTCGCCAGACCCACATCGCAGATACCACCGAGGATATCGCGCGCAACGTCGCGGTCACCGCCCGTCGCTTTACGCGCCAGGTTGTCTTTCACTCCGCGCAGCCAGGTTTCGGTTTTGGCTTCACCGTGGTGGGCAATCATCGCGGCAACCAGTGCAGTATTGTAAGGGTGTTGACCCGCACGGATACACACTTTGCCTTTCCATTTCGGATCGGCCAGATTTTCGTAAGTAATGCCGGTCAGCGGCAGTGACTTTTCCGCATAGAGCACGCGAGAGCGCATTGACAGACCAAACCATTGGTTATCTTTGTCGCGCAGCGCCGCCGGGATAGCCTCGGTTAATGTACTGGACTGAATCGGCTGGGTGACACCCGCTTCTACCAGATCGATCAAGTTACCGGCATCAACGGTCATCAGCAGGTCAGCCGGTGAGTTTTGGCCTTCTGCCTTCACACGCTCCAGCATGCCGTCCTTGATGAAGACGGTATTCACTTTAACCGACGTCTCTTTGGTGAACGCATCCAGCAGCGGCTGAATCAGGCCGGGCTCACGCGTGGTATAGAGAGTCAGAGAGTCATCTGCGGCAGCAGCAGGCAGGGCGTAGGCCATCATTAACGATGAGGCTAGCGTGAGCAGGCGCGCTTTTTTGCGCAGAACAGACAGCGTTTTTGACATGTTATTATCTTCTCCAGAGTGAATGTGATGCGTAAATTAATAAAATAAGGAGATATTTTCGGCAGGTGACAAAAACTATATATGATAATCACTCTTGTTTGCAATCTCATTAATGCATGCGCGTCGTTATCGTGATGGGGGTCAACATACAGGCTCATCAAGATGGCCTGTTGCCTTATTGGTCTGCGCGTGGGTAAAACAGCGCCAGATGATTATCTTGCGTGAGGCAAATACTACGGCGTCTGGCTAGCGGCCAGCCTGCTGATATGCATAGTTAGCCAAGTGAGCTCTTCTTTCGGCAAGGCCATGTGGTATTTTTCCTGCACATAATCCCTGATCGCCCATGAAATCGCCATCGCCTCAGGGTAATGTTTCAGCAATTCCTGATAGAAATCGTCTGTGCGTCCCGGTGCGATTTTGCGGGCAATTACCCGTTCGGAGAAATAACGCAGATGGGTGATAAAGCGGAGATAATCGACGGCGTTGACGTCGATATTCTTGTTTAATTTGTAGCGTACTATCTCTGCCAGACGATTCACCAATTGAACCTGCTGGTGGGCATCGGCAATTTCGGCACTGCCTGCGGCATTAATGAGATGAAACGCAATATTGACGGCTTCATCATCAGAAAGCGTGACGTTAAAGCGCGACGATACGCAATCTTTTGCCTGCACGCCGAGGGCGTACTCTTTTTGGTAATAACGTTTCACTTCCCAACTGAGCTTATTGATGAAGTGGCTGCCCGTTTTGCTGCGTTCAACCGCGAAATAGAGATGTTCCGCCAGCGTAAAGAACAGCACTGAATTAAGCTTTTCGGCGTACTGACTTTGCGCTAGCGTGACGATCTCCTGCGTAATGTCAAAAAAAGCCGCAGGAATGGTGTCGGTCAAGGAAAGGAAATGTCGTGATTTCAGGTTTTCCAGCGGAATGAAAACCTGCTCAACGTGCGTCACATCAATCAATGAGCCGGGTCTGGCACCAAATCCGATGCCTTTTCCCAACAGGATCATCTCCTGCTGTTCATGATCGACTAACAGCATGCTGTTGTTTAAGGCTTTTTTCACTTTAATCACGCGGGATTCCTCGTCACTTTCGTTCCCTGCCATTACATGCTTAACCTGCGGCTGAACCTATTTGTCAGGTGAGATCGCTGCCGTTGGTGGCGATGACTTTCTGATACCAGTAGAACGAATCCTTTCTCAGACGCGCCAGCGAACCGTTACCTTCATCATCCTGATCGACGTAGATAAAACCATAGCGCTTGGACATTTGTGAGGTTCCTGCGCTGATGATGTCAATCGCTCCCCAACTGGTGAACCCCATCAGCTCAACGCCTTCGCTAATCGCTTCACGCATTTGCTCGAAATGTGAACGAAAATAATCAACGCGGTAAGGATCGTGGATTTTTCCGTTCTCGACAACGTCTTTCGCGCCCAAACCATTCTCGACAATAAACAGCGGCTTTTGATAGCGATCGTAAAGCTCCAGCAGGGAAATTTTCAGCCCGATGGGGTCGATTTGCCATCCCCAATCCGAGGCAGGCAGGTACGGGTTTTTCACGCCCAGAACGGTATTACCCGGTATTCTCTCTGCGTCCGGCTGCGTGGATTCGGTGAGCGACATATAGTAGCTGAACGAGACAAAATCTACGGTGTGCTGCTTGAGTATGGTCAGATCCTCAGGCTGCATAGTGATGTCGATACCTCTCCTTTCAAGATCGCGCTTGATAAGCGGTGGATACTCGCCGAATACTTGTACATCGGAATAGAAATAATTTTCGAGGTTCTTTTTCAGCGCGGCTTCGACATCTTCTGGACGACAGGAGTGCGGGTAGGTCGTCAGCTTGGTCAGCATGCATCCGACCTGACTGCCGGGGATTTTTTCATGGCAGTCGCGAGTGACGATAGCCGAAGCAACAAACTGGTGATGCAATCCCTGATAAATATCCTGCTTAGCCTGCCCCGATACGCTTTTTTCTTCGCGGATACCTGCGGTGGTGAACGGGTGGCGATGGATACTGTCGATCTCGTTAAAGGTCAACCAGTAGCGAACGAGATCCTTATAACGATCGAAGCAGACATTGCTGAAGCGCACGAAGGCATCCAGTACGTTGCGGTGCACCCAGCCGTTGTATTTTTCACTCAGCGCCAGCGGCATTTCATAATGTGAAAGCGTCACCAGCGGCTCGATGCCGAGTTTGCGCATCTCGCTGAAAAGATTGTCGTAAAATTGTAAGCCAGCTTCATTCGGTTCACTGTCTTCCCCGGTCGGGAAAATACGCGACCAGGCGATGGAAACGCGCAGCACCTTGAAGCCCATTTCGGCAAACAGCGCCAGATCGCCTTTGTAGCGGTGGTAAAAATCGATACCGCGCCGTTTGGGGTAGAACGCATCATTTTTGCCGCTGAGTGCGTCGGCAACGTTTTCATCCGTCAGTGCCATGTGGTCATGATAATTCTTCAGATCGAGATTCGGTTTCCAGGTAATAGCATCCGCGACGGACGGCCCCTTGCCGTCTTCATTCCATGCGCCTTCGGCCTGATTGGCGGCAATCGCGCCGCCCCATAAAAAGTGTTCCGGGAATGCGATGTTTTTATCCATTACACAGACTCCTTTAAGGTCATGATGATGGTGTGGGGAGAGATGGCGACGTCAGTGGCTTCCGGTATCACGCGAAAGCGTTCGCTGTTGGTGATAACCATCATGACGACGGGATCGTAACCCGCAGCGATGAGGCTATCGAGGTCAAATTCAACGAGGACATCGCCGGTATTAACCTGTTGACCGGCCGTGACTTTCGGCTGAAAGCCCTGACCGTTGAGCTTGATGGTATCGATGCCGATATGAAAAATCAGTTCGGCACCGCTATCGGTGAGCATGCTGACGGCGTGACCCGTTTCAAACACGTTCTCAATCGTGCCGCTCGCCGGAGCGTAGAGCACACCTCTCTCGGGAATGATGGCGATACCGTCGCCCATAATACGTTTGGAGAAAATTTCATCATTTACGCTTTCCAGCGGAATCACTTTTCCTTCAATTGGACTGGCGAACTGGCACTCGGTAACCGCATGATGGCCGTCTTCTATGGCAGCAGGTTTCTCTTCTCGCCAGAGGAACAGCGCGGAGAGAAAGGCGATGACAAAGGAGAGCGCAGCACCGGCGATGGCATAAATGATATTCCAGCCATTCTCTGGTGAGACGAACATGGAAATACTTGCCAGACCGGGCCCAACCAGCGCAAAGGCTTCAATCGCCATCCACCCGATAAACGCGCCGCCGACCAGAC
This sequence comes from Pectobacterium punjabense, assembly GCF_012427845.1. Lineage (NCBI taxonomy): Bacteria > Pseudomonadati > Pseudomonadota > Gammaproteobacteria > Enterobacterales > Pectobacteriaceae > Pectobacterium > Pectobacterium punjabense. Next base: position 1,641,112 of record NZ_CP038498.1, read on the forward strand.
TACCTGCTAACACGCTGTAGAGCGCTTTTTTATTCAGTAGGGTAATCCCGTACAGTGCCGGTTCAGTAATGCCGAATAGGGCGGAAATACCGGCTGAAAGCGCCGTCGATTTTAGCGTTTTGTCTTTACTTTTGAGCGCAATCGCCATGCAGGCGCCGGATTCGGCAATGTTGTGCGCAAGCGATGCGGGTAGATAGAGCATTTCCTTCCCAAACTGGCTCATGGATGAAACGGCATAGGGCAGCATCGGCTTATGCATCCCTGATGCCACCATGAATGGCAGCGCCGCGGCGAGCAACGCCGTTGCGACAAAGCCTAATTTGCTGTATAGCCAGAGGATTACGCTAGCCAGACCTGCGCCGACTTCATAACCAAGCGGGCCAAGAACCAGCAACGTGACCGGAACGGTGACGAGCAGTGAAAGCATCGGCGACAGAAAAATACGCAGGGCGCTTGGTGAGTAGCGGTTGAAGATCTTTTCGGTTTGCGCATAGAAAATGACGCAGAGAATCGCCGGGAAAACCTGTGACGCGTAAGCGACATTTTTCAGATCCAGAGAGAGAAACTCCGCGCCTTCTGCCAGTTGTTTAGACATGGCGGGCAGTACCATAACGGAGACGGCAGAAACGGCAACCAACACATTCACTTTCAGTTTCATCGCCGTGGTGATGCCCACCAGAATCGGCAGAAAATAGAGCGGGGCGGAACCGATGTTGTCCAGCACTTTATATGTTGAGCTGTCTTTGGTGAGCCAGCCAAGCAGATCCAGCAGCAATAACAGCGATTTGAGCACGCCGCCGCCCGCAATAGCAGGCACCAGCGGCTGAAAAACGCTGATGATAAAATCAATAACAAAAGCCGTGCGATTTTTTGCTGGCGCGACGCGACCTGTGTCTTTACGACCTGCGGCGAGGTTTTGCACTGCATCGTACACTTGCATGACGTCGCTACCAATGATCACCTGGCACTGTACGTTGACTCGAACGCCTAGTACGCCCGGTACCTTGCCCAGTTCGTACTGGTTTACCAGACTGTTGTCATAAAGGCTCAGCCGCAGCCGTGTAGAGCAGTGTTCAATGTGTTCGATGTTGTCAATCCCGCCGACTAATATGATGATTTTTTCAGCGGTGGCAGCATAGTTTGTCGCGTTGTTATCCGTTGTTATGTGGCTCATACGACGGTTCCTCTGGTCCAGAAACGAAAAAGACCTGAAGCTCATCCCCTGATACCAGAGAGGGAGAGCTTCAGGTCTTGCCTAGAAAACTAGTTACACGCCTGTAGTGCTGTTGTAAGTCCTCGTGTGCGAGAAAGTCAAACGGATCGTGTGGCCTTGATAGGTAAGTGTGATGGCAATAGCAGAATGTCAGGTTTAGCCTGGCGGGGCTGATGGATCTTAGGCATGTTGCATAAAAGATGGCCTTTTTTGACCGATTATAGAAAACAGAATGATCTAAACTTACAGCGTGCAAATGGGTAGACGAGAGACGAAAGGCGCGTATGATTTCTGTAATATGGACAGATCATCGTAGAGATAATCAGTTTGCACAGATGGCGGATTTAAATACGTCAAAATTATTTTAATTGATTGTTTTTTATTTAAAAATAGGCACCGTTGGGATTTATTGTTATGACTGATAATTTGCTTTCTCACCTGTCGAATGCGTTACGTTCAGAGGCTTCCTTCGAGGGGCTAGTTCGCCAGTTATTGGTCATGCTGGAATTGGTCACCGACCTTGAATCGACCTATTTGACGCAGGTAGACACCGAAGCGGGCTTCCAAAATATCCTGTTTGCTCATAACACTAAAACGCTCAATATCCCCGAGGGGATATCGGTCCCGTGGCACGACACGTTATGCAAACGTGCATTGGATGAAGGGCAAAGCTATACGCCTGATGTGTCAGCGTGCTGGGGGGATTCGCAGGCGGCGAAAGCGCTGGGCATTATGACTTATGCCAGTACACCGGTACGTATGGAAGACGGGCAATTATATGGCACGCTCTGTGCAGCGAGCTCTGACCATAAACCGCTGACAACTAAAGGTGAACAAATCCTGAGTTTGTTCGCGCAGCTTATTGCTCAACAGGTGCAGAAAGAGTGGCTGGTGCAGCAGTTAACGGCCGCGAATGCGGCGTTGCATGAATATTCTTACACCGATTCACTGACCGGACTGCTTAACCGTCGTGGCGTGTTTTACTCTCTGGAAGCGCTGTTTTCTCAGGCAAAGAATGACAACCAGCAGGCATTGATTGTGTTCATTGACCTCGATGGCTTTAAAAAAATTAACGACCAGTTTGGCCATGACGCCGGTGATACCTTCTTACAAGAGGTTGCTCAACGCTTGTTAATGTGGGGAAACCCCGGTGATGTTGTTGGTCGACTGGGTGGTGATGAATTTGTTTTCGCCCGCATGGTGAATATTGCAGAGGGTGAAAAAGAGCACGTAGTCTCTTCCTTTAGAGACAGTATGACGCCCTTGTTACAGGGGAATTATCCACTCGGTACGGTCAGCATCGAATACTTAGGTGCAAGCATGGGGGTCGTCATGGCAGATCCTTCCATCGATGAACCCGATGGTGCGATCCGCCGTGCAGATGCTGCAATGTACGCCAATAAAGTCATGCGAAAAAAAGATCAAATCAGCGCTTTTGAAGTCATCCCAACACAAGAGTAAATACCTATGCGGGTATGATCATCTGCTCATTATCTGGTGGGCTCGCTCATGCATCTTTGGTGCTATCCAGAGTGAGTTTGCCATCTTCTAAGTGAAGTTTCGTGGTGGAAAGGAGTTCAAATAGGCGCTTAAACGGATCTGCATTTTTGCCTGATTCACCCGTCATAAAGTTGAAGTCCATTTCTATCATGTACTTAAGTCGGGGTACATAGCCTTCTGGTGCCTGTACTTGCTCAATCAATGGCAGACTTTCATGATGAGCTAACACCATTTTAAAAAATTCAGTCTGTTTAAACTCACCGCGATTCCACTCCAGCTTACTTTGCGCTACGGCCATCGTACGCCATACTTGCTCTTGGTCATAAGCTTCACTCCAGGCAGCACGTCGTTCATTCACGGTAAAGGTTCCGCTGTCGTCATAGGTAATCAGCGCCAGTTGTTCACGAGACAGGCCTCTGAAAGGGTTGCTTCCTTGGCGATTGTTATACGCCGTAGCTTGTTTCGCTCTGGCTAATCGCTCAGGGTCATCGCTATTGGGGATTTCCGCATCGTGGGTTTTTTTGTTATTGGCGTAATTCACACCGACTAGTTCATCATCCACGCTTCTGGCTTTGGCTGCCAATGTACTGCGGTCGCTTTTGGCGTCTCTGGCCTCAGCCCTGACAGCGGCATCGCTCAATTGTCTCGCGAGTGTTGACACGGAGCTGGTTTGGTTTGGTTTATCTGGATCGATGGAGGACGAGGGCGACTGAGTGTTTGTTGAGAGTGCCTTTGTTTTTTTGGTTATGCCTGCTTCTGTCAGTTGATTAACAGTGGATGTTGTTGATGTTTTCTGGATGCCAATCATTCAGTGCCTCACTGTTCTCGGAGGATGGGATAAGCCCATCATGCGGAATACGAAGCTGAGTTCTAACACCGTAAAAGCTAAGTAAACCGATTTTTCATAGAGTAAATCGGCATTTAATAGAAATGGTTTAATTTTTTATGGTTATTTTGATGATGATTTCTAGCGGGTGAGAGCATATCCACCACCATGTTTTACCGGAGGGCGAGAGCGATAAAGAGCGTGCGGAATTACATAGCTGACTCATAATGTATAGTTGTGAATAGTTATTTTTAGTAACCAATGTAGGGTACAGTGGCGCTTGTTAAGTCAAAAGACATCCAGCGCCTGTTTTTTAATTGGAATAGTACTGAAGGATACCTTAAATAACTAAAATTGCAGGGGGATAAATAAACGTGCAGCTTGAGTTATGATGACGCTATGCCATCTTACCAGCCGCAGACGTTAGTTTCTTCATCTGCATCGTAACCACGCACGATATTAACCAGTTCTTTTACCGCTTCAGCGGAAGTTGTCTTATCTTTTAATCCTTCAAGCGCGGAGAAGTCTTTGTCAACGGCTACGCCATTGTTATTGTTCGTCACTGTCAGCAAGAAACCTTTTTTATTTTCACTGGTTAAAGACAGTTCATTAATCAATTGCTCAACTGCGCCAGAAGCGAAGTCTGGGACATAAAAAGCCATCGGTTTAAGATAAACTTTTTCTACTTTTTCATTATTATCGCGATTCAATAGCGTTAATGAATACCCTTTATTTTCAGCTGTCATTTTTTCACCTCAACCTTCTATCAGAATTTTTGGATCGACATAAAAGTCTACATTAAATAACGTATCATCAGACAACGCTTCAATTCTGTGCCATTTTTCTGGAGGAAATATGCCAAATTGCCCTGCTTCAATCGTCAGCGTTTCAATTGGCTCAGGACTCGTCTCATCGGCATAGCCATAATAACGAATCGTCCCTTGCATTACGCACAAACGCGGGTAAACACCTTGCCGTGTTCCTGCGTCTAAATGGCGCTGCCAGATTGACGCGGGGGCAGTCTCTTTTGTCCAAAAAGGGGTTGTGCGGGTATGAACATAATTCGCAGGTATGACAATTCGTTCCATGTTTAAACCTCATGCTTTACCCAGCCACATGCGGGTTGGGAGGGGAAAAACCATATAATGCATATCATATACCTCTTTTAAGGCTTGTGAATTATTTTTTGCCAATTAATTTTTTACAATGCCGAAACGCCTCATAAAAGGGCTCTGTTATCAAGCGGAAGTGTGTCACATGTCGGTTATTTTTATCAGCCAGTAAGTTGAAAGGAAGCCTAGCGCTAAGGAATAGTTACATTAAGTTATTTATTAATAAACTACTTATTGGGGATAGAGAGTTTATAAAAATATAACTATAACTACTCAATTATGGTTATTGTTAAGTGGAAGTCAAAAGAGTAGAAATGAGGAATGTAACGATAATCTATGATGAGGTTTTAACTCAGATGAAAAAGAATGTAAAACTCAGTTCGTTTTATTATGGATTTCCGGTTTTCCTCGTTACGACGATGGATAATAGCAACGGAAATATTAATATTGCTTCTATCTCATCATCAATATCCCTCGGGGATAAAATCATTATCGGTGTCAGCAAAGGCAGCAAAACCTACGATAATCTATTATCCGGATCGGATGTTGTTATCAATATTCCTGATTACAAACTTTGGGAGAAGGTTGAAGAGCTTGGCAAGTTGACTGGAAACGAGACACTATCTGAAGGGCAGATAAAATGGGGCGTTCAGATATGTCACGATAAATTTGCCAAAGTGGGTCTTCATACTGAAGCCTCTACAGATATTACTCCGCCTCGGGTTATTGAATGTCCCATTCAGGCAGAATGTAAGACTGTCAGCACGACAGACAAGGGGCGTTTTATTCTGGTCGAGTTAGACATCATTAATGTTTGGGTGGATAGCGAATTATTAGGGTCAAATGATGTTATCGACTCGTCGAAATGGAAACCTTTGATATATAACTTCCGCGAGTACGATACTACGGGTGATGCATTAGGGTTTAATTTTAAATACGGCCATTAATATCGTAGCATAAAGGTTGTCGCTGTATTAGCAAGTGGCAACCTATCTCATCCCTTCTTCTCCTGGAGTCCCAAGTCGTTAACTCTTAAACGATTGACGGAGAGTTGCTGAAAATATGACACAGCGTACTTTACGTACGGTGAATGTGCGTTTTCCTACGCAGATAAATTGTTGGTATACTGCCAAAGCCTTCCTTCATTTTCTCTTTTTCCCCCTCCTTTTTAATATCTTTTTACTCTGCCTTCTTCAGAGGAGAATTGTATGACTAATATTCAGCAACGTATTGTGCTAACCGGAGGACCCGGGTCAGGAAAAAGTACGCTTATCGACGCCCTTACTCAACGTGGGTACACATGCTCAACAGAGGCGGGTAGAGCCATTATTCAGGATCAGCTTGCTATTGGTGGAAACGCGCTGCCGTGGGGAGATCGTGCGGCATTTGCAGAAATGATGCTGTGCTGGGAAATGCGTTCGTATCACCACCTTGACGACGGTAATACACCGTGCTTTTTCGATCGGGGACTCCCTGATATAGCGGGCTATCTGAGCCTTTGTGAATTACCTATTCCAATGCATCTGGAGGAAGCATTACGGCAATGTCGCTACTTTGAACATGTATTTATTGCCCCGCCATGGCGCGAAATTTATGCGCAAGATACGGAGCGAAAACAATCTTTCGAAGAAGCCGTATTAACCTATCAGGTTATGCTTGATACATATCAAAAATATGGTTACCAGTTGTGGGAACTTCCGCGCGTTTCGGTCGATGAACGCGTCAGTTTTATCATATCAAAGATGCACTCGATGGTGCTCATATAGCAAAACGGCCGCTTAAAGAAACTTAAGCAGGATTTTGAGTCAGGCAACACAATATATGACTCATTCTTCCCTGAAATACGAGTCAGATGGAACGCGATATTGTTCTGATAATTTGGCGATGTGCGCTGTACAAAAATCGATATAGGCTCTGGCCGTTGAAGAGATGTACTGCTGCTTTTTGTATACCAGATGCAAAGACGAATAAGGTAACGGATACTCCGGCAGCAGCTCTGGCAAGGTGATCTTTGTCAACCGTATTTCGCGTTTGTCTGCTGATCTAAATGACTTCTTCAGTGCGCTTGAAATGGAGAAAGCGTTTGTATGTTGCTGGTCAATGGGATGCTCCGTTATCTGGAGCTACATTATTTGACGCTTCGGCATATCAAAATAAGCAGAAAGAAAATCCAGCAATGCGCGTAGTGCTTTCGACATGAATTGTCTTGACGTGTAAACCCCATAGATGCCCATTTCATGAGATTTGTAATCTGGGAGGAGATGAACCAACGAACCGTTTTCCAGATGGGGAGCCGCAAGGTACAAGGGCAGCTTTGCGATACCCATTCCTTGTAGTGCCACATCCATCAATACATTACCTTCGTTCGTGGAAAGACTACCGTTAATCGGCACACTGTATAATTCGTTCTGGTTACGAAATTGCCATTCAAACTTAGTGGAATAAACATGGGTGAGACAGTTATGTGCCGTAAGATCTGAAGGATGCTCAGGGATTCCGTTTCGCGTCAGATAGGCAGCAGAGGCACAAATTACGGTATGACAGGTGGCAAATTTTTTAGCAATTAGGCCTGGCTCAAGATCGCTGGTTATTCGTATGGCCAGATCGATACTATCTTCTACCAGATTAAGGCGCTGCTCTCCCAATATTAAGTCAATTTTAACAGCAGGATAACGCGCCATATAGGCTGTCAGAGCTGAAGAAAGATGCGTTTGCCATAACCAGCTACTCGCGGTGATGCGTAGCAGCCCATTGGGTTCAGTTTCATCAACTTTTGACTCGGCTTCGAGCAATTCAATGCGGTTCAAAACCTCTTTACACTGTAATAGGCAGGCCTCTCCGGTTGGAGTCAGGCCAAAACGACGTGTTGTTCGGTGCATTAACCTTGCACCTAGCCAATTTTCCAGCTCAGCCAAGTACCGAGTAACCATTGCCCGCGACATATCGAGTCGCTCCGCGGCGGCGGTCTGGCTTTTGTGTGTAACTACTGTCACAAAAACTTTCATCGCAGTGAGCCGGTCCATATAACCTCACAAAATTAAGCTGACATCATCAACAATCGATATTTATAGGTTGTTTTTATACGCAAAGCAATTGGGGCAATTGCTCGCATACATTAAGTCTAAAACCTACTATTTGACTGATTTATGCAATAAATCAGCCACCGCTACGATGTTTTTTTATACCCCATGGGCCAGTAGACTGAACTCGCCAACTTATTGTTTCACCAGCACCAAGGCATACTTACTCATTATCAGAGGAATAATCATGAAAATTGCACTCGTAGCGCCTACCGGTAAAATTGGGTCTGAAATTGCCAAAGAAGCACTTCGTAAGGGACATAAGGTCATTGGTATTGTCCGCACTCCCCGAAATGCCCCAGAAGCACTGAAGGCTGTTGAATTTAAAGTCGTTGATATATTTGATACACACGCTTTCGCTGAAGCAATCAAAGAAGCTGATGTCCTAGCAAGTGCTTATGGAGCACATGGCGATCATATTGATACTGTTACTGAAGCGGCGAAAGCGATTGTGTCGGCTGCACGGGTAGCGGGCATAAAGCGTGTCATTGTTGTCGGTGGTGCCGGCAGCCTTGAGGTTGCACCGGGTTCTAAGCTGGTTGACGCACCTTATTTCCCTGAAGACTACAGACCATACGGCCAGGCACACGACAGAGCCTTCCAGATTATCAATAAAGCAAGCGATCTGGAGTGGACATTCTTCTCGCCAGCTGCAGAAATCGGTCCGGGGGCCAAGATAGGTCATTATCATGTCGCCGCTAAAACACTGCAAAAAGATACGAAAGGCAAGAGTAGTATTTCTTATCCTGACTATGCTGAAGCTTTTGTGGCAGAAATTGAAAATGGCAACTACGTCAAAAATATTATGACGGTTGCCTATAAATAACCTGGATTTTTTCATCTCTCATGGGGATGCAGATACTCTGCATCCCCATGCTAAAGGAAAAAATAGCATAGATTCTTAAATCGAATCGGTATGCACTTTACTGCATAAGACGGCTTCGTACACATCTAACACTCAGAAATGTGCAGCCCCGATAGACGGGAATCGCCTACCATTCACCCTTGAAAGTACTCAGGAAAAAATACGCCTTGCGGAAGACGTCTGGAATTCAATTAATCCAGAGCGTGTTTCGCTTGCTTATACCCATGATTCATTCTGGCAAAATCGAGGAGAGTTTATCGTCAGGCGTGACGAAGCGATTCTTTTAGTCGTTAAGAGACAGTAGAGGGTCACTTCATTATCGAACCTGAAAGACCCCAAATCTGACCACCACATTCTTCCGATGCGGAGGGGAAATGGCATGGGCATCGGGAACGGCTTTAAGGTGTAACGTATTGAATAAAATGCTAAAAGCAAAAATCCCGCTTAAGTTTCCTTAAGCGGGATTTTCTATGTATGGCTCCTCTGACTGGACTTGAACCAGTGACATACGGATTAACAGTCCGCCGTTCTACCGACTGAACTACAGAGGAATCGTGTTGACGGGGCGCATAATAACGGCGTGTGTTGCACATGTCAAAGGCGTAAACCACAAAATTGCACTGTTCGGTGAGAGAATGCGCAATCTGCCGATATTTTTGGCAAATATCGGCATTGCAGCGTATTTCTCTATCGTTACGGTTGGTTTATTGGTGTTTTTTGTTTATCGGAAAAGGCATATAGCGGCCCTTTTCCTGACAGAGTGAATAGAGATATCGTCGTAAAGGAGAGGGCGATGCCGCCTAAAATCAGGTAAGTGCCATGAAAGCCGATACTGTCATACATATTGCCAGCAAAGATGGACATGAAAATGATTGATATCTGTTTGAAGAAACAGAAGCACACCAGATAAATAGTCGCAGAAAAGCGGACTTCAAAGACAGTGGTAATGTATTTGAAGCAACCGACAATCAGGAAAGGAACTTCAAACATGTGTAGCGTTTTCAGCACAATCACTTCCAGTACAGAATCGGCAAAAGCAGAGCCAATAATTCGCACGGACATAATCGTCCCGGCGATGAGAAGCGCGTTCTTACCGCCGATACGGTTCACAATCAGAGGAGCGAAGAACATGATGGTGGCATTAAGTAATTCACCCAGCGTAGTGACATAACCAAATACTCTTGTACCTTCCTGTCGGGTCTCGAAAAACGAGGTGAAGAAATTGGCAAACTGCTGATCGAACACATCATAAGTACAAGAAACGCCGACGACATAGAGAGTCAGGAACCAGATTTTACGTTCTTTTAGCAGTTCAGCTGCCATTTTCAGGCTGAAGGGTTTCTGGTTGGAGCCTACCTGGTCGGCAACGATAGCGCTGGAGGAGGCCTCTGGTTTTGCTAGCAGCAACAGGATGGCGAGGATGACTGCACAACCTGAGCCAAGCCAGAAAACAAACTGGTTATTGATGGTAAACATGATGCCAACAATGGACGCGCAGAGCGCCCAACCGAGACAGCCGAACAGGCGTGCACGGCCAAATTCAAACTGGCTACGGCGACTGACTTTCTCGATGTAGGCTTCAATGGCTGGTGCACCTCCGTTGTTGATAAACCCCAGATAAATACCACCGACGATAGAACCCAAAACGATATTGTATTTTAACAATGGACCAAAAACATAAATAAAGAACGGCGCAAAAAAAACCAGCATTATGGTGATAATCCATAGCAGATGTTTTCTCAGTCCTAATTTATCTGAAAGTAAGCCAAATATAGGTTGGAATAGTAAAGCGAAAAAAGAAATACAGGCAAAAATGATTCCTGTGTCACTTTTACTTATTTGATTAATGTCATGGAGCCAAATAGGGAAGAAGGGGAAGTAAGCCCCCATGATGAAGAAATAGAAAAAGAAAAACAGGCCGAATATCCAAAAATTCTTGTTATGTAGGTAATACATGTTGTTTTCTCCGATATGCATTATACCCGTCATACTTCGAGTTGTATGTGCGTTGGCTGCGTTACTCGGCACACTGGCGTGTACCTCGCCCCGTTGGGGCCGCTGCAAGCAGCGTTCAAACCTGCCTCGGGCAGGTTTGTCAGTCACCCGAATCACTTACTTGAGTAAGTTCATCGGGATTCCCTCACTTGCCGCCTTCCTGAAACTCGAATTATTTAGGGTATATATCCGCAACGTTTATGTTTACGACGGATATATACTTTCTGGATACAACTAGAATGGAAAGAGACGGTATAACCCGTGCTCTTTCGTTATTTTTTTAATACTCTTTTTTCATATCAATACGGTTAGTGATGTTGAATAGCGACGCGATAGTGATAATGCGTCGCTGTTAGCAAATCATCGCGATGGACGCTGGGACTCCAGGAGTCATCACCACCAATTCCCATGTGGAAACCATCCAGATTGAGCCAAACGCCTTTTTCTTTTTCTAGTAAATGATGGTGGGTGCATGTCATCAGTTGTGTGAGTCCGTAGCGGCTTATCCCGAAATGGAAATTTCCGGTGATAACCCATTTTCCATATGTCAGCATACGTGTGTTGCAGCGTAATCCGTTCTCCGATGGGAAAATGTAGGGCGTGTGAAGGTCATCTAGCGGCAGGCTCCAATGCCCGTGCTGTGCGGCGAGTTGCCGGTCTGGATAATTCTCATGCGGGCCAAGCCCGACCCAACTAACCTGAGGCGTGACGTCAGCTAATTGGCAGCTCAAGCCCACTCTGGCTAGCGAGGGCAGTACCGTTGCAGCATCAACATCGACATCAACGGTCATCATGCCGTGCGCATCAATCTGCCAGCACTTTTTACTCCGTAGCAGGATCTGCCCGGCATGGCGGAATACGTGCTCGGTGATAACGTGTACGGCATCGGCGAGTTGGTCAGCCTGAATGGCAACGCACTGCGCTTGCAATTGATAAAGCCCAGCCGATTTCCAGCGCTCGGCCCAGGCGCGGGGATCGATGCGATCGACTTCACTGATGCCGATGTCATTATCCAGCGGTGCCCGAACAAATTGATCCTGTAAGGGGGTTAGCAGAGTAGGGATATCTGCCGTCCACCACTGTTCTAGCCAACCGCTTTGGCGGTTAAAACGCCAACACTGCTCGCCTTGAACGATTTCAACGTACGTATCGGACGCTTGTAGAATAGGGGATTTTTTTTGCCCAGAACAGGGTGCTTCGGGCTGGTGAAGCGGTGTAGGGAGTTGCCACTGATCCCACGCACAGCGATGGTTTGCCTCTGACCAGGCGGTTTTTCTGGGTTGTACGACTTCTACGTTGAGCCAGAGTTCCCCTGTGCGTTCGGCTATGGGAAGTGCCTCCAACAGCGTCAGCGTTTGAGTGGACTGCGGTGCAAGCGTCAACGGTAACGAACCTTGCGCAAGCGTGCCGCCGTTCAGCGTAATGCACCAGTTCAACTGCTCGTTGTCCGTATGGCGAAACAGATATTCGCTGGTGACGCGTAACTCACATGGGAATTCAGCTTGCCAGGTGAATTGAATATGCTGCTGTGCCCGCTGAGCTTCATATAAGCTGGGGTGCGGGGTGCGATCGGGAAAAAGCAGGCCGTCCAGACAGAACTGGCGATCGTTAGGCGTGTCGCCAAAATCTCCACCGTACGCCCAGTAGACATTGCCCTGTTCATCATGACGAGTCAGCGCTTGATCGACCCAATCCCAGATGAATCCGCCCTGTAACCGGGGATATTGACGAAATGCTTTCCAATAGCGGGCGAATCCCCCCAAGCTGTTGCCCATCGCGTGAGCGTACTCACAAAGGATAAGTGGCCGCTGTTCATCCGGCATACTGACCCATTTTGTGATCGACCACTTAGGCACGCTGGGGAAGGGTTGGTCTTCATCAACGCGGGCGTACATTGGGCACACAATGTCGGTTGCACGACTATTCGCGCCGCCACCTTCGTAATGCACGGGGCGGGTCGGATCGTGGCGTTTGATCCACTGGTAAAGTGCATCATGGTTTGCGCCATAGCCAGATTCATTCCCCAATGACCAAATAATGATGCAAGGATGATTACGGTCGCGTTGCACCATCCTCGATACACGTTCACTGTAGGCTGGCAACCAGGCAGGGTCATCCGAGAGACGGTTCATCGGCTGCATGCCGTGTGTCTCAATGTTTGCCTCATCGACAACATACAAACCGTAGCGATCGCATAGCCGATACCACAACGGGTGGTTTGGGTAATGCGAACAGCGTACCGCGTTAAAATTATGCTGCTTCATCAGCATAATATCGTGCAGCATCGTGTCTTCGTCCATGACCTGGCCGTGCTGTGGATGGTGCTCGTGGCGGTTAACGCCGCGTATCAGTAACGGCTTGCCATTTAGCAGTAGCAGGCCGCTGCGGATTTCAACTTTTCTGAAACCAACATCATAAGCCTCCGCTTCGATTAGCTCGCCTTCTACGGTTTCCAGTGCAATGACGGCGCGGTACAGGTGTGGCTGCTCGGCACTCCACAGCTCCGGCTGCGGCACATCAATACGGAGAGAAGCTTTGTCGTGGTAGGCCCCGCGTTCATCGACAATATTGCAACCGAACGCCTGGCGTGCATCGCCGATGCGTTTATTACCACGCCAGAGCTGTGCGTGGATGCGATAGTTTTTAACCTCAACTTCGGGGATCGCGGCTTTTACCTGAATATCCAACGTGCCGTGGCGGAAATCGGTACTAAGTGGAGTAGTCAGTTGGATATCGCTGAGGTGAACCGCAGGCTTATGTAGCAGCGTGACGTCGCGGAAAATACCGCTCATACGCCACATGTCCTGATCTTCCAGATAGCTTCCGTCAGACCAGCGTAGCACCATTACCGCCAGTCGATTCTCACCAGCGGCCAGATAAGGACCAATATCAAACTCCGCAGGCAGACGGCTATCCTGTGAATACCCCACCCAGTGGCCGTTACACCAGAGATAAAAAGCGGAATTGACGCCATCAAAAATAATCCGGGTTTGTCCGCTGCTGAGCCAGTCGCGATTGACTTTAAAAGTGAGCGAGTAACAACCTGTAGGGTTATCCTTTGGTACATAAGGCGGATTGACGGGGATCGGGTATTTTACGTTGGTGTAAATCGGGGTGTCATAGCCCTGTAGTTGCCAATTGGAAGGTACAGGAATAGTAGTGGAGTCAGGTAGATCTTGCTGTAGCCAGCTTTCTGGTACGGCTTCCGGGCGAGTGAAATAATGGAATGACCATTCGCCATTCAAGCGACGTAGCCGCTGAGAAGGCTCATCTTGCTGTGCAGCAGCCACGCTGCGCCAGCTGTTGAACGGTGGGTGAGCGGGGAGCCGCTGATAGTGAGTACAGGCTGGATTTTCCCAATCACGTCGGGCAAGGATCTCTTGCAGTGTGGCGCGATGGCGTACTGGATACGGTAAAACGGTATCGCTCATGATGGCTTGGCTCCTGAACGTCTTGAGTCTGTTTCTGTGATTGGATATTTAAATTGTTATTCGCTCACAATTTCTGTTGCTCATAACATATCGACTCGTCAGGGCGAGTAAAGTGGAACGTGACAATAAAGTGGAAGCGATCACAAAGATCGTTTGTAAAATGAGTGGCGATACATCGAACTTGGAAAGCGCTACGCAAGAAATCAACGAGAGATGATAAATAACTTATTGTTTATCATCTTATTTTGTTAGGGTTTGACATCGATGGGGAAAAAGGTGCTGTTGTGTAAAGGGTTACAAGTCGTGTAAGGGGTTACAAACATAAAGGGTTACAGCCTTTGTAGCTGGCGTGTAATGTCCAACAGGTTTTTGGTGAGTTCTTGCAGGGAGGCATGGGTTGATGAATGTACGGCGGTGCTATGGCGTACGATCAGTTCGGTGGGTAACAGCAGTGATGTGCTCTGGGTAGGATCGCGCAGCGTGGCGAGCAAACGAGTGACGCCTTCTTTACCTAATAGCCTGAAATCCTGGCGAATGGTTGTCAGTGGCGGAGTGTAATAGGCGCTGTCCTGGGTATCGTCAAAACCGATCACTGACATCTGTTCCGGTACGCGCAGGCCATACTCGTGCAGCGCACGCAGGACGCCAAGCGCCATTTGATCGTTCGCGACAACAATGGCGGAGACGCGCAGGGATTCTCCCAGCAGGGCTAGCGTCTGGTGGTAACCGGATGCGGCGCTCCAGTCACCGTGTAGCACTGAAGCGGGGGGGAGCTGCTGTTTTTCCAGCTCGGCTAGCCAGCCTTCATAACGCAGACGGGCGGAGATCGACGCCATTGGTCCGGTCAACAGGGCGATGTGTTGATGCCCCAGCTGTACCAGATGCGTGATGGCTAAGCGTGCGCCGTGATCGGGGTCGAACATGACGTTGAGTATGTCGGTATGCGGATCGGCATCCATAAACAGGACGGGGGTGTCGGCACAGGTCTGGCTAATGTGGGCGACTTCATCCGTGGATAGCGGAACATTCACGATAACGCCGCTGACACGCTGAGAAAGCAGGTCGTTAACGGCATTATTGCAGGTGTTGACATCCGGGCTGCTCAGCATGGACATCACGATGTTAATCCCTAGCTGACTGGCGGTGGTCTTAATCGCGGCGGCAATTTGTGAAGGCGCGTGTAGTGACAGATCGGTAGTGACCAGCCCCAGTGTGGTGATGGTTTTTCCTGCCAGCTGCTGTGCAACGCGGTTTGGCGTGTAGTTAAGTGCCGCCATCGCCTGTTCCACTTTACTGCGAGTACGGGATGAAACATGAGGCGCTTGATTCAGCACGCGGGAAACCGTCTGATAGGAAACCCCTGCGTACTCGGCGACATCGTTTAAGGTTATGGGTTTCTGTTTCATAGCGGCTATTCCGTGCGTGATTCCATGCGTAAAAGAGCATCATCATAACAAATCGCACAGGGAATCCGTAACAGGCGTATGTATTCCGACACAATCAAAATAGACCGAAGAGAAACTGAGGTTCGTAGGCGTTTTTAGATGTTTGTAAAAAGTAAAACTGGGAACTGACACTAACGTTCAGACTGATAACAAACCTATGTGCAGAATTAAAACGGGAGTAACGGAATAGAAGAGTAAAGCGTTTGCGCCATGGATGGCGCAATCCGAGCGTACAGGGATGTATTTACAGCGTCTTTACGATCTATCCGTTACTACCGCTCGACGACCTTTGTCCTCAAACCGGGAGCAAGCGCTCCCAGTTTGAGGGAGGGTTACTTGATGTTTACTGCTCGGACAACACAAACATGCCGTAAGGATGAATTTGCAGATAGTAGCTGTCGCCTGGATTCGGCTGAAGCTGGGTCGCGTTAACCTGCAACAGCATCGACTGCCCGTGCCAGTCTACCTGCACTTCGTACTGCGGCCCCATATAGGCGACCTGTGTGATCGTGCAGCGCTGGCTTTCTTCGCCCTGATGGCTGAGCGTAATCGCTTCCGGGCGAATACCAACGGTCGATTCGCTTAATCCGGCGGCAAAACCCTGCGGACGCGGAATGAGGTAGCCATAGATGTTCACGTTGTCTGCCGTAAAGGTCGCTGGGAAGATATTGGCATCTCCCATAAAGCTGGCCATGAAGCGGGAAGCCGGCTGGCGATAGAGCTCCTGCGGCGCGCCCAACTGCATGATTTTGCCTTTGTTCATGACTAGAACCATGTCCGACACCGCAAAGGCTTCACTCTGATCGTGCGTCACATACAGCGAGGTGATATTGAATTGCTGCTGAAGTTCGCGGATTTTCTCACGCATACTGCGGCGCAGGTTGGCATCGAGGTTACTCAGTGGCTCATCGAACAGCAGGACTTTAGGCTTGAGGATCAGCGCACGAGCTAAAGCGACACGCTGTTGCTGTCCACCGGAAATCTGGTCGACGTAGCGATCTTCAAACCCCTCCAGGTCGACCAGCGCCAGCGCTTCTTTGACGCGCTGATTGATTTCCGCCTTCGGACGACCGAGCATTTTCAGCCCGTAGCCAATATTTTCGCCCAGCGACATGTGTGGGAAGAGGGCGTAAGACTGGAACACCATGCAGATATCACGCTGTTGAATTGAGCGCTCGGTGACGTCTTCGCCATCGATGAAAATCTGGCCTTCCGTCGGTTTTTCCAGCCCAGCAACGGCACGGAGTACCGTGGTTTTACCGCAGCCTGATGGCCCCAGCAGCGTGACCATTTTTCCCTGTGGGATCGCCAGATTCAAATCATCAATGACGGTGTTGTTGCCGAAACGTTTAGTGACGTGCTTCAGTTCGACAAAGTTTTTTTCAGTATTCAAGGTAATCACTCCGCTTAGTCACTATTCTTGGCTTTTGTGCGGGAAACCCGCGCTTCACCGACCAGATAATCGAACAGGAAAATAATGGCCAGCATGACCACAATCAGGATGGAACCGTAGGCAATCGCCATACCGTATTCACCGTCTTCCACGCGGTTAAGAATGTAAGACGTGGCGACGCGGGTATCTGGCGTAACCAGGAAGATAATGGCGCTGACGGTAGTAATGGCACGCACGAAGCTGTAAATCAGCGCGGACAGAATGGCCGGACGCAGCAGCGGGAGCAGAATATAGAATACTGTGCGCATCGAGCCTGCCCGCAGACTAAGCGATGCTTCATCGAGCGATTTATCTAACTGTCCCAGTCCGGCGATACCCGCACGGATACCGACCGGCACGTTACGCATGACCATCGACATGATGACAATCACCGCCGTTCCCGTTAAATAAACTGGCGCACTGTTAAAGGCCAGGATGTAGGACACACCCGCCACGGTGCCCGGCACGGCAAAGCACAGCATGGTAGTGAACTCGATAGCCTTTTTGCCGTAGAACTGTTGGCGTACCACGATGTAGGCGATAAGCAGCCCGAACAGTGCCGTAATCGGTGCGGCGATACCTGCGAACAGCAGCGTATCCAGCAGGGAAGGCCAGGCGCCGTCGTTAAAGCCTTGTCCGAACAGTTTGCTGAAGTTGTCTAGCGTCAGGGTGTAATCCACGCCCCAGTTAACGGTAAAGCTGCCGTAGAAAATGCTGCCGTACAGCAGAACGTTAAAGGCAATCCAGATATAGAGCAGGATGCTGACGATCCACACCAGCGAAATAGGCAGCGGCTGTACATCACCCCGGTAGGATTTACCGGAAATCGTGACGTAGGAGCGTTTACCGATCCACAGATATTGCACGCAGAACACGGCCAGTGAGAACACCAGTAGGACAACACCGAGCGTACTGGCTGACTGGTAATCCAGCTGTGCCCCGGTGATATAGAAGTAAATCTGTGTGGCGAGTACGTCGAAGTTTCCACCCAGCACCAGTGGGTTACTGAAGTCGGCCAGCGACTGGACGATTACGATCAGGAACGAGTTGGCGAGTGCTGGTTTCAGCAGAGGTAGGAAAACCCGCTGAAAGGTTTGGTAGCGGTTGGCACGTAGCGTATACGACGCTTCTTCCAGCGACGGATGAATCGTCTTCATCGCGCCTTCGAGAATCATAAACGACATTGGCGTGAAGGCGAGCACCTGTGCCAGCCAAATGCCAGTAAAACCGTACAGCCAGTTAGTGTTCGTCAGCCCGAACCAGGCTACCATCAGCTCGGTGACATAGCCGGATCGGCCCATCATCAGCGTCACACCTAACCCAACGACAAACGGTGGCGTAACGATAGGCAGAATGGAGAAAATGCGGCCAATAATTGCAGAACGGCGGGCGATGCGCGAAGTGTAGATCGCCAGCACCATTCCGAAGAAAGTACAGCCGATACCGACGGCAACCGACAGCAGGAATGAGTTCCAGATCACCCGTAAAATGTGTGTCTGACCAAAAATTTGCATAAATGCCAGCGGCGCGAATTCACCGCTGTCGTTGGTGAACATCGGGATGAAGATAGCGATGCTGGGGTAAAGAATAAAGACGCCAATCAGCGCGATGATGCTGATGAGCGAGCCGATGACGAAGCGATCGCCCCCCAGCCAGTCAAGCCGTGAGAGCGCCAGCGTAATAATCGCACTCAGCGCGACAAACAGCACAATGGTGGCATAGCCCATACCGCGGCCTTCAACTGTGGCGCTGATGACCACGAAAAGGGCACAGAACAAGGCATAAGCTGCATCAAAACGGTGGCGGCCACGCTGCTGCCGAGTGGGGGTAAGCAGTGGACGTGCTAGTAATCCTAACGGGAGCAGAAACCAGAGCAGGCTGGTATTCAGGCTCGACCAACTGTAGGCCGCCAGCAGTTCATCGCGTGAGGCATCGAGTAGGCCGTAATCCAGGCTCCACGCTGGCAGCAGCAAAAATGTTGCCGCAATCAGCGCCAGCCACAGGAATATAGGGTCCCACTTAGGCGTTGGTGAAAGAGTGAGTGTGTGTGACATAAGGTTCCCTGGTGCTTTATAGCGTTGTTTTATAAGATTGAATCGTCACAGGTATTGGTTGGTGAATAATATTGAGTAATGGTCAATCAGCGATGTTGAGAACGCGGCGTTAAGCGAAACGCGATATCGCCGTGTTCTCGTTTTTTTGCAATCAATAAAGGGCAATCAGTCGAGGTTATTGACCCATTTTGACTTCGTTAACCCACTTGGAAATCAGCTCTTTACGCACGTCTGCCGCGCCGTATTTGTCCATGTCATAGTTGATCAGTTTCAGATCCTGCAATTTCAGCGACAGAGGGGACGCTTCGGCAGTGGTGTTAGTCAGGATCTGGTAGGATTGGCCTTTCTTCCAGGAGAGTTCCTGTGCTTCTTTCGACAGCGCCCAGTCAACGAACAGTTTGGCGTTATCCATATTGCGCGCGCCTTTCAGGATGCTGACGCCGCCAATTTCATAGCCAGTCCCTTCACACGGGGAGATCAATGCCAGCGGTGCGCCTTTCTCTTTTTCCAGCGAGTAGTCATGCAGGAAGCCGATGCCGATAGCGGTTTCGCCACGCGCAGCGTTACGTGCCGGGGCAATACCAGACTTGGTGTACTGCGACACGTTGGCATTCAGTTTTTTCAGGTAATCAAAAGCCTGATCCTGACCCCAAAGCTGGGAGAAGGTCGCCAGCGCGGTGTAGGCTGTACCGGAACTCTGTGGATCGGCAATCTGAATCTCGCCTTTGTAGACCGGGTTAGTCAGATCTTTCCAGCATTGCGGCACTGGCAGGTTTTTCTCTTTCAGGCGGTCGGTGTTAACGCCAAAACCGAGGATGCCGACATAAATGGCCGACGAGTAGTTGCCTTTACGTTTGGCAGGATCGCGGAACTGCGGCATGATCTGCTCAAGGTTTTTAGACTGATACGGCTCCAGTAATTCCATTTCACCGGCCTGAGATTGCGGGTCCAGCGTGCCGCCGTACCAGACATCAGCCTGTGGGTTCTTTCTCTCCGCATCGATTTTTGCCAGCGTGCTGCCCGCACTGTTACGGAGGAATGATACTTTGACATTGTATTTTTCGCTGAAAGCTTTAGTTTCTTCCTCGCAAAAGGTGTTGGTAGCACCACAATAAACGACTAAGCGGCCTTCGGCCCGAGCAGTGGTGGTGGTAACAGCAGCGACGGTCAGTCCAGCGGCGATGAGGGTCGTTAAGGTAGTCAGTTTCATGATGTTTTCCTTAGTATATCCCCGTCATACTTCAAGTTGCATGTGCGTTGGCAATACTCGGCTCATCTCTGAGCCTCGCCCTCACGGGCCACCGCAAGCGGCGTTCAAATCGGCTAGCCGATTTGTCCTCGCTCACCCCAGTCACTTACCTGAGTAAGCTCCTGGGGATTCGCTGTGTCGCCGCCTTCCTGAAACTCGAATTATTTAGGGTATAGTTATCGATTGTTATTGCTGTTTTGATGTCATTAAGCGTTCCCGGCGGCTGACACCAGCCATCAGCAGCGGCATCAATAACAGTCCGATGCAGGCTGAAGCCAACGCCAGCAGAGTAAAAAATCCCGACCATCCGTAGTGTTGCAGCACCTGTGCCAGCGGCCAGCCCGCCAGCGCTGCCCCCAGATAGGCAAACAACGCCAGAAAACCTGTCACCGTGCCTGCGGCATCCTTATGGCTGTATTCCGTCGCAGCCAGACCAATCAACATCTGTGGTCCAAAAACAAAAAAACCGATACTGAAGAAACAGGCCGCGAGCAGTGAATAATGATGAATCGGTGCCAGCCACAGCGCGGTCATGGTTAAAAACAGCCCTAATGCAAACAGCAAAATCATCGGTGCGCGTTGACCACGAAACAGCAGGTCCGAACCCCAACCGGCAAACAGCGCTCCCATCAACCCGCCCAGTTCAAACAGCGACAGCGTGGCGTTCGCGCTGAGCAGGTTGAAACCGTGGCTCTCCGACAGCCAGATGTTCCCCCAGTCATTCAGTGCGATGCGAATCAGGTACACCAGAATGTAGGAAAACCCGAGTAACCAGATGGTACGGTTACGCAAAATCGCATCGCGCAGAATCTGGCGCATTGACATCGGTGGGCTCTGTTGCTCCTGTCGAAGCTCCAGCGCATCGCGCCGCCACTGGCCGACGCTGGGCAACCCCTGCTGTTGCGGCTTATCGCACAACTGCCAGCACAGCCACAGACCAATCACAATGCCGGTGATGCCCGGCACCAGCAGCGCCGCCTGCCATCCCCATTCGGAGGCCAGATAGCCCGCCAACAGGGGAACCGCCGCACCGCCAATATTGATCGACGTATTCCAGCATCCCCACCAGAGGCCGCGCTCATTGCGCGAATACCAACTGCTCAGCAGTCTGGCGCAAGGCGGCCACCCCCAGCCCTGAAAGAACCCATTCAGCGCCCAAACAATCAGCAAACCCGTGAGCGACTGGCAGTACATGAACAGAATATTCAGCACGCCGGTAATCATCAGCCCGACACCCATAAACCAGCGCACCTGGCTGCGATCGCACACGATGCCGGAGATAAATTTTGACGCGCCATAACAGAGATAAAACAGCGTCCCTAGCAGACCGATATCGCCTTTGCTTAACCCTAATTCCAACTGCATCACCGGCATGACGAAGTTGATGCTCTTACGCGTCAGGTAAAACGTGGCATACCCGATGACCATGGAAATCAGCAATCGCGGTCGCCAGTAGCGATAACGCTGGCTGATTTGTGTGGGTGAAAGCTGTCCCGGTGAAAACATGGGTGCCTGCATGGGGTTCTCCGTCGCGTTGAGAGAAGAGTAGGGGGATGTGAATTAAAAAGGATGAGACAAGGTTTTAGGTGGCTAGGAATAATTCCTAGCTAATCGTCTTTTTGTTTAAATTTTGTGGGCAAGTTAACAATTATGTGCGTACCGCGCGGCGTGGCAGCGTCGCCAATGGTGGCGGCTTTTGCCAGCCAGTTACCGCCCAACGCCTGTACGCGTTCCTCGATGCCCCGGAGGCCAAAGCCACCGCCTGTCGGATGCGACCTGTTTTTTTGTGCGATGCCCACACCGTTATCAATGACGTCGAGTGTAATCAGGTCATCCTGTTGGGAAAGGCGAACCGTAATCTGCGTGGCGCTGGCGTGCTTGTTGATGTTGTTAAGCAGTTCCTGCACCAGCCGATAAAGGGTGAAAACCACCACGTCATCATGAGGGGGGGTGGGAAGCTGATAATCCAACTGAAACTGGATGCCGCGAGCCGCGAAGGCGAACTCATCCGCCAGATGGTGCAGCGCTTTATCCAGCACCATTTCATCCAGCACTGGTGGGCGCAACTGGCGCAGCAGCTGGCGCGTGGTGTGATGGATTCGCCGCGACAGCTCACCGATTTGCCCGGCGGCATGCTGGGCTGCCTCAGCGGGAGCGCTGTGTTTCACCAGCATGGCCTGAATTTGAATCGCAGTGATGTTTTGGCCGATATCATCGTGCAGCTCACGTGCGATCTCTTTGCGCACGGCTTCTTCGGTATGAATAATGCGTTCCATCAGCCGGCGTCGGGTTTTTAGCTCCTTTTCCAACTGCTGGCGGTAGCGCTGAAGACGCTGTGCCAACTGTTGCTGACGGCTTATCGCGATCCCCAATCCAATGCCGAGCAGTGCCTGCGTAGAGAGAAACAGCTCTAGTTCGAGCAGGTCATCAAAGGCTCCGCTCACCTGGCGAGTGACGGCAATCATCAGGCTGCCGAGTACGGCGGAAAGCACGCCACCTTGCCAGCCGAATTTATACGCCATCACCACATTGGGCAGAAAAACGAAGATCAGCAGTAGGCGTTCCATCTCGGGTGTAAATGCCATTTGCAGGCAAACGCCAATGGAAAAAAACAGCGAGCACCAAATCAGCAGCGAGGTACGCAGCGGCGGATCGGGGATCTCCTGCGCCAGTAACGTCTGCAAGTGCTGCTGTTTGATGTATTCGTACAGCAGATAGATGAATGGGATCAGCAGGACGCCGCCGGTAAACGTTGCCAGCAGCGTTTGTGTCAGTTGCGAGTGTAACCAGGGGCCGATAGCGATACCATGCAAAAGGGTGTTGAGCGTCAGCGCCGCCAGCAGCAGCAGGAGCCGTTGCCAATAAAGCGTATAGCGATGCCAGATTTTATGCGTGATGATGGCCGGAATCAGGCTGAGGAACGGAGAAAGTAGCAGCAGCGAACGCGTTATGAGCTGCTCGCTAATAAGCCAGCTCTGGATGGCGATTTCCGCAAGCAGTAAGGTCGGCCAGTACTTTCTAGGCAGCAAAATCATCAACGCCAGCCGCAGCCCTTGCGGTAACAGCAGCGCCGCCTGCTGGCCGTTGTTGCTCAAATAGAAACTGATGGTCCACAGCGCTAGCCAAATCAGGCTATAGAAAAAGGCCAGAAACAGCGTCATGCCGATGACGTGCAGGCGGCGCATGATTTATTTTCCAGCCAGCAATTGGTGTTGCAGCGCAAAGTGCACCAGTTCTACTGTGGACTCACACTGTAACTTACTGAGAATATTGGCACGGTGAACGTGAACGGTCTTATGGCTAAGTTCGAGCTGTTCAGCGATGCTTTTTACACTAATTCCATTGATCAGCAAGCTGAATATTTCCCGCTCGCGCGGTGTCAGCGCCAGCAGCTCTTTCGGTGGCTGCTGCTGATGGCGAATGGCGTGCAGTGCATCGGCGCACAGGTAAAGGCCGCCGCTGCTGACTACGCGAACCGCCTGCACTAATTCTTCCGGGCCACAGCGCTTTGTGAGATAGCCCCCCGCACCTGCGTCTAACGCACTTTGTACAAATGCAGTGGTGTCATAGATGCTCAGAATAATGGCGCGAAAATTAGGGCGCTGTTGACGCAGACGGGTTAATAACGACAGGCCGCTTTCATCCGGCATAGCGATATCAATCACGGCCACATCAATCGGCTGTTTGAGCAAATGCGGCCATGCCTGCGCCGCTGAAGCATATTGGCCAACGACCTGAATATCATTCTCTAATGTCAGAAGTTGTGCAAAGCCAGACCGTACAACGATGTGATCGTCAACCAAAGCCACATTAATCATGGTTCGCCGTGTGAATCCAAAGTCATCAAAACGTCATAATGCGGGGGAATGCAGAGGCGAGCAATAGCAGATAGGTAAAATGGAATCGGCTTAGCAAATATCACCACACTTATTGTCCGAATGATGAAAAGCATATTGATAGAACGCGGAGTTATTTGACTCGGTTAATCGAGAGACATACTGTTTTTCTCTTTAAATCTATATGTTTATGATGTCAGGGAATCAGAATGATGAAGAAATGGCGTATAGCGCTGGTGGCGGGAATGGTCACCGCGTCAATGGCATTGACTGCGTGTGATAATGCAGGCAATTCTGCCAATCATATTAAAGTTGGTGTGATTAATGGCGCGGAACAGGATGTTGCTGACGTCGCGAAGAAAGTCGCAAAAGAAAAATATAATCTGGAGGTTGAACTGGTTGGGTTTAGCGGGTCGCTCTTGCCGAACGAGGCGACGGATAAACGCGATCTGGACGCGAATGTATTTCAACACCGTCCTTTTCTGGAACAGCAAAACCGTGAACACGGCTATAAGCTGGTGGCAGTAGGAAATACCTTTGTTTTCCCAATGGCAGGGTATTCGAAGAAAATTAAGAATATCAACGATCTAAAAAATGGCGATACTATCGCGATTCCTTTCGATCCCACCAATCTGGGGCGAGCCTTGTTATTGTTGGAAAAAACCGGATTAATTACTCTGAAGCCGGATACGGGGTTATTGCCGACAGTGCTGGATATCACGACCAATCCGCATAACCTGCGTATTATGGAAGTCGAAGGAGCACAGTTACCACGTTTGTTAGACGATCCACAAGTGACAATCGCAATTATTAGTACGACCTATATTCAGCAGACGGGCTTAACGCCAACGAAAGACGGTATTTTTATTGAAGGTAAAGAATCTCCGTATGTGAATATCATCGTGACCCGTGAGGATAATAAAGAGGCGGAGAACGTGAATAAATTTATTAAAGCCTATCAGTCTGATGAGGTTGAGCAGGCTGCTGACCGTATTTTTAACGGTGGTGCAGTAAAAGGGTGGTAATACTCATTCTGGCGCTGCCATTCTTTTACTAAAAGGATGGCAGCTTATCAATTGATAATTTAATTATTTGAAAGGTTGTTTTTTTATTAAACTCGATTAATAAGCATAATAAAATCCCCTATATACACTCTTTAATTGTCGGCGGTGTGTTATTTGTTATCGATTAAATAACGCATTAAAAGACACTACTATTCACTAATTGTAAAGAGGGATATTTATGGCTTATCCAACAACGAATCTTACTGGGATTATTGGTTTTGCAAAAGCAGCGAATGTTACCGGAGGAACGGGGGGTAAAGTTGTGACGGTAAATTCTCTGGCAGATTTTAAATCAGCCGTGAGCGGTTCCACAAAAACCATCGTAGTGCTGGGCGCATCGTTGAAAGCATCAGCATTAACCAAAGTCGTATTTGGCAGTAATAAAACCATTGTCGGTTCTTTCGGCGGGGCTAATGTACTGACCAATATCCACCTGCGTGCTGATAGCAGCTCGGCTAACGTCATTTTTCAGAATCTGGTTTTTAAACACGATGTCTCCATCAAGGATAATGATGATATTCAACTGTATTTGAACTACGGTAAAGGCTATTGGGTGGATCACTGCTCATGGCCGGGACATACGTGGAGTGATAGTGATGGCAGTCTCGATAAATTGATTTATATCGGTGAAAAAGCGGATTACGTCACGATCAGTAACTGCTTATTCTCAAACCATAAATATGGCTGCATCTTTGGTCATCCGGCAGATGACAATAATAGTGCCTACAATGGCTACCCACGTTTGACCATCTGCCACAACTATTACGAAAATATTCAGGTTCGTGCACCTGGCCTGATGCGTTATGGTTATTTCCATGTCTTCAACAACTACGTCAATAAATTCAATCTGGCTTTTACAGTCGCGCAGAATGCCAATGTACTTTCTGAACGCAACGTATTTGGCACCGGTGCGGAAAAGAAAGGCATGGTTGATGATAAAGGCAATGGTTCAACCTTTACGGATAATGGCAGTTCACCCGCAGCGGTAGCGAGCAAATCACCTGCGGCTAAATGGACGGCATCATCTAACTATTCATATAGTTTGATGACCACCGCGGCAGCTAAATCTTGGGTAGTTTCTAATGCAGGAGCGCAAAGTAGTACGCTCAAATTCCCATCATAATCACTGAGTGTTCTTATATTCTCAGTGTTTTATTCGAGATTAAAATTCATTAAATATTGAATGTGCGTAATATGCCACTCGGAGAATATATTAATTCCGAGTGGCATGTTTATTTTAATCGGTTAATTGAAAAAATCACCCACCTAAGCAGCAATGTTATTTCTCGGGCTGTGAGTAAAATACCACTCGACCGTTTTCTTAATTAACTCTTCTGTTGCATCGACATAATGTTGCGGTGAGATTCTGACTTCCTGTTCCAGAATTAATGGAAGCTCGGTGCAACCTAAAATAATTTTCTCGACGCCAGCCTGCAATAGGCGATCTTTTACTGGTGACAGCATGCTATAGGCCCCAGAAATGTCACCGGATTTATAGGCATAGATGCTTTCCATTACCTGGTGTTGGTCAGCTTCATCCGGCGTGTAGCACTCAATATTATCGGCGTTCAGGTTGTCCTGATAAATTCTTGCTTTAACGGTCGCCGTCGTCGCTAATAAGCCGACGCGTGTGGTATTGGCATTCTTAATTGCCTGACAGGTCACGTCAATAATGCTGATCATTTCCGCACGGCACTGTTGTTTTAATTCATTGAACCAATAATGTGCGGTATTACATGGAATAATGATGCACTCAGCGCCTGCGTTTTCGAGAATTTTCATATATTGCAGCATCTTACCCAGCGGTGACGCACTGTGCTGGAGAATGCACTGTGTTCTGTCAGGGATATCAGGAATAGAAACCGCAATCATTGGAATGTGGTCTTGATCCCGATACGCTGGCGTGTTTTTGATCAGTTTTTGCATCGCATCGACGGTAGCACCCGGCCCCATACCACCAAGAATTCCCACGAGACTGTTCATGCTGTTAACCCTGTAGCATTATGAAATTAAAAGGATAATCGCACACTGATGGGCAATGTGAATTGCTAAATTCCCATCTGCTATGTATGATTTGCATAACTATTAGCATCTCTATGCTTTTACTGGGTTTAACGGCGTGCCGTGGAAAAAATCTTTGTTGATGATGTAAAGCGCGGGTGTAGAGAACGAAAGCATAGCGCTGAGCGTCTTGAGTGAGGGGTGATGCTAAACAATATCGAAACCAAGTGGCTCTATGACTTTATCGTGCTTGAAGAGCACCGTAGTTTTACGCTGGCAGCCGAGAAGCGAAATATCTCTCAATCCTCATTTAGTCGGCGTATTCAGGCGCTGGAAGCGGCCGTCGGGTTTGATATTTTCGACCGCAGCGCGCTGCCGTTGCAATTAACTGAGCAGGGGCGCGTGTTCCACGCCTATATCCGCAATACGCTGGATGATTTGGAGTATCAGCTCAATAAGCTGCACGGCGGGGATAATTACAAAAATAAGATCACCATTGCAGCAGCGCATTCGCTGTCGGTGTTTATCATGCCGGAGCTGTTAAAAGATGTGCCGGACCCGCAGGAAAAAATCTTCTATGTCGAATCGATCGATGTCGATGAAGCGGTGCTGAATCTTAAAGAAGGGCGCAGTGACTTTATTTTCTCGTTTTACAATGAGGATCTGATGGGAGAGCCTTTTATGCACGAGAAGATACTGGAATCCCGACTTTATCCGGTTTGCGCGTGCGACAGTGCAGGGAAGCCGCTGTTTGACGTGAGCGCCTCATCGGTGCCGCTGCTCAACTATACTGAAACAAGCTACATGGGGCGTCAGGTCAGCCGTTACTTATCCAGCGTCGACAGCGATAAGTTCACGGTTAATTTTGTTTCTTCCATGAGCGATTTGCTCAAACGCATGACAAAGAAAGGTTATGGTATTGCTTGGCTGCCGGACTATTCCATTCAGGAAGAGCTGAAAAACAAAGAACTGGCGATTTTGAGCATGGAAAACGCGGTGATACGTATGGGGGTTTATCTGTATCGGCTTGATGCGCGTCTGAATGTGGCTTCTGAGAAGTTTTGGCGCTATATGAAAGGGCTGTCATCGACGTCTGGGCTATAAACGTTAGACCACGAGATAAAAAAATAGCGGCCACGTGACGTGGGCCGCTATAGAGTATTCACTCAGTCAGCATTAGCTATTTTGCGTCGCCTGCTGAGGTTCCTGATAGGCGACGACACCGTCGGTAACCTCTTCCTCCTCATCATCGTGGATGTCTTTTTCCAGACTGGCCACAACGGCGGTAGAGATACTGTTGCCGATGACGTTAGTTGCAGTACGGCCCATATCCAGGAACTGGTCGATACCGATAATCAGCAGAATACCCGCTTCTGGCAGGCTGAACATCGGCAGCGTTGCCGCAACCACCACGATAGAGGCGCGTGCTACGCCTGCCATCCCTTTACTGGTGATCATTAGCGTCAGCAGAATCAGGATTTGCTCAGTGACGCTCAGGTCGATGTTGTAAGCCTGTGCGATAAACAGAATCGCAAAGGACTGGTACATCATAGAACCGTCGAGGTTGAATGAGTAACCAAGAGGTAGCACAAAGCTGGTGACTTTTTTCGGTACGCCGAATTTGGTCAGTGCTTCCATCGTTTTCGGGTAAGCCGACTCACTACTCGCGGTGGCGAAAGCCAGCATGGTAGGTTCGCGAATCAACTTCGCTAGCGTAACGATGGCTTTGCCCAGGAACAGATAGCCCACCAGGAACAGAACACCCCACAGTACGGCCAGGCCAAGGTAGAACTCACCGATCAGTTTACCGAAGTCGTAAAGCAGTCCCAGACCTTGCGTGGTAATCGCGGAAGCGATTGCGGCAAAGACAGCAATAGGAGCCAGCGCCATTACGTAGTCAGTTACGCGGAACATCACTTTGGTCAGTTCTTCGATCATGGAAATGATCGTGGTCGCGTGTTTGTTTTTACCTTTTACATAGGCAAGTGCGGAGCCGAAGAACAGAGAGAACACCAGAATTTGCAGGATCTCATTGTTCGCCATCGCTTCTACGATACTTTTCGGGAAGATATGGCTGATGAAGCTCTTAAGCGTAAAGCTGTCGGTATTCAGGCCTGTCGCAACGTGCTGCGCTGGGATCTCGAGATTCATGCCTGCACCAGGTTGGAACAGGTTAGCGAAGAGCATACCGATGAGCAGGGAAATGAATGATGCGCTGACAAACCAGATCATGGCTTTCATACCGATACGGCCAACAGCAGAAGAGTTTCCTCCCATGCTTGCCAGGCCAGAAACTAGCGTAGCGAAGACCAGTGGTGCGATGATCATTTTAATCAAGCGCAGGAAGATATCGGTAACCATGTTGAAATAAGATGCAACTTCTTTTGCTCGACTGCCATCAAGATATTGATGGCAGGCCCATCCGATTAATATCCCCAGGACGATAGCCAAGACTATCTGTACAAGTAACTTCTGCCTTTGCATATAAACCTCATGTTGATGAATTGATTCAGACAACACAATATTATTGCCGCGTGATGGCTGGTGCTTTCCCTGAATACACCAAGCCCTCACCCGAATCTGTTATTGGGGTGTTGTGTCTGCCCGCCGATATTACAACGATTCTTGCTTTTTACATTTTTTTTCTGCGGATTGTTATGTAATTGTGATCTTTGTCATGCGAAAAATGCATGTCCATGCCGCTTGTAATGATTAATGAGGATGTGGGGCGCAGATCGAGAAAAAGGTGTTATTTTAATTAACTTCTTATTAAACAGTGCTTTGGGTGTGTTTTCTGTTGGTAAGATAAGGTGGGGTAAGGTGTTGAATTAGTGTTGCTAATGATGCTGTGGATTACATCAATAAAATACATGGTCAATTGGTTAAAAATTAGGTAGTAATAAAAAAACAATCAACGAAAGAATGATATATATCGCATTTTTTGATTACATTAGTTTTTTAATTATTTTAACTATGACTTGTTTTAATTAATCATGTAGCGATAGCTCCACGCCAAATAAAGTGTAATTATTAATCAAAGTGTTTCTGTTTTGTAATATTTCAGTGTTTCGGTTATTTAAAATAGTGTTCTTTGTTGCCTAAAAGACTGTTATCAATTATTTAAAATAATGTTATTAATTCATTTCACTGAAAAAATCGCTATTTGCTCTCGGTGTCCTGACCAAGCTGAAACAACCCTGCATCGAAAAGGATGAAACCACCACGTAAAAGCGCGTTATGCCAACATTTATCGTGGTGGTTCAGTAGGGCTATTGGTTAGTTGACGTTTTCTGCCGTGGAGCGTAGGCGATCTTTCAACTGGCTGTACTCATGTTGTACATAGGCTTCCGCTGCCTGCTGATCGTCAATGGCTTCTAGCCTAACGGCGCAGTGTTTGTATTCTGGCGTTTTGGAAATGGGATCGAGATGATCCAGCGTGAGTTCGTTACAGGCACCAATCCACCATTGATAGGTCATATACACGGCACCTTTATTGATGCGTTCGCTAACGGCGACACGAGAGATAACCTTGCCGCGTCGTGAGGAAATCCAGACCAATTGCTGATCGCGTATTCCTAAGCGCTCGGCGTCATGCAGGCTAATCTGCACATAACCGGGCTCATCCGCTAACGTTTGTAGCGCGGTGCAGTTACCCGTCATGGAGCGGCAGGAATAGTGACCGACTTCACGCACGGTGCACAACACCAGAGGGTAATCTTCATCTACCAATTCCATCGGCGGTCGCCATTCGGCCGTTGACAGCAGGCCTTTGCCGCCAGGGCGATCGAAGCGGTTGCCCGCGTATAGCCACGGTGTTCCAGGGCTGTCTTCGCTCGGACATGGCCACGGCACATAGCCTAGTCCTGCCATTTTCTCGTAGGTCGCCCCGTAATACAGCGGACAGAGCTGTCGCAGTTCGTCCCAGATTTCCTGCGTATTGTTATAGTGCATCGGATAACCGAGGGCTGTCGCCATCAGGCTGATGATTTCCCAGTCTGGTTTGACATCGCCCTGAGGTTCCACTGCTTTATAAAAGCGTTGGAACCCTCGGTCAGCAGCAGTGTAGACCCCTTCATGCTCGCCCCAGGAGGTCGCAGGTAAAATGACATCGGCAATCGCGGCGGTTTTGGTCATGAAGATATCTTGTACGATCAGCAGATCAAGCTCGTTGAACGCATCACGCAGCATTGACAGATCTGGCTCGGTTTGCAACGGATCTTCGCCCATCACGTAATTGGCTCTGATTTTTCCTTCTTTTATTCTGTGTGGCAGATCGGTCAGTGAGTAGCCAATTTTGTCAGAGAGTTCGGGGACGCCCCAGGCATCGGCAAATTTTGCCAGTACGGCCTGATCCGTGACTTTTTGATAACCGGGAAACATATTAGGCAGCGCACCCATATCGCACGCGCCCTGCACATTATTTTGGCCCCGTACTGGTCCGACGCCAACGTTCGGACGCCCTAAATTCCCCGTTAGCAGTGCCAGACCGGATAGCCCTTTGACCACATCAACGCCTTGACCCCACTGCGTCACGCCCATTCCCCATAGAATGGTAGCGGACGGCGCGGCGGCATACATCCGCATCGCCTCTCGAATCAATTTCGGCGATAAACCGGTAATATCGGCGACATACTCAGGCGTGTATTTTGCGACGGTCTTACTGAATTCTTCGAAGCCTTCGGTATGGCGAGCGACGTAGGATTTATCGTAGCGGCCTTCATTGATCAGGACGTTAGCAAATGCATTGACCAGTGCCATGTTGGAGCCATTTTTTAATGGTAGCCACAGATCGGCGATGCGTGCGGTTTCGATGCGGCGCGGATCGCATACGATGATTTTTGCACCGCGCGCTTTGGCTTTCAGTATCCGGCGTGCCACGATGGGGTGCGAGTCTGCGGCGTTGTAGCCAAAAATCAGAATGCAGTCGGTGTTTTCAATTTCGCAGATGGAGTTACTCATCGCGCCATTGCCCAGCGTAACCTGTAACCCGGCAACGGAAGGGCCGTGGCAGAGCCGAGCGCAACAGTCGACGTTGTTATTGCCGGTTACCGCCCGAGCAAATTTCTGCATCACGTAATTGGTTTCATTGCCGGGGCCACGGGACGAGCCGGTGTGCATAATCGACTCGGCACCGTACTGCTCTTTAATGGCTTGCAGCCGGGAACTGGCGAAGCCGATGGCTTCATCCCAGGATACGGCTTCAAAGGGCGCGCCTTTCTGACGTCGGATCAACGGCTGTTTCAAACGCGGAGTGAGGATTTTGGTGTCGTTGAGAAAATCCCAGCCATAGTAACCTTTCAGGCAGAGTTCACCTTCGTTGGTGACGCCGTTTGCCCCTTCCGCACCCACCACTTTGCCATTCTCTACCAGCAGGTTAATTTTGCAGCCTGACCCGCAATACGGGCAGACGGTAAGCACTTTCTGCATGATTATTCTCCAAAGCCGAGTCTTGGATCGTAAGAACTGCATTCTTGTCGCGGGGTATTGATGCAGTTGTCTAACCTTCGATAATCACCGATAAAGAAAATTAATTTACTGATCGTGGTCATGCTCAGCGCGTGACAAATTGTCCTAACGCCTTGAGCGTCACAGCCTTTTTCCATAAGACATTTGTCTGGAAAATAACGTGGTAGCGCATTCATCCTCTTTATCCGTTAATGCCTATACTGTTTTTGACGATACTAACTCTATGTGCCACCGGCCAGGCTGATGTATTCATGCCCGTCGGCTGTTTAAAACAACGGAAACTGGCCTCTCAAGGAAGATAACGCATTCTTTTCGTTAATTTTTTTAGCACAACTTCCCAGCTAATGGGTAATGAATCAGGGAATTCCAGAACGTCTGTCAGATCGCGCGGGATAAAGGGCGTGATACGACGGACGGCACCGTCATGAGCAAAAAAGTAAATACTTTTCCGACAGCGTGTGTGGGCGGGAAATGTTTGTTAACGTCGCGGAGTGCATTATGGAATTTCTAAGAAATGTCAGCATAAAAATAATGGTGCTGCTCATAGTGGCTTCCCTGCTAGTGGCGTGGGGAGTAGCATCAGGATTCAGTCTTTACTCGCTTTATCAGGTCACCAATTTGCTTGATAAAAGTGAAACTCAGCGAAAAACCTATTCCCATCTGGTCTATGGAACCGATCAATATTTTCGGGCCGTCACTCGCATGGAAAGAACGATGGATTATTTGCAGCGTAACGAGCCAGAAAACGCCAGAAAGACGTTGGAAATGGCACAGGTTGCGCTGAAAAACACCAAGGATTCGCTGGAGAAGTTCCAGGCCGCGGAGCATGTTGGCGTTGAGTCAGCGACGGTGGATGCGGTAAATAAAACATGGACTACCCTGATTGCTACCGCGATCGACCCGATGAATGCGGCGCTACAGCGTAATGATTACGAAGGATTTCGAGAGATATTCCGCTCCATTTACCCACCGATTAGTCTGACGTTTGGTGAAGATATCAAGCGCTATTCTGACGGCATTACCGCCTCGTCGTTGATTCCAAGCGTGAATGAGCACAATACCCAAAACCGTAATGCGCTTATTGCCGTGATGGTTATTGGCCTCATTGTGTTGATTTTCACCGAATATTACTTGAGGAACTATCTGGTTATCCCGATTTCAGTGCTTAAATCCCATTTGGCGCAGCTAACGGCGGGTCGGTTGGGATGCGAACTGGTTGAGTTCGGTCGAAACTGTGCGGGAAGGTTGATCCCCGATATCAAAAAATTGCAGAAAAGTTTGCGCGATACGGTAACCGTCATCCGGCAAAGCACATCGGAAATCAACAGTGGGACATCCAGCATTAAGGATGGCAATGATAATCTCTCTAGTCGCACAGAAGAGCAGGCGGCGGCATTGCAGCAGACGGCCGCAAGCATGGAAGAAATTAGCTCAACGATACGGCAAACGACCGACCATGTGCATCAAGTGCGTAAGCTGGCGCAGGATGCGGCTGACATGGCGCAAAAAGGCGGAAATATCAGTACCAACGTGATGGCGACGATGGATGGTATTAGCGCCAGTTCGCGGCAAATTTCCGATATTACTTCTGTCATTAACAGCATTGCATTCCAGACCAATATCTTGGCACTGAATGCGGCAGTTGAAGCGGCGCGAGCGGGGGAGCAAGGACGAGGGTTTGCTGTGGTAGCGGGAGAAGTGCGTACGCTGGCGCAGCGCAGTGCGCAAGCTGCAAAAGAGATTGAGGCACTGATTGCGGAATCCGTTTCGCGGGTTA
This sequence comes from Pectobacterium punjabense, assembly GCF_012427845.1. Lineage (NCBI taxonomy): Bacteria > Pseudomonadati > Pseudomonadota > Gammaproteobacteria > Enterobacterales > Pectobacteriaceae > Pectobacterium > Pectobacterium punjabense. Next base: position 1,675,458 of record NZ_CP038498.1, read on the forward strand.
AAACCGGCGCTGGGCAAGTGAGGCAATCTGGTGAGGCGATGACGGCCATTATCGCTTCCATCGCGCATGTGAACGATCTGATTGGTGAAATTGCGGCGGCAACGGATGAACAAACACGCGGTATTACGCAAATTAGCCAGGCGGTGCATGAAATGGATAGCGTCACACAGCAGAATGCGTTGTTGGTGACACAATCGGCAGAGGCCGCTGCACGGTTGGATGAACAAACCAGCGAGCTGTCTGCCGTTGTGGATGTGTTCAGTTTGGATTCGGACAGCGATCGGCAACCTGCCTTTTCGCGCCCGGCGTTGTCCGCACCCGCTCATCGGGCTATCGGGCAGAGCGCCACACCGCTGTTGTCGGTACAGGGTCGCCACGGCGAGGGATGGGAAAAATTCTGATCCGCAATGGGGTTAACGTGTGGCAGTTGTGGAACGCAAGTATGCGGTGAGTTTGAGATAATCAGTCAATAAGACTGGGATGAGCCGGCGGAAAGGAGTCTGCCCGGCTGCCTTGCTTTCCGTCTAAAGGCTATTTGGTACTCGCCTAAAAAGGTGAATGAAAAGGGTTAACGTCAACGTGTGTAACATCTTGGATTATCGCGGTAAAACGGAATTTTTCTGTAAATCTGACTATGGTAACGTAAAGAAATATCATATTAAGACGGGTGTCTCTAGGTTTTTAGTTGCTGAGATTAATTAATGGTATGATTTTTGCTTAATGATCCATGTCGGTTTAAGTGGTTATTTTGCCGTTTTTGCGATCAAAAAAAACCGTATTTACCCTATGGATTAGAAAGGACGGGATTTTTTGGGCGAAAAATAATCTATGTAACTTTTAGTTACATACTAAATCTCTCATTGCTCATGTTTTCGTGACGTAAATCAAGACAGATGCTGACTTCAAAGTGATAATAAGAATAAATATCATTTGTGATTCATCACTCGCTTATGTCTATCTGGCAAAAAACGCTTCTGTTGCTGTGTTGGCTGTTTAGTTGTTCAGTGGCACTTGCCGCGACCGATTACGCCTCATTCATTCACGATATTGAAACCAGGCTGGATAAAACGGCTCAGCTCTATGAGCAGCAAAAGCCGGATGACGCCCGCACTGAAGTTCAGATGGCCTATTTTGAGGTATTTGAAAACCTCGAAGGCCCTATCCGCATCAATATTTCCGCGCAAAAAAGCTATCAGTTAGAAGCGACCTTCGGTGAAATTCGCCGCATGATTGGCGAAGGAAAGCCGCAGGCCGAGGTGCAGGCAAAAATCTCATGGCTAAAAGGCGAACTGGATGCCGTTCTGCCGGTGCTGTCTGAAGGGCACAAGTTGGTCGCGCAGGAGCAGCACGGTGCTTATGACAATGCCGAAATCGCGCCGTACTGGCAGCAGAGTTTTAAAATCATCGATGACCAGCTCGCGCAGGCCGTAACGGAGTACCAGGCTGGCGATTACAAAAAGGCTAGCCAGAGCGTACAACAGGCTCATTATCAGGGTTTTAAAAATTCTGAGATGGAGATGTCGGTCAGACAGAATCGCTCGGCACAGCAGGCCGCTTCTATTAATCAACAATTCTCCGCACTGATTACGCTAGCCAGCCAGCCCGATCAACTGACAGACGTTGCTTATCGGGTCACCACGCTGTTACAGGACATCGAAGATGTCTTGCCGGGATTACCGACAACACGCGACAGCCAGCAGGCGACAGCCACACCTGCTGCGAACGCCGATACCGGTGCCGTGCCGGATGCTAACTGGGCGAAGGTCTCCGACGATATCAATCAGGCGATTACCGCCGCAATTGCACAATACCGTGAGGGCCAGATCAAACCTGCCATCATGGCGGTGCAGGACACCTACTTCGATCTATTTGAAGCCACTGGCATGGAGAACAAGGTGGGTTCTCGTGATGCGGCGTTCAAATCTACGCTGGAAGGATATTTCACCCGTCTGGTGAGCATGATGAACGCCAGGCAGCCTGTGGAGCAATTGCAAGGGCAGGCCGACGCGTTGCAGCAGGAACTGGCGAAGGCCGTCACCATGTTGGGCGACGGCGGTGAAACGCACTGGAGTCTGTTGATATACAGCCTGCTGATTATTGTGCGTGAAGGACTGGAAGCCCTGCTCATTGTGGCAGCGATCGTAGCCTATCTGGTGAAAAACAATCAGCAAGACAAACTGCCGCTGATTCGCCAGTCGGTTTACGTTGCGCTGCTGTGTAGCGTGATTACCGCCGTCATTTTCCAACTTGTGTTCACCAATTCCGGTGCCAGCCGTGAGCTGCTGGAAGGCATTACGATGCTGATCGCGGTGGTGATGCTGTTCTTCATGAGCTACTGGCTGTTGTCCAAAGTAGAGGCGCGGCACTGGAAGGCTTATCTGGAAGGCAAACTGTCCCATTCGCTAAGCAGCGGTTCCATGATCGGCCTGTGGCTAACCAGCTTTCTGGCGGTGTACCGCGAAGGGGCGGAAACCGTGCTGTTCTACTACGCCTTGGTGGGTGATGCCAACAATATGGCGGGGCATCTCTCCATTCTGGCTGGGTTTGCCATCGGCTGTGTGATCCTGCTGATCGCTTACGTCGTGATGCGCTACACCATCGTCAAATTACCGCTTAAGCCGTTCTTCATGTTTACCGGCTGCTTTATGTATCTGATGGCGTTTGTGTTTGCAGGAAAAGGTGTGTTGGAACTGATCGAGGGCAAACTGTTTGAACCGACGTTGCTGACTCGCGTGCCGGAAATCAGCTGGCTGGGTATTTATCCTTATGTGGAAACGTTAATACCACAGGGTGTGCTGGTTGCCGCAGCGTTGATCGCTCTGTGGGTGATGCGACGCAGAGCGTCCGCCGTCTGATAAATAATTACTCTGATGTGACTGTAATACTGAAAGCAATAAGAGCAGAACATAACCATAACAACCCCAATCGCCTAGCGACATAAGCGTAGGGGAGACGACTGAGATGATGAGGATGGGTTTGATGAATATGCAAAAAAGTCTGATTGCAGGTGCCGTTATTGCCGGTATTTTCACTGCGCCTGCCGCGCTGGCGTTTAAAGAATATCCAGCGGGTGAGCCGGTTTCCATCAACGAAATGGAAATTGCTGCCGTTTATCTGCAACCTATCGACATGGAACCGCGCGGGATGGGGCTGCCAGCTGCGAAAGCGGACATCCATCTGGAGGCCGATATTCACGCTGCTGAAGGCAACAAAAACGGCTTCGGTGCCGGTGAGTGGATGCCGTTCCTGACCATCGCGTACACCCTGACTAACACCGATACCGGTGCGAAACAGGAAGGGACCTTTATGCCGATGGTTGCCAGCGATGGCCCACACTACGGTGCGAACATCAAAATGATGGGCGTGGGTAACTACAAAGTGACTTACCACATCGATCCGCCATCAAAAGCGGGTATGCACCGTCACACTGACGGTGAAACGGGTGTTGGCCGCTGGTGGAAACCGTTTGATGTCAGCTTTGACTTCAAATACGTCGGCTTAGAATAAGGTCTGCTGTCCGCGACGTGCTGTCGCGGTCATATTTACGTCTCTGTGGGTTTGCTATTGCTGCCCACTGAGACGGTGATTTTTCGGTCAGCGTGCTGATGTCACCACACATCATGCCCAACTGATACACCTGCAAAACGCAGTCAACGCACATGTAACGTGAAGTGTGACGAGCCTATGAGTTATTTCTTTATCACGACACTCCAATCCTTCCTGCCGATTGCACTATTACTGGGGCTAAGTTGGAGTCATCGTTCCACGCCGACGATCGGGCAGTTGGGCTGGATCACGCTGCTGGCGCTGTGTGCCGGTACGTTTATTGGCGTTCATTTTCCTAACGGGCAAGCGTTTCTGCTTGGGTTTACGGCGTTTCAGGCGCTTGCCTTGATCCTGTTTCTTGCCTGTCAGTGTTTTTCCCATCCGCGTCTCGGCTATTTGTGGCAGGCGTTGCTAGTGGCAGGCGCGGCGGTGCAGTGGGGCCGCGATCCCAATCTGACTGCATTGACCACCACCCATGTGGTGAATACCGATCTGCTGCTGAATTTCAGTGCCGTGGTACTGGCGTTTGGCTGGCTGGTATTTTGTGCCGCGCTGTGCGGCATGATTGTACGTCGCATTCGTTTACTGCGTTGGCCGCTGCTGGCGTTGCTGGTCGCACTTCTGTTGTTGCCGATAAGCGGTAACCTGCTGCTGTTGCTAATGAAATTGCAGACGATCGGGCTAACCAAACCGCGCCTTAGCTATGTGGCGCACGTCACCAACAGCGCGTATTTATTAAACTATCTCAGTGCGCTATGCATGGCGGTATTGGCTGTGGGGCTGGTTTGGCCGCTGTTGCATGCGCGTCGTCAGGTGCTGGTTACGCATGAGGCGATTGAAAAACGAAAAGTGACGGCAGGCTATCGCAATGTACGCCGCACGCTGCTGGCGACGGTAGCAGCGCTGCTGGTTGTCGTTTTCGTTCAGCTTTACTGGGACAAGGTCGCGTCGCAGCCGCCTCGCTTGTCTGAAGCACAGCCGGTGACGCTGGCGGCCGATGGCAAAGTACATATTCCGATTGAACAGGTACGTGATGGCAAACTGCATCGCTTTGTGTGGATTGCCGATGATGGTAAGGCCGTGCGCTTTTTCATCATTAACCGCTATCCCGATCGTCTGCGTCTGGGCGTGGTGTTTGATGCCTGTCTGCTGTGCGGCGATCAGGGCTACGTGATGGAAGGCAATCAGGTGATTTGTGTCGCCTGCGGGGTGCATATTTTCATTCCTTCCATCGGGAAAGCGGGTGGCTGCAATCCGGTGCCGATTGAAGGATGGAGCAACGACGATAACGAACTGGTGATTGGACGCGCTTCACTGGCAGCGGGTACTAACTACTTCTCGACGGTGGTGTCGATGGAAGTGATCGATCCGGTCGATGGTTCCAAGCTGACCAACGTGAACGCAGAGCATAAATATCGCTACGGCGGTAAAACGTACTTCTTCTCGTCAGAAGCGAACTATAACCGCTTCCGCGAAAGTCCCGCGAAATTTGCCACGGCTAAAGCGGCGGCTGGCGAACCCGCGGAGGAGGAATAATCATGCTGTGGCGACTGTTACGCCAGTCCTGGCGCAGAAATATTCGGCGCAAATCGCTGGCCGTACTGACCGTGTTTTTGGCGGCCGGGTTGATCTCCGCGCTGCTGGCGGTATCCATCGATATCGGCGATAAAATGGCGCGTGAGTTGAAGTCCTACGGCGCGAATATTTTGATTGAGCCCGCAGGTCAGGCGGCGATGCCCGCGCTGTTTGGCGAGCGCAGTAATCCGCTGGAAGGACAGGATTTTCTAGATGAAGCCGAGCTGCCGAATATCAAAGACATCTTCTGGCGCAATAATATTGTCGGTTTCGCGCCGCTGTTGAGCGGTGATGTCGAGATCAATGGTCAGCCCGTTGCCGTACTGGGCACCTTCTTTTCTCAGCCGGTCGCGGTGCCGGATGAGGAGGACTATCGCACGGGACAAATAACCGTTAGTCCTTACTGGCAGGTGGCAGGGCAGTGGCCCCAGGAACCGGTGACGACAGAAAATGTAGCGCAGGCACTGGTGGGAAAACAGCTGGCGACGCAAATGGGCTGGAAAGTGGGGGATAAACTCGCGCTGCACGGCTCGAAAGGCGACGTGACGGTAGACATTAGCGGCATTCTGAGCAGCGGCGGTGATGAAGAAGGTCGGCTGGTGATGCCGCTGGCAACGGTGCAGTCGCTACTTGGGCTAGCCGGTAAAATCCAGGCTATTCGCGTGTCAGCGTTAACCGTGCCAGAAAATGAGCTGTCGCGGCGGGCGCGTGAAAATCTGGAAGCGCTCAACGCCGAAGAATATGACCTCTGGTACTGCACTGCGTATGTCTCTTCGATTGCGCACCAGTTGGAAGAGGCGATTTCCGGTTCGGTTGTGCGCCCCATCTGGCAGGTGGCTGCGTCGGAAGGCGTGGTGATCGACAAGATTCAACTGCTATTGGCGGTGGTGACCTTCGCGGCGCTGGTGGCTTCTGCGATGGGGATCGCCTCACTGATGACCAGCACCATCATGGAGCGTGCCAAAGAAATCGGGCTGATGAAAGCACTGGGTGCGCGCCAGTGGCAGATCATGCTGCTGTTTTATCTCGAAGCGGCGCTGAGCGGCCTGGCGGGCGGTATCGCAGGCTGTGTCGCAGGCTGGGGGCTGGCAAAAGCGATTGGCCTGATGCTGTTCGGTGTACCGTTGAGTTTCGCGTGGATCGTCATCCCCTGCGTACTGGTGATCTCGATGCTGATTGCCATCATCGGAACGTGGTTCCCAGCACGAAAAATTGCCAAACTGTATCCGGTGGAGGTGCTGTATGGGCGCTAATAGCTGGATGAACAGTATGTTCTGGCGTCTGGTGTTCCGTGCGTTGCGGCTCCGTATGCAGCGCGTTAGCGTCGTGTTTGCTGCTCTGACGGTAGGGGCGGCGATTGTGACAGCGATGTCCGCCGTCTATTTTGATATCAACGCCAAGATGAGCCAGGAACTGCGTACCTTTGGGGCAAATTTTTACATCGGTCCGGCGCGCGGGAATTCACTTCCACAAAGCACGTTTCAGCCAATTATCGATAATGCACCTGCGGGGTTAATCAATGCGTCCAGCCCTTATCTGTATGGCATGGCGCGTACGGAGCTGGAAAAAGTGGTGCTGATGGGCGTGTGGTTCGAATCGCTGCGTCAGTTGGCACCGTACTGGCAGGTTACGGGTAACTGGATTGGCGTCAGCTTCGACGATCGTAATGCCATGATCGGGGTGAAGCTGGCGGAACGGTTAAACGTTAAAGTCGGCGACAGCATCACGCTGGTGGGTGACGGCGGGAAGCAGCGCTTGCAGATTAAAGGCATCGTGGAATCCGGCGATGCAACGGACAACATGCTGATCGTGAATCTGGATCTGGCGCAAAAGTGGCTAGATAAAGAAGGCGCGATCAGTAATGCGTTGCTGAGCGTCAGCAACGATCTGGGACAGGTCGATCGTTTCGCTGCACAGCTTCAACAACAGTATCCGCAACTGGAGATCCGCCCGATTCTGAAAGTGTCGGCGTCGGAAGGTCAGGTGCTGAATAAAATCAAAGGGCTGATGGGGTTGGTATCGGCGGTGATCCTCGTCTTGTCTTCACTGTGTGTGAACACCACGCTGATGGCGATTGTCGGCGAGCGCGCGCGCGAATTTGCGTTACAGAAAGCACTGGGCGCGAGTGGGCGGGACATTATTCGGCAGATGCTGGCAGAAACTGGCATCATCGCGCTGGCGGCCGTGGTGTGTGGTTCGCTGCTGGGGTTCTTGTTGGCACAGGTGCTAGGTATGGCGGTATTCAACGCGACCATTTCGCTGCGCTTGCCCGTGTTTCCGCTCACGCTGGGGCTGTCTTTGCTGGTGGCGGCGGTTGCCGCTGTCGTTCCCACTCGGCGGGCGATTTATGTCGAACCGGCCAAAGTTTTGAAAGGAGAGTAGGTCGATGTCTGTAGAAGTAAACGTGCAGGAAAAGACGCAGGCAGCGGAGGCGGTGATTGAAACTCGCCAGCTCTATAAACGCTTTGGTCAGGTTACCGCGCTGGAAGATATTAATATCCGCATCGCACGCGGCGAGTTTGTCGCCATCATGGGCGCGTCTGGTTCCGGTAAAACCACGTTGATGAACATTCTCACCTGTCTGGATACGGTAAGCGAAGGGCAGGTGCTGTTGGATGGCATTGATGCTGCTGGGCTGGACGAGGAAGGGCGGCGACAGTTCCGTGCCGATAAAATTGGGCTGGTATTCCAGCAGTTCCACCTGATCCCGTTTTTGACCGCGTTGGAGAATGTGATGCTGGCGCAGCATTACCACAGCGTGGTGGATGAAGCCGCGGCGCAGCGCGTACTTGAGCAGGTTGGGCTGGCGCATCGCGTTGATCACTTACCGAGCCAGCTTTCCGGGGGGGAGCAGCAGCGTGTCTGCATCGCCCGCGCGCTGGTGAATGAACCTCCGGTGATTTTTGCCGATGAACCGACGGGAAATCTGGACGAAGAGAACGAACGACGGGTGCTGGATCTGCTGAAAGATCTGCATCGGCAGGGGCGCACCATCGTGATGGTGACGCACAATCCTGAATTGGGGCGGTTTGCCGATCGCATTATCCGCCTGCAACACGGTAAGTATTTCGGTGAAGAGGTGAATCATCATGAAATGGCGTAACGGAATTACCGCACTCTGTCTACTGGGGGCAGTGGCGCTGAGCGGCTGCAAGGAAGAACAGGTTAGCGTCGGGGCACAGGCACCTGCGTTGGCAGCCTACGATCTCGCGGGGCAGCAGGTGGATCTGTCGCGCTGGCAGGGGAAAAGTGTCTATCTGAATTTCTGGTCGTCGGGCTGTGGTGGTTGCATGATTGAAATGGGGGCGCTGGAAAAGCTGAGCAAGGAGTTCGGTGATAAAGTGGTTGTTGTGGCAGTGAACACCGATCCTGACGGTGTAGATATCACCTCGATGCTGGCACACCATAACGTGACGTATCCGGTGGTACGCGATCAGTTGGGTATTACCAAAGAGCGCTATCAGGTCAGCGGTACGCCGACCTCATTTATCATTGATGCCAACGGTAAGGTGACCGATCAGCATCAGGGCGCAAGAGATGAAGCGCAACTGACCGAACTGTTTCAGAAGCTGGCAAGCCGGACATAACGGACGACTTGCCTTATTTCTTCACTGACCGATCACTCTGTCCGTGAAACCGGAACCGTGACTTCTACCACGACAGGTTCTGGTTTCACTCGCATGGCGTAGATTACACCGATAATCAGGCAGGCGATGCCGCAGAGCGTCAACAGCGGCGGCAAGGATTGCCGAATCATAAAGGCATAGGCCAGCCCCGCCAGCGTTTCAAATACAATCAACGGTCCGACCAACACCGTCGGCAGACGTTGGCTCGCCTCGTTCCAAAATAGCGTGCCGATCCATGAACACAACAGCCCAATGGCCAGCATGAGTGAAATGAAAACCTCAGGCCGTGGGCCGAACGGTTGCGCAAACGACGCATCCGTCAGCGCCAGATGACCACACACCAGAATATAACCCAATAGCGCCAGCGGTAGCGTGACCAGACCTTGTGCGGTGGCCCAGGTAAGCGGCGTATGGTTTTTGTGGTCGCGCAACCAGCGGGCGTTACGCAGCGGATACCAGGTCCAGCAAATGACGGCGCAAAACGCCATTGCAATACCGCTGGCGTAACGCCAGAAATCGAAGGCGATCTCAGTTCCCTTTAGCTCCGCGATGTTCACGCAGACAAGCCCGGAAGCAATCAGCAGCAGCGAGGGTAGCAACCGACGCCAAGCCACGCGACCGTCATGTTTGCTGTACAGGACATTCGCGGTGACGGAAATCACGACGGGCAGCGTGCCAATAATCATCGTCGATATTGGTGCCCCCGTGCGTTGGATCGCGCTGGCAAGCAGAAAGTAGTACAGCAGGTTGCCAATAACCGTGAGCTTTGTGGCTTCCAACCAATCGCTGCGGGTTAGCTTGCGCAGGCGACGGCGATCGAGCCAGGCTAGCGGCAGGGCAATCAGCCCAAAAGCCAGATAGCGCCCAGTGGACTGCAAGGCAGCAGAGTAGTCCGGTACGATCAAGGGGCCAACGAAAATCAGTCCCCACATCAGCCCGGCGGCAAGCGCAAATAAAACACCAATCAGCATAATAAACCTGTTTGTTCACAATATTTCATCGCGCCAGTCTAGGGAGAGTTGGCGACGAATTATTGTAGGATATTGCTGTTTATTATCAGAAGGGAACTAGCGTTGAATCGGATAAACCTGCTTTTGATAGCGAATAGGTGTGACGCCATAGCGCTGAGCAAAAGTGCGGGTCAGATGCGCCTGATCGGCCAGCCCAACGGCGACGGCGACATGGGAGGCCGCCATACCGCGTGTCAGCATCTGCTTGGCCTCATACAGCCGAATTGCCATCAGCATCTGGTGCGGCGTCACGTGAAACTGAGCTTTGAACTGGCGCAGGAAGTGGTACGGGCTGAGGGAAACCAGTGCCGCTAACTCTTTTAAGGTAATGGTGTGGGCGAAATTCTCTCGCAGATAGGCTTTCACTATGTCAAAGCGATGGAACGGTTCAACAATTTGACGTTGTGCAATACGCGCATGGGGGCGGAAAAGCGCAATCAGCGACAGCAGCAGGCTTTCGCTTGCTAATGGGTCGGTCGTCTGCCATAGCGCAGCCAGCGTCATTGCCAGTTGACGTGCGGTCGCCGGATCGTGGCGCACGACGTCGGTAAACCACCAGCCTTTCTCGCCGGAGACGCTCTCCAGCACATCGGGCGGAATGTAGATCATGCGATAGCGCCAGCCGTCTTCCGTGGCGGACTCCCCGGTATGCAGTTCATCGGGGTTCATCAAGACTAACGAATCGACAGGCGCAATATGTTTGGCACCGCGGTAGCGGAATCGCTCTGCACCGTCGTCGATGGTACCGATGCCAAACGCCTCATGCGTGTGTGGCTCAAAGGCATAGCGGCAGATATGCGCGTGATAAAGCTCTATGCCGGGCAGCGTCGGCAAGTGCCGAAACTGGGCATAGTCTCTTTCATCGGTAAAGTGTTCTGGTACGCCCTGCATGCTGCCACCTTGTCTCTGATTCTGCCCGTTATCATAGCAGTGATATACCCGTAATACTTCAAGTTGCATGTGCGTTGGCTACGTTCAGTCACCCGAATCACTTACTTGTGTAAGCTCATCGGGATTCCCTCTCTTGCCGCCTTCCTGAAACTCGAATTATTTGGGGTGTAGCGCGTCAGCTTGAAGTCGTGCGTCCTATTTAGCCTGAGCAGAAATACTGGAAAAAGGGAATAAAAGCACCGAGATAAATAGATCAGAAAAGCATAAATCATAGCGAAATGGTTGATTGACGCTGTGTGAGATATAAAACTGATTTTATCTAACATTTTGATTTTACTATTTATGTCTATTCCTTGTTAGATAATCTATATCGGCAGACATACCGTTAGTATAAAAAAATATAATCAACTCCATTTGCTTATTTGTTCTGCCTCTCATTCCTTGGATCAATGTTGCTATCTGTAATAAAGAACAAGGGAGTGAAAGGTGAACTTTCAGCAACTGAAGATTATTCGTGAATCAGCACGGTGCAACTACAACCTGACCGAGGTAGCGAATACGCTGTTTACCTCTCAATCCGGCGTGAGTCGCCATATCCGCGAGCTGGAAGAAGAGCTGGGGATTGAAATTTTTATCCGTCGCGGTAAGCGCCTGTTAGGGATGACTGAACCGGGGAAAGAGCTACTGGTGGTGGCGGAGCGCATTCTGAATGACGCTAGCAACATTCGTCGGTTGGCGAATGTCTTCACCAATAACGACACCGGGCAACTGGTGATCGCGACCACGCATACGCAGGCGCGTTACAGCCTGCCGCCGGTGATTAAAGCCTTCCGCTCTTTGTATCCACAGGTGCGTCTGGTGCTGAATCAGGGCACGCCGGATGAAATCGTGGCGATGCTCCATTCCGGCGAAGCTGATATCGGCATTGCCAGCGAACAATTGATTAACGATCCCTCACTGGCGGCGTTCTCCTACTACCGCTGGCACCACTCGGTGATTGTGCCAGAGCACCATCCGCTGACACAGGAGCCGGTTATTACGCTGGAAATGCTCAATGCAGAACCACTGATTACCTATCGTCAGGGGATTACGGGGCGTTCGCGCTTGGATCGTGCATTTCAGGCGGTGGGAATGTCGCCGGATATTACGCTGAGTGCGCAGGATTCGGATGTGATTAAAACCTATGTTGAGCTGGGACTTGGCGTCGGGATTCTGGCCGATATGTCATACGACGCCGTGCGTGACAAAGGCTTGGTACGGTTAAATGCCGAGCATTTGTTTGAGGCCAACACGGTCTGGCTGGGGCTAAAAAAAGGTCAGTTACAGCGTAACTATGCCTGGAAATTTATTCAGCTGTGTAATACAGAGCTGTCGCTGGATGACATTAAGGACAAGGTCTTCTCGGATAACGATGAAGCGGTGATTGACTACCAAATCTGAGTCGCGACACCGTTTCCTAACCTGATGCCTAGCCAGCATTTTTTCTGGCTGGGCGGACGTTTTTCTTTCTGCATCGTCGCTATTTCTTGCCACGCGACACCCGCCTTTTTCTGTTCTCGATTCAGCATAAATATGGTTTATCGTGACGATAATCTGCTTGATATGATCGTGGTGGAATAGTAGCATTCCTATCATAACAATAACTTATATGTTTGTTTTTGTTAAGTGATACAAATAGTTGTGCATTTTTATTGAATAATTATGTTAACGATTTTTGTGTCGCAGTAGAAAAATAACGATAGCAACCAATCAGATATTCTTACTAGTCAATCACCTCCACGTTGATTTTTTCGGTTCGTATTGCGCCGGAGTCGCGCTAGCGCCATGTTTGTGATGGCGGGGAGTTTAAAACGGAAAATGACGATGAAAACACAAAAAATCAGCCTTGCCTGGCAAATCCTTATTGCGTTGGTTCTTGGTATTGCACTCGGTGCCGTGCTGCATGAACAGCAGGAAAGTCGCCAGTGGCTCATCAGCAATATTCTCAGCCCTGCGGGCGATATCTTTATCCGCCTGATTAAAATGATTGTTGTCCCCATTGTTATCGCAACCCTGATCGTCGGGATTGCAGGCGTAGGGGATGCCAAAAAACTTGGGCGCATCGGCTTCAAAACTATCCTCTATTTTGAAATCATCACGACAGTGGCGATTATTCTGGGCATCACGCTGGCTAACATCTTCCAACCGGGTCATGGCATTGATATGTCGACGCTGACTGCCGTTGATATCTCGCAGTATCAAAAGACAACGGAACAGGTGCAGAGTGGTTCACATAGTCTGGTTGGCACGATACTGTCGCTGATTCCGCCGAATATCTTCGCGGCGATGGCGCGCGGTGACATGTTGCCGATCATCTTCTTCTCGGTGCTATTTGGTTTGGGCTTGTCTTCGTTGCCTAAAGAACATCGTGATCCACTGCTGAACGTCTTTCGTGGTGTATCGGAAACGATGTTTAAAGTGACGCATATGATCATGCGTTACGCGCCGGTTGGGGTGTTTGCGCTGATTTCCGTCACCGTGGCCAACTTCGGTTTCGCTTCGCTGTGGCCACTGGCTAAGCTGGTGATGCTGGTTTATGCGGCGATATTCTTCTTCGGGCTGGTGGTGCTCGGCGCGGTGGCACGGTTGTGTAAGCTGCGTATCACCGTGTTGATTCGTATTTTGAAAGATGAGCTGATCCTCGCCTATTCCACCGCCAGCTCTGAAACCGTGCTGCCACGTATCATCGAAAAAATGGAAGCCTATGGCGCGCCAAAATCGATAACCAGCTTCGTAGTGCCGACGGGCTACTCCTTTAACCTCGATGGTTCGACGCTGTACCAGAGTATTGCAGCTATTTTCATCGCACAGCTGTACGGTATCGACCTGTCGATTGGGCAGGAAATCGTGCTGGTATTGACGCTGATGCTAACTTCCAAAGGTATTGCTGGTGTACCGGGTGTGTCGTTTGTCGTACTGCTCGCCACGCTGGGTAGCGTTGGCATTCCGCTGGAAGGTCTGGCATTTATTGCGGGTGTTGACCGCATTCTCGATATGGCGAGAACTGCGCTGAACGTGGTAGGAAATGCGCTGGCGGTGCTGGTGATTGCCAAGTGGGAACACCAGTTCGACGAAAAGAAAGCGCAGGCCTATGAGCGTGAACTTAAAGGGATAAGTACGCAGCCGGCTCAGCAGGGATAATTCAGGAAAGAAAAAGAGAAACGGGCGCATCGATGATTCGAGGCGCCCGTTTCCATGTTGAATGCATGCTGATGCTCACTATGCCGCATGGCTGTTGATTGTATTCTCTTCCAGCGTTTGTGTGCGCCATAGTGCCTGCTGAATACGTTCAGCATCCGTTGCGAAAGGCAGACGTGCGGCAATTTTTGGCGCGATCTTTACGTTTTGCGCGAGGCTTTCAACTAACTGCGGGCGTTCGTTCAAACCGAGGGCGCTTAGCGTTATCGGGCTACCATAGCGGCGCAGTTGCGCAAACAGTTCTTCGCGGTCAGCGGCGTTATCGTGTTCCAGAAAAGCCTGTGCAGCCAGCCCAAAACCTACTTTTTCCCCATGTAGCCAGTCATGTAATTCCGGCAGACGCGTCATGCTGTTGTGAATAGCATGCGCGACGCCAATACGCGGCACCTCATCTTTCATGCTGTTCGCGATGCCAGCCAGCGCGATAACGGCGTCGATCACGCGGCGTAGTGCTGGTGTGACCACACCTTGCTCATTATCTGCAATGGCCTGCTCGCCATACGCGTTAAACGTCTCCACGGCCAGTCGTGCCGCCTGCGCTTTGAGCGCCAACGCCAGCCCATCATCACCGCGACGTAAATAAGACTGAAATTCGTACCACGTTGCCAGCGCATCCACGATACCAGCTTTGAGGTAACGTGAGGGGCTATGGGCGATAATTTCGCTATCTACCAGCACCCATATTGGCAACCGAGTCAGTGGGAAGGAGCCATTGTGTGCGCCACTGTCGCTGTAAATCACGCTGATCGGCGACCAGGCGGCGCAGGTAGCGGCAATGGTGGGTACGGTGATGACGGGGATCTGTCCCAGTATGTCGCCAACGGCTTTCGCGGCATCCAGCACGCGCCCGCCGCCAATACCTAAAATCAGTTCCGCGCCGAGTGCACGCGCCTGTGTGGTTAGCACTTCTATCGCGGGTTTGGTGCAATCACCCGACAAAAATTCAACCTGATACCGGAGGCCATGCTCATTGAGACTGTGCTCGACGGCATCCGACGTTGTTTTCCATGCCTGCGGGCTGGTAATAACCAACACTGTGCTCGCATAGGGAGCGGCGTATTCGCCGACAGAACGAATGACGCCATCACGATTCAGATAGGTTTGTGGCGCTTGTATTGCAATCATGTTCGCGATCTCTCATCTCTGTAGGAAAAGACCAATCAGTTGTAACAGTGATATCGAACGCTGCAAAAGAATAATTCTGGCTATGAATGGGTAGATTCTGCATAACCAGAAGAGTATTTAGCGCTGCATTCCCCGGCGTTTCACCGCGATCTTTTTGATGGCCGGAGGGAGGAGAGTAAGCGATGAAAAGCCGCCCATTGCTGGACGGCTTTTAGGGGTAGAGAACGGAATTACAGGAAGCCGTACATTGCGGCGAACACCCAGCCAAAGACGCAAGAGGTGCTCACACCGATCAAACCAGGAAGAATGAAGCTGTGGTTGATAACGAAACGGCCGATTTTGGTGGTGCCAGAACGGTCAAACTGGATAGCAGCCAGATCGCTTGGATAGGTCGGCAGAATATAGTAACCGTAGCAGGCAGGTGCTGACGCCACGATATACGCCGGGTCAACCCCGATAGCCAGCGCAACAGGGACAATCGCAGCCAGTGCCGCTGCCTGTGAGTTAACGAATTTGGACACGATCAGCAGGATAATAGCGTAAGCCCAAGGATAGACCTTCACCAACGAGCCAAGCGTGGATTTGATCTGTTCCAGATGTGCACCGAACATGGTTTCTGCCATCCAGGCGATACCATATACCGCGACGATGGCAATCATCCCTGAGCGGAACACTTCGTTTTTCGAGATCGATGACGGATTGGTTTTAGTGGCGATAATGATGATTGCGCCGGAGAGCAGCATAAACATCTGAATGACCAGCACCATCGACAGCGGCTTACCTGCGAAAACCGGACGCAGCTCTTCAACCGCCCCTAGAATTGCTACTGCACCGATAGTTGCCAGAAAAATCCACATGGCAACCCAGTTGCTGCGCGGCAGTTTTCTGTCCAGCAGCGTGGCGGTATCGCCATACACATACTGTTTGTTTTCCGGGTCGGCGATGAATTTCTGGAAATCGGCATCTTTGTCGAGATCTTTCCCGCGGAACCAGCTGAAAATCCCTATCGCCAGAATACCCAACAGGGTAGAAGGGATGGTGATTGACAGCAGGTCGAGGAATCCCAGATGCTTACCCTGGAAGGTGAAATTAGCCAGCATGGCAACCAGTGAAACGACGGCAACGGAAACCGGGCTGGCAATAATCCCCATCTGTGCGCCGATTGAACTGGCAGCCATTGGCCTTTCAGGACGAATATTATTCTTGATGGCGACATCATAAATAATTGGCAGAATGGTATACACCACGTGGCCCGTACCACACAGGATCGTCAGAATACAGGTGACAAACGGCGCGATAATCGAAACGTATTTCGGGTTACGTCTCAGCATACGCTCCGCGAGTTGCAGCATCACATCCAGCCCGCCCGATGCCTGAAGCGTTGCCGATGCGGCCACCACGGCAATGATAACCAGCATGACGTCAACGGGCGGTTTACCCGGTTGCAGTTTAAAAATAAAGACCAGAATAACGAGTCCGACCCCGCCTAATAAACCCAGCGCGATCCCGCCTTTTCTTGCCCCGTAAAAAAGGCAGATAAGGACAATGACTAATTGAATGATGAAATCCATAGTAGCCCCATTGCAGTATTTTATAAGATGAACTGATTAGTTAGAATTAAAATAAGTGAGTTTTTACTGTGGGTACTATATGGACGTGTTGTTATTTGTTTTCTTGATCTAAATCTATTAATTTTTATCTTTGTCCTATTTCCTGAAAATAAAAGATCTCGCTCGCAATAATCATGTCTTTCTGGTTTCTTTAGTTTTTTAAGTGTAATTTTAATTTATTAATGATTCTGATGAGCGTTCGTTGGCGCGGTTGTTAATGATTGGTGGGGTGTTTTTAATAGTAATTAAATTCATGTTCTTATTTTGTTGTGGTTTGTGTCGTTTTATTTTTTATTTTCGTTAACGAACACCACAAAAAAATCATACTTTAATGTCAATCAATCTACCTCTAATGGGGTATTTTATCATATTTCATTGTTTTTAAATGATTAGTTTTAAAAATGGCATAATGAATCCCTTTTTGGTAATGAAGTCAACGCCAGACCATAGCGGGATTATCGAAAAATAAAAATAGCGGCTACGTCACCGCTATTCACCTCAAGAATATAGCTAACGTATTTTCTGCTATGTTTGCATTAGATGCGAAGGAGAACGTTCTTTATAGTGTGATTAGTTATTAATATAAAAATTCTATAAGTTTTATCGAATATATGGATGCAAACTATTTTCATTTCAAAGAAGAATATGGCCGAATATCGGCACGTCAGCGACCCTGTCTTCTTTCTAGCGGCACCCTTTATGCCGCTAGGTATGCACGAAATAGGTCGCTAACTGGCGTAATGTCTGCTCATCCAGCGTGCCTGCGTAGTAACGCAGCTGTAGCCAGGCCGTCAGCCAGGTATAGCGTGCTTCGGTCAGGTTGCGCCGGGCGCCGTAAAGCTGCTGTTCAGCATTCAGCACATCAAGATTCACGCGCTCCCCACCCTGAACGCTCTTTTGGGTCGCGGTAACCAACGCCAGCGCTGATTTTTCCGCTAGTTCATAGGCGCGGATTTTCGCCTGACTGCTGGTGACCAAATTAAACTGGCGACGCAGTTCCGTCTGGATGGTCGCCGTCTGTTCGTCCTTTTCCCGCGCGGTTTGCTGATAGCGCTCCTTTGCCTGACGCGTTGCGGCAGAGACGCCGCCGCCCGCAAAAATCGGTACGCTAACGCGGATGCCAATCGAACGCGTATCGTATTTCTGGTTATAACTGTTTTCAGTATCTGATTGCGTGTTACGGGTGCTGGCGACCAGCGTGACCTGCGGCAGGTGGCCTGCCCGATTGCGTTCAATGCTGTATTTCGCCACGGCGAGCGATTGATTCAGCGCCAGTAGCTGAGCGTTGTGACGTAACGCCAGCGATTGCCAGTGCTGATAGCCCGAAGGTTGAAGTGGCAGCGCGGTGAAGCGCGGGGTTAATACCGCAAGCTGCTCTACGCCAACGGGCATCCCCAGCAGTGTTTCCAATTCCCGCAGGCTGATATCCAGGTTGTCTTGCGCTTCGATGAGCTGTGCTTCCGTCAGGTTGACCCGTGCCTCAGTTTCCAGCATATCGGTGCGGGTGCCTTCTCCCTGCTGGAAGAGGCGTTGATTCAGTTGATATTGTTCGCGATAGGCACGCTGCTGTGCCTGAACCAGCGCAATCTGTTCGCGGCTAAACAGCACGTTGGTGTAGGCCTGAAACAGGCGTACCAACAGCTGCTGGCTGGCATCGCGCAGCTGTTCGTCTGCCAGCACGGCGCTGGCTTCACCTTGCTGATAGCGCGACCACGCGGCGTAGTCGATCAACGGCTGTTGCACGGAAAAGCTGGAAGCGCGGCTAGTGTAATCCCGCTCTGACTGTTGGTTTCCCGCCGTAACGGTAGAATCGTTACGGGACTGGCTGTAGTCATAGGTGATTTTTGGTAGCAGTCCGGCACGCCCGATATGCTTCTCTTCGCTGTCGGCGTTGCGCGCATGTACGGCAGCCAGGAAAGCGGGATCGTGCGTTAACGCATGCTGCCAGGCTTCCATGAGCCCCAGAGCCTGACTCGGCGCGCTGTAGCTCAGTATGAGAAAGAGAGGGGCGAAATAGCAGGAGCGGATCGCCGCGCGATAAACAGATGAGAGGCGCAGCATGGTTATTCCTCGGTCAGTGCCAGATGCAGGCGGTCGGCAAGCGGTTTGAACAGATAGTTGAGCAGGGAACGCTCACCGGTACGAATAAAAGCCTCCACTGGCATACCAGGGCGAACATCCAGCCCGGCAAGCTGCTGTTTACCCTGTTCATCGACATGTATACGCAGGGCGTAATAGGGTTTTCCCGTCTGTTGCTCGACTAACTGGTCGGCACCGATGAGTGCGACCACGCCGGAAATACGCGGCGTGGTGCTTTGATTAAAAGCGGAAAATAGCAGCTCGACCGGCAGCCCGTTGCTGACTCTGTCCACCAGCTCGATAGGCAGCTGTGCGTCAATCAAGAGCGGTTGTCCAGCGGGAACGATTTCCATCAACATCTGTCCGCTATTCACTACGCCACCTTCGGTGTGCAGCACCAGCCCGACCACCGTGCCGCTGGCGGGCGCGCGAATGTGCGTGTGCTGAAGTTCATACTCCGCTGTTTTCAGCCTCTGGGTGAGATCTTGAATGGAACGTTGAGTATCGGCGAGTTGGGTGCGTACCTCTTTCTGGTATTCGTTCTGGCGTTGCTGGATCTTTTGCTCCAGTTCGACGACCTGCTGCTGGAGCTGTACCTGATTATTCCGTTCCTGCGCGATCGCACCAGCCAGTTGGGCGGCTTGCCGCTCGACGTCCAGCAGGCGATTACGGGCGATATAGCCTTCCTGTGCCAGCGGACGCAGCCCGCGCAGCTGTTCGCTGACGATCTGAAATTGCGTTTGGCTGCTGGCAAGCAGCGCCTGTGAACCTTGCGACTGCGCTTTTGCCCCGATGATAGCGGCCTGTATCGCTGTGTGTTCCTGTTGAAGGGCTGCACGACGGCTGATGAACAGCTGCTGCTGGGCAATCTGAATTTGTTGCGTGACGGTGTTGTGTTGCTCAGTGGGAGCAGGGAAGGCGATCGTGTTCAGATCGTCGCGTTCCGCCCGCAAGCGCGCTTCGCCCGCGAACGCTTCCTGAAGCTGGGTGACGAGATTGTCGCGCTGTGCCTGAGCGGGCGTTTGGTCCAGCGTGGCAAGGATTTGCCCAGCCTGCACACGATCGCCATCCCGTACGGTGAGTGAGGCGATGCGTCCACTACTGACGGGCTGCACCACTTTACGGTTATCCGCAACGACAACCCGACCGGATACCGCGACGCCTTTATCCAACGGTGCCATGCCTGCCCAGAGTAGCAAGCCACCAAAGCCGACAAGTACCAGCCAGAGGCCATGCTTCAAATAGCGTCCGGCATCAGTATGTAACGGCATCGCTGCAACGTTATCCTCCACTTGAGGAAGTGGGGCTGTCGATTGTGATGTGACTTCGCGTAACGCGGACATGGTTATCCTCTTCTTTCCATGATGCTTTTCTGACGGCAGGCGTTCGTTATCAATGCGCTAAGCCTCATTTATCCGGAGCGGCACGGCGTGGCGTCGGCGCGCTGTATACCATGCTCAGCCCGGCAGAACCGGGTTCTTTTGGGGTAAAGGCATTTGCGGCGTTGCCTGTCTTAGCTGGCGTGGATTGGGCGCTGGCGGATTTGGTAACAGATGTATTAGCGGGCTTAGCGCGCTGTAGTTCTTTCAGTACCTGCTCGGTTGTGCCGAAATACTGGATCTGCCCAGCGCGCAGGACTAATAGCTTATTGGCGCAGGACAGTAGCGCGGGTTTATGGGTGATTAATATCTGCGTGCTTTGGTTTTCCTGTTGGGCGGCAATGGCGGCCAATAAGGCTTTCTCGCCATCGTCATCCAGGCTGGCATTCGGTTCATCCATCACAATCAGGCGTGGCTGGTTGTAAATGGCTCTGGCGAGAGCGACACGCTGCTTTTGGCCGCCGGATAGTCTGGCACCGCCTTCCCCCAACAGCGTATCGTAGCCCTGCGGCAACCGTAGAATCATCTCGTGAACGCCTGCCGTGATGGCGGCGGCAACGATCTTTTCTGCATCCGGCTGAGTGAAGCGCGCAATGTTTTCGGCAATCGTTCCGTTAAAAAGCTGCACATCCTGCGGCAGATAGCCGATGAACCGACCTAGTTCGCCTTTGTCCCATTGGTGCATGTCTGCGCCATCTAGCCTGACTTTGCCGCTGAGGGCGGGCATGGCCGCAACCAGCAGGCGGGCGAGGGTGGATTTACCTGAACCGGAGGGGCCTAAGACGCCGAGCACATCGCCGGGGGCCAGTTCAAACGTAATATTGGCGAGTAGGGGCGTTCGGGAGTTGGGGGCGTTGGCGCTGAGTTGTTCGACCTGGAGTCTCCCTGCTGGTGCAGGAAGCGCCATGCCAACAGGTCGTGCCGGGTGATTATCGAGCAAGATGTTGACACGTTGCCAGGCGAGACGTGCCTGCATCCACTGTTTCCAGACGCCAATGATTTGATCGATTGGGCTGAGAACGCGGCTTACCAGAATGGAACCTGCGATCATCATACCCGGCGTGATATCGCCGTTGACGGCCAGCAGTGCGCCCAGACCCAGCATCAGCGACTGAAGTGCCAGCCGGGTGCTTTTCGTCAGCGAGGTAATGTTGGCGCTTTTTTCGCTGGCAACGTTCTGATAATAGAGAAAAGCGTTATGCTGCGTCAGCCAACGTTCACGCATGGCGGGCAGCATTCCCATGGCTTCAATCGCATCGGCGTTGCGCAGGTTAGCGTTAGCCTGCTGTGTCGCCTGAACGGTGTTTTGTGCCGCTAAGGCCAAAGGTTCGCGCGTCAGTTTTTGATTCAGCCAGGCCAGCACAATCAGCACTATTGCCCCCGCCAGCGCCATCGCGCCCAGCCAGGGATGAAGTAAGAAGATCACCAGAAGGTAAACGGGAAACCACGGTGCATCAAAGAAGGCGAACAGCGCATTCCCGGTGGCGAACTGGCGCAGGGCGGTCAGATCGTTTAAGGCTTGCCCGGCTCCCGCCGTGCCGTTCCTGAGATTACTTTCGAATGCGGCGTTATAGATACGCTGATTCAGCCGCATATCCATCTGTGTACCGAGTCGGATCACCACGGCGCTGCGTATCCATTCCAGTAATCCCATCAATAAAAACAGGCCCAGCATCATGATCGTCAGCATCGCCAGCGTCATGGTGCTGCTGGAAGGCAGGACGCGGTCATAGACTTGGAGCATATAAATTGCTGGTGCCAGCATCAGCAGGTTGATGACGGCGCTAAACAGGCCAATACCCCAGAACCCCCGACGATAGGCGGCCAGCGCGTCAATGATCTCCCGGCCTGATGGCGCCGGATGGAGTGCGGGCATGGGGTATTCCTTCTTCAATAAAATCGCCATGGTTCTCACTGTGGTGTGCCTACAGCGTGGCAGAGGGGAAAGCGGTTAGCCGTATCGCTATTGACGCGGTTTGCCAACGGTTATTACACTCAATAAGCCGCCGCGGTGCCGTACCCGCCATAATTCACGCTGCGTCCCTGCAACGCGCATTATTTAGGGTACATACTCTCTCCGTACCGCGACGGTGTTCACTCAAACGGCTAAAAGCGTCATCTTTTAGCCGTTTTCTTATGCCGCCAGCAGATCAGCCGTTTCGGCGACGCCAACGACGTCAACCACGGTATCGGCAGAAAGCGCGGCATCGGAGGTCGCCGTGGCGAAGCTCAGGCTATCCAGGCTCGCGTTAATATCGATACCCGCATTTGTCAGTGCAGTCAGCAGCGGCTGAACCTGTCCGCTCATCAGGCCATAAATCACGTCATGTACCACGCCGCGATCGTCAACATTCTGGTTGGCAATATCCGTGGAGAGACCCAGCCCGCTGAAGGTGACTTCTGGCTCAGCAAGAGAATAGGTGGTGCCTGCGGTAGTGCCACCTTGCAGAACGTTCCCGAAGGACAGCGTGTCTAACTGACCCCACAGCGTATGAGCAGGAGGAGAGAAGAGGCTGTAGGTCAGATCGCCGCCGGCAATAAGTGCAGAAAAGTCATTCTGCGTACTCGTGATCGCATATTGAGTACCGTCTATAAAGGTGTCGCCGCCGTAAAAGCCCCCGGTATTATTGCCACCGACTTGTGTATTACCCGCGGTATGATTAACGTCGCCAAAGGCTGCAGACCATTCAGTCAGGTAGCTGGCAATGCTGTAATTGGCATAGTAGGCATCGTAGGTAATTGCAAAACTCATAATAGATTCCTCATTAACTAACGATCTACAGGCACGGTCATCCGTGTCTGTCGTGAAAGAGGATGAGCCATCCCATCCCCTTTGTTTTCCTGCCTCCCGCATTGGGAAACAGAGAAATTAGAATCGATACTCCACGCCAGCCTGCACCGTTCTTCCCCGGCTTGGCGTGTAGCCCAGTGATTCGCCATAGCTCACGATGTAAGTACGGTTAGCGATATTCTCGACGGAACCGCGTACCGTCAGGCTGTCGGTCAGACGATAGCTGGCGTACAGATCGTAAACTTCATATTTGGGCCAGTCGGCTAAATAGGCGGAGTTGGCCGGTGCGGCAGCGTCCTGATAGCCGGGAGCAAAGCGCATCGTGACGCCCATATCCAGCTTGCGATCGAAGACGCGCGTCCCCAGCGTGACCGAACCGCGGTCGCCCGGCAGATAGGCGGCGTTGCTGAGTAACAGCGTTTTTTGGCAAGTGAAATCACTGGCCGTGGTATCGACAGGTGTGGAGTAGTAGTTTCTTCTGGAGCCACCAACGGTCGTGACGCCGCCCATCCAGGCCACTGGCGCACAGAAATCGTTATTGCCGATCATATGGGTGTAGGTCGCATCGACGTACAGAAAGCCCGCGTCGTAATTAAGTTGATATTCCATCCCGCGGAAACGGCTTTTCACTAGATTGTTCTGGAACACGGAATTGCTGAGCGAATAGCCGTTATAGCCCGGCTTATTACGCGCACCGTTCAGGCTGATGTAGTCGTTTATCCGGGTGTCGAAGTAGGACACTTTGGTGACCAGCCTGTCGCCATCCATAAACAATTCGGGTTTCTGTATATTGAACCCGACCTCCCAGGCGCGGGAACGCTCCGGTTTGAGATTAGGATTTGGATACAGGTAATAGTTACCTGCGCTGTAGGTGCCGTTGGCAAAGGTTTCACTGACTGACGGCGGCCGCCAGGACAGGCCATAGCTGGTGAACAGCTGTAGCCATTCAACGCCGGGTCGGACACCAGCAAATAGCGTAGGGGATAGCTTGCCTTGCTCGTCATCGACATTCCAATCCTGCGTGGTGGTCACAAACGGCGGGCAGAGTGCGATCGACCTTTGCCTACAGGGGTCCGTGATGGTATAGGGAATGTCCCGATAGCTGATGCTGGTGGTGCCGCGTAACCGATAACGATCGTAACGCAGGCCACCTTGCAGCGTTACCCACTCGTCGTAGGCGTAATTCAGATTCGCGAACAGGCTGGCCATCGCGCGGTTCCCTTCCGGGGTGGCGTTACTGGCCGTACTGTTGGTGCTGTCCGTCGTGATTTTGTCATAATAAAAATCTAACCCGTAATCGGCTTTTAGCTCGTGTGCGCCCCGTTGTAACAGCGTCGAGGTGTTTTGCGCCTGCGCGCCGTAGGTACGCAATCGCGTGCGTTCGTGATAGGCGCTGGTATTGGAGAGGGCATAGTTATCGGTGTCGTTATTGGTATCGGCGTAGTAAATTTTGGTCTTCAAATCCAGCCAGCGCTGGTTGTCTGGCTTCAGGCTGTAATCGAGCGCGGTACTGCGCGCCATAATATTGCTGTGCCCGCTGGCTCGCCATCCCAGATCGGTATTGGAGAGATTGGATAGCGTCCCTGCGTTTTCAGAAGAGGTTTGCGTTTGCATATAGCTGAGCTGGAAGCGCTGATTAGCTGGCAGATTCCAGCCGATTTTCGCCAGCCGCGAGCGCATGGTATAAGCTGCGCTGGTCACTTTTTGATGCTTTAAGTTATTGGCCCACTCTTCGTAATTATTTGAATTGCCGGGGATACGGATATTACCGAGGTTGCCGTCGTTACCCGGCCAGTAGTCGCCGAGATGACGTTCGCTGGCACCCACCAGAATATCGCCGCTTTCATTGCCCAGTGCGAGGATGCCGCTGCCAATGAAATGTGTCCCGTTGTCGCCCGTGCTGGCGTGCAGTTTTCCGCCGAGTTCTTTACCCGGTGCTAGAAAATCGTGGGCGCTGGCGGTATTAAAGGTGGCGACGCCGCCCAAGGTTCCTGCGCTGCCCATCACATTTGTCGCGCCTTTTTCAATGGTTGCGCCGGTGAGCAATTCCGAGTCGATATACATCTGCCCGTTACGCTGGCCGTAACCGGTTTTTTGAAAATTTTGCCGTACGCCGTCAATGTTCATATTCACGCGACCAAAGTCCTGTATCCCGCGAATGTTTACCGACAATGAAGGGTCTTGCTGGCTGACGCTGGAGTAAACACCAGCAGATTGTTCCAACATATCGGCAGCGTGGCGTGCAGGACGCTGATCCATCTGTTCACGTGAAATCACGCTGATGGCGCGGGGTTGCTCGTAGATCCAGTCGCCCGGATTGGCAACCGTAAAAGCGCGTACCGTCATCACATCGTCTATTTTTGCCGTATCGACATTGACTGAACGAGGTCGCAGGGTAATCACGCCGTTGTTGTCGATCTGAAAATCAACCGGGTTGGTGCCAATCAACTGGCGTAGCCCTTGCTCGGGCGTGAAGCGGCCTTGAAGCGCGGCGGCCTGCATATTTTCGAGTTTGACGTCAGCAAAGAACACCTGTAGCCCGGCCTGCTCGGCGAAGCGGAGCAATGCGCTACTCAAGGGTTGTGGATTAATGGAAAAGGTAACGCTTTGACGAGCGGCTTCCTGAATGTTGGCGGCCTGTGTTTCTGCTTGTGCATAGTGGTACGAACTAAGCAGTGAGAGTGCAATGCCGACGGCAAGAGAAAGAGGACTAAGTTGTAACAAACGGACATTTTGCTGTGGTGTTTTTTTAAACATTTTCGCCTGGTCTACCGTCAGTTAAATGACTAATAAGCATTAACAAACAAAGGGATGATTAATCTCTTTGCTCTTAATGAAAATGATAATAAAAATCATTACCTAAATATGAAGACGGTTGAGAAAGCAGAACCCGTAAAAAAATATTTAAAATTTTTTCACCGGTGAGTTGCGGCATTGTAAACGCCGTGGTTCTTAATGAACGCTCACCGCTCCCGAACGGCGTTGCAGGAGCGGCAGAGAAAGGAAACCGGGGGAGGAGAATCAGTACAGAATGGTGACACCGGGCAGAGCAACGGTTTTGGCGCCCAGTTCAGCGGTCATGGTTTGCAGCGCGTTATCCAGTTCGTTCAGAGAAAAAATGCCGCTAACCTGACGTTGGCGCAACGCTGAACTCGGGATGACGATCGTACCAGAACGGTACTGGTTGATACGTGCGATCACGATAGCGAGCGGCTGTTGATCAAATATCAGCAAGCCACGCCGCCAATCGCCACGTTCGCGACTATTCCACCCGGGCAGACGCGTCAGGCCTTGTTCGGTATAACGTGCTGCTTGCTCCTCATCAAGCCGTAGTGTTTGTCCATTTGCCGTGACCTGAACGCTGTGCTCCACCACGCCGACCGTCGTGATCTGCGATGTATTCTGCACAATGAATTGCGTACCGAGTGCCTGTGTTGTTCCTGACGCCGCATCGACCAGGAAAGGACGTTTTTCCTGTGCATTCGTCGGGGCAACGGTGAACCAGGCCGAGCCTTGCAGCAATGTGACGCGCCGTTCTTGCGGCGTGTAAGCAAGAGCAATAGCGCTACCCGCATCCATATCGACCTGGCTGCCGTCCGGTAGCGTAACCTGTTTGACCTGATGATCGGCATGATAATCCGAGCGCAGCGTTATAATACCGTCGGAAATCCACGTTGTGCCGAGACTGAAACCCAGCAGTAATAAGGCCGCGATTTTCCACTGTGTCGCACGGTGGGGGCGTCTGGTGGGCAACTTGACTAACGGCTGTGGTTGCAGCACCTTTTTTTGCTCGGCGCTGAGCGACCCTAACTCGTGCCAGAGCATCCCTGCCTGTTCCAAAGCATGGCGATGGCGTGAGTCCTGCGCCAGCCAATGCTGAAATGCCAGTTCCTGTTCATCGTCCAGCGGCGCTTCGGCTAAACGTATAGCCCATCGTGCTGCCTGCTGATGGATTTCAGGGGGATAATCGTTCATGTTGATAGGCCTGGAGTGTGTAGGGTCTCTAAATACGTAGACGTCTGACGGCAATAAACCCGTAAATAATTTGTGATTATTTCATTATTGGCGGCGATTTTCACGAGGAGCGGATCGTCAGCATGGCATGCAGTGTCATCGCAAGATGCTTTTCAACGGTGCTGAGGGATATGTCCAACTGCTGGGCAATCTGCGCCTGTGTCATGTGTTCAAACCGGTGTAAATGAAATATCTGCTGTGTACGCTCAGGCAGAGTCAACAGTACGTTTGCCAGACGTTCCAGCTCCTGTTGGGCGATCGCTGTCCGATCGAGTTGGGGAGCGGCATCAGGCAGAGAGTCCAGCGTCGTATCCACGTCGTCAACACCCGTTGTCATCTGCCAACGCTGCTGGTGGCGGACATGGTCAAGCAGCAAATTATTGGCTGTTTTATAGAGATATGCTTTCTTGTCGTCTACATCATCTTGCTGTTCCAGTCGTTGTGCCAACCGTAAAAAACTCTCTTGCACCAGATCTGCCGCTGCCTGAGGGTCGCGCAGTTTATGATTGAGATAGCGTTCTAACCGTTCTGCATAGTGGTTGAACAGCATTCTGAGTTCAGACTCTGACATGCCAACGTCCCGTCAGGTGACCTTCCCGCCGACTCTGCGGCAACAGAACTCCTTTCCCTTGTCACGGTGCTATCTATCGTGATTGTCCGCTGGCGGGGTAAGGCCCTGAATAATAAATATGATGTAATTGATAATTATTATCACATATGACGAACGGGAAAGCAGAGTTAAATCTTCTTCAGATTGGCGGATTTTAGCTGTCGACTACACTTACCTTTGTTGACGTATCATTTGATTAAGAGGAATGACAATGACGACAAAGGACGATCCCAAAGACGTGACGGTCAGCGAAGGGCTGGCAAAGGTGCATGAGGCGTCAGGTCAACTGACGAAAGAAGAGATTGAGGCGCTGGCGGAGGAAGCACGACAGGCCGCGACGCAGACGAAGCAAGAGTCGGGTAACACGCCTTAGTCTGATGCCGCCTGTTGCAGAACGGATTGACGCCCAAACATAACGTGGCAGGTTTTTTGCACAGACATTTTGCAGATAGTGATGAAAAACACGATCGTTTTCTCTCTGTAAGGAAAATGTATGCATGACAAATTACTGATAGAAGGCAAGCTGGTTGCAGGAAAAGGCGAGGCATTGGCGGTATTCAACCCCGCAACGGGAGAGCAAATTGCTACCATTGCGCAGGCCGATCTGCACCAGGTTGATGCAGCCGTTCTGGCTGCGGAGTCCGCCTTTGCACACTGGGGACAGACCACGCCGAAAACACGCGCCACGCTGTTGCTACGGATTGCCGATGCCATTGAGGAAAACGCTGAGACGTTCGCCGAGCTGGAGTCATTGAACTGCGGTAAACCTTACCATGCCGCGCTAAATGATGAAGTCCCCGCGGTGGCTGATGTCTTTCGTTTTTTTGCCGGGGCGGCACGTTGCTTGAGCGGTTCAGCCGCGGGAGAATATCTGGAAGGACACACCTCGATGATACGGCGCGATCCGGTTGGTGTGGTAGCGTCCATTGCCCCATGGAATTACCCGCTGATGATGGCATCGTGGAAGCTGGCACCCGCGCTGGCGGCAGGAAACTGTGTGGTGCTGAAACCGGCGGAGCAAACCCCGCTGACGACATTCTATCTGGCGCACCTGCTGGCGGAGATACTTCCTGCTGGCGTGGTGAATATCCTGTTTGGTCGTGGTGCAGATATCGGTGATGCGCTGACAGGGCATGAGAAAGTCAATATGGTGTCGCTAACCGGTTCGATTGCGACCGGAGCGCATATTCTTGCCCATACTGCTGCTAGCGTAAAGCGCACGCATATGGAGTTGGGCGGCAAAGCGCCAGTGATTGTGTTCGATGATGCCGATATCGATCAGGTGGTTGATGGCATTCGCAGTTTCGGTTTCTACAACGCGGGGCAAGACTGTACTGCTGCCTGTCGACTGTATGTACAGCGTGCGATTTACGATGAGGTCGTGGAAGCATTAGGAAAAGCGGTGGCAACGCTGAAAATAGGCGATCCGCACGATGAAACGACCGAGCTGGGGCCGTTGATTACTGAGCCGCAGCTTGAACGTGTGATTGGTTTTGTCGAACGAGCAAAAGCGCTGCCGCACATCACGGTGGTGACGGGTGGCGAACGGGTGAAAGGGCAGGGATTCTATTTCCAGCCTACGGTGTTGGCAGGCGCAAAGCAGGAAGATGAAATCGTCCAGAAAGAGGTGTTTGGTCCCGTCATTTCTATTACGCCGTTTGACGATGAGGCGCAGGTGATTGGCTGGGCGAATGCCTCGCATTACGGGCTGGCTTCGTCGGTCTGGACGCGCGATATCGGGCGAGCACACCGTCTTGCCGCATGTCTTCAGTACGGCTGCACCTGGGTGAATACTCACTTTATGTTGGTGAGCGAAATGCCGCACGGCGGACAGAAGTTGTCTGGCTACGGCAAAGATATGTCGATGTACGGACTGGAAGATTACACCATCGTGCGTCATATCATGATTCGGCACTGAGGTTATTCACGCCGTCGGGGCTGCTTTTCCTGAAAGAACAATCAGGGGAATGAGGTAGCGAGTTTGTCCAACACAGGCGCGCCCCAAAAGAGGGCGTGCAGGGCAAAAACGGGGCAGCGCAAGATATTTTAATTGCCTTCACACTGGCATTCCCCCTGTCATGTGGTTATTAATTTTAAATATCCGTATTTAGTTCAAATCATCTGCTGAATTTTTGGTTTAGATCGCGTTTTTGTATTTTATTCTGATTTAAGACGGGCGACTGGCGTGTTATGTGCATTAATTAAATTGGCATCGCGTGATGTCCGTTTTCAAGGAGCGCATTTTGTCCAGATCAAACGCCCACCTTAACCCGCTAGAGTGTACTCAGCAGGCACTGCATTGGATTCATAGTGATACGCTATCCCACGATGACATAGCGGCACTGAATCGAGAAGTTTTGAGTTGTTTTCGTGAATACGTCAATCCAGGTTTTCTGGAGTACCGAAAATCTGTCACTACCGGCGGCGATTATGGCGCAGTCGAATGGCGCGCCAGCGGCCCGAATACGTTGATTGATACCCAAGGGAATGAATATCTGGACTGTCTGGGCGGTTACGGCATTTTTAACGTGGGGCACCGTAATCCTAATGTGATTGCCGCCGTTGAGAGTCAGCTTGCCAGACAACCGCTGCATAGCCAGGAACTACTCGACCCGCTGCGAGGGCTGTTGGCAAAAACGCTGGCGGCGCTGACGCCGGGCAATTTGAAATACAGCTTCTTCTGTAATAGTGGAACGGAATCGGTGGAAGCAGCCCTGAAGTTAGCGAAGGCCTACCAATCACCGCGTGGTAAATATACGTTTATCGCCGCAACCGGTGCCTTCCACGGGAAATCGCTCGGTGCGCTTTCCGCCACCGCCAAACCCGCGTTTCGTCGACCTTTCATGCCGCTGTTACCCGGCTTCCATCATGTTGCTTTTGGCGATATTAGCGCCATGCGCAAGCAGGTCCAGCAATGCCAGAAGACCGGCGATGACGTTGCCGCCATCATCCTTGAGCCCATTCAGGGGGAAGGTGGCGTGATTGTGCCACCGGAGAATTACTTGCCTGCGGTCAGAGCATTATGCGATGAGGTTGGAGCGCTGCTGATTTTGGATGAAGTGCAAACCGGGATGGGGCGCACGGGTAAGATGTTCGCCTGTGAGCATTATGGCGTGCAGCCTGACATTCTGTGTCTGGCGAAGGCGCTGGGGGGCGGAGTAATGCCGATTGGTGCAACGGTGGCGACGGAAGCCGTATTCTCCGTACTGTTTGAAAATCCATTCCTGCATACCACCACGTTCGGCGGCAACCCGTTGGCCTGCGCGGCGGCGCTGGCAACTGTCAATGAACTGCTGACGAAAAATCTGGCAGAACAGGCGGCAATGCAGGGAGAATTTTTGTTACAGGGCTTACGGCAGTTGGCGACAGAGTATCCTCAACTGATTATCGAGGCGCGCGGAATGGGGTTGCTACAGGCTATCGAGTTCAGAAAAAACGAGATCGGCTACGCCTTCGCGAAAGAGTTGTTTCAGCGCAATATATTGGTCGCCGGTACGTTGAACAATGCTAAATCGGTTAGGATCGAGCCACCGCTTACCATCACGCACGAGCAATGTGCCTGTGTGCTGAAAGAGGCAAAAGAGGTACTTAAGAAACTTAGTGGCACAATGCCTGACGAAAATAAAATGAAGGAATATGCAGTAGAGTGAAAAACAAGACGGAAACACGCAGAACGCGATTATGGCCACACCGAAAACCAGTCAGCTTTCACTGACTGGTTTTTTTTATATTGCCAGGCACAAGTGGTCTACTTTCATGCTTAAAATCTAATTAGTTCATCTATGTTACGCTATATCGAACGGCTCACAACGTCGTGGTGTGGGCGTTATTATGATGCTTCGTAAACTATTAGCCTTCTAATGTATAAGTTCAATTTAATGAATGAAAACCGGAACTTCTTTTCTGATAGAAAAAATCGATCGAATACAGGGGATTGAACGGTTTAATGATCGTTATTTTCGATCGATATTCTATTTATGATAGTGTAAAGTTATAGAACGTAGACTACGGAACCTTTATGTTCTTTTTATCAGTTCATAACATTAATTAAGCGCAACGTATGCCAGTAGGGTAAGGGCGAAAATGAAAACGGAGCCGTTTTTATAAATGGTTTGTTTCCAACTAGTCGCGTGTACCTGTGATTTTTAGGATGGAATAAAAAGGGGCTTGAATTACTTTACCAAGTAAACAATTTCAGTAAGTAAATGTCGTCTACATAATTATTATTTTAAAACTATATATGGCTAAATGAGTTTCTTATGCCTCTATACTCGTCATACTTCAAGTTGCATGTGCGTTGACAGCGTTCAGTCACCTGAATCACTTACTTAAGTAAGCTCATCGGGACTCCTTCGCTTGCCGCCTGCCTGAAACTCGAATTATTTAGAGTGTACTCTGCTGTTTACATCAGAAAATAAGAAATTTAGAAGGGCCAGGGACCCTGTTGTGATAACGATTCACTTTACCGTTTGTCGTATTTTATTTAGACCAGTCATCGGTAATATGTTTATCAATCGCCATAGGGAAAATATTTTGCAAAAATGTAAAGTTCTGGTGCTGACATGGATTTATTTAAAAATATAAAAATTGGGAAGCGGCTTTCTCTGGGCTTTGGTTTGTTAATCATGCTGACGCTTGTTTTGTCATCTGTGGGCTATTATTTCATGAAAAACATTGGTGCCGAGGTTGATGAAATTACCGAGGGCCGAATGATAAAAGTCGACATGCTGCGTGATATTCAAGATATATTAAATACTAACATTCGTACTTTACGCGACATTATCCTCCTTCCAGCAGATCAACAACAGGAAAAGCAGGAACTCAAGGTTATCATAGTAAAAACGACCAACTCGGCAAGTGAAATATATAAAAATCTCGATAGCGGTATCAACTCGCAAAAAGGGCGGGAGTTATTTAATCAACTTATCGATATCAGAAAACAGTATAGCCTGAGTATTAATAAAGCCATTGATTATGCGATGGAAGATCAGGATACGTTGGCTACTGAATTAGTGTTTGGCGATATCGCTACTATCCAGTCGCTTTATTTTACCAAGCTCCGTGAGTTAACGGAGTTACAGGTGTCGTTCGTTGACCATGCCAAACAGGTGACGAAAGAATATATCAATAATGCGCTGTTGTGGATGGCAGTGCTATCGGTCTTCTCTGCTGTTTTAGGCTGCTTTATCGCCTGGTTATTAACCCGAAGTGTCACCGTTCCGCTCTCTGTTGCGCTTTCTTCTGCGAAGCGCATCAGTGTGGGGGACTTGAGTGGTTCTATTGTGGTCAATAACCGTGATGAGACAGGTTTGCTGCTAGAGGCTATGCAGGAAATGCAAGCGGCGCTGACGCAAATGGTTGTTGGCGTCAGAAACAATGCGGAGAGCGTTGCTACGGCCAGTATGCAGATTGCTCAGGGTAATGCCGATTTGTCATCACGGACTGAAGAGCAGGCGAGTGCGCTGGAAGAAACGTCTTCGACCATGACGCAATTAGGCATGACGGTAAAAAACAATGCCGACAATGCTCGTCAGGCTAATGCGCTGGCCCAAAATGCGAGTACCGTCGCGCTTCAGGGAGGGGAGGTTGTCAATGACGTCGTGGATACGATGAAGTCCATTAATGAGAGCTCGCGCAGTATTGTCGATATCATTAATGTCATCGATAGCATTGCGTTCCAGACGAATATTTTGGCGCTTAACGCCGCCGTTGAAGCGGCGCGAGCGGGCGAGCAGGGGCGAGGATTTGCCGTTGTTGCGGGTGAAGTGCGCAATCTGGCGCAGCGTAGCGCAGAAGCCGCTAAAGAAATTAAAAATCTGATTACTGCGAGCGTTGAGCGCGTCGAGCGTGGTTCTGTGCTGGTGAATAAAGCGGGGGAAACAATGCAGCAGGTTGTGGTGTCTATCCGCCAACTGAGCGATACCGTATCAGAGATTAGCTCCGCCAGTGCCGAACAGTCGACGGGAGTCGAACAGGTAGGCATTGCGGTGAGCCAAATGGATCAGACTACGCAGCAGAATGCCGCGTTGGTGGAAGAGTCTGCGGCAGCAGCACAAAGTCTTAAGGAACAAGCGGATCAGCTTGTCAGAGAGGTCTCGGTGTTCAAAATCGCGAGTTATGGACTATCCACACCGAAGCCAGCAACGCAGACGCTCCCGATTGCCAGGCTTCCAGCCTCTGCCAGTGCATCGGCTTCAGGGGCGTCAGATTGGACGAGTTTCTAATATATAAACGTTATGTTATGGCTGCCAGCATGTCAGGGATATAGAGAGAATAGCGAAGTATAATAAATAGATATTGTTATAAGAGATTTGTTTGCCAGTCAGCACACACTGACTGGCTTTTTGCCTATGTCTTACCGCGTTTCACATCTGCTAGGGGCACCGCTTTCCGCCAGTTTCTCGATCAAATCGAGACGCACCCGCCACGGATCGACCATCTCTCTGGTATGTTCCGCACCTGTGGCAGGGATAAACAGAATGTTGTCTTTCTGGCTGCTATAGGCGTTCCAGGCTGGTAAGCCAGAGGCATTAGGGTTACCGGTACGAGCGAAATTAACCCAATATTGGTTCATTTGCTGCGCCACCGCGCGATCCTGTGGCGTGGTTTTCTCGCCATAGCGTGCGGCTACCGTGTTAAAGACATACGGAATCTCACTGGCGTGAACGGCAGCAGGCCACTGTGCGCGCATGCTGTCGGCAACATAGCCAAAGCGGAATTGCCAAACGGGCAACGCAGCTTTTTCCCAAATACGTGCGACAAAACGTGCCGGTTCGACCATGAAACGATCGCTTGAAACAGCCTTTGCTATCTCCTGCGGTGACATACCGTGGTAAGCCTGAAGCGCCTGCTGTCGATCGCTGGCAGGGAAGACAGCAACGGCATCGTCTGATGTCGTGACCTTCGGCGGGAAGCTGATATCGGCATCCGTGGCACCAATCATCAACGGTACTCGCTGGAAATTACCCTGACGATAGCTATCCTGCGGTTCTGCGGCGATCGCTTTGCCATCAAGCATCGGTCCAGAATAATCCGGTGTATTCATGGAGGCCATATTCAGGCCATTCACCACTTTTTCCGCAGGGATCTGCCGCAGCGCCGTCAGGGCTTTCGCATCGTGACCGCTAATGCCATTTGCGCTGGCGAAGGCGAGACCGGCCTGTTCTGCTTTTTGCCAACTTTGGTTAGGCACGATATTTTGTCTGCCGGAGCCGGATTGGATAATCGCTTTCTGGAATAATCCCTGCGAGAGCTCGCTGGTCAGCAGCGAGCCGACGGCAAAACCGCCGGCAGATTCACCAAACAGCGTGACGTTTTGCGGGTCGCCCTGAAAAACGACGATGTTTTTCTGCACCCACTTCAGCGCCGCCACTTGATCCATCAGACCGTAGTTGCCACGCAGCGGCTGGTCGGCCAATGCCGGATGTGCAAAAAAGCCAAAGCGGCCGACGCGATAGTTAAAGCTGACGAAAACGACGCCCTGACGGGCAAACTCCTGCCCGGAGTAAATCTCAGGCGACGCGCCGCCGTTGACGAAGCCGCCGCCATAGATCCATACCATCACAGGCAGCGGGCCTGTGGCATTGGCTGGACGCCATACGTTGATAGTCAGGCAATCCTCACTAAACCCTACGCCGAGCGGCGCGGCATCGCCGGGAAAAGGGTTCTGCATACAATCCTTGCCGTATGCCGTTGCCGGACGAATACCGTTCCAGCTTTGTACCGGCTGCGGCGGTTGCCAGCGCAGCTCGCCGATGGGAGGGGCAGCAAAGGGAATGCCTGTAAAGGCGTCGACGCCTTGCGTCTCGGTCCCGCTGATACGGCCGCTGTCTAACGCAACCTGCGGATCGTTTGCCAGTGCTGAGTGGCTGGCGGCAGCCATCAGTAATATCAGGCTGGCAGTGATTTTTTTATCCATGCGTTTTTCCTTAGGGATGAAAACAAAAAAACCTGCCAGACGTGATGGAAACATCACGTCTGGCAGGTTCGCCTTTTTTCAATCAGTCACGCCCTGTAATGTCATTTATAGGCGCTTTGCATCAGCCTGACAACCTTAGGTACGCAGAAATATGATAATCATCAACATGATGCACAACGGTATCGTCAGTTTTTCGACTCCAAACGCAGCTGAACAGATGTGGTTACCGACGTTTACGGGCAATCAGGACATTGAGCGGAGCCATGGGAAAAGCCTGATGACGTCGGGTTTCGACAGAGGTAAAGCCAGCAGCCAGTAACCACTGAGTGAGCTGTCCTTCTCGTGTGACGTGGCGTCCACTCATTTGCATCGGTAGATAAAACGGCAGAACGGGAGCCGCATCGTTGGCCTCTTCGGCAATTTCCGCCTGTGCAAGGACCAGTGTTCCCTCTGGTGCGAGTGTGTGGTGAAGCGTTGCCAGCATGGTGGGAATATCCTCAACAAAATGCAGGAAGGAGGAGCTCCAGATCAGATCGTATTTTTCGCTGGGAAACGCGCCGCTTTGTGCTGACAGCCGTGAGGATAACCCGGCATCGTTGATATTACGCTGTGCCACGGCAGCGGTTTGCGGCAGGTCATAGACCGTGCCGGAGATCTGCGCGTGGCGCAGCGCCAGCGTAATTGCCACCCAGCCAGGGCCACCGCCCAGATCGAGAACGTGCCTGATTTGTGGGAAATCCGGCAGGCTGGAGATCAGTTGCTCAGCAAGGTCTGCGGTTACCGAGCGCTGCTCCTGCGCGATTTGCTGTTCTGCCGCGTTGGCCCACGCCGCATCGCGCGGTAATTCGCTCAACTGTGTGGGCAGTGGCTGGGGCATTCCGCCGCCGAGTCCCTGACCGAACTGGCGCAGGCTGGTGAGGCGAAAACGCCAGGCGTCACCGAGAAAACGCGGGCTGCGGCGACAGAGCACGGCTGCGCTGGCGGGGGCGATTCTATAACCGCCATGATGGCGCGTCAAAAGCTGCATACTCCACAGGATCTCAAGCAAAAATTCGGTTTTCTCCGGCTGCCACCCCAGCGCTTCCGCCAGTTGTTCCGGCGTGGTGGCGTCCTCCAACTGGTCGAAAATCTGCTGTTCCAGCGCAAGATGTAACGCGTCGGCCTGCACGCTGCTAGCGGCAAGCTGCCATAATGTCTCTAGTGGGTTCATAAGCGATCTTTCTCATTGATGGTCAGTCGATAGGGAATATGCTATCTATAAATGAGAATGGTTATTATGTTCATTGTTATGCGAGACGGCGTTTTTCATATGCGAAACGGCGAGGGAAGATGATGCAAAGACAGCGACACAGGCGAAGTGAAAAACCAGCAGGCGATCGGTGCTGTGCGAGTGAGGCTGATATCTCAGGTTCACGCCGTACTTTGCCAGATGGCATCGGAGAATGCTGGTCGGATTTCAGTCGTATTGATGCCGATCTGTCGTTGGCGCGCTCGCAATACCGGCCACGTCGTGCATGGGTGGAGGAAACCCAAAATCCACATTCACAGCCAATGCTGGTTATGACGTTTGCGCTGGCAGGGGAGTCTACCTATTGTGACAGCAGTGGCTCACAGATCTGGTTTCGTCAGCAACATGTCACTATCACGACGTTTGGCTCCAGCGTGGGCGAACGCCGTTATCAGGCCCAGCAGCATGTCGATCAACTGCGGCTGCGGATAGGGAAAACGGCGGCGGCGCGCTATTTGGGGTCGGACTGTGCGGAACAACTGTTCAGTGACGATGGTGTGCGACAGCGCGCGTTTACATCGATATCTGCGGCTAGTCAGGTTCATGTCAATGCGTTGTGCAGTGACACCGATCCGCTGAATCGCCACATCCATGCGTTAAGCCTGCTGTCACAGTATCGACATCTTCTACAACCGAAAGACAGGCGTGATGCTGTTTATCCACAGGAGCGGCAGCAGTTGGAGCGGATATGTTGCTGGATGCGGGAACATTTGGCTGAGCCGCTGACGCTGGCCTGCATTGCGACTCAGGCAGGGATGAGTGAATCCCGACTCAAACTAGGGTTTCACCGCTGTTTCGCAACGACGCCGGGTCAAATGCTATTACGAATGCGAATGGAACGGGCGCACCAGCTATTGGATCAAGGGTTTCAGGTGGCGCAGACGGCCTGGCAAGTCGGCTATCGGCATCCCGCCAATTTCAGTCTGGCATTTACGCGCTATTTTAACCGTAATCCGAAAATGATTGCGGCACGTAAGTAATCTATCTTGTTGGCATTAATATCAGACCGTTAACAAATCTACTTGCGGCACGAATCAGAAATATGCCGCGCTCAGCGACCAATAAGCCGCAACTGGGTACAAAATGGGCAACCACAGCCGTTAATGGAGGTCGCATCACACTGGCCGGGGTGAATAGTTTCCAGCCCCATTGGCGTAAAGCCAGAAAAGGTGCGCTTAGGTTCATCGATATTGTTCAATCCACTCTCCGTAGACTGGGCTATTTTGGCCTGAAACGCAGAAGCTTGTGCCGCAACCAGGGAAAGAAATAGAACTGACAGACCTTTTTTCATCGAGTTTATCCGTTATGGAATTTGGTTTGTTATAACATAACAAGTTAAGCCATGCCAGCT
This sequence comes from Pectobacterium punjabense, assembly GCF_012427845.1. NCBI lineage: Bacteria > Pseudomonadati > Pseudomonadota > Gammaproteobacteria > Enterobacterales > Pectobacteriaceae > Pectobacterium > Pectobacterium punjabense. Next base: position 1,713,508 of record NZ_CP038498.1, read on the forward strand.
CAGGCGAGCGCACAAATGCGGCCGCCTGTCCTAATAAAAGCCATGTAATCAGCGGAACGGTGGCTCGTTAAAGGTGCGTAGTTTACGTGAGTGCAGCTTGTCGCTTTCCGCTCGCAGTAGATCGATGGCGCAGATACCAATCTGCAAATGCTCCGAAATCGCCCCTTCATAGAAACGGTTTGCCTGTCCCGGCAGCTTGATCTCACCGTGCAACGGTTTATCCGAGACACACAGTAGCGTACCGTAAGGCACACGGAAGCGATAACCCTGTGCGGCAATCGTCGCGCTTTCCATATCGACTGCGACAGCGCGGCTGAGATTAAACCGCAGTGCGGAAGCGGCATAGCGTAGCTCCCAGTTGCGATCGTCGGTGGTGACCACGGTGCCGGTACGCAGGCGTTGCTTCACTTCTTCCCCCGGCATACCGCTGACCATCTTGGTGGCGTCATACAATGCGCGCTGCACCTCGGCGATACTGGGTATCGGGATATCCGGCGGTAAAACGGCGTCCAGTACATGATCGTCACGTAGATAAGCATGTGCCAGTACGTAATCGCCAATAGACTGACTTTCGCGTAGACCGCCGCAGTGGCCGATCATCAACCAGGCATGCGGGCGCATTACCGCGAGATGATCGCAGATGGTTTTCGCATTAGATGGCCCGACACCGATATTAACCATCGTAATACCTTTCCCGTGGCGGGGAATCAGATGATAGGCGGGCATCTGGTGGTTTTTCCATGCCAGATCGGATACGGTTTGCTCGGGATTGGGCGTCTCGGCTGTGATGTAGATACCGCCCGCGCAGGACAGTGCCTCATAGGGGCTAGCGGGATCGGCAATTTGCGCACAGGCCCAGCGCACAAACTCATCAACATAGCGGGTGTAGTTGGTGAAGAGAATGAATGGCTGAATGTGTTCCACTGGCGTGCCGGTATAGTGACGAAGCCGGGCAAGCGAGAAGTCGGTACGCAGTGCGTCAAAATGCGATAATGGCGACGTGGTGGTGGCATGATACAAGCCATCAGCCGTTTCATCCCCAATCTGTGACAGCTCCGTGGTCGGAAAATGTTTCGCGATGCCCGCGCTCATGGAACGATCAAGAATCAGGTCGGAACCGTCGAGCACGTAGGGGAACGGGATCTCCTGCTGTGATGGACTGACTTCAATGCTGACGTCATAGTCTCCTTCAAGCAGCGCCAGCTGTTCCGCGAGATAAGCGCGCAGAAACGCGGGGCGGGTGACGGTGGTAGAATAACTGCCGGGATGGGTAAAACGCCCATAGGCACGATGTCGAGGATGTCCGGTCGATTCACCGTTCCAGCTCACGCGCAAGGCGGGGTAGGAAAACAGCCCGGCGGCACGCGCGTTGGTATCGGGTAGCGTGCCGTGGGTGATAAAGTCTCCGATGGCGTCGCGCAGCGCCGAGACGGCATCATCATACAGCGCTTCCAGTTTATCCAGAGCCTGAGTGACGGTGAGGCTGATGTGGGATTCGCTGCTATGCATGTTCTCTCCTTTATTCACACTCTTCATATTCTGTACTTCGGCAGAGGTTAGCTAACAGCGTAACTGAAGATGCACTGACCCGCCATCGTCAAATCTGGCGGGTAAACGCTCATGAAGCGAAGCATGCGGTTAGTGCTTGTGGCGACCAGAGAGATTCGCTGCGCTCACGGCCAGTATCGACAGCACGCCGAGTGCGGCAGCCGGTGCCAGAACGCCCCAGAAGGCGCGTTCGATATATGGCATACCTTCCGCTAATACGCGTCCCCATTCCGGCGTTGGCGGTGACGCGCCCAGACCTAAAAAACCGAGTGATGCCAGCGCCAGCGCGATGCCGGGGAGCCGCAGCATGGCGTGACGAAAAAGCGGGCCAGCCAGCGCGGGCAGAATATAGAACAGGCTACGCCGTATCGGGCCCACGCCGAGTATCGGCAACATCCGAATATAAGGGCGCGCATTAATTTCAGCGACCAGCGCTGCGGTGTGGGCAGCGAGTGGAGCCCAACTGACGGCGATGACCGCTATCGCCGCACCTGTGGCCGTTGGGCCATTGACGGCGGCAACCAGCAGCCCGGCGATCACTGGCGGCAGGGCGTTAGTCACTTCGATGGGGCCGGTGAACAGACGCGGGAACAGCCCGACCAACAGGCCAATGGCGAGACAGGCCAGCGATACCGCCAGTGCCAACAGGCAGGTATTCAGCGTGCCGTGTGCAACGCGTGCGAGTAAATCACGCCCCATCGCGTCTGCGCCAAAGGGCAGCGCGAATGAAGGCGGTTGCAGGCGTAAAAAAGAGGAGGTAACGGGATCGCGCGGCAGACCCGCGAGTAGCAGAAGTGCCAACAGCAGTACGCAGACAATCGGTAGCCAGATGGCGTGGCGAGACACGAGGCTAGCGCGTTCTTCCGGCACCGGCATTGCCCCGCTGCGCAGTGCACGTCCGAGGATCAGCAGCCGCACACCGCCAGCCGCCATGCCAGCTAGCGAGGCGATAAGGAGTAATATCAGCACGCCGACCTGCAATGCGGGCAAATCCTGCGCGGCAGCGGCGCCCAGCGTTGCGCGTCCCAGACCGGGAATAGCAAACACTTTTTCGACGGCAATGGCACCGCCAGTTAGCGATACCAGTACCAATCCGACCAGTGGCATCACGCTGGGCAGCGTGCGTTTCAGCACGGCCAGCGCGATATGACGACGGCTCACGCCTGCCACACTCCAGGTGGTGAGCCAGTTTTCGCTAAAGGTGGCGGAGAGCGCATCGGCAATAATCCGGCCAAGGTAACCGCCTGCCGGAATACCGAGCGCCAGCGACGGCAGCACCGCGTAGTGCAGGCCTAGCCAGCCATAAGGGGGAAACCACTGTAGCCAGACGGCACCGACAATCAGCAGAAATGACGCCAGCAGGAATTCGGGCAGCGCGGTAAAGAAGGCGGCAAACAGACCGCCTGAACGGTGAATATGACCACGAAGCCCCTGCCGGAACGTTGGGGCGCACAGCACCGCAGCCAGCGTGAAAGCCACCAGCGCTGAAGAGGCCATCAGCGTGAGCGAGACGCCCGCCGCTTGCAACATGCCTGGGAGCACGGGTTGACCAGAAACCCAGGAATTGCCGGCATCGCCGTGCAACAGGCCGGTCAGCCAGTTCAACAGTAGCTGCAACGGGCCTTTATCCAGCCCGAGCGACTGACGAATCGCGTTGAGCGTTTCCGCTGTTGCTTCCTGTTCACCAGAGCGGGCGCGTAACAATGCCAGCGCCGGGTCCTGGCCAGATAGCCACGGCAGCATACCAATCAGTACCACAATGCCCGCTAGCGTTAGCAGTCGCGAAAACAATGGGATCAGTACGCCATAGCGTGGGCGTTGCGTCTGGTTAATGTTGGCACAGGTGCGGCAGTACAGCGATTCGCTCATAGACTCTTCATCTTTCTGGTTACAGGTGCGTTACCTGCTATTTCGTCGCAGCAATATGCGTGGCTGAATTGATCAGCGTACGTTCACGTGGGTCGCGCAGTGCGTCTTTCACCTGTGCGCCTTCCCCCTGGATGACGCGTTCATGCAGCATTGGGATCGCGGCATCGCTGGCAAGGATCAGATTTTCTGCCTGCATAATGGCCTGACGGCGCGCTTCTCCTGCGGGAATGGCCGCTGCTTTTTGCAGAGCCTGATCGATTTCCGGGCGGCACAACTGAGCGATATTGAACGACCCTTCACAGGCAAAGTCGCTATACAGATAAGCAACGGGATCGCCGGAGTCTAGCACCGTTGCTCGCGATAAAATAAAGGCGTCAAACTTGCCTGCCAGCGCGTCAGACTCAATCTGCGCATACTCACGTACAACTTGCTTTACCGTAAATCCAGCGGCAGTGAGTTGCTGTGCCAGATAGACCGCGACTTCAGGTAGCTCGGCGCGATCGCTGAAAGTGGCTAGCGTGATGGTGGCACCCGCAGGCGTACCGGCTTTAACCGGATTCGCCACGGGTTGGCGCAGCTCGGCAGCCCATGGCAGCGCAGGGCCTAACAACCCTTGGGCGACATCGGCACGCTTCTCATACACATTATCCACCAATTGCTGGCGGTTGATCGCATCGCGTACGGCAGCCCGCATTGTGGGATCTTGCATCACGCCATGGCGCGTATTCAGATACAGCGTGTTGGTGCGTGGCATGGGGACTTCATGTACCAGTGATTGATCCAGCAGCGGAGCCTGAGAAACCGGAATGGCTTCGACAATATCTGCCGTACCGGTACGTAAGGCGGCAGCACGTGCTGCGCCATCGGACACAAAGCTGACATCAATACCGCTGGCCTGTGCTTTCTCCCCCCAGTAGCCGTCGAACCGATCCAATACCGCGCTGCTGGTGCCCGTGACGCTACGCAGAGCGAACGGGCCGCTTCCGGTGTTGATCGGATTAACGACTCGATTTTTACCGTACGCATGCGTGGAGAGGATCGCCAATTGCGGGCTGGATAAACGCTGTGGCAGCAGTGGATCGGGTTTAGCAGTGGAAACGATAACAGCACTATCGCCATCGGCTTTTATCGTTAACTGCACGCCGTCCAGAATACGCGGCTTGGGCGATGCGGTGGAGGCCACCGTCAGCGCATTCACTACCGTGGCGGCGTTTAATGTGGTGTTGTCATGAAAATGGACGTTGGGACGCAGTTCAAAACGCCAGGATTTATCATCGATCTGCTGCCATTTTGTCGCCAGCGCGGGCTGGGCTTCACCCAGTTTGTCGAGCACCACCAGCGTTTCTGCCGTACTCCAGCGTGACAGCTTAAAGGCGTCATCGCTCAGCGGCGTCAGGCCGGAGCGCGGTGGCTGGAGCATCGCCAGTTTGATTCGACCGTCATGATGTGAAGTAGGGGTTTCTTCCGGTTCATTGAAGCAGCCTGAAAGCAGTAGCGTGGCTGACAGCAGGCCGGAAACGGGCCACAGGAGATTACGCATATTCATCAATCTGTCCTTATTCATTCACGGTTGACGCGGATTTAAACGGGCGGCAGATAACCATCATGGCTAGCGAGCTGCACAGGGGGACGGCGGCGAGCAGCACCCACGGAATGGCGGCCTGTGGCGATGGTGTCAGTGCACGATCGAGTTGGCTACCGAGTATAAAATTACCGACCAGCACGGCGATGCCGCCCATTGACGCTAATGCACCATAGTGCGCGCCCAGATTCTGGTTGTTAGCAAAGCGGGGAATAAGATCCATGCCAACGGGAACGATTAACATCTGCCCCAGCGTCAGCAGGGTAATTAATGAGATAGCGGGAAGCAGACGTTGCCATCCCTCAGGCGGCGTGCTGGAGGCAAACAGCGCCACGCTAAAGAACGACGCGGCCAGCAGTGCGAAACCCAATGGCAGCATGCGTGCTGCGCCAATCCGGCGGGCAAAACGTGCTAGCGGGAGCTGTAACCCGATCACCAGCAGGGAAGCCAGCACAAACAGCGGGCCGAGATCTTTCTCACTGCTGCCAGAGCGATGCAGTTCAACTGGCAGCGCCAGATAGAGCTGGTTGTAGCTGAACAGGTAAGCGCTATAGGCGATGATGAATGCGACAAAGCGCCGTTGGCGGAAGGTCTCCCACCAGGGGGCAATCTGCAATTCGCCCCGATTGCGCTGCGTTGGCGGCAGGCTGAAAAACAGGATAATGAGCGCGATAACAAACACTCCCGCACCGGCTAGCGCCACGCGCTGGAATCCGTATCCCGCCAGCACCGAGCCGAGCAACGGCCCTAGCACGGCACCCAGCTCGCCGCAAATGGCAAACAGGGCGAACCATTCGGAACGGCTACGCTTTCCCTCTTTTTCGCTTTGCGTACCGGCCTGCGCCATCAGCGCTTCAATGGCGGGAGAGAACAGGGCACCACCAACCCCAGTCAGACAGGCGCCTAGGATGATCGGCCACAGCGAGTCGCCTAACGCCAGCAGTAAATAGCCGCTAATGCGCACCACACAGCCGCACAGGATAATCACGCGTGCACCGAAGCGGTCTGCCAGTGCGCCGCCGACTAAAAACATGCCCTGCTGAGAAAAGGTGCGTAAGCCAATCACTAGCCCGATAGCCCAGCCGGACAGCAGCATGTCATCGCGCAGGAAAATAGCCAGAAACGGCACAACGGCATAAAAACCAATGTTGAAAACAAGCTGGCTACCCAGAAGTAGCGGGGGATAAGGCCGTGGAGCGCGGTTGGCGGTAAGGTCTAACATTCAATCATCCGTTATAGAACAAGCCGTGATAGAAATCCCCGTGATGGGGAAATGTGTTATTGACGCGGTATTTTATTGTGAAACGGGTGTTTTGAGCGAGCTAATAGCCTAGGGTCGACAGTACGGGAACGGCCTGCAATAGGCGGGCGGTGTGCGGTTGCTGCGGTGAAGTCAAGACCGCAGCCGTGGGGCGATCTTCGATGATACGCCCGCTATCCATAACCAGCATTCTGTCGCACAACCCGGCGAGCATAGAAATGTCGTGCGATACCATCAGCAATCCCATCTTGTTTTGTTCAGTGACGTGTTGCAGCAGGGTTTTGATCTGTTCACGTAACGGTAAATCCAGACCGCTGACAGGTTCATCCGCCAGTAAAAAATCGGGGCGAATAATCAACGCTCGCGCCAGCGCGACGCGCTGCGCCTGCCCACCAGAAAGCTGACCAGCGGCTTTGTCCAACAGCGTTGTACTGAGTTCGACTTGTTCCATGACATTGCGCAGGGATACTGGCGCATTTTCACCAGGACGCAGGCGCTTTAGCGGCTCAGTGAGGAGATCGGCGACGCGTTGGCGTGGGGCAAGCGATCCTGCTGGATCTTGCGGAATATACTGAACGCGGCGGCGATACCAAAGCAACGAACGTACCGAACCGGGCTTAATCAGGTTACCGTCACAGTACACCGTACCACTCTCCGGCTCTTCAAGTGCGAGCAGCGTTTTCAGTAAGGTAGATTTACCGCAGCCCGAGGCACCAACCAGACCGACACGTTCGTGACGGTGCAAGTGTAGCGACAGGTCGTGAAAAATCGCACTGGCAGGATCGGCCTTTTGCCACGGTAAACGCGACGTCTGGCGATAGCGGCTGACGTGCTCAAGACTTAAAAAAGGTGAAGGAACTGCATGCAGGTGGTGATTCATCCGGCAAGCGCTCCGGCAACGGGTAACACACTAGTGGGTAAGATATTGATGGGTAAAACATGGGTTGATAAAACATTGGTTGATAAAAAATTGGTTGATAAAACATCGTCAGCGCGACGGGCAGCAGCCACCAAACGACGAGTATAAGGATGTTGTGGTGCATTCAGTAGTTGCAGCATACTGCCGGATTCAACGATCTGACCATTTTCCATTACCAGACCGCGCTGGCAGAGTTGGGCGGCGACAGCAATATCATGCGTAATAAACAGCAGTGCAGGTGCATCCGGCTGCGCGCTACGTTCCTGTAAGACGCGTAATACCTGCTGCTGAGTGATGACATCAAGCGCGGTTGTGGGTTCGTCTGCCACCAGTAACCGAGTTTTGCCAAGCAGCGCGAGGGTAATACAAACACGCTGACGCTGACCGCCGGACAGTTCGGCAGGGTAGCGCTGCAATAGGTTGGGAATATCGTCCAGCTTCATGGCTGTCAGAAGCGCAGCAAGCTCAGCAGAAGAGGGGGATTTCAACGCCAGCGAGAGCTGTTTCCCTAACGGCATGAGCGGATTCAGCGCCGTCGCAGAGTCTTGAAAAACGGCAGATGCCCGACTGGTATGCGGGCGCGCCAGCGCTTTCAACTGACTGACCTCTTCACCATTTACCTTAATACTGCCGCTAATCTGGCAGCCTGTGGCTGGGGTGCCGATCACGGCTTTAGCCGTGAGGGATTTACCTGAACCCGATGCGCCGAGTAAACAGACGCGTTCGCCTGCGAACAGCGTAAAGCTGATGTCACTGACTTTGGTTTCACCACCAATAGACAGGCGAAGGTTCTCCACCTGAAGAATGGCGTCTGTGTGTCTGTCCCAACTGATCATGGTTAAGGTATACGGTTGATGTAAATAGATATGTAATAACATAACAAATTAAAGCGAAATGATGCAAAGGAAATGTGATCCAGAGCGAATAAATTGGCGCAGAGACGCCGTCTTAGTCGACTGCGTCGATGATTAAATAGAGGGGGTAAAGAATAAACCGTAGGGAAGTGCGGACTATCTCGTGGCGTTGTATTTTTAGAGCCTACTCATTCGGTGAGTCAACAAGCTGTGCCAGTTCCGTTGCGCTCAACTGAGTAATCTGACAAACCTGAGCAGGTTCCATGCCGCTAAGCAGGAGCTGACGAGCAATGTTTCGAGCACTGGCTTTCATACCATGCTGTATTCCTTGCTGCATGCCATGTTTGATGCCTTTTTCAAACCCGATTTTCTCAAGCTGCTGTGCGATGGTCATGATCGCCTCCCGATCCGTTGACAGAGACTGCGCGACGGCCTCAATAAACTCTGCCGGTTTTGATGTATTGCCGCTCCGCGCGATGTAAAACAGAATCGCTCTTTTTTGCGGCAGCGGTACCTGCCAGCGCTCAAATAATAGCCCGATATCCTGCGCCAGTTCCAGCATATCTCGCGTGCGAATGTGTTTTTGTACTAATTCTAGTAGTGCTACGCGGCGATGCGTCTTGATTTCTTCATCTGGCATCACCGTCAGGTCAACCAAAGGAAAGGGGGCGTTGTAGAGTTTTTCTGCCTGAATAGAGTCAGCAAAACCGTCGAGCCAACGCAGCGTATAGGGATAAGGGCTACGCTGGCCGTGATAAAACAGTAAAGGAACGACGAGCGGCAACGTGTCATGACCTTGAGAGAGGTGCTGTTGCATAGCAGCCAGCGCGTAGCGCAGCAGGCGAAATGGCATCAGTTTTTCTGGGCGGCTCTGATGTTCAATCACACAATAGATATAACCTTGTCCTGTGGTGGTATGAATCGAATACAGCATATCCGATATTCTTGCGCGTAGTTCTTCGTCGACAAAAGAAGCCGATTGCAGTTGTAATGAGCTGAAATCACAGATATTCCTGATTTCTTCTGGCAGGTGAGCGGCGAAGAAATCCTTTGCGATGGCTGGATCGCTGAGAAACTGTTTAAACATCGCATCGTGCGCGGCCATGCTGTTTTTCCGTCCCTGAATGTCTGTCCACAATGATAAAAGAGGCGGATATGAGCAGGGAAGAAACGCAGAGGATAATTACTCTGATATGGAAGCGTACACGCAAGAAAAGGACGAAATGAAAGAAACGCAGCGATCTCACTGGGAGCGAGATCGCGTTAAGGTGTGAGAGTTAAATCTGTTGCTCGGCCAGCCACTGGCGCAGGCGTTCGGACTGCTGTGCGCCGCTCAGGCGAGCACGTTCTTCACCGTTTTCAAGCCATAGCAGCGTCGGTAGCGTCCTGACTGCCAATTGCTCCGCCAGTGTAATGTGATGATCGGCGTCCAGATAATGGCTCGACACATGTTGGTATTCCTCGTTATCCAGCATCGTTTCCAACTGGCGGTAGAGGCTCTTACAGTGGACGCAGCGCTCGGCACCGACTAGCAACAGCTGTGGTTCAGCTTGTGCTGCTAGTTCCGGCCAGTCGTCGGCGGTAAGCGGAGCAAAGCGCTCACGGTTGACGGCAAAGAGTTTCGGGCTGCGTTTAAGGTCTTCGCTGTCGGTCGCGACACACAGGGCATCGCCGCTCTTTTTGTAGGGGCGCGTGCCGTCAATACGAATGATGCTGGCGAAGCCTGGCGCGGCGGCACCGGGCTGACGTAGCTGGGTGTTATCCGGGGCGATCACCGGCGTTTCCTGTGGGCGCGGCAGTTGTGGTACCCACTCATAGGGGACGCGGTAGGCGCGATACAGCATATTGGTGTTCACCGTCTTGCCCCAGTAAGGTGAAACAAATTCCCAGACAATTTCATGATCGACGGTGACTTCAAACAGCCGGCCGTTAGCCCCTTCGTTAATCAGTGTATTGCCGTTTGGCAGGCGTTGGATATTGCTGATGTACGGGCTGTAAAAACGAAAGGCGTCGGTCGGGTGTGGAATGCCGGCTTCATAAGGCGAATAGCGCCAGACAATATCCAGCGTCACTGGGTTGATTTCCAGCACGCGGGAATGGTCGCGCCAGGCGTTTTTCACTCCATCAGGGGATGCTGGGTTGGGCGCGCCGTAGCCTGCCCAGCCGCCGTTATCAAACACCAGAATATTGCCTGCGCCTGGCAAGCCGGCGGGGATCATATGCGCATGATGTTGACCGATAATCCAGCCGATGTGTTTGAGTTCGGGCGTATTGTAATTGGGACCAAGCTGCCAGACGATATCGCCGCTTTGCTTGTCGATGATGGCAATAATATTGGATTCGCGGGCGTCCCAGATGATGTTATCGGGGTGGAAACGGGTATCGCCCTGATCGAACCACGGATTGGGGCCGAGTGCCGACATCGAGTTGATATGCATCCAGTCGCCCATCCCGCCGCCGCTTTTGCGCAGGTTAGGATTATTGTACAGCGCGGTTTTGGCATCGTCGTCAAAGCCCAATTCATCGAAATGGTCGCTGCACCGCCACTCCCATAAAATATTGCCCTGCCAGTCTACCTCGATGATGGTGTCATCAAGTAATAGTTTGTCGCTGATGCGTTCGTTATGCAGGTTGGTGTGCGCCAGTAATAGCGTGTTGCCGCCAATCGACTGCGGTTCTTGCCCCGGTGCGTAATAGCCGACTGGGTTGCCGCTGCGCTGGTAGTCATGATGGACGCGCGCCATCCACTCGGGCGGGAGATCAGGATCGGTGATGTGCTCATAGCCGTTGAATTTCCAGACGACGTTGCCATCCCAGTCTACCTGAATCAGATCGACCATATCTTGCATACCGTAGCGCGAGTCACGTTCGCCGCTGTGACCGAGGATGTAACCGCCGGGCAGAATTTTGTTGGGGAAGCCGTGCAGACCTTCCCACAGGCGCAGTTCGGTGCCGTTCATATCCACCAGCACCGCGCCGCGCTCCAGTGCCTGAAAAACGGTGTAGCCGCCCCAGGCTTTTTCTGGGTTGTAAATCGTTGTGCCGGTTGGATAGACGGATGGGTGTCCCATAATGGTGCTCCAGTATTTACGTGTTCAGAGTAGAGGAGATGGCCGCCGTATCGGCTGGCTGTGTCAGCAGTGCGAGCAGATCGCTACACTGCTGGTGAAAGTCTTGGCTGTCACGCTGGCGCGGGTGCGGCAGAGAAATGGTTGCAATCTGGCGGATACGCCCCGGTCGTGGTGCCAGTACGACAACGCGGTCTGCGAGGTAGACGGCTTCTTCGACGTCGTGCGTCACCAGTAGGGTAGTGGTGCCTTCTGCCTGATGAATACGACGCAACTCTTGCTGCATCTGCTGGCGAGTCAGGGCATCTAATGCACCAAAAGGTTCATCCAGCATTAGGATGCGGGGATTGGCGACGAGCCCGCGCGCGATGGCGACACGCTGCGCCATACCGCCGGAAAGTTGGGCGGGCAGGGCATCGGCAAAATCCTGCAAATGCACTAACTGAATAAAGTGGTCGATCAGGCGTTTGCGCTCTTTTTCGCTGATTGATTCATTCGCCAGCCCGAGTGCGATGTTTTGCCGCACGGTCAGCCATGGAAACAGGCGTGGTTCCTGAAACACCATGCCGCGCTCGCGTCCAATACCACGAACGGTTTTTCCTTCAACCAGCACGCGTCCCTGATAGTCGTTGTCTAATCCGACCAACATGCGCAGCAGTGTGGATTTTCCGCAGCCGCTGCTGCCGACAATCGCCACCAGCTCACCGCTGTGAATCGACAGTGAAAAATCATCGATTACCGTCAGCGGTTCGCCTTGTACACGAAACTGTTTGCGTAGATGGTCGAATTGCACCACGGGCGGCGACACATCAAGGGAAGGGGACGTCATACGATTTCTCCTGCGGAACGCCAGCGCGTCATCCGCTGTTCCAGACTGAGTCCGACGCGATTGAGCACCGCGCCTGTTAATCCAATCAGCAGCATACCGCTGATAATCAAAGGCATATCCAGCAACTGTTGGGCATTGATCATCAGGCTGCCGATTCCGGTGCCGGATGACATGAAATATTCTGCGCCGATGGTGCCAAGCCAGGCATAAATCAGCGACAGGCGTAAACCCGTGAAGATGGCAGGCGCTGCGCCTGGCAGGATCAAGACTCGCAGACGGGTCGATAAACGGAGTTGCAACACGTGAGCGACTTCCTCTAATGCCTGTGAACGTTGGCGAATGCCGCGATGGCTGGCCACCAGCATAGGAAAGAAGGAGGCGAGTGCGACAAACGTGATTTTTCCAGTTTCATCGTTACCGACCCAAGCGGTCAGCAGCGGTAGCCAGGCAAACAGCGCAATTTGGCGCAGCGTCGCGACAGTCGGCGTGAAGAGGGCGTCGCTGGTGGGATGTAGCCCCAGCAGAACACCGCATATGAGGCCCGCGACAATACCGCCTATCGCACCGGCCAGCGCACGAGTCAGGCTGGCCTGCATCGCCTCGGTAAGCGAACCGTCGCGAATGCCTTGTAGCAGGATGTGCCACACATCGGCGGGCGGAGGAAGCAAGAGCGGGTCGATCCAGCCAAAGCGGCTGGCCTGCTGCCAGAACAGCAGAAGCAGAAAGGGTAAAACCAGTGCCGATAGGCGGCGAGACGGTGCCGTGGTTAAGCGGCTGATTGGTGGATGCGGCCAGAAGACCAGACGGCGATCCAACTGATTGATCATCCATTCCATCGTCAACCCTGCCAGTCCGATGGTGGCAATGCAGACAAACACGATGTCTAGCTGAAACAGCTGACGTCCCCATACCAGCAGGTAACCAATCCCCTGAGATGACGCCAGCAGTTCGACTACGATCAGCGATACCCACGCCTGTGAGAGTGCGAGCCGCAGGCCAGTGAGCCAGGTCGGGAACGCAGCGGGCAGTGTTAATTTGATGAGACGCTGATGCCACGGTAGGCGCAGCGTACGTGCGACTTCCTGTAGTGCATGCGGCACATTACGCACGCCCGTTTGCGTATGCAGCGTCACGGGAATAATGACGGCTTTGATAATCACCGCCAGCTTCAGGCCGTCATCAATACCGAATAGCACCATAAACAGAGGTATCCACCCCAGCGTTGGGATCTGCGCCAGCACGTATACCGTTGGGTGCAGCAGGTGTTCGGCGCGCCGTGATGCCCCCATCAGCGCGCCAAGTAAGGTTCCTGCGAGTAAACCGGCCAGCAGGCCGCTCGCTAAGCGTTGCAAACTGATAAAGAGCTGTGGCAGGAGATCGTTGTGCCAAAGCTCGACGGCGGTGTTGGCGACAATATGAGGGGCAGGAAGAATCTGGGAGGGCATCCAGCCGTAGTAGGTACTGATATACCACAGTGCCAGCAACGCCAGCGGCACGACGAGCGGATAGGCCAGCGCTATCGGCAGCGAAGGCCAGACGATCACGGTTTTTTTCAGCACTATCGACTTATTCATTTTATTCCACGAAAGCATCACTATTGGATGGATAAGGAATAAAAAACAGGTTTCAGCGTTGAACGCCAATGCAATAAAGCGATGGGCATCGTGCAATAAATGCATATGCGTAGCTCAAGCCCGCCAGCGCTGATTTATGCTTTTTTCCGCTGAACAAACCTGTAAATGTTATTTAAGCCTGACACCAACGGTTCGCTAGTTTCATGGCAGATAAAACGGATGACTGAGGAAAACCGTATGCAGCAAGCAACTCCTTTAGATGTGATCGCCCCCTATGCTCGCTGGCGGCAGGGAATGAATAAGATGCTAGCTATTACGCTACTGATGAGCACCGCGCTGGTTTCTACGGTGCAGGCGAACGAGAGCGTAGCGTCGGATGCGCAGAAGCCGACGGAAATTCGTATCGGTTTGCCAGACCAAAGCGCGGGTAGTAAGCCCTTTATCCGCGGGCCGCTGGGGCTGGCGCATATTCAAAAACAGTTGGAGAAGGAATTTGAGCCGCAGGGCATCAAAATTCAGTGGTCGTTCTTTAAAGGCGCAGGGCCAGCGGTGAATGAAGCGCTGGCAAACAAGCAGTTGGACGTGGTGTATCTGGGCGATCTCGCCGCCATTATTGGTCGTGCTGGGGGGCTCCCGACGCGGGTGCTGGTGGGATCGCGCGGTTCGAATTCCTACCTGGCGGCAACCCCGGAATCGGGTATTCAGCGTATTGAGGATTTACGCGGCAAGCGGATTGCGGTCTACAAAGGAACGGCCGATCAACTGTCATTTGAGCGCGCAATTAAAAGCGTCGGGCTGAACGAGCGTGATGTACGAGTCATCAATCTGGATTGGACGGCGGGCAAAGCCGCGCTGGCGGCCAGACGTGTGGATGCGGTGTGGGGCGGTGTCTCTCTGCTGGCGCTGCGTAAGCAGGGCATCAATATTGTCACGACCAGTCGGGCGCTGGGCTGGGCGAATACCACGCAGGCTGCGGTGCTGGCGACGCAGGATTTTATCGATCGCTATCCGGGTACAACGCAGCAACTGGTGAATGTGTTGGTGGATAATGCGCAATGGATCGGCGATGCGCAGCACCTACCGGAATACACTGCGCTGATGTCCGAACAGAGCCAGATACCGCAGGCAATCTTTCAGGAAGAACTGAAAGCGGAAGATCTCCCATTCCAAAGCTCGCCGCGTCTCGACCCGTTCCTGCTCAGCAGCTTGCAGGACAGTATCGAGCGGGCGAAAGCGGCAGGGCTGATTCGCAACACGTTTTCAGCCAGCGATTGGTTTGCCGGCGAGTTTGCCGCTCGGGCATTGAAGGCCAAATCGCTGGAGTCGAACTGGCCGGTGTATGACGCCAGCGGTCATCCGACAAAATAATCATGAAGGCGCTCACAGGGTCGACAGTGCCGGAACGGGGGAGCGTAGCCTATCTTGTGCCAGTAGAGTTTCAATCATCAGTTCGGCTAGCGGGGGCAGCGTTCTTTGCAAACAGGTGACAATCCCGAATCGGGTTTGCATGTTTCCCCATTCCGGTGGTGTGCCCGTGAGCGGAATTTCTACCAACTGATGGCTTAATCGTCCTAGTGCAAAGCCATCCTCACTGGCGAAGCTGATGGCCTGCGTGTGCCGTAGGATGCTGAAGACAGAGTAGATATGGTCACACTGAATCTGAGGGCGGTAGTCGGGCTGACGCGTCAGGGCGGCCAGAATTTTGCGCATGCCGACAGGCATAAAAGGAGAGGCGAGCGGAAAGCGCAAGAGGTCGTCCGGCGTCACGTTTTCCTGCTGAGTCAGCGGGTGTGAGGAGTGACAGATAAAGAAACAACGCTGCGGGCTTAATGGTTGCACGTGGAGGCCCGTTTCCATTTCAGCCTGCCAGGTATCCGCGACAATAAAAGGCCACTCGTCGGCGAGCAGACGCTCTCGCAGGGATTGCCAATTATCCACGCTGTAAGTGACCTTGGCACGTGGCCGTAGAGCATGGAAATGTGCGACCGCTTTGGGGATCAACGTGGTAGACGGTGCCGGGCCACAGCCAAACGTCAGTTCGCCTTCCTGCGCCTCGCTGATCTGCCGCATGTCGGTCATCAGCTCCCAGGACAACTCCTGCATACGCCGCGCAAACGGCAGCAGCGTATTGCCTTGCCACGTCAGTGCAAAGCGTCGGCTCTGGCGATCGATAAGCGGATGTCCCACCGTCTGTTCCAACGCCTGAATGCTGCGGCTGAACGCTGATTGTGACAGACAGACCGCTTCTGCAGCCTGTACGAAACTCCCCTGTTCGGCCAGTGCAAGAAAATTGCGTAATTGCCGTAAATCCAGATGCATGTTGCAGCTACCTACCCTATCGATTTTCCCCACTTTTTAGGCGGAGGTTGGCTGGCAACGCAATGAACAAAAAGTCATAACTTATAGCGAATTGATTGCTATAGGCCTTCAGGCCGCTGTCTGGCGCGGTCAGCGGCTATTGTGCCAGCGCACAGGAAAAATCCTGAATTTCCTCGACGGAACCGAGACTCATATTGAACACGTCAAGACTGCTGGCAAGTAGCACCTTGTTACCCGTCGGCGCAGAAACCATCGCCAGGCCGTATTTGCCGATGGATTCGTTCCGCTGCTGTGCATAGCGATCTAAGGTTTTGAACGGATCGCTTTGCGTCAGTTCGTTCGCTGTGATCATTTTTGCCAGATAGACGTGCCCGTTAATTTTCACAGGTAGTGGTTTCCAGTCGGCAGAGATCATGGGGAACTGCTGATTCAGCGTTTGATAAACCTCTGGGCGCAGACAGGCTATGTGGATATGCAGTTGGTTTTGCGTGCGACCATAGCGTGAGTTTATTGCCAGCGACAGATAATCATCTTTGATCGGTTTGCCCGCTTCACGTGAAAGATGGCCGCGTCGATCCCACGCCTGCATGAAAAAATTAGGTGTGTTTTGCTGTAGGAGTTCAGGACTCTCGATGCCACTGATTTTATCGGTTGGGAGCAACAGATCGTGATAGGGGCCGTTTCTGTCATCAAAAAGCACATAGCCGTCCGCCAGGTTGACCTCTAGACAAGGGGCTGGATTGCCGCTGCGCTGCTGGTTTGGTACGCACTGTTCGCTGACGATGTCCCACAGCGCATTGCTGTTTCCCCGGCCAACCTTCCACCCTATTGCTGTGGCTGCCGTGAGTAAAATGATGGCAGAAACCGTGAAGAGCAGGATCGTGTTGCGTTTCATGACGAATCTCCGGTTGGCGCAAAACATCAGGGTAAACGGAGCATGTGAAAGTGGCGACGGTCAGTATGGAACAGGAGCGATGTCATTAATATGACCTGTGGTGAAAGGAGAAAGGCTAATCGGTAACGGATTGTAAGAGGCAAGAAGAATGGATGATAACGTGCTGGGATGACAAAACGTCATCCCAGTAGAGAATTGTGTTACGGATGCGGGACGATATAAATCAGAATAAATCGACTCGCACATCCATGCCGACGGTTCGGCCTTCATTGACCTGTGCGTAGCCCGATGTACCGCTCATAAAGCCAAAGGTGCGGTAGCGGCGGTCGAAGACGTTATCCACATAGCCAGCGATATTCACCCGATCGGTGGCCTGCCAACTGAGGCGCAGATCGGTGGTGGTATAGGTCCCCTGACGCAACGCGTTATCACCGTCGAAGTAGTGTGGTCCCACTACGTTGAACGCCAGACGCGGCATTAATGCGCCAAACGAGGTATCGACTAGCCCGTTTAGGCTGGTGCCAGCACCGTAGCGCGGCACGAAGGGAACGCGTTTGTCCTGATAACTTTCACTGTCGCCACTAAATTCAGAGCGCACATAGGTGCCGTTGATGTCCCATGACCAGTTAGGAACGAACTGCCACTTCAGCATCATTTCTACGCCGCTGGCGTCAGCGCTGCCTGCGTTGCTGAGCGTTTGCATACCAACCGGGCCGGAATACAGTTGCATATCACGCGTATGCGTGTGGAACACCGCCCCCTGAAGCTGTACATCTCCACTCTGATAGCGCGAGCCGATTTCATAGTTAATCGATTTCTCTGCACTGTAAGGAATGGCTTGTGTTCCTGCGGCGGGCGAGTAGTTAAAGCCAGTTGGCTTGTAGCCCTGTGCGACGCGAGTATAGACGCGCCAGTCGTTATTGAGCAGATAGCTGGCGGAGAGTTGCCCCAGTACTTGATCGTCATCAACGCTATTGCTATCGCCCACGTTCATGCCGGAGAACTGCTGGTGGTAGCGGGTTTTGGCCTTATCGTGCGATACGCGCAGCCCGCCGCCCAGATCGATACGGTCGGTCAGGTGCCAGGTCAGATCGCTGTAGGCGGCTAAGGTCTCCGATGCCGTGTTGGCATTGCTCTGCATGAACGGCGATCCCGCCTGGATGTAGGTCAGATCGAGTTTCTCTCGCGTGTTTTGTCGGTAAAGGCCGAACACCATATCCACCGTACGGCCAGCACCGTGCGTGGCCGCCCGCAGTTCCTGCATGTCCTGATTCCATCGCTCCGGCATGTTGGCAATCAGCGTACTGTTTGGGAAGGTACGGTCGTAATTCTGTTGTTGCCATGCGCCGATCAGGCTAAAGATCCAGTTGTCGGTGGTGTATTTTCCGCTTAGCGACTGGCTATGGGTACAACGGCGTAGTTTAGGATCGGGCGCGCCAGCGACGATCTCCAGCGTACGATTTTTGGCATCGCCAAACGGCAGATAGGTATCCTGTGTGGCGCGCGTACAGTCTTCCGTCAGTGCCAGACTGGTTTCCCACGGTTGCCCATCGGGAGCCAGCCGTAGTCGAAGATTTCCGACGCTGGATTTTGTCCCTCCGAGGTTATCACTGCCCGTCGCAGGGTTGGTCATCGCGCCTGAATCGACCTGGCGCAGCAGTGTCACGCTACCATACAACAGACCATCCTGAATGGGGCCGCTGAGATTGATTTTGCCATGGTAGCCATCGCGGCTGGCGACGCCACCTTCGACGTAGCCACGCGGCGTGCTGTCCGGCTGCTGGGTGACGATGTTGATAATGCCGCCCTGTGCGCTTTTACCGTACAGCGTCCCCTGTGGGCCGCGTAGCATTTCAATGCTTTCCACATCGGAGAGCGCCTGCACGGTGTTGGTGGCGAGCTGTGGCACGCCATCCACATAGACTGTCACGGCAGGGCTGTAGAAATCCTGCGCGGAAGAGACGCCGCGCAGTGAAATGGAGGGAAACAACAGGCTACCGTTATTACCGAGGTTCAGGCCGGGCAGAACCCGAGTCAGCTTGTCGGTACTGGTGACGCCCGCATCTTTCAGCTCTGGCGCCGTTACGACGGTGGAGGAAACGTTATTAGCCGAAGCGGAATAGGGTGACTGTTTGCTGGCGGAGACAACCAGCGTATCGTCCTGAGCGGCAAAGGCACAGGAAGAGAGAAACACGCCGGTCAAGGCGAGTGGATAAAGGAGCATTATTTTCATTATTAAATCCCTGAAAAAGCTGAAATTAATGTCAAAAGCAACGGTTTTCATCACAACATGAAAAATGGGTGATACAGAGAATGATGAAAGTCAAATGATAATCGTTTGCACTTTTTGGGCTACCCGCATCGGGTCTATTTCAACCCGAATACAGCAGACATCCTGTACGATTTCCCTTACGTTAATCTTGCTCCCGGTGGCTTGCAGTTGCAGTAGGAATACCTTCTGAAAACACGTGGGAAAGTCGCATAGATAGCCTCTTGGCGGGCCACAGGCTGGCGACGGCAAAGCAGGCCAGCACGCCTAGCGTGGTCTGATAGTTTGTGTGGTGTGCGAGCTGAAGTGCGGCGATCGACACGATCATAGCGACGGCAGCATCGGTGGATTGAAACAGTGCATAGTCGGACGCGGGTTGATACGGTCTGACTAGCCCCATCAGAACGTTGTATAGCGTGACAAACCCGACAGCGGCAGCCAGATTGACCACGCCAAAGAGTGCAATCCAGGCATTCAACGGATACCGCGGGTAACCGACGGCTAGCACGATAGCGAGCAGGGCGTGCACGATCATCACGGGCAATAGGCAGTGCAGCGCGCCCATGCGTCGAATCAGAAGGTTAGCGAGCACAATCCCTACGCCGCTGACTGCGGTGCTGTACACGGTCATGACAATACCTAACTGGCTCAGGCTAAGTTGTTGATCGATGAGCATAACGGTCTGTAGCGCCATCATGCCGCGCATCGCCAGATAGAAAATGGCCGTGAAGGCTAATACTGGCCAGAGCGCCTTAAATGTCTGGCGATTTAGCGTCGGGGGCGCAGTGGGATCAGAATGACGCACGGTTTGGCGGGTATAGCGCAGCGGCAGAATGAGCATCAGCAGCGACAGCCCTGCCAGCGCGAAGAAACCGCCTTGCCACCCCGTATGCTCGGTAATACTCAGAAACGCATAAGAGCCGAATAGAATGCCCAGATAGCTCCCGCCGACCTGTGCAGTATTTGCCAGCGCGCGACTGGACGTGTTGGTGGTGCAGATTGTAATACCATCTGCATAGATATCGTGGCTGGCAGAGAGCAGCGCCAACAACATCAGCGCGATAACGATAGCTAAAACAGATTGCTCCGGTGAGATCAGGCCAATTACAGTCAGCGTTACCGCCATGGCGATCTGGAGCAGTACCAGACTGCCTAAATAGGGGTTACCGCGCAAAGGAAGGGCGTGGCGCTCTCCCCACGGTGCCCACAGGCACTTGGCAATCCATGGAACGAAGGTCAGTGACAGCCAGCTTAATTGCGCAAGATCTAATCCGGCATGGCGGAAATAGCCTACAACGCCTTGCATGATGAGCGCAGTGATCATGCCTTGATGCAGGTAGAAACACCAATAGGGCAGGTAGCGTGTGAATGGGCTGTGCGTCATGGTTGGTCGCGATCCAGCAGCGTTATCGCCAGCGCCTGTGCTTCAGGCAACGTGGCGACGACAAAATAGGTGTAAGGGGCTTGTTCGGATTGTGCCCAGTTATCTGCCCGTTCCACGTATTTTTGTCTTTTGGCCTCGTCGCTTTCGATACGGATCGCGCCTGCGCAGTATTGTTGTTGCAGGCTAACGTTATCGCGCGTCCACTGAAGATAAGCCTTCATAAAGACAGGAGAATGGTAGGGCAGGTCGGCACCGGTCATACAGAGTACAAAACGTTCTTGAGCGGCATACAGCTGAGTAACCTGTGCCATATAGGCAGCGGATTTATCGTCAGGCACCTGTTCTGGCATGTGTAAGAAAACGATTGGCCAGGTATGCGTATCAAGAAAAGGAGGCGGTGTTACGATGGAATCGGGCATGACGGTTTCTCCTGCGTGTAATGGAGAAAATGATAATCATTCGCTATTGTGGCGCTACCCGAATCCAGTCTATTTGTACCCGTATCGGGATGATTGTTACGTCAACTGCCCGCTAAATATTCAGGCGTTTGAACGCAGAGGGCGTGACGCCAAACTGTTTCTGGAATGCCGCACTAAAGTGGCTGGCGTTGGCATAGCCCAAATCGGTGGCGACGACCATGACCGGCGCACCCGTGACAAACAGACGACGACGTGCTTCATGCATACGTTCGGCCTGGAATAATCCATAGATACTGTTATTGAAGAGCTGACGGAATCCGCGTTTCAGCTTGAGTACGCTTAATCCAGTTTCTCTGGACAACATGGCGATGGTCGGAGCCTGTGACAGATCTGCCAGCAGCCGATCTTTTGCCCGCAGCAGTTTCTGGCGATCGGCCAGACTCAGCGTGTCCTGCTGGGGAACCGCATCGGAATGTCCGGCGACGGCGAGGCTGACTAGAATCATACTTTGTCCCAGCAGCCACAATGGTGTATGGCGATTTTCACCTGCCTGCTGTGGATGCGTCAGGCTGGACAGCGCGTGGCTTAATACCTGAGCGGTACCCCGCATTTCGGCATTACAGTCGCAATGCGTACAGAGCCGACCAGAATCCAACTGCTGTTGCAGTTTACCCGTGAGATCCGGTACCCAATTAGCCAGTAACGCTGGGCTTAGCGACACCGTGACACTTTCAAACTGTCCGGCATAGGACGATGTGCCCTGACAGTCTGGCGTGTAGCTAATGCAGCCCGACCCCTGCTTCAGTACATGTTCTCGTCCCCGATCGCCCTTCAGTGAAAATTGCGAATCCCCCTGCAATGAACAGGAAAAGTTGATGCGACCCCAGTCATCATGCAAATGCATTGTCGTGGGCTGTCGGAACGTCCCCCGCCACACCAGAATGTCTAATCCCTCCTGAAGTGTAGCGCGCAGTAGGCTACAGTCCGCGCCAGTATCCGGCCGCATGACGTGCAGTTCAGCGATTAAATTTGAAATGGTGACTTCAGGCTCGCGGGAGGATTTCAGTGGGGAAGCATTCAATGGGCAAACTCCTGAAGATGCTGGTTGCCGTCATCGGACGATCGCGGCAATGCGCTTGATGACAGTACATCCCGTACCGATCCGGGTAGAAATCGGCTCGAATCGGGTAGATACGCAATTGAGAATAGTTATTATTCCTGACTTTATTGTCGCCGTCGAGTTGATTTGCTGGCCTTGCGGGTAACCGACTGTGTAGGAAGGAGAAAAGAGAGAAGCTATGCCACATTCTGCTGTTGATGGTGATTCATCCGCTGCCACGTCGCCTTCTACGCCACAACGTCGAGCCTGGCAGATTATGCATCCCGTGCGAGGACAGATTCGTCTGGCGATGTTCCTGTCTGGGCTGTCGGTGTTGGCGGGAATCGCTTTTTTACTCTCTCTGGCGTGGAGTATCCAACTCCTGATCGTACAGCCTGCGTCATGGCCGCGAATTCCGATGGGGGGAGCCGTGCTGTGTCTGTGCGCCAGTTATCTGCTGCGTTTGCAAGCCTTTAATCAATCCCACTATGCCGCGTTTCGGCTGGAAAATCAGATTCGTAGCGCGCTGGCGGAACGGTTGGCGTGCATTCCGCTCGGTGAGGTACAGCGCCTGGGTACCGGTTTGCTGGTGAAGATCGTGCAGGATGATGTAAAAGCGCTTCATCTGTTTGTGGCGGATAGCACGCCGCTTTATGCCCGTGCTTTTGTGGCGCCGCTGTGTACGGGCGCGTTGCTGTTCTGGCTGGATTGGCGTTTGGCATTGGCGGCCTTGTTGGTGCTGGTCGTCGGCGCGGTGGTGCTGATGTTGGCGATGCGCCATGCCGGTGAGATGAGCCAGCGTTATAACCAGGCGCGCGAGCAGGTCAGTGCCGCCGTGATTGAATTTGTACAGGCGATGCCAGTGGTGCGTACTTTCGATACGGGAGCTTCAACATTTGGGCGCTACCAACTGGCGTTGGAAAACTATCTGGATGTGCTTACCCGCTGGTATCAGCAGGCAGGATTCTCGGCGCGTTTCTCCTTTGCGGTACTTAACCCGCTTCCTACGTTGCTGGCGTTGTGCTGGGTGGCATTCGGTTTCTACAGTCACGGTAGTCTCGATTTCGGTCTGTGGGTGGCCGTGCTGCTGCTTGGCAATGGTATGGCGGAGGCGGTCATGCCGATGATGGCCCTGAATCATATGGTAGCGAAAACCCGATTGAGTATTGCTCGGATTCAGGACGTACTGGCGTTACCGTCGCTGCCGGAAACGGACAGTGATGCTTTCCCTATCGATGCCAGCGTGCATTTTGAACAGGTCAATTTCCGCTACGACCGGCATGCGAGTGACGGGGTGCTGGAGGACGTCAGCTTTCAGGTGCCGGCTGGTTCGGTTACGGCGCTGGTGGGATCATCTGGCGCAGGGAAAACCACGGTGGCTCGCCTTATTCCTCGCTTTTGGGATGTGACGGCTGGACGTATTTTGATTGGCGGTGTCGATATCCGACAGATGAAAACTGAGACGCTCATGCAGCAGGTGTCGTTTGTTTTTCAGGAGTCTTTCCTGTTTGCGGACACCCTCGCGAATAACATTCGGCTTGGTTTGCCTGAAAAAACGATGGACGAGGTGATTGCCGCAGCGACGGCAGCGCAAGCGCACGATTTTATCATGGCGCTGCCGCACGGTTACGACACGCTGGCCGGTGAACGCGGTCAGTTCCTCTCTGGCGGCCAGCGTCAGCGCATCGCCATTGCACGTGCATTGCTGCATAACCGGCCGATTCTGGTGCTGGATGAACCGACGGCTTTTGCCGACCCGGAGAATGAAGCTGCGCTGCTGGCGGCGCTTGGCATCCTGATGCGGGGGAAAACGGTCATTATGATAGCGCACCGTCTGTCGACGATCCGCGATGCCGATCAGATACTGGTCTTCGATCGCGGACGGCTGAGCGAGTCTGGTCAGCATGACGCGTTGCTGGCCGCACAAGGTCGCTATAGCGAATTGTGGCGACATTATGAGCAGGCGCAGAATTGGGCGCTGGGTAGCGTACCACCGAGCGGCGGGCAAGCAGGAGAGCGCGAGTGATGAACGAAAATCATGTCGTAATAGCGACACGGCTATCTGCGTGGTGGCATACATATCGTCAACTGGAGCGGGTCACGGGCTCACAGTCGAGGGTATTTCGTTGGTGTTGCCTGAACCTGCTGGCGGCGGCTATCGCGCAAGGACTGGCACTGGCATGCCTGTTTCCACTGTTGTCGGCGTTTACCCTCGTAGAGGCGTCGCACGAGATAGCGAGCTGGCTGGTGGTTATGACGCTCCTGAGCCTGTTGACGCTGATGTTGCGCTGGTATGGGCAGGGATTTGAATATCGCGGGCAGCTTGCGGCGGTGACCCATGAACTGCGTATGCGTCTGGGAGAGAAACTGCGGAGTATGCCGTTGACCACGCTTCAGTCCTCGCGGGCGGGGGATATTAACGCGCTGCTGCTGGGGAGTGTGGATGAAAATCTGAACTATATGTTGGCGATAATAAACCAACTGCTGTTGGCCATCGTGACGCCTGTCGTGATAGCGCTCGTCATGCTGACGGTGGAGTGGCGGTTAGGCGTGAGTCTGCTGTTGCTCTTTCCGGCCATCGTACTGCTTTATCGCTGGCGGCGGCCTGCATTTTCGCACACGCTGCAGACGCTGGCGGAGGCTAATCAGCAAACCAGCGCCGATATTGTGGAGTATGTACAGGGACTCGCCGTTCTAAGAACCAGCTGTCAGCAGGCCGAGCGTACAGGGGCATTGCGTCAGCGTTTTCAGCATCTACAGCAGATACAGACGTCGGCTCACCGTGACGGTGCCAAACCCAGTGCAGTAGTTGCCAGCATCGTGGAATTAGGTCTTCAGGGTGTGCTGATTCTTGGTATTAGCGGCGCAGTTGTGGGGGCGTGGAATGTGTCAATCGTCGCTGCGATGATGGTAATTGTAGTACGCTTCTCTGAACCGCTGGCGACATTTGTCAGCTATACGGCCGTGCTGGAGTTGATTGATACGGCGCTGCATCGTATTGATGAGCTGCTAGCCATTGAGCCGCTTCCCGTGTGTGAACCTACCGATGTGCCGACGACGTATGCGGTTACGTTTGAGCAGGTTAGCTTTCGCTATGCTAACGAGGCTGCCCCCGTGCTTGATCGCGTGGATATCACGCTGCCAGAGAAGGAAATGACGGCATTGGTCGGGCCATCGGGCTCGGGGAAAACGACGATAACACGACTGCTCATGCGTCATGCCGATCCGCAACATGGGCGCGTTTGTATCGGTGGTGTGGATGTCCGTCATATTCCAACGCGTGAATTGAATAAGCTGATTTCCGTAGTATTTCAGGATGTCTATCTGTTTGATGATTCGGTGCTGGCAAATATTCGCATGGCGCGGCCGGATGCCAGCGATGCAGAGGTCGAACAGGCTGCCGCCGCCGCTCAATGTTTGGCGTTTATTCAACGATTGCCGCAGGGATGGCAAACGCGGTTGGGTGATATTGGCGGCAGATTATCCGGTGGCGAACGGCAACGTATTTCGATCGCGCGGGCATTATTGAAGGAAGCGCCGATTGTGATTCTGGACGAACCGACGGCAGCGCTGGATACCGAAAGTGAACTCGCCGTACAGCGTGCAATTGACCGGCTAGTGCAGGACAAGACGGTTATTGTTATCGCACATCGGTTATCGACAATGGTGGGGGCAAATCGAATTCTGGTCGTGGAGAATGGCGTTATTTCCCAGCAGGGAACACATAATGAATTACGTATTATGGAAGGGCGTTATCGCGCGCTGTGGAACGTGCAGCACGCTATTCCACCAGAGTAAGCGCATCGGGATGAAATGAGAAACATCCTGTCTCTCACCGGAGGCCCGCCGTTGGCTGGTCAAATTCGTTCCCAACGAATTTGTCCTTCGCTTGCCGCGTTACAATGCTCATGGCTGAGCATCGCCCTAAAGGGCTAACGCTTCGCGTTGTTCAAAACGTTAACGTTTTGTCCTGAAACTCGAATTATTTAGGGTATAGACGTGATGACGGTTATAACGGCTCTGGTTTGATGAGCTGTAATTCTACGCCCAGTCTTATGGCATGCTTGGCATTGAGAACACCGAGTTTTTTTACCACATTACCAATATGAAATTTCACAGTGCTAATTTTTATATCCAGAATCAACGCAATTTCTGGATAGGTTTTCCCCATGCTAGCCCAGTAAAGAATCTCGTTTTCACGCTGGGAAAATATCTCTTTATCGCTTTGCTTTTTGCTCTGTGGGCTTTGTGTCATCTCTTTGTAAAGCGTGGTGATTTTTTCATGAACAGTAATAAGCAGCATTTGTAACTTGTCTTTGTTTTCCTCAACAATATTTTCCATATCTGTTGGCGCATTTTCTTCAAACATAATCGATAACGCGGCCAAATTGTTATTGTTGTCATGCAAGACAAAAGTGTAGCCATTAACAATATCGTATTCTTTTGACAGATTAAATATTTTGGAAAATTTCAGTTTGGAATTAATAACAATATTATCTTCCCAAGAGAACGGCGAGACTTTATTGATCGCCGTTAAAATAACAGGATCGATATGCTGATAATTATTTTCTTTATACGTATTAACCCATTCTTGTGGGTAATTTGAAATGATCACAACCTGAGACGGATTTTTCTTGTTCATGATCATGTAGGCGTATTTCAGGTCGCCATACTGTTTTAACTTTCGGCTGAGATAGGTTTTTATCGTGTTATTGATAATTTCATTATCAGAGCAAAATACAGACATGTAACGACCTCAATAAAAGCGAGAATATGCCTATCATATCGACAGGAACATAAAAGTATAGCCCGAACCTATACCTAAGTCTAACTACTGTTAACCCATGATATCACTTATAATTTTTTCATGAATAGGGCAATTTATAAAAAATTTAAGACAGTAAGTTTTTAAAAAAATTGTTACAAATTGATTTGCCAACCCAGGGAATTACCCATAGTTTTGCTCCTATTCTGTTTACTGAATTTAGGGTGTGTGGTGTTAGGCCATGCGCCCTAAAAACAGTTCTCTCGTCATACTTCAAATCCCCTATGCGCCGGCTTTCCTGCTGCCAGGGTATCTCTGCATGCGGAGCGGGATAGTAAATAATCCGTTTTAGCTTATCAAGTCCCATTATCCTTTGATGCTCATTATCGTGGTTTTCTCTTTTTTCATCGTATTCTATCGCCAGTGGTGCCGCCTTGGATAAAGCATCTGCTGCGATGTGCAACAGGAACTGAGTTCGCGGAACTCACATCAGATTGTTGTGCAATTCTTATCGTTGCTGCCAGCAGGCATCGACGATCGCAGATCTCAGTCCACCATATACAGCACAGTAGATAGGCCTTACATATCTCGGAGAGATACTCCAGAGAAGCGTCAGTATGCGTATGGTGGCGTAGCTGCGTAAAGCGACTTTGCATGAACCAAAGGCGTCTTTCATGCCGGTATGTCCACCTTGTACCGTGTTTTGTTAGCGTCAGTCTCAACAGAAGCGTGAGGTTTTCTTCTCCGACAACATTTCTGTCACTATTTGGGATAAGGTGTTGGCAGATTCTGCCGATATTAATGGTTCAGGGAATGTTATCTGTACCTCCCGCTATAGGGTTGATATCCGTTTACTGATGTGATGATGGCCATCGTTGGATGAGTAAGTTGAGGTACTTAACAGGTTTTTTTACGTTTGACGCTGGATAAGATTGAAGAATACGACTATCACGTACAGTGGAGCGGTCAGATGTTAGTTCATGTTTACTCACATCTCGAATGTTGCCTGATTACGCTATACCTATAAATAATGACTCGCACTGAGGAAAGCATGGATAATTTTCAAAAAGAGATTGATGAGAGAACAAACCTCACTTCTGCTAATAAATTCGAACTCTTATTATTCCAACTGGGCAAATCACCTGACGGTGGCAAATCTGAGCTGTTCGGCATCAACGTGTTTAAACTGCGTGAAATTGTGCCGATGCCTACGTTGACCAAAGCGGCGGGTATGAAATCGCCGATGCTGGGTATGGTCAACATTCGTGGGCAAATCATTCCCGTTATCGATCTTCCTGCGGTGGTTGGTAGCGCACCGGAAACCGGACTGAACATTCTCCTTATCACCGAGTATGCACGTAGTACGCAGGCATTCGCGGTCGAATCGGTAGACGATATCGTTCGTCTGGAATGGAGCCAGGTGCTGGCTGCTGAAGCTGGCGTGAGTAGCTCGTATATTACCAGTATCGCGCGTCTCGATAACGACAAAGACAGTAACCGTTTGGCGCTGGTTCTGGATGTTGAACAGATTCTGTTTGATATTATTCCCGGCGATCGCGAAACCAAGCTCAAGAATGCGGAAGAGAAGATTTATCCCTATACGCCAGGTGCGATTGCCATTGTGGCGGAAGATTCCAAAGTCGCTCGTTCGCTGCTTGAGCAGGGGCTAACCCAGATGGGTATTCCGTTTAGTATGCACATCACGGGACAGGATGCCTGGAACAAGATACGGCAAATTGCGAAAGAAGCGCAGTCAGAAGGGCGACCGATTTCGGACCAAATTTCATTGGTTCTGACCGATTTGGAAATGCCGGAAATGGATGGCTTTACGCTGACCAGAAACATCAAGCGTGAGGAATATCTGAAAAATATCCCCGTAGTGATCCACTCATCACTGTCTGGTAGCGCGAATGAAGATCACGTACGCAATGTCGGTGCGGATGCTTACGTCGCGAAATTTGAGATCAATGAGTTGTCGACGGCGATTCAGACGGTGCTGAACAAAGCACGCCGTTAATTAGTCGAACGATGGCGCTACAACATTCGGCCTTTGTCTCCTCCTTTACGGGAGAAGGCAGAGGCCGATTTTTTTAGCCGCTAATTATCGGAATAACGTGTTCTTTGTTGCGCTGAACAAGTTCAGCCAGAAAGGCATCGCTATCAGAATGAGGTTGTTACCCCCGCATAGTAAGCGCGTCCTGGTTCGTTATAGGTCGACGCACCTTGTGCCTCACGGTAAATCTGCTTATCAAACAGGTTGCTGATACCCGCATTGACGCGCAGATTCTTGTTGAACTGGTAGTTCACGCCCACACCTGCAACGGAGTAGCTACCGATTTCGCGTGAAGAAAGTCCGTTGTTAACTTCGGTTCGATTGGTGGCGTACTGACGTGGTTTCTGCTTACCGTACAGGGTCCAGTTGACGTTGGCGGACAGTTTATCTGTTGCTTGCCAATCCAACATCGTGTTGACGGTATATCTCGGGATGATCGACAGTGGATTGCCGGTGTCTTTATTTTTCGACTCGATCATATAGGTTGCGTTGGTACTCCAATCTAGCGTGTCTTCAACTACTGGCACCAGCAGGTTGGCTTCCAGCCCTTCCACCAGTGCTTTGCCGCCATTTTCCCAGCGCAACACCGCAGCATTAGACTGTGTTGAACTCAGCAACGTTGTACCGGAAACAATCTTGTTTTTGTAGTCATTGCGGAAATAGGTCATACCCGCCTGCCAACCAGCATGTTTGAATTCCAGACCAATTTCTTTGTTGACGCTGATTTCGGGGGCGAGATTGTCATTACCCATCAAATAGCAGCCGTTTGGATTACTTATGTTGATTGGGCAACCGTTACCACGTGAATAAAGCAAATAGCCGGTAGAAGATTGATAAAGATTTGGTGCCTTAAACGCGCGCGCAATACCCGCTTTCACACTGAACATTTCGCCCAACTCCTGCTGAATGTTCAGACTTGGGCTGTAGTTACCGCCAAATTTGTCGTGATAATCGAAGCGCAGACCGGGAATCACCTTGGTACCGGGGACGACTTCGATATTGTCTTCAAAATAGAGCGCGCTGAGTTCGGCGCTATTTTTGCTGCTGCGCTGCCCTGGTTCGGCGGAGATACCGCCAATATTACTATCGATAACGTTGCCGAAGCGGTCGGTAGGGCGATAACCTGTCGAAGCAGGATCGTTCAATTGCTCACGGTTCCACTCTGCGCCGAGCGTGACGGTTTGTTCCGCCCAGAATTCAAAAGGAATGTTAAGTTCACCATTCAGGCGATAGTTTTTTAGACGGCTCGTTTTATAATCATCGCCTTCAATAGAACCTTCTGTGCGGCCTGTGAAACCTTCCTGTAAACGGGTGTTGTTGGTTTGATCATAGGAAAAACCTAGCTTGGACTGGCCCCAATCCCAGATGCCATTGTGGGTGATGGCATAATTCTGGCGGTACATTCTGTTGGTCTCTGCCCCGCGTTGCCCCAGCAATTCTGGTGTGTTACTACCCAGCACGCTGGGATCGAGGCTGAACTGGGTATCCCCAGTATAAATATTACCCTGACGACTATATCCCGCTTCAACATCAACAATTTGCTGCGGCGAGAGTTTCCAGGACAGCAGCGTATTGAGGTCTTTATTACGCACGCCTTCACGTCCTGCGGCGGCAGAACCATTCTGATTACGGTTGATATCCCAGTTGTCGGAATCTGTTTTATTGATATTGCCGTACAGACGCATGGTAAGTGCATCACCGGCCAGCGGGCCGCTCAGATTAATATTGGCACGGCGCGTGGCGCCTTCTTTGCTGTTTTCCGGCTGGTTGCCGTACAGCGAGAGTGAGCCAGTCCAGATATTGGACGGGCGCTTGGTGATGATATTCACTACGCCGCCTGCGGCACCGGAACCGTAGCGCGCTGCTGCCGGGCCACGTATAACTTCAATACGTTCCACGTCTTCGACGGGCACCCAGTTGGTGTCGCCTCGGGTATCGCGTTCGCCATCCCAGGCGTAGCGAACCGCGTTACGCGAAGTCACGGGGCGACCATCGATGAGAATCAGCGTATTTTCCGGCCCCATGCCACGCAGATCGATTTGGCGGTTGTTGCCTCTGGCACCTGTGGCGCTGTTGCCCGTCAGGTTCACGCCCGGCATTTTGCGGATGATGTCAGAGAGATCGTTAACGGGGGGCGTTTTTTTAATGTCTTCCGCCGTGATAATAGAAACGCCGGGCTGCTGTTTTAATTCCTGTTCGGCGGTGGCGTTGACGGTCATTACATCCTCATCGGCAGCCTGCGCTATACCCAGATGTGCTCCAAGTAGTCCGGCAACGATCAAAGCCAGTGGTTTTATGGTATGGAATTGCTGTTTGTGCATTTTTTATTTTCACCCCTACAACGCGCAGATATACGAATACAAACGAGAGTCATTTGCGTTTGGTAGTTTGATAAAAAATAGTACATATGTACAGTTTTTTGTAAGGACTGGCGCAAGAAGGGGGAAATGAGAGAGCCGCAGTGGGATTAAACGGTTTCCCTGTGAGAAACCGTATGGCTTAGCGAAAAGCGTTATACAGCCCTGAAACGGACTGGTAGACCAGATCGCGTGGCAATGTACGCTCATGTTTCTCCAGCAGTGCACGAATGAAAAAACCGTTCAGCAGCGTACCTAGCGGGAGTGCGGCGCTATCGGGAACGACCATTTTGATGATAGCGACAACCGTGTTGGACCATTCGAGCGCGATCGGACGCAGGGAAGGGCGTGAAATAGCGGCGGTAAAGAGTTCATACTCGCGTGCCAGTTCATCAATATCCTCGATGCCACGCATGACAAAATCGGTCAGGACATCGCATGGATCGTCATGGCGGCGTGTGTAAAACCAGCTAAACATGTCGTCGCGAAACAGCGCAATCGCGCTAATCATCACGGCATTTAGCATGTCATCCAGACTCGTAAAATGGTAGGTAGTCGACCCTAACGGTATGTGAGCGTTATGCGCGACGGCACGGTGTGTTAGGGCGCTAATGCCGTCACGTTTGATGAGGTTCGTGGCAGTTTCAACAATGTGAGCGGCGCGTGGGTGCACCGTTTCCAATCCTTTTCCGCTTGGCGTGACGCCTTTTTCTGCCAGCCAGGCGATCGCTCGTTCGGACGTTGTTTCGCCAGCAAGAACGATAGGCGTTTCTCGTGAGGAAAAAGCTGGCTGCATAGCCTGGGGAACGGAAAGGGGGGGGGCAATAACCGTATATTTAGCATCGTCCGGCTGGAATAAGGATGTGGCATCATCGAGCATTGTCTGCCGTTCCGCGTGATCTAGCGTTACGAAGCCCAATCCTTGTAACAGGAAAACGCCTTCTGTGGCGAGAAAGGCCAGACGGATACGCCGCATGGCTGGTGTGGAGTCACGTAGCCGATCCAGCCTGATGCGATAAAATTCCCGCACGGGTGCCAGCATCGAAGGGGAATGAACCAGCGCAGTGAGCAGGCCAACGGCGCGAGATGTCGTCTCTTCTTCTTCCTGAGCAATAGCCGCGATGTGACCCAACACATCGGCATAGGGCTGGCCGGTATAGCGTGCGGTTTGCTGTTGTGCCTCCTGCTCAAAACGGGCAAGTTCACGTAACAGCATGGTCATGATCAATCGATCTTTACTGGGAAAGCTATAGACCAGCCCGCCCTTGCTAATACCCGCTTCCGCGGCTACTGCGTCTAATGTGAAGCGATGCACGCCATCGCGCAGCAGTACCTTTTCCGCTGCATCCAGAATCAGATCGTTTTCAATGGTTTTTTTGCGCGCCATCACATTGCCTTGTATTTTCGACTGGTCAGTCATATATTGCGCTCAGCAATACGCATCTTATCCGATTCGCATTTGCTTTGCTGTCGGTTATTCATGATTAAGTGGTCTATTTTTGAGGTGTTATCGATGTCTGATTCGTCTTTATTGGCGTCGCGCAGTTTTGTTCTCATCGGTATTTTAGGCATCCTATGCGCGTTTGATGCCATGTCGATTGATATGTATCTCCCTGCTTTTCCTGCAATCCAGCAGGATATTGGTGCGGATGCCGCGGGAATGCAGACCTCGCTGTCTGTCTTTTTGATCGGACTGGCGCTTGGACAGCTGGTTTATGGTCCGCTGACCGATCGCTATGGGCGAAAAGGCCCATTACTGCTGGGCATTGTGCTATTTTCCCTCTCATCTTTACTTATCGCTCATGCGCCTACGCTATCGTGGTTTGTCTTCTTCCGCCTGATGCAAGGCCTGGGTGGTGCAGCCGGGTTGGTGATCCCGCGTGCCATCGTGGCCGATTTGTACTCGGAGCGTGATGCCGCAAAGGTGTTCTCGCTGCTTATGCAGGTGATGGCCATCGCGCCGATTATCGCGCCGCCGTTGGGCGGTGTTCTGCTTGGCACGCTGGGTTGGTCTGCCATTTTCTGGGTGCTGACGATTGTCGGTTTGCTGATGCTGTTTGCCACCTGGCGCTGCGTGCCGGAAAGCCTGCCGCGGCGTGAGCGTGTCGGTGGCGGCATGCTGTCGGCCTTGACAGGTTATGCCGTTTTGCTGCGGCAGCGGAAATTCATGGGCTATACGCTGTCTGGATCTTTCGTGATGGGCGGCCTGTTTACCTATATTGGCGCGTCTGCTTTCATCTTTATTGAATACTTCCATCTGTCGCCGACGACTTACAGCTACATTTTTGCATCCAATGCGCTGGGTATGGTGGTGCTGGGGCAAATCAATATCTTCCTGCTGAACCGCTGGCGTGAATATCAAATCTTGCCTATCGGGATCGCCCTACATGTTGCCGGAGGATTGGTGCTATGTGGTGTACTGCTGGCTGGCATAACGTCGTTGTGGATTATCACAGGATTGATATTTCTCACCATGAGTTTCCTGAGTCTGGTGTTCGGCAATGTGGTGGCCGTGGCGATGAATGCGGCACCGGGGCAGACTGGTTCAGCTTCCTCGCTGCTCGGCGTATTGCAGTATGTCTTTGGTGGGGTTGCGGGCGTGATTATGGGAGTGGTGCATGATGGTACGCTGCTTCCGCCAGTGATGTTGTTAACAGCCAGTGCGATAGGTGCGCTACTGAGCTGGTGGTATGCCTGGCGACAAACGGATATTGATGTTATGGAAAATACGTTGACGGATAACCACGCGCCGGAAAGGGAAGGGAGCTAAAGGCGAATCGGAATGCCGCCTGCCTTGTTCGGCAGGCGGCAGAAGGTTAATCCAGATCGGATGCCTGATGGCGTTCAGCAACCTGTTCAGCCTCTTCTCCCCAGGTCCGATTGACCTTCCGACCGCGAATCACCGCTGGACGGGCAGCAATCTCGTCAGCCCAACGAATCACATGCGTGTAGTCGTGTACGGATAGGAACTCTGCGGCGGAGTAAAGCGCGTTCTGTACCAGCCCGCCGTACCACGGCCAGACAGCGATATCAGCAATGGTGTAGCTACTGCCCGCCAGATAGCGATTTTCCGCCAATTGACGGTTGAGAACATCCAATTGGCGCTTGGTTTCCATTGTGAAGCGGTTAATCGGGTATTCAAATTTTTCCGGCGCGTAGGCGTAAAAATGCCCGAATCCACCGCCAACGTAAGGGGCGGAGCCCATCTGCCAGAACAGCCAGTTCAGGGTTTCCGTACGCGTGGCGAGGTCGTTTGGCAGCAGCGCCCCAAATTTCTCGGCCAGATACACCAGAATAGAACCCGACTCGAACACGCGAATCGGCTTTTCGCCGCTTTGGTCGAGTAACGCGGGGATCTTGGAATTCGGGTTGACGTCGACAAACCCGCTGGAGAACTGATCTCCATCGCCTATCTTAATCAGCCAGGCATCATACTCTGCACCTGTATGACCCAGCGCTAGCAGTTCTTCCAGCATGATTGTCACTTTCACGCCATTCGGTGTCGCCAACGAATAAAGCTGAAGCGGATGTTTGCCAACAGGCAGCGCTTTTTCGTGTGTTGGACCGGCTATCGGACGATTAATATTGGCGAAAGCACCGCCGGAAGACGCGGGCTGCCAAACTTTTGGCGGTACATAAGTTGGGGAGGTAGCCATTCAAAAACTCCTTATGCATGAAAAGAGAGCGAGTTAAGTCAACACCATAACAAACTCATGCATTTTGCTGATACCGTTCTGTTCTATATCTTCCTCATATTGATATAAAGCGAGACCCGCACACTGTTAAAAGAGGCGGGTCGTCGTCAGTGCTTAGTAGCCGACGGTAAAACGTTGGCGAGAATGCGCTGGGTTTTCAATTTCATCAACGAGCGCGACAGCATAATCTTCAAACGAAATGCTGCTGCCCTTATCGTTACTCAGCAGCGCATCTTTACCGAGACGGAATTTACCAGTACGTTGGCCCGGAACAAATTCGGCAGACGGTGAGAGGAACGACCAATCAAGGTCTTTCTCTTGTTTTAACAAGTCGAGGAATGCTGCACCGCGAGAGGCTTCAGGACGGTAAGCATCAGGGAAATCAGGCTGATCGATCAGACGCTGACCCGGTGCAATTTCAAGACTCCCCGCTCCGCCGACAACCAGATAGCGCTTCACGCCTGCGGCTTTAACGGCGGCAATCAAGATAGCGGGATCGGACGAGCCAAATTTAACGGCGCTGACTACCGCATCATGCCCTTTGAAGAGCGCCACTAATGCATCGTTGTCCAGCGCGTCTCCCTGCTTAGCCGTGACGTTCGGTAGTGAGGCAATCTTTTCAGGATGACGTGCAATCGCAGTGACCGTATGCCCACGGTCAGATAATTCTTTAAGAATACGTGAACCAGCATCGCCTGAGGCGCCAATGAGAGCGATATGTGACATGTGAACTCCTTATTTTCTTATTTCGAGACTAAGTGACAAAAATAGACTATAGACCCTCTGGATGGTACATTGCCGACTTTTCCCCGACAAGAAGTCACCAGCATGCAACCAGGTCACACAACAATGACTACTGACACCATCATCAGTGATGCGGTTAACCACAAAGCATCGCCAGCGGAAAGTCACGACGATGTTACGTTTGACCATCCTTGTCCGATCCGCGATGTGTTGGATCGCATCGGCGATCGCTGGAGTCTGTTAATACTGGAGGCGTTGGCGGAAAAGACACTGCGC
The DNA here is from genome assembly GCF_012427845.1 of Pectobacterium punjabense. Lineage (NCBI taxonomy): Bacteria > Pseudomonadati > Pseudomonadota > Gammaproteobacteria > Enterobacterales > Pectobacteriaceae > Pectobacterium > Pectobacterium punjabense. Next base: position 1,749,287 of record NZ_CP038498.1, read on the forward strand.
TTTAACGAATTAACTCGTCATATTGACGATATTTCACGGCAGATGTTGTCACGCACGCTAAAGCGCTTAGAGGCTGATGGTTTCATTCATCGGACGATCTATGCGGAAGTTCCCCCACGCGTGGAATACACGCTGACACCATTAGGGCACTCTTTTTTACAACCTATGCAACTGTTGATTCAGTGGGCCGATCAGAATCACGCCGAAATTTGTCGTTCTCGCCGTCAGGCCAGACAACGCGATGCCTGAATGGCCATTTGACCTATATTTATAAGGGGGGTCTGTGTGGGTGATTAAAACGACGGATGGGTTTGACGGCTGGTTCAGCACATTAAGCGACATCGATCGCGCTTGCCGATCGGGAATTCACTCATTACCTGGAAAAATCAGAGAAGAAGGACTACTGCCATGAGGAGAACGTTGGAACAGCTTCTTGCAGATGAGAAATCCAGTCGTGATCTGAAACTTTCTACACTCAAGCGCTATGTTGAAGCGACCGGCAGCAAGCTACGTCTTGATGTTGAACTGCCGGATGGCTCTCATTATGAGTTCATGCTGTAACGCCTTCTTCGTATTTTTATTACGAAGAGGGGGCTTGAATGTCTACTTGTTTACATTGTCTTTCGCCTCATCAAGCAACGTAAGATAGCGTTGGCTTGAAATATTCCTGCCAGTGACGACACAGACGGTTTTACGTCCTCCAATCTCCTCCGCGTAGCGAACGACTCCCGCGACGGCTGGCACGCCTGATGGTTCGACAACATGGCGGTGAAGGTCGAGCATTGACAGCATTGCGGCTTTGATTTCAGCTTCTGACACCGTGAGCACGCGATCGACACGGTCACGCACCAGCGGCCAGGTCATCGCGCTGGGCTCTATATAGCCACTGACGCCTTCGGCGATGGACGGTGCCAGATCGACGGGAAGCGTTTTACCTGCCTCTTTCCAACGGGCGAATGTCGGGCTGGCTTCACTTTGTATTCCCCACACTTCGATAGCGGGGTTAATGGCTTTGGCTGCCGTCGCAATCCCTGAGATGAGCCCTCCACCGCCGATGTTTACCAGGATTATCTCCGTATCCATCCAGTCTTCCAAGATCTCAAGACCAACCGTGCCGCCACCGGCAATCATGTGTGGATTATCGTAGGCAGAAACGAAAGTGGCACCCGATTGTTGTGCAGCAACAATCGCCGCCTGTCGTGCTTCTTCGATGTCATCAAAAAACGTAACACGAGCCCCACAGTTTTGCATGGCTGCAACCTTCATTGGGTCCGCCGAGCGTGGCAAAAATATGCTCACGGGGATGCCTGCCACTTGTCCGGCATAGGCGAGCCCTAAGCCGTGGTTTCCTGCTGTCGGGGCGATGACGCCAGCGTGGCGCTGTTCCGCATCCAGATTGGCAAGAACGTTTGCCGCCCCCCGTAATTTGAAGCTACCGGTCTGTTGAAGATTTTCCATTTTGAGTCGGATTTCTGCACCAACAAGAGCGGATAATTCCTGTGAGTGGTCGAGCGGCGTTCTGCGTATCGTTGTTTTAATCTGCTGAGACGCGGCGTAAATATCTTTCAACGTCACAGAGTCGGTTGCCCTTTGGTGTTTGCTTGTCATAGTATTCCCCTATCAACTGTATATGGAAATGACTATATAGGTATTTGGCTATATGAACAAGCATGCAACGACAACAGCCGACCTACTACGGGCGCTAGGCAATGAGCAGCGACTCATCATTTTGGAATGGTTGGCCGATCCTCGGGCACACTTCCCGGAACAACAGGATGGTGATCTGGTTAAGGACGGAGTATGCGTAGGGTTTATCACTGAAAAGCTAGGCTTGAGCCAACCGACCGTCACCGGCCATCTTCAATATCTATCGAAAGCCGGAATCGTCACCTCGAAACGTATCAAAAACTGGGTGTTCTACAAGCTCGTCCCTGAGCGTTTAGGCGAGGCCGTTGCCGTATTATCTGAGCTTGCACAGGTTGCCTCGCATCACCATAAGCCGTCATAGGCCGTTAAGTCTTTACGTCATCACTTTCCCTGAGACTTGGCTGTGTGTTCCCGTGCAGCCCACTTTGGCAGGTAAGCGAATGCGATGGCGGCAAGTATCATGCTGCCAGCGATAAAAAAGGTGAACTTTAGGCCACTCGCGAGTGAAGATGGGGTGGCATGGGTAAAATTTTCCGTCCCAGTACTCAAGGCGAAAATCTGTCCCATGATAGAAGCACCGACGATGAGCCCAATGTTACGCGATAGGTTAAGCAGGCCGGAGACCGTGCCGCGCTGGTTCCCGGGAATATCGGCAAGGGTGGCCGTGTTATTTGCCGCCTGAAAGAGCTGATAGCCTGGCGTCAGGACAACCATAGAAAGAATGTATCCCGTGACGCCAAGCAAATTGGGTAAGATCGCCAGCATAAAGGTGCCAGCAATCACAAGAGAAAGTCCGACGTATAGGGCGCGTCTAAATCCCCAGATATCGACCAGTCGTCCCGACGGAATCCCGCAGAAAATCGCAATAGCAGGGCCGACTGCCATAACAACGCCGACTAAGGTTTCATGTAGACTCAGACCCAAACCAAGGTAGTACGGGCCGATGATTAACGTTGTCATCATGGCAGAAGCGTCATGTAGCGAATCGGTGATATACCTGAGAGCTGCGCCTTTGTTTTAACCTGCGTGGAGGGGAGCAGGGTGAAAGCAAGAAAAAGAACGATGATTACCAGCGGGATCTGCACCCAGAATAGACTACGCCACCCTGCTGTTGTAAGAAGCCATCCCCCGACAGAAGGGCCAAGCGCGGTACCCAACGCGGATACCGCTCCCAATATTCCCATGGCTTGCCCGACATGCTTCTCACCGGCCGTCTGCCTCAGTAGCGCCATGCCGAGTGTCATTAGGAAAGCTGCACCGATACCCTGAAGTGTTCTTGCAACGATAAGTTGCCACAGTTGGGGGGCAAGGGCGCACAGTAGTGAAGCGACAGCAAAGAGCGCAAGGCCTGCGATAAAAATGGGCTTTAGTCCATAACGATCGCCATGGCTGCAAGATAAGCGATGACGACGGCCTGGACCTGTGCGAATGGCGCAGAAAATATCGCCGTCAGTGTTGGAAGGGCAATATTGGCAATGCTTGTTCCCAGTGAGGCTGACAGTATCGACAGCGCGAGTGTGATGGTGATCCCTGTTTTGCTCTTCTCCGGTTCGCCTGAATGGTTAATTACCATGTTTTATCCTTGTCATAATGTGGGTTCCAGAGCATGCTACAAAGTAAAGTCAACTTGAGGTCAAGCATGAAATTTCTGGATATTGGCGAAGTCGTGGAGAAAAGCGGAATCAAGCCTTCGGCGCTGCGTTATTACGAGGAAATCGGACTGATTACTTCGGTATCTCGGCATGGGCTCAGGCGGCAGTTTTCTGAAGATGTGCTGCTGCAACTCAGGCTAATTACGATGGGGAAGGCGGCTGGATTCTCACTTCAGGAAATTGCTGGCATGTTTAACAAAAATGGCATGCCGGATCTGCCACGTACCGTATTTCATCAGAAGGCCGACGACATCGACCAGCAAATTCATGAGCTGAAGATATTGCGCGACACGCTGCGGCACGTTGCTGACTGCTCTGCGCCATCGCATATGGAATGTCCCACCTTCAGGAAGTTGGTTGACGCTACACATCGTAGGCGGCAGACGCGTGAAAAGACGGGCAACACCGCTATTCGAAAAGTGGTACAAAGTATGAAGAAAAAGAAGGCTTGATATTCTGTCAGCGCCGGAGACAACGCCGTGTTTATATTTGGGGCCACGGCAAGTGAACTGGCCTCATTAGATCGGCACTACGGGCGACCAATCCCACGCTAATCAACTTTCATCCATATTGTCTACTGGCCTGTTTGTGGCTGTAACTGATAAACCCATGCCGTAATTTTCTGGCCTCCCGCTGTGGTAACGACAGCCTCAACGCGATCGTAGCCTTCCTCAAATTCATCTAGCATCGGCCAATGTGCTTCAAGGCTATCGGACAAAAACAAGTAACCGCTGACGCGCGACTCGCTATCATCCAGTACGATCCCAGGAAAACCCACGGCCGCACCCCAGCCACTTTCATAAAATGTGCCAGTCACATAACCCGACAACCATTCCCCACCGATGTTTTCCAGAAGATATGCATTAGCGTGACCCGGACGTAACGTACCGTAGACAAATAAGCGCTCCCTCTTTCTCTCGTCAATCAAAGCAATGAACTCCTAAAGTGTGAAGAATGCTGTTCAAGTTAGAATCTAATAAAGCGGTTTGCAATAGGTTCCCTACCGCTGCTGAGTAGTGAATCGTGCTGGGTGCATAGCGAGTCCCTCAAAGGGACGGAGGCTCAGTCATTCACGCGGTTCAGGATCTTTTCCAGATTTTCCTCACAGTCATACTTATGCAAATAAGCTTTAACGTCTCGCGTCCAAGATTCACCTTTACCGAGCACGGCCCGGCTGTGAGTGGATGCATACAGATAGCGGGTATCATAGAGATTGATTAACGTCTGGTTGACACCTTCAACACTGCACCCCGGGTTCTTGCGTTGCTGTTGCTCCAGTGCGCGGAGAATACGTTCCTGATGCTCAGGTGCAGGGGGAAACGTCCGTTCATTGAGTTCGCTGAGTACCAGAAATAACGGCGGGATGCCTTCCTCTATCGCGGCTTGTAGACGGTAGTGGCCGTCAAGGATTACAAATGATGCCAGCCCAGCGACATACCAGACCAGCACTGGCGGCAACATGCCTTCACGACATTTTTTACGCCACCACTTCAGACGCCCTGTCTCGGTTTTTACCGCATAACGCCCTAACAGCAGATTTCCCCCCCACCACCAGTCCACCAGACTCACTTTTTGCGGATTGGTCAAATCAGGGAAATCTTCGCCATAAAGCACCCAATTACATCCTATATTTCCAGTACTGGCTGGTGAATGAAAATGCCAGTTTTCGACGGTGGCTGCCTGCTGAATGGTATAGGGTGCGCTACGACCGAGGGATGCCATGGGCCTTAATAGCCAGCGGCGCTCAGGAAGTAGCGGCTCAGACGTCCGCATTAACTGCCGAGCGAAATAGCGACACCACTCGCTTACCCATGCTTGCTCACCCCGTTTTTTTACTGACTCCACCTCATTTGAGGTCACAGGAGATAATAAATCCTGTTGGTCAGGGTGATCGGCATTAAACACCAGCCAAACGCCAGAGTGATCTTTCAGCATTGAAGCCCAGAAAAGCGCCTCGCCCCGAAGCTGTAGCGACATACGCCCGTGGTGACCACTGAGCATTTCTATACTACTTTGTTTTGACGGTGCTTGACCTTGAACGATCAGCTCCAGCCCCTGCCAGACATTATTTCGATCAAGTAAATCTTTCCACCAATAGTGTGCCACTTGGCTCTCCGTGGTTTATTTGCAAATAGGTTAAGGCAAACAAGATTCAACCATTCGGAATAATCGATGTCCAGCTTCAGCATTTTGGCTCAAAGGTTTCCTGTTTGAATTCGGGAGAAAAATGGGTTTGATTCGTTATCCGTTACCTCAATGCTCTGCTGTTACGTCAGGGCACATCCTCAGCGTGCTGCCTGAATGGTTCACTGACAAAGTTTCCAGCTGTGTCCAGGCCGAACGCAGATAATCCTCCGACCATGTGATTTTGGTGGTAAACCAACTTTTGGCAACCATTTTGAAAGCGCGGATAGTTTTACGTTGCGGATTTTTGAGTCGTTAAGAGATATTTGGGGTCACTTCGCCATCGAACCAACGTGACCCCAAATCTGACCACCACATTCATCCGATGCGGGATGAAAATGGAATGTACATCGGGAACAATTTTCAGATGGAACGTATTGAATACAATGCTAAAAGCAAAAATCCCACTTAAGTTTCCTTAAGCGGGATTTTCTAATTTGGCTCCTCTGACTGGACTCGAACTTCATCTGTATCTCCTGTTATTAATGGTTTAGCGTAAATGATGTGATTTTTTACCAGTATTTTTACCATCATTATTTAATCTATTCACATAAAATGTCAATTAAAAACAATTGATTGTTGTCATAACGTGTTGTCTATTACTGATTGTGCAAGGTTTGATGTTAAACATCATGTTGTCAGTGTTTTTATGGTATTTTTCATTAAAAACAATTAATTATGAAATTATAAATCAATTTTTTACTTTGAATAGATAAGGATCGTTTATTGCTTCTGGAAGAACAGAACCTGCTACGACAAAGCGAAATATTTTCTGGCACTTGAAGTGCGACACTCGCTCCTATTTACGCCATAAAAAGCTTGTCGAATGCCTCAGGGCGTGAAGCGGACATCATTCCTTAGTCCATTAGAAGAGGGGGGGTGAGAGAGGATTATCGCTAAGTAAATTATGACGAAACCCTTCGTGGAGATTAAGGGTATAACGCCACATTCCGGTTTGAGTTAACGCTACTCATAGATGTTAGGATAAAGCAAGGGACGATTATCATGAAGCAATTTGAGAATCGAGGTGAGCTGAAAATTCTTATTGACATCATTATAAAATTCTTTGTATTTTTATCGACTAACCTACCCGCCAAATGGTGTTTCGTGAGTACAATGCACAGTTTAAAGAGTTTAGCCGAACTGGAACTGCAGATCGATAAACGTATTAAAGAATTTGAAAAAAAAAGAATAGAAAACCAAAAAAATAATAAGCTCTTCTCTATCTCTCAAATATTTCTAAGTGCCATCACAACTCTACTTATAGCCATCAATGCTGAGAAATCTATATTTTTTTTAACTGTAATAACCCTCATTACGAGCTCACTGGCTGGCATTGCTGGGCAATTATTAAGTAAGTTCATGTACCAAGAAAGAATGGCTATGAACATTGCAACAATTTGCTCTCTTTATGAATTACGCCATACCATTACTATGGCTAAAAGGATGGAAGAAGATGACGAAGTCTATAAAATAAAGATAGAAAATGTTGTTCTATATCAGGAGCAATATCAAAACATATTGAATTCAGCTAATGGACAGTGGCAGCATCATATCAAAAACTCTAAAAGCACGGAAAAATGAAATTTTTCTCCAAAGTTCTCACGTTGAATAAGATTCACATCATAGATAATATTATTGGCAATTCCAATAATGGAAGTTTAAAGGCTGATTATTTTAATGCTGGCTTTCCAGTTGGAAATCCGCCTCTTCTAAGAGGTTCAATCGTTATAGAGTTAAATGAGAGTTTCTTAACTGACAATGCTGATTTTTTTAATATGGGCAGCCCAGTTGACACCGGGAGTATTAAGTGTGGGTTTCTCAGACCAAATTATGATAACGATCTTTTCCTTAAGATGGTCACCTGCGATTACCAGAGATTTCATTTTTTAATATCAGATCTTTTTAATACCCCCGCTCCTTCACTAAAGAATTTAAACGATCATGTATCTTGCCAAACTTTAAGGCCGGTCTTGGAAAAACATTTCCCAACATCCGTAATAGAGTTTATGTACAGCACAGATAACCCACATGCTCGGCTTTTCGAATTTTGTTTGAATTCAGGCTATTTAATTAAAGAGAAACACATAAGAAAATTATTTATACCGAACACTTACTCTTCTAACCCTAAGGTAAGAAGGTTAAGTATTTTACTTAAGGATAAATTTTTCAAGTACAACCCTAAATATGGAATAGAGGGAAGGGAATATTGATGTCATTATTCTATGTGGTTGGTGCATATGAAGATTATAAGTTTGATGTTTTTCCATCGCATATATCTCCCATAATTGCAGAGTTCCATATGGGCCAATACAGGCGATGGGCATATCGAATTGAAACACCTTATAAAATAACACCTACTCATGCTGTTGGTGTGTTTTATGATTCTATCCAGAAAATGTTCCCTTATTTAACTTACAGCCTTGTGACTCCTGTGGAGTTAAGACAAGACTCGCAAGTGATAGCGATATCAAAAGATAGGTTGATAGTTGAACATAGGAATTATGTTTTATGCATAAGGATTTTTATAGAGGCTATTAAAAACATGAGGAATCCTTGGTTTATATATCGATCGTTCCTTTCGATAAAGAACTCTTTAAATTAAATTTATTATCTGAGATGTACTGCATTCGTTTAAAATATTAATAGCATCTAATGCCTGCTGTTGGCACTTAGTGGAAGAACAATTTAGGTCCCGAATGAATTCGGGACTATTTTGTGATCAGGAAATATTCGCTGGTGATGGAAGATCAGGTAAAACGATTGAGTAAACAAGCGATTTGACCAAGCAACATGCGAGATATGAGGGAAATCATATTCAATTCATCAAGACCCCATCTTGAGATTCCTGATATTTTTTCTTTCTCTATGCTATTGAATGCGTTAACTTTATCTCTACAAAAAATTTCTGTAGAGAAAACAATGACAAAAAAGATGCCTAAAGCGGAGATTGTAGAAGCACTAACCGAATGGTTTGATGTAAGCCGTTACGATGTGCTTAAAGATTTATCGCTAGAACAAATCTATGCCGAGCTGGAAAGACGGATCTTTGCCTATAAAGCAAGACAACAGTGGGAAACTGCAGGTGAAGATAACCAAATGCTGGCGATATACCATGATGCCCTGATCCGTTCTGGTAAGGTTATACATGAGGCTAAATGGGTCTCTGATAGCCATATGCTGTCTCATAGCTATGCTGTAAGGCCAATAACAAGGACTTCGTTGTTCAACTATGGGCGGGCGATGTACCGTCTGGAAAACAACATTGCTAAAGATGATGTTTCAGTGAGTTCGGAATACATATCTGAATACCTGAAGCAGGGCGGATTGAACCCTACCAACAAGATGCTGATCGAAATTGATTTAGATGAAGCCAGCAGTGATGATCTGGCTGAACACCTAAAAGTGCTTATCACTCAATGGCAGAAGCATCTGAAAGTGCCTAAACCCCCGGAAAAAGATTTCCGTTTTGGTCACAAAACATTCCAGAAGATACTCGATTACAAAATCATACCGCTGATGGATCTCATCGGTTGGGAACAACTCAACAATCAGAAGATCCCGTATCCTGTATTGGCTGGCCTCCTACACCCAGATATGCGGTATGCTGATCCTACCCACGTAATGTGGACACAGCCCTAAGCGAGGTTCTGGTTTTCAAATTGTTCCGGGCTGAGACCGCCACAGGCACTGTGACGGCGCCAGCGATTGTAATCGCACTCAATATAATTAAATACCGTTGAGCGCATCATTTCCCTGCTACTAAAGCGTTCCCCGTGTATGCATTCCACTTTCAGTGAATGGAAAAAGCTTTCCACACAGGCGTTATCGTAGCAACAACCCTTTGCGCTCATGCTGCCATGTAGCCTATGTCGTTTCAGCAATGCCTGATAATCCGCTGAACAATACTGCCCGCCTCTATCTGTATGAACAATGACATTCTCTGGGCGTTTACGTCTCCAGAGCGCCATCTGTAACGCATCACAAGCCAGTTGTGCCGTCATTCGGGATGACATCGACCAGCCAATTACCGCCCGTGACCACAGGTCAATCACAACAGCCAGATAGAGCCAGCCTTCATCCGTGCGAAGATACGTGATATCACCTGCCCACTTCTGGTTCGGGCTGCTGGCGATAAAGTTCTGCTTCAGCAGGTTTTCCGATACCGGCAGGCCATGTTCACGGTAGCTGACCGGACTGAATTTACGGCTGGCTTTCGCCCGTAACCCCTGACGACGCAGACTGGCTGCGATGGTTTTAATGTTGTACTCAGGCAACTCATCAGCAAGGCGTGGCGCACCATAGCGCTGTTTTGCCTCAGCGAAGGCTTTACGGACCGCTTCATCACAAGTGAGCCGAAACCGCTGACGCGAGTTAACCTGATGGCGGCGACAACACCAGACATACCAACCGCTGCGGGCAACCCGAAGCACCCGACACATCGCTTTAATGCTGAACTCAGCCTGATGCTTTTCAATAAAGACATACTTCATTTCAGGCGCTTCGCGAAGTATGTCGCGGCCTTTTGGAGAATGGCCAGTTCCTCGTCTCTCTCTGCCAGTTGGCGCTTGAGGCGGGCAATCTCTGCAGCCTGTTCACTCTCTCGCTCAGAGGTAGTTGTCTGGCTCTGTTGCTTGCTACGCCAGTTATAGAGCTGGGATTCGTGCAGACTGAGTTCACGAGCAGCGGCGGCAACACCGATGCGTTCTGCAAGCCTCAGGGCTTCGTTACGAAATTCAGGCGTATGTTGCTTACGTGGCTTCTTACTGGTTGATACGGATTTTGTCATGTGAGCTACCTCTGGTAGAGAGTTTACTCACTTCGTCGCGTGTCCACTAATGCTGGGTAGGATCATGCCAGAGGTAGCGAGCAAATCAAGGACACTGATTACCCTCTGGCCTATGATTTCTTAAACAATGATAATTATTTCAAGTCGTTAAATGACTTTTTCATAAAAAACATGCATGTGAAGAGTTCAGATATCCTTGCTGTCATCGGCATGAATGACAAACCTGAACCTAAAAAGAAAACAAGGGACAGTCGCTAATTCTGAACATCCCCGACATTCACCCCTCATAAAAATCCCCGAAATTCACTGGTCCTGAACTTCCCCTCTGTTCAGGGCCAGTGAACCAACCTCGTTTTTTACAAGCGATATCCATACAATTATTTCCATCAAATGCACAGGAGATAAATATGGTTCAAATCGTAGCAAACAAAAAACAACGCCTTATTCGTTTACCAGAAGTGATTAGAAGAACAGGATTTGGAAAAACATGGATTTATACGCTTATTAAAGCCGGACGCTTTCCATCACAGGTTAAAACGGGTTTAAGGTCTATTGCCTTTATAGAAAGTGAGATTGATGCATGGATTGAGAAAATCATTTCTGATTCACGTCCTGTATCTGAATAACAAATATTTTAATAACAACAAGAGGAAATAAAATGAATAGTAATGAAATGAAAAACATCAAAGAGTCATCTACCAATATTTTTACTGCTATGGCGAAGAATCTTTATATCACAGGAATACGTATATATAAAGAACAAGAAGATTATGAGGTTTTAGAAGCCATAATGTTAGATAGTAATAGAACGGAATCATATCTTTCGCATGTTAAAGAATATCTGTCAAAACGCTTTGATGCACATATGGAAGAAATGGGTAAAAGAGAAAGATTGATTTATGTTGATATGGATAAAGTTATGCATGAAATGAGATATGTTCATACTCAAGCATTACTTTTTAGTATGAGCTAACAATAGCGTATTCGGCCCCGTAAGGGGCTAATAAAAAACACGATGAATTAAATAAGCATTTAACTATGAGGGTATAAATATGTTTAAAGAAAAAATAAGTATAAATAAATCAACCGAACTGTTCTATGAACTTGCATGTAGATCGTTTGCCGCAAGCTGGAATATGTTCATGGAAGTTAATGGTGATGCCAATGATTATTTGGATGATCCAGATTTTATGAGTCCATTTATTATCCATGTGATTGACCATATTAAGAACAACTTTGAAAGATTCACTAAACAAGAGGGTGATAACGGTGATATTAATCAGGTTAACGTTGAACTGGTTGCTGCCATGTTAGTTGAGTATTCAGACACCTTTAGGAAATAAGACATAATCTTGCCCCAAAGGGGCTAACCAAAAATATAAGAGGAAAGTATAAATGGTAAACAATATAAAGAAAAACGAAATATCTACGATATTACGTAAAAAAGACAACGAGCAAAGTTCTATGACAAATAAAATATCTGTAGTAGTAAGTATGCTGTGCGAAAGAACCCCGAAAGTAATGAATACTATTCAAGAAAGTCTTGATGTATTTATTGCTCTGAGCGGGTATACAGTAGAAGAAATGATAGGGGATAAAAACTTAGTAGATGCATTAAATCGACATGTTAATAACGATTTAGTCGATGAGTTAGATCTGGAATATGGCTCTGTTATCATCAATATCGTTTATAACAGCTAATTATTTTCACTAATCATTAACATAATAAAAGGATTAAAGATGAAAGAGATTATATTAAATAAAAATGAAAAAGAACTAAACGAACTTATTGCCAACATCTTACAAGGATACTGTGATGAAATATATAGCATTTATGAAAAACATCATGAAACAGCAATCGATATTTTAAAAGATGGGTTCCTTTCAAGCGTCATGTATGATGTTTTGATAACGCGTGAGATGAAGAAATACTCTATCAAAAATGATATATCAGTTATTAATAGAAGAGATTTAAAAACCGCTATCTTGTATTGGCATCAAGAACACATCATAGAACTTGTTTCAAGAAATATAAATCAGGATGAAAATGAAGATCCTGTTTACTGGAAGCTGAAAGTGACAGTGGTTTGATGTAAAATATTATTATTCCCTCGAAAGAGGGAAATAACATGAATGATAGAACTAAGGGTTATAATATGATTGATGAATTCCACGTTATGTATATGTATAGAAAAATCCAAGCTGAAGCAGCTACTACTGATTTAAAAACCTTGAATCAACTATTGAAGAAGTTCCGTCAAGTTGTTGCGGAGCGCCGGGAGGAATACTATCAGGAGATTGGTGAGAAAAAGGCTCAGAAATTGAGGGGCAAGAGATTACAACAGTTGCTTGAGAAAATGGGGCGTGATCGTGTATCACCTGAAGACCTTTATCACTGATACCAGACACTGCCACAGGTGCTATTGATGACATCCATATTTCGGCCTCCATCGAAGTGTTCAGCAATAAAAAAGGTACAGTCATACCAGTGCTCAATACATAGAGGGTAGGAATGTGATCGCAGTGCTTTTTGAAGCAGATGTTGTTGCCACACAGCAAGAGCGTTATCTCCAGCTTGCTGCTGAATTGAAACCGCTATTAGCCGATATTGATGGTTTCATTTCTATCGAGCGTTTCCAGAGTCTGACAGCAGCGGGAAAGATACTGTCATTGTCTTGGTGGCGGAATGAAGAGGCCGTATTACTATGGAAACAAAACGTTTTGCATAAAGCGGCTCAGGCAGAAGGACGTCAATCTATCTTCTCTTTTTATCGTATCCGTATTGCCCATGTGCTCAGAGACTATTCATCAGAAACCAGAGGTCAGGCCGATGTATGACATCCATGTTGTTTTAAATAATGCGCCGGGCGAACTGGCGGCACTGGGGACGGTATTAGGTCAAAACGGTATTGGGCTTGAGGGTGGTGGCGTATTTACTGTTGCAGACAAAGCACATGCGCATTTTCTTGTTGAGAAGGGGGATGCAGCCAAAGCCGTGCTGGAAAACGCAGGATTTCAGGTTGAAAGCGTATGCAGGCCATTGATCCGAAAACTTAAGCAAGAACGCCCCGGCGAGTTAGGAGAAATTGCAGCAACACTGGCTGAGAAGGGGATTAATATTCTGTGCCAATATAGCGACCATGCAAACCAGCTGATCCTTGTGACCGATAATGATAGGGTTGCCAGTAAAGCAACGGAGAAATGGGCTGTCGTGCCTGAGTAACATGTTAAAACACGCTAATTCAACAAATAGCGGTGATGCTTTGGAACATTCAATGGCGGCCTTAGCTGCTGCCATGTCCGATCCGTCCCGCATAAAAATGCTCTGCGCCTTGATGGATGGACGTGCATGGACAGCGACAGAGTTAAGTGTGGTCGCTGATATCGCGGCATCAACTGCCAGTGCGCATTTATCTCGGCTGGTCAGTGAGGGGCTGATTACCTGCCTTTCGCAGGGACGTCATCGTTATTATCGTCTGGCTGGAACAGACATTGCCGGGCTGATTGAAAATCTGATGGGCGTATCATGGCGCTCAACATCATCAGCTAAAATCAGCACACCTTCCTCATTACGGGCTGCCCGGTCGTGTTATGACCATTTAGCCGGTGAGATCGCAGTTCATATCTATGATTTCATGGTTGCTGAAGGTTGGGTTACGTCAGATGGCTCGTCAATGACGCCATCAGGACAAGAACAGTTCCGAGAATTAGGCATTATGTCCAAGCCAAAAACACGACGTAAAACGTGCTGTGGCTGTCTTGACTGGAGTGAACGGCGATTTCATCTTGGTGGTGAGGCTGGTGCGGCCTTTTTTGCGCATTGTGAGCAAAAAGGGTGGTTAACCAGAATACCGGGGTTCAGAGAAGTAACTATTACCACCAGTGGTAAGCTGGCATTTAAAAAATTATTCGGGCTGTATACGTAGTAAAATTTAAAAAGACATTTTTCGGTATTTTTTATCTGATGTTATAAAATCTGATGAAATACTGGAAAGCTGTTCAAGACTCTGCTCAACAGAACGTTTAAACTCAAGTGCTGCTTCTGTACGCTGTTTTATTACTAGAGCAACAATCTCAGCATCTGTTTTTTCTGAAATAGCTCTCTGGTAGATCATACGCTCATGCATGATATCAAGATTACCGGATGATTTAGCGGCTGTTCTTGCCGTTGAGCTGCTTATAGGGTTGAGTTCAATGACAAAATTATCTATCAGTGATTGTCTCTTTTTATCTAGCCTGCGTAGCTCATTGTGAGCAGATCTATATTTATCTACTTCGGTGCCAAAAGGGCTATTTTCACGCACTTTACGATAGCCTTCCAGATATTCATCCATTGATGGTTGTTGTTTTAGTTTTTCTACAGTTTCAAAATAGGTTAATATATCACTGTTGTCCAATTTTATATTTCTCATAAATACCTCGTTAATAATATGTGTTATATTTATATGTTAAGGTATATAAAGAAGTTGTCAAATCTAACAGGAAATTAAATAAGGAGAATAATTTTCGGTTTTTATATTATTTGGTATAACAAATTCCTAAGACTGATTGCTTTATATATTAACCTTAATCCAATCTATTATAATGCCAAAATGAAATCATTATTTTAAACAAGCTGAAGAGTTTTATACTGTTCTAAAATAAACTCACCACTATCAGTATAAAACTCAACTTTGCCGAGTTTCCTATCAGATTTTTATTGAATAGAAAATCAACCTAACATCGCAATATTTATCTAATAGGTCTCTTCGATAAAAATATTTTTATGTTGTAGTATAATCTATTAGATGGTTATAGGTTGAGCCAATAATTTTTCAGATAGGTCACTTTATTTAATTTTTTGGGTGGTAAAACCTTTTAAATCTACGGATTTGTTCTTCCTTCTTATATTGTTTCTCGATGAGATCTAACCTCTCTTTCTCTGCCTGTTGGCGATTTTGTTCATTTTGAATGATGCTACTTACCAGCGAAGCTGGAATAACCTGAATATTGTTTGACCAATATCGATAAGGATTACTCGCCTGAATGTTGTCAACTGTGGTTGATATTTTATCTACATCAAGCTTTTTTTCAAAAGAAATGACACGGTTATTACCCTCTTTTGAAATTAATTTGGCTGTATTCTCTAAGTTTTCCTGACTTCTTAAATTAAATGCACCTACAACGATATTGTGATCTTGATGATATAAAGCCTGTTTTTTATTTTCACGATAACACTCAAGGTAAGAATAGAGTTTGAACTCTTGAATACCAAATGTTTCCTCAAGCATAGTCATTTGTTCAGCCAAGATATTCAGAATATCGTTTTTGGATAGTTTTTCATGAAGTTTGATTTCAAGTGAACCGGGGAGTTTTTTCATTTTTTTTTCCTTATTGTTATTTTTATCATGATACTGCTTTCAAATGGTTTGTGGCATCAGCCAAGTCTTTTCTTGCCACTTCATTTTCCTTCGTTCGTTTGTATACCTTTCGGGGCTTATCGATCTTGATACTGTTTTTAGCATTAGGAACAGCATTATTCTTTTTCTTCTTACTAAAAATAAAAGCATCAGTATAGATCTCTTTCGTTTCTCTTTCTAAAGCTAGGTTTCGTCTTTCTTGCTTTGAGTAATCAGTATAGTTTTCTGGATATTGCTCAAGCTCCGCATGAAGACTTCTGGCATTGCTTAAATGCTCTTTACGCTTTTCATCAAGTTGATGGCTTAGACCTTTGGCGAAAATGTTCGAGTTAATATACAGATGCCCATGATGTTCAACGAGAATACCTTTCTGTTTGAGCTTTTTGAATATGTTGGACATATTGCCGGATGCGATATTCAATGCCTTGCAGAGTGATGCTTGCGACAGATTGATAAGGTTTCCGAACTCCATATATTCTAAGATATAAGTCAAGACACGGAATTCATTCTTAGATATATCCAAATCAGAAAAAACACGAAAGTTGGAAGTGAAGGCAAAAACATAAGGCTGTGCAAATGAGATCGATTTATCTTCTTTTGTCGCAATAACTGTGGTCGATTTTATATCCTTGTTTTGCAGTAAGTGTCTTGCGATATCAATCTTTTGTTCCGTGGTTAATGTTTCAAATAGGCTAAGTAGTTCTGTGTCATTAGTATTCATATTATTCTCTCTTATAGTTTTTATTATGTTATTTTTAATACTATGCAGAAAAATAAAAGTCAATAGTTAAACTATAAATAAAATAGGGGTTTTATTATTATGCTATTGTTATATGTTAAAAAACCTATGTTCAAACATAGATCTCGCTATGTTCGAACATAGGACGGATCTATGTGCGCACATAGGAGTTTGCTATGTTCGAACATAGCAAAAAAAGTTGTGAAGCCTTGATTTTATTGGGCTGGGGCAGTGCTTATAATTAAATAATTAGTAAGAAGTTAAGAGAGTCCAGTTTTCCTTTTGCCTTATGTGCAGGGTGTTTTACGTGGGAATATGTGGTTTTCTTGATACTTATTTTCAGCGAAGTGATTGTTTCATACAATCACGAAGCGCTGCTGGCATTTTAAGAATAGTGTAATTGTTTTCCTTTTATTTTACTGGCGGCTATCGCCGCAATTCTCTATGGATAAATCCATCATTAACAGGGGCGAGCCCTGTTCCAGCAATGTGATTGTTTTGGACAATCACTAAGTGCTGCTTCTTTGAATATAGTTTTCCTATGCGTTTAAGAGCAAATGCTATAGCCTTGATGAATTTCTAATTAATATACTGACAAAGGGCGAAGCCATGAGCGAAAGCTCATAAAAAGGATCTGTTTTTCAATATGAATTTTTAATTTAAGTATATGCTAAAACTAGTTTATAAAATATCTTGAACACTAAACCGTCCATGAAGTAGTAAGATTAATCATACTATTTCTGCTTTATCGGCTATCGCCGAAATTCTTTATGGATAAATCCATCATTAACAGGGATGAACCCTGTTTCAGCGATGTGATTGTTTTTGACAATCACTCAGTGCTGCTATTGAGAATATAGTTTTTCTATACGTTTAAGAGCAAATGCTATATGTTATCGCGGTAATTCTGTGTTCAAGAATAAGGTCAATTTTGTTTTTTATGATTAAACGATCTGAAAAAGATCTTTCCTTTTTTTGCTATCAATACTAAAAACGTACTTCATCAAGATAAAAATACATATTTCAGAGTTAGGGCGTAGCCGTGCTCATGAAAACAGATTCATCGTTTTCGGCAGCACATGAGCGTTAGCTCATAGAGGGCGGTGATTTTCAAAAAGGATTTTAATGAAAAAGGAAGGAAAGCTTCACAATAAAAATATAAATTTCATTCATAAGAAGCTAATGATTTTTAATGTCGAAAACCCTCATGGCGATCATAAAAATCGCCCGGTTTCTTTTAATCCTCTTAAGTATTATCTCTTACTTCTTGCAAAATTAAATTAAGGAAAAATCGGCCTGTAGCCCTTGCGGTATAAGGCTTAGGACGAAAATATGCGACTGACTGCACGGTCAGTGTTTCTGACTCTATAGTCAGTATTCCTGACTGCACAGTGAGCTTTCCTGACTTTGCAGTCAGTTTCTATGTCATTTTATAGCTTAAAAACGACAGTGCTTTAAATTATCGTCACTGGAATATTGGCGATTTTTTTAATATTTTTGCAATAAAGCGTGCAAAAAACTTGATATCTATTTTGTGCATGGTATTTAATTGACTATAAATAAAATAATAAGAGGGAATAACATGATGAATGAAATGGAAGTTGACTTGGATTTAGGTTTAAATCCTTTTTGCTTTGAGACAGAACTAAAGATTGAAACAAGAAAGAAAAATCTGACTGTTTCAAGGGGAACAGAACTTATCGAAAGGAGAGATACTGGTAAAAGCTACTTCGCCAATATCGTGCATACTCAAGAAGTCGATAAAGAAGAGTTTATTAAACTTTATACATCCCAGATAAAATCATACTTCGATCTCACGAAAACAGCCTATAAGGTGTTTTTCATCTTTTTACGAATATATCAGGATGCGATTGGAAAAGATCACTTTTATCTGAGTTGTAAAAAAGCAATGTCGCTTGCAGAAAAAATAGATCACTTTGCTTTGTCTGAGTCTATCTTTTACCGAGGAATAAAAGAACTTATAGAGAAACGTATTATTGCTAAAACTAATGAAAAAAACTGGTATTTCATAAATCCAGCTATTGTCTTCAATGGTGATCGTGCTCGCTTTGTTTCAGAGATTGTAAAAAAGAAAGAAGTGATGGAAGAACAACCTGAAAGCATGGTAAGTAATGGTAGCAGCAACAGAAAATCCGAAGATAAAAATAGGGAGGTTGAGACAGTTTTACAAGAAGTTAATAACCAAGAAGACATTGATTTGTTAATCGAAAAATTGCAGGCTAAAAAATCCAAAGTGGCGATAATTAATAAAAATATGAATAGGTTCGCCACTACTGAATAAGCAACTTTTTTACCACCAGAAGAACTATTAGATTGTGGCAATATTTAAAATCAGTCACATTATTATGTAGCAATAGGGCGTATTTCCTATTGGGTAGTGCTGGATATGTTTATTAAAATTTTTGGTTTGATAGTATTTTTTATCAAGGTAAGTTTCAGCAAGTGAATGAAGCTGATCATTTTCTATTACCTTCGTGATACCAACAGCCCAGACACTGCGAAGATCTAGTTCGGATTTTCGCATCTGACCGATTTTTTTCAGATCGCTAGCCATATTCTTAACACAAGTTGTCGGATTAGGATTCTGCTTAAATTCAATTGCCATGTATCTTTATTGTACCCATCCTTTTTTACGTAGTAGAAAATCTGGACGGAAATAATATTTTTCTTTATTTTGACGATAATCAAACTCAAGTATCTGTTCTCGCCAGTATAAATGTTCAGTATTAGCCAACATATTCGCAAATTCAACTTGCAACCAAATTTCCCATCCGGTTATTTTGTGTTCATGAATGATATGTAGTTTTTGTTGAATATTTTTTTGAGAGAAAAAATCACTTAACAATCCATTTAGATGCTGAAAATCTCTGTTAATCATAAGTTCTTGTCCGTATATATTTTATTAGTTGTATTTTTGACGTTCACATCTTACATCAATGTAATTTAAAATAAAAGGTAAAACAAAGAATGAAAATTTTATTTTTATAAAAAATGGTATATCGACTCGAATGCGGAGAGAAGGCAAGTTTTGTATTAACAAAGTAGTTATTCGACTGAGATCATATTTATGGTGAGGGGGTATTCACAAAGATGATGTTCAGTGATTGAGTAAAAGAGATACACGAAGTCATTTCATATTAAAATGCTGGCTAATGTGTTATTTATATGAGTTAAATTTGATTTACCAATAATAAATATGGTATTAAAAATAAAACAATAAAAGGAAAATCAAACGATGAATAATATTAAAATCATTGCACTATTTTATGCTAATGAAAAAATCCCATTTCTAACTTGTATAGTTAAAGATGTTGAAGAGAACGAACAAGGAGTAAAACTTACTTTTGAAAGCGGTAATAGCATCTGTGTCAAAGATTACGATTCTTTCTTCCTGTCTGAATCAGCAAATGATTGCGATAAGGAACGAATGGTAAATGTGTATGGGAGATTGATTTCTGAACTGAGCCAAGTAAGTGAAGAAACAATAAGATCGCTGATGTCAGAAACCAAAGCCTATAACAGTCAACATCCCAAGACGCCCGTTAGTGTTCTGGATGATTACTATTACTGTGGCAGGGTGAAAGCCAATGCACCAGATGAAGCTGCCCTGATGAATGTGCTTGGCCTAAAGGATTTACGTCAAGCCTTATCTCAAGATAGTCTCCTATCCGAGCTTGTCGCATCTGGTGATATTGTCATTCACGCTGATATGGGCTTTCCAGTAGCAGAGAGTATGAATCTGGGTGTTAGCATTGACATATGGCCCATAAATCCCATACATCAGCGAGATTTGACTAAAGGCTATGTGGTGGTATTCAGAAACGATGAGTTCGAGTATGAAGTTGAAGGTGATCTCTATGAGGCGCTGTCGGAAGCTGTTGACAGGATGAAGATCGCTGTTGTTATGTTCAGGAATGAATAGTATTTTAGAGTTTTCACCATCAAAAATAACTTCTGTTCCAGCCATGTTTTGTACTCAAGCATTAAAGAGTAAGCTATATTAAGGAATAATATCTTTTGCTATGTTAGCCGTTTGATCTTACCCGTCATGTTATTGTCCAACCCTGATTTTTATGGTTGTGCTTTACTGAAGACGAAGAAGCTATTGATGATAAGTTAAGTTTTATATGCGTTCCTATTTTGAATTATATTTTTGATTTAAAAGCCTTAACCTATGTCATAAAGTTAAGGCTGTAGCTGTCAGATTTTATTTAGTCCAAAGAGATAAGGTTTTAAGCATCCAAATTATCTGTTCGCCAAAAGGATATGATCCAAAAAGAAGACCATCATGTGTCATCCATATGGGATTAAAGAGCAATAGTGCAGTGGTGAATGCACTCGTTAGTATTAAGCTTAAAAACCATGTGCTGCGAAGAATGCCTTTATCGGCACTCCATTTTGCAAGGTATTCATTCAAGCGCCATTTAATCCATCGTCGACGCCAAATGTAACCAAGTGTTGGTATAATCACAGCCATAATGATAATGAGTAGCCCACAATAACGAGCTATCGATTGTAAAGAAAGCCATAACTCTTGCTGAGTTCCCCATCGACTTAATGGAGTCATGTATATTTTTTTAGTATCTTGTTGCCAGTGATGATTAAAAGCAGTGTAGAGTGGCATAAGCAGGTAAATCATAAAAGAACTAATCATTGCCCACTTAACAACGGACCAGCGTTGAATCGCTGTTATTATGCGTTTCAGGCTGGTTAATGCTTCGTCAAGATAGGTTGTGGTGAATCCTCGGTTAAGAGCCTCGCGCAGCATATCACCGGATTTTCCTCGCCTGTTAGCTTCAAGCATATCCTGATGCGCTTCTGATTCCATAAAGGTATGGATCGTTTTTCGACTGGCTGACGCGATAAAAGGATTGAGCAATTTGTTTTTTGTTGCGCTGTAGACAAGATTATCCAAATCACTTTTAAGCATTAGCTCGATCACATGACCCGCATCAAGTATATGTGGCTTAATACCATAAACAATCCAGTGAATTTGATGATTATCCACCTGTGGCAGTGGGCTGTTAAAACGAGCAAATGGAACTGAAGCGTCATAGCGGAAATGTACCTGACGTGCTTCATCATCAATCCCATCTGACTGCAACTCGACTTCACCGAATTGAGCAAGATTGGGTATTCCTGCTTTATAGAGTCCATCTTTGATAAAGGTTTGTACGTCATGGCTGAAATACACTAACTGGTATTCTGGCACTGCAACACTGTGCAACTGAGTGATCTGTGTTATTTCTCCCGTACCTTTACAGGGAGAGCATTGCTGGCGACCTGAACCATGACAATAACTACATTTCACTCGACCACCAGAGCAAGAAGTACAGGGTCTATAGTAACTTTCACTACGAGTTTGCTTTGCGTAATGATCATAATGACTGCGGTGTGCCAGTATATGACCACTACCGCCACAGCTAGAACAAGTCGTTTTACCAGAACCATGACAATGTGAACAATTTATCTGTCCTCGTCCACTACAGTTAGAACAGTTTTCCGTCAGACAAAGGTGTTTGGGATGAGAATAGATCTTGGTTTCTCGCCGAATCTGTCCATAAGAACGAGAAAGGATTAATGAACGAGCTTCTCTCAGCGTCTCTGCTCGTGAAAGCACTGCGCGGGTTTCCGCTTTGAGCGCATCAGAGTATTGAACAGCATTGAAAAAAACAAGTGTATTACTGGTCGCAGTTACTCGTCCTGCTTGGCTATTTTTTTCTGCTTCAATGCTAAAATCAAGTCGTAAACTTATCTGGTAATCAAAATTGATCTGTTCCTGAAGTGTTAAAACAAGTTTATCAGGTTGTAGCCTTGTAGAGCGCTCAACGAAGTTTTGTATAGCTGTAGTGCAAGATGATAGCCAAGCTTCTTCCATGTTTACTCCCTCAGTGAAGCAAGTCGTAGCTTAATAAAGATTACAGTGTCCATTTTTATGAGCAACGAAAAATACTCAGATTAAAGTGGATTTAATCAGAATGTAACAATATATCAACATATTATCTATAACATTAGAGGTGGGAGAGAAGGATACCAATAAAAATGAATGGATAAATGGCAGATGAAAGTTATTAAAAAGAAGTCAGGCTATTGTGACTCCTTTCAGATGGTTGCTAGTTCTAATACTGCTAATTATTAGTCTAATAACCCACGAGAAACCTTACTCGCCGTCTGACTGAAATTATATCGGTCAACAACATTTCCTTTGAACCAAATGTCTAAGGATTTCATGTGAGCGGTATTGCTGTTTTTCAGTAGGGCCAGACCGGGAATGTAATTTGAAATCTGAGTTTCGCCTGACATGCTGGAGTAAGACCACATTTCCTGACCATCATTGGTGGCTCGTGTTTGTGGTTCCCCGAATGCAGCTAAGATTTCCTGCTGGGTAGTTTTCCCTTTAACGATTTTGGTTTTTACGGTTTGTTGGGATTCGTCTTTAAGGGATTTGTTGCCATAGGTGGTGCAAGCGGTAAGAGGCAGGATCACCAGAGCAGCGATAAACATTTTTTTCATGTTAACTCCATATAAACAGTAAACGTAAAAACAGGCGTAAAGATGCCGGGGCCAGAGGTATGTCGAATCTGACTATATAAATTTGTGTTAATGACTGACGAGGAAAGCCGCTTATCAGATGTTGTGAGTCTTTCTATCTAATCCGCTAACGGTATCCCTCATGCTCATGTTGTTTTCCCTGATGTTGCATTAATAGAAGCAGCGCAGATGCCATAAAACAGCTTTAGGCGTTTGTCTTACGGCCAGTAGCTCCATCTCCTTGAACCCACTCGTAAACAGCTCTGTGGCTCTTTTTCTCACTTTATCCAGTAACGATTCTTCTAGCAAGAAAATGATCGGTATAACAGATCGATAAGTTGATATTGATAGCTTATGGCGATTAATAATGCTTTATCGATCGGCATTTTAATTGATTTAATCGATCGAATATAAATATATGATAGTTTAAAGCTATCATTATTTTGTTTTTGATCGTTACAAACGATATGACGACCCTCAAAAATAATTGAATCCTATCAATTGGTTAATCAGGTGGCTTTGCTGTGGTCGTCCTGTAAGAGCAAGCTGTAACGTCTTCAGGCAACTCGAAAGGCATCAAAACATAACAGCATTTATGATTATCAGGATGGATAGGAAGATGAAGACGATTTTACTCGTTGCTGGCACAGCGCTTTTTCTGGCGGGATGTGGTGAGAAGGGCGATTTTGAGAAGGCGATTAACGCGAAAATTTCAAAATCAAAGGTGTGCTATTCACTGCAAAACAATGACTTTGCATTCAACAAAGGTTTTCCGGTAAAGGTTAATCATGGCTACCGTTCTGCTGGATACAATGCCAGTGATGAAATCCTGAATGGGCTTGTTGAACAGGGGCTTCTCACTGTTTCACAACAGCCTAATGGCTTCGGCAGTGTTGATGTTTTAGAAGTTACAGATAAAGGCCAAGAGATTGATTTCTGGAACCGTGAGGAAGGTGCCTGTGTTGGTCATCGTGCTGTCGCTGAGATTACTAATTGGACTGAACCGAGTGAGGGTAATGGCGCTAAAATCACGCAAGTGACCTATACGTGGAAACTCGATGGCGTTCCGGGTTGGGTTGATAAAAATGCTTTCTCTGGCGTTAAGGGGATGGCTGAACCCGTAGAAGCCAAAATTGTTCTGGTGAAGACCAATAACGGCTGGGCCGCTCGGTAATTACAGGAAAAATGCTATGAACCCTATCTATTGGGCGTTTTTCATCGGTCTGCTGATAAACATACCATCACTGGCTCCGGTGCTGTTTCTACATAAGATATCGAAGAAAGTGAAGGTATCGATGGCCCTTAGACTTTTTCTGCTGAACGCCTTCTTGGTACTTTCTGTTGTGACGCTATCGCAGAACACCACGCAAAAATACGGACTGTTCCCGATATGGCTGGTTATTACTGCTATTGGGCTATTTGTGATTATACTTGTGCCAACGATAAAATTTGTACGTAAGCATTTAACCGTAGGTAAAAGCAGGGCTGTTATCCTCTCATCATTCCTGATTGTCTATGTTGTCAGGTTTCATGGCGTGTTTTCAGATGGAAATGGTAGTGGCTATACAGTTAATGGATACAATACGGTGTGGACGTTGTTCTTTCTGTTTGCCTGCCTGTTGACTTATCTCGGTTGTGCTGGGAGTAAAACATATTCCGGTTATTCTGCGCCGTCATCTGCATCGCAACCAGATTATTTTAAGCCGAACAAAGAATATGAAACACAATCCCAAATTGATTACGATATTGCTGTGAAGGGACGGAGTATTCTTTCCGACCCCAATCTGAGTGTTGTTGAGCAGCAGCGTTATCGCGATGCTCTAGAGCATAAAGATGGGATTTAAAATGTTACTATCGGCTGAGTTGAATTTATAAATTCTATTGCATAGCAAGGCAACATTCATATTGGATATATTTAAAAAATATGAATGTTGCACATCGAATTATATTTTCTTAACACATGATGCAATAATGTGGTTTATAGGTGATGCTTTTGAAAAATAATCAAGGATGTAATTTCTTTCTCCGGTTTTTTGGCTTCTTGACCCTATTGCTGATGACCATGATAACCAATCTGACTGGCCTGTGCTAAGGTATCCATTTCTTATTTCCTTTAAACCAAATCCATTTTCTGGTATCTCTAATATTTTTGATCGTGAAATCTTAAAATCACCGGATAGTTCAAATAATTTCAGTAAAACAGAACCATATTCACCTTCACCTAATAAATAATCCTCAACAATAGCACCAATCCAGAATAACTGATACTCTAGGAAATTACTGTTTGAGTTTAGATAGTTGAGTAATACATTTACTAATTCTTTTTTGTCTCTGATGCCAGAGCAAACGGTATAGATATGTTTTATTAGGTTGGGGAACCTTGTCAATAGCATTGGTATCTGACTAAGTAAGCTATCGTTATGTGTTCTCAGAAAGCCAAGTATTAAATCCGCATCTGCTTCTTCCAAGTTCTCATCTTTCAGAAGTTCAATTAATGCATTAACCTGATTTATATCAAGATTCTTGATTACTTCAATATTCATTTCAACTAACTCAACACCAGAGGCAGTGGGGATTTCTTCATATTCAGTCACAATCTCTTTTAGTGAGGCCTTTATCTGGCTTAAGGTATCTTTAATATCACCTATTGAATTATCAAAGGAAGTCTTGGATGGATTAACATTAAGTGAAACCTGTCCAAGCAATTGTTGGATTTTAATGAAATCGTTGTTTAATACATCTATATTATTATCAAATAGTGTAAAATCATCCATAAATCTCACTATTTTTTCCGATTTAAGTTGTCCATGTAGATCAATGAGTTTTAAGAATTCATTGCCTATCATTTTTGTCGGGTAAATACCATGTGGCATAAAATCAATGCTTCTACCAGCATTGATTTCTCTGAAAAACTGCCCCAGAGCACCTACATCGGTTGCTGTGACGGCATTTTTTGATTCAAACCAACTAACTACATCATGGTGGTATAAGCTATTAAAATAAGATGCTACATCAAAATGAATGTTGTGTGCATATTCTTGAGAGCAAGAACGCAAATGCTGTTTATATTCATTGTACGATATATGAACTGGTATGCGGCTTCCATCTTTAAATCTATAACCGAAACTTTTTCTTCTCTCACTTACTTCTGGTCTAAATATAGCTCGGTTTCGATAAATGACATCATAAATAAAATATTCAGCAATGGGATCTAACTTTACAGTTCTACGAAGATGACCTTTCGGTTTTGTTGCAAACACTTTATGTTGAGATAGGAAGCTATCTGTCGTGAATGATGAGTTTATTACTTTTCTATATATATAATCAGACATATCAGTCGCATGATTTTTGAATAAAATCAAATTCGTTTTTAATGGGTAAAGTGTCGCGGGGAAATCTGTTTCAAAAAAATCTACTGTTGATGTCATTGCTAAATCCTTATCGGACTGTCCGTGTCTTGCTTAATAGGTTAAAATAAATTCAAATGAACTTCTAATAAATCAATGAATTATATCTTACATATACTATGTTTTTTTAATATGGGGAATGTTTATTTTGTGTATCATGCTAATAATTAACACTGTTGGTTTTAGGGGCCAAGGCGCTCAAATTATTTCCAGCAGGACGGAAAACTTGGTGGTACTAACTTAGGCGTTTTTGGAGACTTATCCCCCGAAAGCGTAGGTATGTAGTCCAGCGCGTTATCTGGTTGTTCGGGCTTAGGCTGACGGCTTGGGAAACGCCTGATCTCCTCCTTGGTTGGACTATATGTGTCACTGTTAAATCTGGCACGTCTCTTATGCTCAGCGCGTGGAACATAGATCCCCAGTACCTCATCAAACACGTAGTTTTCGGCAATACGTTTATCGTGCTCAACATCAGGAGCGACGGGCTTCTTCTTGGCCCAGACAAATCTTTCTTTTATATACTCAACTACCAACAAGGTGAAACGCTTGAACAAACCCGTCTGACGAGGTTTAACCTGC
The DNA here is from genome assembly GCF_012427845.1 of Pectobacterium punjabense. Taxonomy (NCBI): domain Bacteria; kingdom Pseudomonadati; phylum Pseudomonadota; class Gammaproteobacteria; order Enterobacterales; family Pectobacteriaceae; genus Pectobacterium; species Pectobacterium punjabense. The sequence continues at coordinate 1,776,235 of NZ_CP038498.1, forward strand.
TTTCTCTTACTTTTACCGGGAGCGCGTTTAATCGCTCTGGCAGTTGAAGAGGATGAGGTTTTCAATTTAGTGCGTGTATGAGGCGTAGGAGCAAGCAGAACAGGTTTTTGGCCTGCTGATGATGCCGACTGCGCACCCGTATCGGTTAAGATGATTTCTACTGGTTCAGAGAGCTGTGATACGGTGAAACTGTTAAGGTTTACCACGATTTGCAGATCCAAATCTTTAAAGACACCATATGTGGCCTGAGCTTCTTGTTTCATCTCATCACGAACAGCCTGTTCCTCTGCACGCTGCTTCTGAACGCTCTTGCTGTTCCACTTGGCGCGATGAACACGTTGCATTGCTGGGCGGCTGGTTGCTGTTGCCTTGGCAAGCCATAGTGCTTTTTCTTCTACATCTAAAGTGATAGCAGCATTTTCAAGTGCTTCATTGTGTTGAACATTAATAGAACGGTGATCGATACGTTCTGACACACCGGATGTCTTAAGATAGCGATTGGCAATCACTGACCATGATTCTCGCCAGAGGATCACGTTTTTCTTGTCATTCCAGCTTCTTTCTTTTTTGCCAAAGCCATCTGCGGTGATCGGTTTTAATGTCAACATCACATGGGCATGGGGGTTTTGACTATCCAGATCATGGAAAGCGATATCAGCAATCATGCCTTTATCGACAAAGTTCTTCTGGCAGTATTCAAGCACCAGTTTAATTTTATCTTCATTGCTAAGTTCACATGGAATAGCCACATCAAAATAACGGGCTGTTTGACCATCCTTTTGACGCTCAACTCTTTCAACTTCATTCCATAGTGCTGTTGAGCTTTCAATAATATGAGAAGGAGCAAAAGTAGGCGCTAATATCTGATGATGGAATAAATCTGTTCTGTGGCTGAAATCGTAGGTATTGCCAGTGCGATCATCTGTTATTTTGCAACGCGCATGATAAGCAGCCTTCCTACAGGAAGACATACCCTCAGAACGTTTCACAATTTTAAACTCCAGATGAAAAATCGCCATATAATAAAAGACCTTAATATAATAAAAACTATCAAATAAACATTAACGCTAACTATGCTGGTTTTAGTTTTTCGCAAGAAAAACTCAGGGGTTGACGTTGAACTTGGTTTTGCTTTTAGCCTGCGGCAGGCAACCGTCGGTAGACCCCACACGCTCACGAAGTGAGTGTATAAGTGGGCATTGTTTTCTTAAAAAAAGAAACAATGTAAAAGCTCCTCTCATTAATTAATACGAAATATATTACTGTCTGTAAAACAAAACGCCGAATTAAGCGGCGCAATCTAGATGAAAGGGCGAAGTATTCCGCGATATTGTTTAGATGGGTTTTAAATGGCGTCCGAAGGACAAGAGAAGTGTTAATTTATCCCGCCGTAAGGCGGGAAAGCTCTAAAACAAGAAAATAGGCGAGTTATAGGTGGTTTTCCCTGTTGCACAATTCACAGGTTAATGGAAATTTTCAGGATAAAATGCAACAGGTAAAAACAAAAACACTAATGATAAAAATTAAGTAACGTGGTGAGTGTCAGATAAAATAGTTAGTGATTACTATCATGTGGTGTTGCTGATTTTTATTTTACTTTGCCATTTTGAGTTTTTTTTGTATTTTTTTTGACAAAGAATAATAAGTTGAGTAAGTAATATATAACAATTATTAATTAACAAGAGAGGATTTAGAATGGGAGGTTTGATAACAACAGCAGCACGCCTTAAAGATGGTACGGTTGTAAGCTTTAGGCACTATACCAACAATGAATTTAACCTTGTCTTGAGACAAGATGATTTTATTAAGGAAATGAAAAGGATTTCTCCAAGCATAAAAATATCACCTAAAAGGAAATACATGAAACTCAGCAGGGATGATGTTATTGATAAGTTTGAAAGAAGGTTCTCAAAGACAACGTTTGATTATGTGTATGGGAATAGTTTTTTAGTTCCTGTTGGGTATGGAATAAACTTCTTTGATTATAGGAAAAATGTGGCATTTTCGGTGAATGCTTTTTCAAGCAATTTGCATTTTTTGACTTACAACTTAATGTCTAATCCGATAGTCATAAAAATGCTTAAAGAGGGGGTTATGTTTACAGAGAGTGATCTTGTTCGCTTATCTCATAATGTACCTTTCGTTTATTTGAGGGAGCTATTAAAACTCAAAGAGCTTAAAGATATCAATGCATTATATGATGAAAATGGAAATGTCCTTGATCTTAAAGACCGTGACACATTTGATATCATTCGTTCTTTTTTTGATGGAAATTTAGTCAAGGGTGAATATTTCAAGTTAAGAGTTAAATATCCGGGTTGGAATTTTTACTCTCATTCCGATAGGGAGGATGGATTCGATATATTGAAGGCTTACTTAGAAAAGGAAAACCTCCTGACTAAAAATGATAAGATTTCGTGGGGGCTATTCGAGTCAAATGGGCGATAATTGAACATGGCAACGGTTGATGTTGCCATGCATATTCTATGCGTTAAGACCTATTTTTAGGTTTATTCTGACGCTTAGGTTTTAGCGTTATTGTTGGCTTAGGTAAGTTTGTTTTTATTTCTATAAGAAACCTATTAAACTCATTAAGATCACTTTTTAACATCGTATTAATGTCATCTGTATTAGTTTCTCCATGTAAACAAGCCATAGCATGGTCTATAAGATAATCATCGAAAATTATACTATCTTCATGGAAATACTGCTTTTCACGATCTCCTATATGAACGACAGGAATCTGATGGCTGTTATCTCTTAAAATCACGATATAATGTTCAGTGACTCTCGCCATCTTCGCGCATTGTACTGAGAGATCTTTAGTATCAGAGCTTTTTAACGTGTTATTTTTGGCCTGACCTATGATACCTTTTTGAAGGCTTTCATCGGATGTAGAAATCCATTCTATCTTAATCCCAAAATCACATCCGAATCTGTGTTCAGGAGAATTTTTTCCCTTGTGTGCAGTTTTTGATGTCTCAAAGCGTAAATAATATCCATTACCAAAAGATATCTCTGCTAATGATAACCCAGCGCAAAATGCAGCGAAAAAATCATCCTCTTGTTTATAACTTTTCCTTGTAAAAATATCAGTGATTTTTATCAGTTTAGCATGTAATTTCGTTTTTAATTCATTGTATTCATCGATAGAAATATTTAGCCTTTCGTTACTCATTTATAGTCCTTAATAATTATGAGTGTCAATTTTCTACTTGTTGTTAAGTGCTTGTGATAGTTTATGTATTTTGAAGCGTCAGGAAATAATAGCAGACTTAAAATGGAAATAAAATTATTTTAGGTTGATAGGTCTCACGTATAACTTTTCGCCTCGCGCGATGAGAAGTGAAGCATCAATGTGAAAAACTATTTAGGTTAGTTGGATGAAATAACATTAATTTTGATGGGTTTGTTTTTATAAAATAAAATGAGTTTCCTGTATTGATAATTATTAAAAATATGGTAAAGGATAACCTATAACAAATACAAGGAGGTGTAATGTATAAAAACAATGATGAAGCCATTGATTGGGAAGCCAAAAAACTGCTTGATGAAGGTGTTTATACCGATACAGAACAAGCCTATTTAGAAGCAGAAAAAATAGTAGTTAACATAAGGGAACAAGCAAAGCAGCGCCAGATTAAACAACAGTTCAAGATGAAAATAAAATCAATCAAGAAAAAACTGAATAATGATGACTATGCGAATATCCCTTACAATAAAAATAGAAAATATTGGGATAATTAAATATGACAACAAAAACGATAAAACAACAACTTGCAGCAGCACAGGAACGTCTATACTTCTTGGAGGCTAAAAAGAAACAGCAAACGAAAAAAGAAAATACACGTCAGAAAATTATTTTCGGTGCAGAGGTTGCCAAAGTCTTAGGATGTGATATTGGTTATGTAGATAAGGAATTGGTCTTTGGGATTCTGCTTGATATCCCAAATCTTCATGAAAGTGATATTGAAAGGTATAAAGCACAAGGCCAAACTTATATCGAAAATGTTTTAAATAAATCCAAACAGTAGTTTTCCTTTTCACGTCCGAACGGTGAGCCGACCTAAAACTTGTTTTTAGGTCGGTGAGCTGTTGAGCAAGCCCCAGAGGGCGCGGTAGCTGATTTATTATCAACACTATCTCAGGAAGAGATTTGCAGCATATTCACCATTGATAAAAACATCACATTCATGATCTGGTGCTGAAAATGCATGGGTTTCTCTTTTGCATCGTGCCATGACTTTTTTACCGTTGTAGGTTGCTGTATAGACATTGGTGTAACTATTGCTAAAGACCCCGGCTAAACTTTTATCTTGATTCAAGAACGATTCATTTATAATCAGAGTTTCATTTATCCATAGCTTTAAAACACCGTTTGGCATGTTTGCACTAATTAGAAGTTGTTCGCCATCCTGAGTTCGGTAAGGTTGTTTTGCGGAAAAATTGGTACACCCCACTAGAAAAAGTGCTCCCAGAAGTAATACTCTGCCTGTCATTTCTTGTCCTTAAGTTAAATTTTTATATTTAATTTTAGAAAACACCCCTTTAAATAAAACTTAAAGGGGTGGGTTTTCTCAGATCTCAAAATCTTCCAAAGTCTTACCATTTTCTAGCGCAGCAGCGATAGCTTTTGGTGTACGGCCCTGACCTGTCCATAACTTTTCATTGCCGTTTTCATCGACATATTTATATTTGGCTGGACGAGGAGCGCGTTTAGATTTTGCTGACTTGGTGGCAGAAACAGAACCGAGCAGTTCAGCCGGATCGATACCATCTTCTAACAGTTTGGCTCGAAGAGCTTCAATTTTTGCCAGACGTTCAGCCTGTTCTTGTTGAACTTTGGTTTCTTCTTCACGGCGCTCTTCAACAATAACGGTGAGCTTTTCCAGCATTTCTTCCAGTGTCGCCAGATCGGTTTCTCGTGCCTGAGCACGCAGGGTACGAATGTTATTTAATACTTTGAGAGCTTCACTCATGGTTTTTCCCGATAAATTGGTTTAGGTGATGTGTCAAAATTTGACAGCAGACAATGATAATCATATATCAGTATTATCAATGAGTAAATAATAAAAATATTAATAGCATCATGATAACGGAGTGTTAATCTGATTTTAAATTGGATATTCATGCATTAGAAATTATATAATAAGTGTAGTTTATTGAATAGGTGCTTTATAAAAAGGAGTGGGTATGTATTACTCAATAAGAAAAAGCAGAATGAACAGTCTACATATCATTTCGTTTAAAAAATCGTTTTTTAAACGAATAGAAAATGAAGATGGTTGGGTTATTAGGGTTTTTATTCATGTCTTATTACATAAGATAAGAGGGTTTAAACCAAAGGCTGTATTGGATTTGGATTCTGAAAGTAAAATTAACGATGTAATAAATAAGAATGGTGACTATATTTCTAATGATCATGTTTTACATGTTATCAGTGAGTCTTTTATCGATGGGCTTACGCATTCAACCATCAAAGATTTTGAGGTGATTTTTACTGCTATCAGTACATTTTTTATGAAAATGCTGGCAAATAATGTGAAATAAAACAGACGCACAGTATTTTTTTGTTTTCTTAGTAATCAATAAGATATCAATGAAAATGGTTATGAGTCATGAAAAGGAAAAAATCAAAGAAAAATCCACTTGAGGATACGGCGGTATTAAGTCGAGTTGCCAAGAAAGCATCACAGAAAGCGATTGAGGAGGTGTTCAGGGCTGGAATGGCTATCCATTATATTTCAGACGGAAAGCTGATAAAAGAATACCCTGATGGAAGAAAGGAATGTGTTAAAGACCTGAATATGGAATCTATTTCTCTCGCGTCAGCCGTTCGTCAGTTAACCGGACTTATTGAATAAGTTATCTATGAGTAAGAGTCAATGATATCTTGACCACTTTTTTATTTTTGCTAATTAAATAGTACGTGAAAATAAAAAGGACGGTGAAAAATGATTAAACATAAAAAAGGGTTTTCCTTATTGGAAATAACGCTGGTGTTAGGTGTTGGCGTAGTAATGGCTTTCATGAAGTTTCAGGACATGAAAAGTAATCAAGAAAACATTATGGCGAATACCGTAGGTTCGCAGATGAAACAGATGGGGGAGGCGGTTAACCGTTATATCAGTATCCGATATGACAAACTTTCAACGCTTTCATCCAGTAGCAGCCAAAGCAGCGATCCGGGACCACGAATTTGTTCAGCTACTGGCTGTGAAATTACGCATCAGACGTTGGTAAATGAAGGGCTATTGCCTGTCAGTTATACCGGAATCAATGCGCAGAAATCATCTTATAAAATCATGTTAAAGCGCGCAGGAACCACACCTAACTACGTTATTAATGGACTGGTTATCACCACGTTGCCGTGGTTAGAAGGGAACCGTGTTCGCTATGACTTATTAGGTCGTGCTATGCAAGCCTCTGGTATCGATAGTGGTATGACGCAATCTGCAACTGTTGCATCAGGTACGGGTGGGCAATGGACTGAGAACCAAAATAGTTATAGTGGTATTAATGCTGCGGGATTGTTGGCCTATCGTGTTGGCTACGATAGCGCTATGTATTCCGTTTACCTGCGTCGTGATGGCACATTACCGATGACAGGGGATCTGAATATGGGCGGTCAGAGTATCGATAATGTTAAAGACATTACCGCATCTGGAGCGATCAAAAGCCAGCGATTATCCTCATCCGGTATTGTGGAAGGAACGCATCTCAACGCGACTGAAATTGTGCAGAGTAAAAATGGAACGTTCAGTAATAATCTTAAGGTTCAAAATCAATTAACTGTTGATGGTTATTCGACGTTTAACAATATCGTGAAAGTTAATCAATGGCTGGAAAGCGAACAAGGTGTCAGATCTCGTGGCGCACTCATTGTTGGTAAAGAAAACGAGAGAAGATTGTGGTTAGGCTGTGGCACATTTTCCAGTTGTTCGTCTGATAACGCGATACCATTAAGAATCGAAGATGAGTCAGGAAAGAATAATTTCATCTCAATTACCGGAACAACATCATCACCTTCATCAATGAAATTAGATGTTGTAGGAAGCCAAAGAATAAGAGGCGATTTAACACTATTGCCTTCGAGCGATGGTTTAGCCAAAGGCGATATCGTGGCATCAGGGAATATCGTTTCATCAGGTACTGTTTCAGGGCAATATTTACAGGTTAAATCGACTTCTGTGGCTGGCGCGAGTTGTTCACCTGATGGATTAATTAGTAAAGACGATAAAGGCGCTACACTGTCTTGTCAATCTGGCATATGGGGGACAAATAGCGGTGGTCTAATCACGGTTGATGGGGGAACATGTCCTGCCGGGGTTGAGCCTGTTTTATATTATGCCTCGATCGCCGTATTTTGGAACGGACAAGTACGAACCAATCCGTATGGTGATGAGAAACTTTGGGTCCCTCAATACAATATCAATGAAATGGGGTCACATTGTACGACCCACGGCGGGGGCGAAAAAGGTGAAAAGGAAAGTTGCCGTCCGATACCAAAATATATCAATATAACAAAAGTGAAATGTGGGTGATTTTTGGGGCTGGAATATATGTTTGGTTATTGTCTGATTTGTTGAATTAGAGCTATGAGGTATTAGCGATGCTTATTGATATACGGCAAGACGAAGTACTATGTGGAAAAGGAAAATGACTGGAAATTGCCAGTTTTGGTTTGTTGACAGTAAGTGGAAGATAAGTAAATTGCTAGCGAAAGTATTATAGCTTTCCATGGTTTTAAGATACAAAAAATGAGTCATTATTCAGCGTGCAACCTATTTATTATAGGGTTGCACGCTGATACGTGTATCAGATCTTAAAATCTTCCAGCTTTTTACCGCTTTCAATAGCAGCAGCAATCGCTTTAGGTGTACGGCCCTGACCTGTCCATAATTTTTCATTGCCGCTTTCATCGACATATTTATATTTGGCAGGGCGAGGCTCACGTTTGGATTTTGCTGACTTGGTTGCAGAAGCAGAACCAAGAAATTCAGATGGATCAATACCATCTTCCAGAAGTTGAGCACGAAGGGCTTCAATTTTGGCCTGACGTTCAGTATTTTTTTGCTGTGCGGTGGTGATATGTAATAGCTAATCAATATAGGCTGGTGATATATAATAGATAATCAATCTCGTATTGCTCAGTGTCCATTAGATTTGGATCATACTGTTTATTTTTATTTGAGATAGTTAATAAAAATAACACCGCAGATACTTGTCAACATAAAATAAATTGATTATCTCCTGAGTATACGTAAAAATTTCAGGAGGAATTATGTCATTCAGTAAAACAAGATGGCTATGCTTATTTTTAGCCAGTGGGTTTACATCACAAACACTATCAGCCGATAGCCTTTTTAAAGCTCCGGTCGGCAGTATCTATTCATTGGAATATAACCCAGTTTATAGTGGCGCTAACGTTCTCAAACTCACGCTAAGCCATGTGCCAGATAAGTCCTGTGCGACATTGGCTACACAATTGGCAGGACAATATTTCGAAGTGCTGGTCAATAACCAATATGTGCCATTAACGCCGCCTGCTTCTGGAACCACATGGAACAGGAATACTGTCGTGAAGGATAAAACAACGGTGTTATGTCAATCAGGCAAAGATAACACCATTGTAGTCAATCATTTTGTTTATCCGAAAACCTACGCACTTTATCAATCTGATGGGGATATCGTTCATTCCTCTGGTGGTTCTGCTGAAAAAGAAAACCTCGTTAATGTCAGTTATGAGATTTATCGACAAACCATGCAGACCAGAGAAAACCATCAGCTATCGATTAAATAATAAGGTATAAAAATGAAAAAGAAAAAAGGATATTCAGTATTAGAAATTGTTTTAGTGCTTGGGATAGCTTCAGGTATTGCCTACACTGCATTGAGCTTTTACCGCAATGAAAAACACGATGCGGCAGTAAGGGAAACGGTTCAACAGATCCATACCATATTCAACACAGCAGATGCGTATCTGATGAGTGCCAAACCGGATGGGAGTGTTCAGGAAACCTATCCCATCTCTATGCAGATCTTAAAAAACACATTGGCTTTTCCGTTGAATCTTGGGGAACTGCGTGAAGGTTCAGAGGCAGAAGTAGCGGCAAGCACTGCAATATCAACCTCTGCATCCAAATCCGCCAGTACGTCAGCCTCACTGTCTACCAGTAAATCAGCGTCAACATCGGCATCGGTGAGCGTCAGTAAGTCGATATCGTCGTCTATATCGAATTCGATATCAGCCTCTCAATCTGCCTTAACTCAGGAGATATCGCTCTTGCTGTCAAAATGGACGCTTTTTTCAAAGCTTACAGAGAGTATGTTATTGCGAGGAACCTGAATAATAAAAGGGATGCGGAAAGAATTGACAGGGATAATGGATATAATTTTATAAGGTATAACTACAATGTAAAAAATTGGATCGATGGGAAATATCATAATTAATTTAAACTAAGATCACTTTTTCATTTTTTAGTGTCGAATTCTCTGTAAGTGTTTTTTATTATCCTATTTTTGTCTTTTTTATAAAAACTGATGCTATCTTGTTGAGGTAGATAAAAGGGCTGTTAAGCCCTTTTAACGTATGTGGGAAGACCGATAGAAAAGGCGTTGATATTAGCTGGCTACTTCTTTCTGGTAGGTCAGATACAATGTATTTAGCCTTTCCCACAAAATAAAAGACAAAATCTCTTTTGCCTTGGGTTCATCCAGTTCAATAACGGCGTAAATCAATGCCCGACACTGATCGATGATTTCTTCCAGTTCCAGTGGTGTGTTATCGAACATGATAAGCCTCCGTTGCTGGATATGGCAAAAAAGCAGTAGCCAGATGCAGATTTTCAGGAAGGGAATAGGTAAACTGACAGACAGCCATAGCGTTAGTCCTTATAACGTTGAGGTTAGCCCTTGTCTGGTATTGCTGTACCTTTCAGGGGCGAAACTGGTGTTCAGGTGGTCTTTGTCAAGGCTCGTACCTGATCGGTTGCAATGTAGTCTTAGATCTATCACTAGTCAATTCAATTAGTTAATGCGATACAAGAAACGTTACAGCGGGAAAATATCCGATGTTTCAAATCTGCATAGCTTCGGAGCCGCCTGATGAAGTGGCGGAGAATGCGACTTGCTGAGGCTGATTATAGTAAGTAGTCAATAATACATTTTTTAAGGATGATTCTATGTCTAATTCTAATATCGGGAATTGGGTTGCTATTGTTAGTGTCGTTGCTTCTGCATTTACTGCGATCTATTCAACTTGGGATAAAAGCAAAACAGAACTCGCGCTAGAAGAAATAAAATCAAAATATGAAATTCAAAAGAGTGATAAAGTTCGGGTTTGGTCTGAAAAAAAAGAGCGCTGTAATCTTATTGTTGATGCGGCTCGCAAACTTGCTCAGGCTCATGGAAAGGTGTATAGAGAACTGAAGTTAGAACATCAGGCAAATATGGAAGAAAATTTGTGGGCAGCAGCGACAGTCCTCACAATTAAGAATCAGGAAAGATTTCTATCTGAATATCAAAAAGGTCCTGCGAAAGAAGATGAGGGTGGTTTCACTTACAGGGGAAAACTTGTCTCAATAACGCTACAAGGTTTAGCTGATGACGGACAAAAATGCTTCCAAGAATTATCACAGTAATAATTTCCATAAGATATATATTGGTTTTTTCTCTATACAAAAACCGATGCCTATTGTTAACATGATATGTACAATAGGTATCGAAAATAAATATAATAAAAAATCAGTGCAGTTTTTACTGTAATAAATTTGATTTTTTACGAATTGATATGGTAATTATTTATTGTTGATTTTATAGGGGGAATGCCAATGTGTAAAAAAATAAGGAGGGTGAAAATATTTAGTTTTCTGTGTGCTTTTTTTGTTTTGGGTGGGGTTGTTAATTATTTTTATTTGAAGATGGCTATTAATGAACTTGAGTGTGGAGTTGTTTTCAATGTTATAATAAATAATGATGTTTCGACAAAGATTAACGATGCCCGCCAATTAATTAAATCTGATTATTATGGTTCAAGTCAAGCTGTTAATGATTATCTTAATTATGCTCAAAAACTGAAAATGGATGAACTGTATAAAAAAACGATGACTAACTGACTATGCTTTATCAGTTATAACTTAATAATAATCATTTTCCTTTTGGTGCTTAAAACCGACTACAATATAACGCCCCTGAGCGTCAATGAAATAACAATATTCGTAGCCAGAATCACCATAAGGGACAATTACTTCATATAAAAAATCATCATAGCCTTCTTCATCGGAGAAGAAACCAGTGCTCAGCCCTTTTTCAAGATTATCCAAACTGTCTGCGATGGTGCGTTTAACGTCGTTAATGACGTAGCCTGCGGAATTATTTTCGAGGAAGGCCAGACAGCGATTAATTCCTTTCCGAGCCTTTTCCGTCACGATCACTTGTGGCATTCAGGAAGATCCCCGTTTTTACCACTACGCAGAAAATCAACGACTTCTTTGCCCGTTAAATGATCACCGGTGTTGAGGTAGTTCGCGTATGAAGACTGTGCTTGCTGGCGTAAACGCTCTTTCTGTTCTTCCGCATCAACATAGGAAACGATAGCTTGCTTCATCAGGTAGTGCTTTGTTCTCTTGCGATTAGCCGCCAGACGGGCAAGCCTTTCCTCAAGTTGCATATCAAGCTTTACGGAAACTGCCATGTTAACCTCCCAGAGTTTAGGTAATAAAAGGTATTACCTTTTATTACTCTGCTTTGAATGAAAAGTCAAACAATCTCAGGCCATATGGCGACTAAAGGCTTATCTATTTATGCTCCCCGCATTTGATGTATCATTCCTTCTGCCCAAACTCAAACGGCCTAACCATCGCGTTGCTGTTAGCATCCAGAAAATCAGCCCACCATTGCAACATGAGGCGGCGTTGCTCAAGGTGTTTGGCCTTGTGAGTGTAGGCAGCGCGAACGTTGTTCTTTTCCATGTGGCTCATCTGAAGTTCAACCACGTCTTCAGGCCAAATACCCGATTCAATCAACGCACTACACGCCAGCGTGCGGAAACCATGACCACACAGATCGGTTGTGGTGTCATAGCCCATTTTGCGCAGTGCTTTGTTGATGGTGTTTTCACTCATAGGCTTCATCGCATCATAACAGCCAGTCAGGATAAAGCCGTCATCACCGTTAACGTCATAGGTGAGGTCTTTAAGCTCTTCTAAAATTGCCAGTGCTTGATCGCATAGAGGAACATAATGTTTCCTGCGCATTTTTGCACCACGGCCTGAATGCTTGATCCCTTTTATGGCTTCACGCTGTTCAGGGATAACCCACAAAGCGCTTTTGAAATCGATCTCTGACCAACGGGCAAAGCGGAGTTCGCTTGAACGGACAAAAATCAGTAGATTGAGTTTGATCGCAAGTTGCGTCAATCTGCTACGGCCTTTATAGCCTTCAATGCGTTCCAGTAGGGTAGGAATCTCTTCCAGTTCGATAGCGGGGCGGTGTTCCGTCTGTGGCTTCTGAACTGCCCCTTCCAAATCATAGGCAGGATTGAAACGGATCATCTTTTGCTGGACGGCATAACGCATGATGGCGGTAGCATACTGTTTTACTCGCATAGCGATTTCCAGATAACCCAGCTTCTCTATCTTTTTGATGGGAACCAGCAGATCGCCTGTATCCAGTTCAGCAATATCTTTGTTGCCAATATCAGGGAACAGGTAGGTTTCCAGTCGTGTCCATACCGAACGCTGATAATCTTCTGACCATGTGGTTTTGGTGGCAAACCAGCTTTTAGCGACGGTTTTGAAAGCGCGGGTGTTGTTACGTCGCTCTTGAACGATTTTGTTGTCAGCCTGTTTTTTGGCGCTGGGGTCTAATCCAGCCGCTAACAACTTTTTTGCTTCATCTCTGCGTTGTCTTGCATCAGCTAGAGAAACTGCAGGGTAGACGCCGATGGAGAACACCTTCTGTTTCCCTTCGAAGCGATAACCCAACTGCCAGTATTTGGAACCGTTGGGATGTACCAGCAAGTAGAGGCCAAACCCGTCAGTGAGCTTCACCACCTTTTCTGACGGCTTGGCATTTTTTACTTTAGTATCAGTCAGTGACATGACGGCTCCCTCCGATTGCTGGTAAAAACGAAATCGAACCAGCTTTACCAGTATTTTTACCAGCAAAAGGGTATGGCTTCGAGTGTTTTTGGGTGAACGAGGGCGAACCTGAAGAAGGGGATAACCAATTGATTAAAAGCAAAAAAGCAGACGTCAGTGAACGTCTGCTTTCTTTAATTTGGCTCCTCTGACTGGACTTTAACATGCACCTATCTGGTTGTTTTTTCATGTTAAAAATGATTTGCTGGGAAGCGTCTACCAACAAATCTACCAATAACACTATCTGTTTTTAGAAACCAATGTCAATAAGAACCTAAGCTAACTTTTGTGGTGGTAGGGTAGTAAGTGGTTTATCTGGTAATATAATCAGAATAGAAAAAATGGTGTATACCTATCCAAGATTGGTAGGTGGAGGTGAACTGTTTTACTTATAACTTATTGATTGTTATAAAAAAACCACCTTGCGGTGGTTTTTTGTTTTTTCTTTGTGTTCGTCGGTATCGCAATTTTTCAGCGTAGCGGGGAAGATTACCGTCTCTTTGCTCCCCACCTTTGATATCAATCATACGTAGATGAACTATGCTTGTCAAGTCTACTTGCATCTTTTTTACTGTGTATAGTCGAAAGTTGTTCATAGATAAATTTTATGACAAAAAATACTTATTTTTCTTGTCGCTCTTGGTATTTTTTTATTTCAATATCAACATCATCTATATTATTAGCGTTGGAATCATTCGTGTACATGTACATTTCTTTTAATAGTTGAAGTTTTTTTATTGTATCATTTAATTTGTCATTAAGTTTTATATTATCTTCCTTTGTTTTTTTTAGCTCACTATATATATTAGGTTTAGATATGGAAGACAATAATCCTTTATCCAAAAGTTTCATGTCTTTTTTGCTTAATTTCGCTCGGTATTCATCATGCCGGAAAAAAGTATTCCTATTTTTTACTCTAAATAGTGGTGGTAATATTCTTGTTACACATACAGTCTGTATCATATTACAAAGTGCATATGTTTCTTTTTTTATAAAATCGCCGATATCTTTTTTAGAGTCTTCTGATAATTCAAATGTTAAGTTGTTATCATCTAGATTAGATGGTTTTTTGGATGTTAATGGAATTACTTTTACGCCTCTTTCATCAACTTTGACAACAATTGCTGGACGCCTTTTGTGCATTTCACCATGTTGAATATTATCTGGGTAACGTTTGTTGGAACTTACTTCTGCACTTTTTTTTATACACTTATTTATATGGCCAAATTCAACGATTACTATTTTACCTTTATGCAGTAATGAAGCTGCACTTCTTAATCCCTTTCTTTTTAAAGTTTGTGATAAATAAATATCGTTGGAAACATCAATTGGAGAAAGCCACATATGTATTAATAAATCATCTTTTTCTGATGATTCAATTTCAGTATTCTTTATTTCCCATCGATGTTGAATTTTCTTATTAAAGAACTTAGTGATGAATAGTGGATATCTTTTTGTATCCCCTATTGGGAAGGTAAAAAATGGCGTCATTACTTGGTCAATGCCGTCAAATGATGTTCTGCCTAGTTCTACGTCTGACGTTTTATTTTCTTTTGATAAAAAATAAATGATTGTTATCATTTCTAACCTAGATTAATAATTGTGAATGATTATCATATACATGAACTAAATAGCTTCTCATAATAACGTAACTCTTGCGAGATAACATCTTTTCACATATGGGATCTCATGATAGTAGGTGAGGCATCAATGTGAGAAACTATTTAAGCTGCGTAACTTAATATCTTGAGCTAAGATAACTACCTCTTACACAATACATTGAATTATGGCTTGATACAATCTTCCTGATGAAGCATATTCCCAATCTTACTTTCTGTTGAATCCACGGCTGGAATCGAACGTATGAGTATTTATATGATTCAAAAGATAATTTTCTTTTTCTCTCATAAATGTCCCAACACTTATACCAACAGATGAATTTGAGTTTTAAATCATCATTTTAGGCGCATTAAATCCAGTAGAAAAAAAGCCTAAAAGCGGATAGCGACTATACTACCACAAAGGGCTTGTTCACTGCGGAGTGTGGTGATGAAAAACTTGTCGGACAAAGGCATTAAAGAAATCGAAAAATGGCTGAATATCGATACATATCGTCAGTTTGAAAACATACCTCTTGAGCGGCTTTATCATGAGTTAGTGATGAGATCGTTATTTTTTAAATCTGATAATGCGAATACTGAATTCATGTTGGCAGAAATTTATGCAGGCAGTCTCTTTAGCGGAAAACCCTTCCTCATTACGGACAGCCATATGGCTCGCCTTGCAGCAGACGATATGCTTTCCCCATCCCCTCACTTCTCTATAACAACGACCGGAAGGCTGGCAGATCTTTGCATTTATGGGATGGAGAAGTCGCTGTTTGGCCTGCATGACGATGAATATTGGGTAGATAAAAAAATCTATAACATCCCTATTGCAGAGACTATGCCGGTATTATTTCAACACAGTGTGATGATCGAGATAGATCTCACTGCTGGCACTGACGAAGAAATTGCTGAATCATTGAAAGCTCTGCTTCCTCAGTGGCGTAAAATCCGGGGGATTGAGCCAGAACCATCAGACTCTGTTCGCTTTGGCTATGGAACGATTAAGAAAATTATCAATTACAGGCTGCTCGCGATACTTGACATACTTATCTGGGCAAAGCGCAATGATATCCGGGTGTCAGATTATCGCCTTTCCACTCTGCTCCACAGCGATACTGATGAGGAAGATAAAACAAGATCGGGTAGTCGCATAAAGGATACCGACAAACCCCTTGCGATTAAAACAGTCAGTAAGTCATTCATTCTTCAGTTTCATCATTTCCTCAACAAGAATCCCCACTTGAGAGATATGAAAGTGTCTGGTGTCATGAAACTCGGAGATAAGGAGGCAGATAAGGAGAAAGATTAGGGAAGTCTGGAGGTGCTGAAGTTCGCTTGTTTCCCTGATTTTTTCATATAGTCTCTTCTAAAACCAATAGGAGAGACTATGAATACCCAGAATCGCCTTATTCGTTTCCCCGAAGTAATGAGAAAAACCGGCTTTGGAAAAGCCTGGCTCTATCGTCTTATTAGTGAAGAGCGTTTCCCCCAACCTGTAAAAATCGGTATCCGTGCTGTCGCATTTGTTGAACATGAAATTGATGAATGGATATTGTCCGCTATCGAAAAAAGAAAATGTAAAGAATTCCAGTGAGTGAAATTTATATTCTACAGGGAGTTTTACAGGTTATAAGAATAATTTTATTTAATGGTTTTTTAGAGGGTTATTAATTTTCAGGCGAGCTTAATGATAAAAGTGTAAAGTTTATCTATGATGATTGATGTATTTTTTACAAAATACTTTACATTTTATCAAAGAGTCCTTTATTTAAAGGCTTCGCTCAATATCGGTATGGATATTAATAACTAGCCGTACTTGTTTATTATTCGTCAAATAAATTTTTTAAAGTATTAATAAGTAAATGAATTAGCCCCTTTTATTTGTAAAAAATTTGATTTATTTAATTCATGAATATATTAGATAAGTTGGAGCGATATTAAAACGTAAAGTTTGAGGGAACAATGGGATACAAGATAAAAAAATTCATTACGAGTGGTGGAGAGCGAGGATATCTAATCCTTGATAAAAACACTGAACTGCCAGTTTACTATCAAAATCTTTTTCTTACTACAAATGTCAGGAATAAAAGTGCAACCGCTTCAACGATAGAGATAGTTGCAACTAATCTGCTGATTTTCAGTAGGTTCTTATATAGCAGAAAAATAAATATAGTAGAAAGAATTGAGAATAAAGAATATCTTAGTCTTGCTGAAATAGATGATCTTATAAGATATGCAAGGCAAAGGTTCGACAAACAGAAAATAATAAATATAAAATTGATGAATAACACGTTTATTGCTAAGAGAACTTTTAGTTATAGGATACATGTTTTTTCACGTTATCTTAATTGGTTATGCGGATTAGTTCATTCGGCAAAGGGGATTAATGCAAAGTATGAAGTAGATTCATTTATTGACAGTATCAGAGCATATATACCAAAACACAGTTCATTGAATATGAATGAAAGATCTGAAAAATCTTTAAATGAGGAAGAGATCAAAATACTTTTCCATCTATTGGAAATTGGCGGGATTGAAAATCCTTTTCATAAGGAAGTTCAGATAAGGAACAGACTGATATTCACCTTGCTCTTGAGTTTAGGTTTAAGGGCTGGAGAGTTACTCAATCTCAAAGTAGATGATTTTGATCTCAGAGACAACACGCTGAGCATTATTAGAAGGCATGACTCAAAGGAGGACAGAAGACCTTATCAGCCATTAGTTAAGACTGGTGAGAGAGTTATTCCATTATCTGATGAGTTAGCTAATGAAGTTCTTGATTATATAATCAATAGTAGGGAAAAGATGACTAAGAGAAAAAAACATAGTTTCTTATTAGTTACACACTGCACCGGAAAAACTGCTGGAGAACCTTTAAGTATTTCAGCTTATGAGAAAATCATATCAACCTTGAAGAGAGCAAGTCCAAAATTATCCAGTCTATCAGGTCATAGATTAAGGCACTCTTGGAATTATGTTTATTCAAAAGAAATTGAAGGGTCTCAATTGGAATATAGCAAAAGGAAAGACTTAAGAAATTATCTTATGGGTTGGTCGAAAGAATCAACAATGTCTGAGAATTATAATTTCAAATACATAGTGCAAAAAGAAAAAGATGCCGTCTTAAGAGTTTATGATTCAGTTAACAAAATAATTAATGAGGCATAGCATGGAAATAAAATATATTGAAAATGAGACTGTCTTTTTAGCCAGAATGTCTGGCTATAGTTTCAAACTTTCCGATAGGAAATGGCAATTAGGCAAAGAAACCTGTGTATACCCTTATAAAGTGGTAGAAAAAATGCCCGAACGAATGAAGCTTAGCTACCTAAAGACACTGGCCTACTATGCTTCTGAATATAGTCCAAGTTATATTGAAAGTATTAATTACCTGTTCAATGAGTGGTTTGGGATCATGACCATCAAGACGATTGATGATAAGGCAGTATATCAATTGAATGTTCACTTAGGCTCAACGAAAAACTACAAGCTAAACACCATTAAGGCTTTTATTGCCAAATGGAAAGCGTTCAATTATCCAGGGGTAGAGGCAAGTGCTCTCAGAATGATGGAGAGAATAAAAATCATTCCGAAAAAAACTGGAGAAGCAGTCAAAAGACGAGATCCGAATGCAGGTCCATTAACTGAAACAGAATTCAATACCATTCTTAAAATCGTGGGAAAAAATTATAGAGAAAATAAAATTGATTGTTATTTATATTGCTATATTGTTTTGTTGGCAAAAACAGGAAGAAGACCAGTGCAGTTAATATCTCTTAAAGCCAAAGATCTCATCAAAGACGAGAAAGGACACTTTCTTAATATACCAAGAGTAAAGCAACGAAAAAATTTCAGAACAGAATTCAGTTTGAAAATGATAGATAGTCAATTGTATGAAAATTTATTAATTCTGATTAATGAAAATCAGTCTTTTGTTGAAGCTCAATTAGGTGCTGAGGTTTCTTACCTGAGAGATGAGTTGCCAATTTTTCTGGATGTTAAAAAAATGGCTGAAATAAAAGGTGTGGACAATTTTTCATCTTATTTTAAAACGGATTTTCTTCACATGAGAAATTCATTTATCTCAAGGAAGTTAAAAGAGTTTTCTGTTGAATTTGATATTAGATCCGAAAGAACTGATAGTTATTTAAAACTCAATGCAAGAAGATTCAGGTATACATTAGGAAGTCGTTTGGCTAATGAAGGTGCATCAATTGAGGTCATTGCTAAAGCATTAGACCATAAATCAGTAAATTCATCTGGAGTATATGTAAAAAATAGTCCTGACAATGTTCATGATATCGATAACAGGCTAAGTCCTTTTTTTAATCCCTTAGCTAATATATTCATGGGGGAGAAAAGTGAAGAAAACAAGGATCTGTTTATTAAGCATGTTTTAGATTCCTTTTTACTCATTGATGATGGGAAAGAGAAAGTTAAATGTTTAACTTGTAAAAACTGCCAACTCTGGAGTGCATAATGAGCAATATTTTTATATTTGAGCCAATTAATACTAATGATCCACACAAGAATACTGCTAAATTTATCGAGTTTTGCAAGACTACTATTTTTAATAGCACTTTAGTAACTTCATGGGAGAGTAATATATGGAAAAAATTTTACAGATTTAATAAGTTTGACATGAAAAGCAATTCAAACAGCCGGGAGCCTTTAGATGACTGTTTTATTGATTTTGCCAAAGCATACATGTTGCATGTGCATTCATTCAATAAAGCTAAGTCGAAACCCACAACATTAGCAATGTTGAAGATTGTTGAATTTGTTTTATTAAAATTAACCATGAAAGCTAATATAACTAATTGTAATAATTTGGTTTTTGATGAATGCGTAAGATTAGCCTCTGAAAAGTATTCAAAAGCACATGCATGTTTTATTGGAAAGGAGCTTGAAAATTTAAGCATGTTTTTAAGTGAAAATAGAATGACTAATTCATCTTACTTATTTTGGGTAAATCCATTAAGGCATAAGGTCACTCAAACCTGGAGTGGTTATGAGCCTTCACTGGAAGGCCATTCTAGATTGCCTGATATCAAGTCTGTTATAGCAATTGCGGAGATTTTTTCAAAGGATGATAAACAATTATCTCCCAAGGATATATTTACTACTTCTGTGCTTGCGTTACTAATGTGCGCTCCAGGCAGAATTTCAGAAATTTTAGGTCTACCAGAGGATTGTGAAATCACCGAAAATGATAGTAAGGGGATTCAACGATACGGTTTGAGATTCTTTTCAGCAAAGGGATATGAGGGAGATATAAAGTGGATACCTACTGCGATGATACCAGTAGCTAAAAAAGCTATTAGTAGATTAAGAAAGTTATCCAGTCAGGCAAGACTTTTGGCAATAAAAATTGAAAGTAATCAATCTGAATCATTGGAAAACACACTCAGAGAAAATATACCAGAAGATTTTCCCTGGTATGATGCTGAGAAGAATATTAAATATTCAAATGCACTTTGTTTATTAAATGAAGGGCAGTTATGTAAAAGAAAATCCGTAAAATTAGAACGTTTGTTCAGGCCTACAACTCATTTTTTTATTGATTCAGCGAATGTCAAAGGAGAGCTTAATATATTTAAGAAATATCATTATTTGAATGAAGATGGTAGCCCATATTTATTGAGAACACATCAATTGAGACATCTACTCAATACATTTTCTCAAATAAATGGTATGGATGAATTTAGCATTGCTCGTTGGTCTGGAAGGAAACTTATTTCACAGAATGTGTCTTATGATCATCGGTCGCATCTTCAAATGTCTAAACTGATAAGAGATGAAAGATCGTCAGTGATCACGAATACTCACAGAGTGAAACAAATACCCGTTGTTGCTCTAAATGAGTTCGATTCATTGAGTAGCGGGGCAATCCTCATTACCAAGTATGGGTATTGTAAGCATTCATATGCATTTAAGCCTTGTGATGCTTACCCTTTTAAAGAGTCTGGTATGAATAATGAGAGCTTATCTAAAATACACAATAAAATTATAGAAAGAACACTTTATGATAAAAATGATGGAAATATCCATGCTGAGAAATGGTATGAGTTTCAAAATAAAATAATAAAAGGAGAGTAAATGGCTAAGCATATAAATGGTTGTCATGAAAAGAAGATAGTAGATTTAATTAATACATGGCCCATAGATAACAAACTAACCTGGGATATTTTATGTGACAAGTTAATTGGAGTCATTGGAAAAAGACCATCGAGACAATCTTTAAGTAGTCATGTAAAGATCGCCGAAAGCTTCAATGTAAAAAAAACCATTATCAAATCTGGTGAAGTCCACACTGTAAAACCCGCTAATTTAAAAGTAGCATCGCAAAGAATTAGAAGGCTTGAAGCAGAGAATGAAGCGTTGAAGGCACTGAATTCCCGATATTTAGAACGGTTTGAAATATGGATATACAATGCTCATCTTAAAAAAATAACGCTTGAAGAACTCAATAATCCCTTACCTGCAAAATATCTTTAGTTGATAGTTTTTAGCTATTGACATGGTTAAATATTATGGTATTTCTTTATTTGTCAGGATGACAATATTAATCATTTGAATGCAAGGATGCATAGTTATGAAAAAAATAAATATGAGTTTGATGGAAAGGTATCTGCTGTTGCTCGACAGGTTCGTTGATAAACTCGATGAATCTGGTTTCTCAGAGGCAGAAATCACCGAGCAGTCCTACCTTTTTTGTGCAGGGTTCTATATTAAATACCAGCAAGACATAGAAAATCTGACGTTTTCAAACAGAGAAGTGGTATTGAGCTTTTTGCTTCTCTCCTACTATAGCCATATCGAAAAAATCAGTGATGATTTGATAGATAAAGTCCGTCTGAACAAAGTCTTCCTCTCTATCATCAGTTTCATTATCGATAATGGTGGAAGAACAGAACGGATCTACGTGCATGAGAAAAAGAAGTATGATGCCAACAAGCTGATAAGGGCTTCAGCGAGCCCCAGGAAGAGTGGTTGTCGGTTGTGATGAAGTGTATTAGCTAAGACCTGATCTGGCAGTGTTGCGGCGCAGAGCAGAGCTAAACGTAATCTGACAGGCTGCTCTGTGCCAGGAGCGGAACTTGCTTACATCGTGCTATGTTAGTTTGCTGGGAGCAGGTCAATTGTGTCATCTCTCCAATGAATTAGATTAAAGGCTTGCAAAATGAACTACATCAGAAAAAAATCTTTGAGCAAGAAAACAGCCAAGAAAGCCAAACAGAAGTTGCTTACCCCAGAACAAAGAGCATTGCAAGCAGCCAAACAAGACCAACTAAGGGAAATCAAATTCGCTATCGCTGTTCATGCTATTAACCTTTTTCAGCAATATAAAGCACTCCGTAAAAATGGATTAGATAGTCCCACTGCTACTTTGCAAGCTCATGCTGGTTATAAAAAAGTACACGGGCATAAATTCTCTAGTTCCATGTGGACAAAAATCAAAACTAAAGCAGGAATTCAGATCCATAATCACGAAAGACAAAATAGCCGTAAATCGCTTAATCTTGCTAAGCTCCGTACCCGCTTAGAGGCTAAACGTAGTGTACTTACACAGAATCAAAAGAAAGTACATAACCAGAATGCAAGTACATTACGTTTAATCGGTGGCAAGAAGCTACCTGTAACATCTATGGGGCTTGTTGTATGTCCTGTCTGCCAGATTCATGTAAAAGATGATGCTATAGAGTGGCATTTACGACACAACCACGTAGGCCATGTCGCTAACCCACTTACTATGCCTGTAGTAACTCCTGTTGATGCTGTCGAAGATGCAGATAGTAGAGTGAATAGATCCACTGGTGAAAGATACATTTCTTTTTGGACTGATAAACCAGAAGGCACTAAACGTTATTTATTACAAGTTTATCCTAATGCAATCCGTGTAACTCTTCCCTTCATGGGGTTAGATCTAAACAGCAAATGTGTTACTAAATGGTTTGATAATTTAGAAGAAGCTGTAGAAATACGTGATCTATTAATTGGTGACAAAACACTTCCTATTGAAGCTCCTACTATTGATGTGGAAATTGATAAGGAAGATAAACGCTATTTCAATAAACAAGTTTATCAAACTGCATTACGAACAATGACACAATCAGAAGCCTGGAAACTCGCCACTGATGAAGATGCTAGTATGATATTTTTAAGCTATCAATACATAAGCCCATTAACACCACCGGAACCTAATATTGAAACATCTTTTGTCATAGGTACAGGGGCTATAGCTATTAATGAAGAGCTAACTAAGCCTATAGAAGCTGCACATGATGCCTGTGCTACAGGGCGTACAGTTGAAGTTACGCACAAAGCCCGTCATGCAGGAGATCAAGCTGATTTCAAACGCCGTGTTTGGGATAACTTCAATGGTAGATGTGCTATCACTGGCTATAAACTGCCAGAAGGGATATTAGAAGCTGCACACATTGAAGCAATAACAGAAGCTGCGAACAACAACACCTCTAACGGTCTATTACTTGAAGTAAGTCTACACCGTATGTTTGATAAAGGATTGATGGGGATTAATCCAGATGATTTAACGGTTCATTTTGCTATTGATTGTATCCACAAAACTATCTTTGAGGGTAAAACCATACAACCGCATCATGTAGACCTTGATGCTGATAAGTTGACGGGAAAATGGAAAAAGTTCAATGATAAGAGTGAACATGACTTGTCTGAGTACGCTTGAAATAAAGCGTGTAGTGGAGAGCTAAATTCGGTCACTTAAACTGTATTACTCGATCTGACACACGGTCTTAAAAGGTTCATAGTTACCGGTTTTGATATGGATGCCGAAGCCTTTTACAAAATGTAAGTATCCCAGCAAAATGAACCATTCACTTTAACAGATATGTCAATTTCCGCATTTCGCTCAATGCCGCCTGTCAGATTTGTTTGTTGTCCGCGAAAACTGTCAGCTCAAGTCTAAGGTAAAGCCGATGAAAAAAGCCCATAGTGGTGAAACTACGGGCTAATGCTTTCCCTAATGCTGTTTATGGCGTATCAATTATTTGGAGGGTGAAACCTTCCACTTGCCTTCAAATTTAAAGAACTTAAACTCCATAGTGGAGGTTTTTTCACCCAGAAACGGGAGTTTTGCACTGTATTCGACCGTGCATTTGTAACCCCCGTCGCTGTCTTTTTCTTTGCAAGCAATTTTCTTGGCGGAGTTAAAGACCACTCTCGCTGATTCAGACGGTGCGCCCTTATTCATATCTTCAGTAAAAGACTGCATCGCTTTTGTAATGTCGGCATCAGCCGGTTCGCTATCGCAGCCGGTAAGAAAAAATGACAGCACCAGTAAACCTAAGGATAATTTTTTATTCATCATAGCTCTCGTTAGCTGATTACTGCTTGTTAAAAGGCTCCGCGTTTAATCTCACTTGCACCAGCACTGAACTCATAAGAACTGACTTTTTCACCTTTAAACGTAATGAGGATAGATTTTTCTTCAATATCCGTTCCTCCAATCAGCACCCCGACAAGAGGAATGTATGATGTAGGTTTACTGCGGTAGTTATGCATCGAATAAGACCACTTTTCCTCATTATCTGAGGCGATGCGTTTATCCGGCTCACCAAATGCGGTTAATACTTCTGACTTAGTGGTTTTTCCTTTTACGATTTTCGCTTTTACATCTTCCTGCGTTACATTTTTCAGTGTCTGATTACCGAAGGAATAACATCCAGAGAGAGCGAATGATACCAATACTGCGGTGATGATTTTTTTCATTACTATATGCCTTGGGATTTATTATTAATTAATTTTTAACGTGTTAATGATTTAACAAGATGTCTGAATTCGATATCAAACTTGTCAACCCTGATGTTTAATAACCGGATCAGAGCATGGCAGACTAATGTTGATAGCAAATAGGTATGCCAGAGTTCGACGTTGTCGAAATTGAAAAGAAAAATGCAAAGTGAAGCGTTAGCAATAATATTAAGGATGATGAAAGTAGCAGCAAAAAAAGGTGGGACAGGCATAGCAGAACTATAGCTTGCAGCAGTAAATTGAAATCTGGGCCCCAGAAACAGCGTAATCGCACTTGGCCCAGATACAACAAAACATCTTCTGGGGAGGTTAATTTGTCGCTCTTTGGTGGTTTTATTAACAATCACTGCATCTTCAAATGATGTATAAGCGTTATGATCGCTGTAGCAGTGAAATGCGTATTTTTTAATACGATGCGATTCTCTGAACGCTAACCCGTGCGCAGAGATTTGTGTTTCTGCTC
Source organism: Pectobacterium punjabense (assembly GCF_012427845.1). Taxonomy (NCBI): domain Bacteria; kingdom Pseudomonadati; phylum Pseudomonadota; class Gammaproteobacteria; order Enterobacterales; family Pectobacteriaceae; genus Pectobacterium; species Pectobacterium punjabense. The sequence continues at coordinate 1,801,239 of NZ_CP038498.1, forward strand.
CGTCATCTTTTTTTACCCACAGGGTATCGTTGTTCGGGTCATAGCTGATGACCGTGCCTGAGAACGTTTCCTGAAATGTATATGCCCGACCGCAAAATTCAAATTTCTCAGTAGTGATTTGTTCTTTCCATTGTTGACGCACCCAGTCTCTGGAATCAGCGTCTTCTTTCCGGTTTTTCCTGTAGGTAAAAAAAGTCCAGATCAACAGGGGAGCAGTGACGGGCAGCCAGAGCCACCAAACCCCGATAGCATTTCCTCTGGAAAACCAGTCAATAAATAAAGGCAGCAATAATGCAATCCAAAAACGTCTCATGAGTAAAATGCTCATACAAATTCCTTAATAGCTGAAGGTGAAAGTCATATTCGATGTATGAAGAAGTCAGGAACTATGCATGAGACGAGTTGTGTCATTTCATAACCTTTCGTTAGTTGAATAAGTAAATAGAACAGTTAAATCAGTGTTTTATAAGATATCGTAAAGCTACATTTTGAACAGTTGTGATTAAACAAAGCAAATCGCTTGTAACGATCGATGGTTCACTTATGATAGTTTAAATCTATCATAATCGTAATATAGATCGTTTATACCGATCGTTTGTTTTGTGTTTTTTGTATGAAGAAGAACTTGCAGAAGCCTTATCAGCCTTACATTGAGAATGATGATGGGGATGATTTTGGGGTAGTTTGAATGGTGTTTTTTGGTGTTAACGCCGTAATTTCTATTATTTTCCCGCCAGTAATAGTGTTGTGTTTTCCTGGGCGTTTGAGTGTTGGGATTTTGAGTTTTTTCAACATGCCAATGATGATGTTGAGGTAGGGGATGGTTTCCAACCATCTGAAACTCGTAAGCATATGAGATACCGGTTTTCTGCGGGGAGCTTCTTTTACCGCTTCGGTTACATACACTTCTTTGTTACTTACAACAGCTTCGTTGCGAAGCGCTGTGGGATAAGTGATAGCGTATTCGTCCTGACCAGCGTCTTTATTAAGGGTAAGCGTTTCGGTAGGGCTGTTAACGTCTTCTGTTGTGATTTCAGGGGTATCTATAGCAATGGTCATATCAAGAGCTTCGCTAACAGATGCTTCACTAACAGGTGTTTCACTGACAGAGGCTTTCAGAGAGAACAGAAAGTCATTATCGCGTTCCGGTTGGTAATCGATCTTGTTTTGTAATTCAGCCCAGGAATAGTTTTTGCCAAGCTGCGAAGCTTTGAAAGCAATCCCTTGGTATTCGAATGAAAAACCATTCATCTTTCCGGTAGAAGCGATGTTCGGAACTACCCTGATGTTTCGTGCCACAAGCTGCGTCACAAACTCAGTCGTTGATGGTTTACCGGCAAGCAATGCTTCAAGAGCTTCCTGGATGACTGTTTTTGGGGATGGCTCTTCCTTATACTTCTCCATCATCGCTTCGTTACGCGACAGCTTTTTAGGTTTTGGTATTGCGCCCATAGGCTTTTGTGTCGGGGATTCTCTAGATAGCGAAGGAGGGTAGGGCGAAGCTGGGGATTGGGATGCTCCCGATTCTGGTCCTTTGGTTCTTGTCAGGTGGTGATCTATTTCTAACTGCTGAATGATACGGGTGCTGATGAGGTTTTCATTTTTGCCAAGGTAAAGTTTCCCAGCATTCAGGTCGATACGACTGGCAATAACGTGGATGTGCTGGCCGTCAATATCGTCATGCAGCACATAGCATCTGAGATGCGTTTCAGAGAACCCCATACGCTTCATATAGTCATCAGCAATCTCTAACCATTGAGCCTCTGTCAGCGCTTCGTTTTTCGGCAGGCGAAGCGAATTGTGCCAGACAGGTTTAGCGACATCCGGGCGAAGCGTTTTTGTGGTATTAAATTCAGCGATCAGATCTCCGGCTGCATCCCCCATCATGTTCCCACCAATCACTACTGGATCTTTTTTATGGTGAGAACCTGGCCTTAATGCATAGAGAACTACACCAGCGAAACCCTTACCTCGGCGGATTTTTTGCATTCCCTTCACAGGGGCTGCTCCATATATTGGTCTGTATCAGGTTCTGGCGAAGCTCTGATATCTGACGTTTCACAGCGAAGAGTTCTGTCTGTGTTAGAGAGCTTCCAACACTTTTATCATCGAGATGGACAACCAGCTTATTCAGATTCTGCGAAATCTCACCAAGGGTTTTCCAGGCTTTGAGATTAACAGGGGGAATAACGGAGGGAAGGTTATGCTGAAATGCCATACGCAGCCATTCAGCTTTGCGGTGATGGCCACGCCTTTCATTCAGAAGCGACAACTCTTCATTATTTAATCTGACACTGACGCAATGGCAGCGAAGGATATTATTAAAATTATTACCAGTGCTCATATGAACTCCTTTTCATATAATAAAATAAAAGCATATTCCGTATGCTTAGAATTACTTATATTGCAGAAGCCAACAATGTCAATGCATGATGTTGATTTTGCTTTTAATTTTTTTTCAACCGAAGGGCGAAAAAACAAGGGAAAACTCGGAGAAGCCAGCGTAGCGCTTCGGAGAGTTAGCCCTTGCTTAATTATTTTGATTTCAATATTGACATTTTATTTTTCTTTGTTATTTATTTGTTATGGTTGTTAGTTTTCAGAGAATATGCGTGATAATTTAAAGTTAGGGGGAGGTATGGTAAATAATTTTATTGGTGTATTTAAAAACTCAAAAGAATCAAGATATAGCGTATGTTTATTATTGTTGATGTTAATGATCGATATACCAATATATTACTATTTTGTTGGTGTATCATCTTTGATGAACACACATGGGCTGGATTTATTTATAACAAATGATTTTTTTCGGTTTATGTTTCCTGCATCAAGTTATTTTCTGATGATTCAGTTTGTTTTGACAACATTATTAATTGCTGGAATTTTTTATGATTTAAAATCAGGGAGGTATATAAATAAAAAGCCCTAATGTTTTTTAAATGTAACACTAGAGCTATTTTATATTAAACAATTGTTTCTTTATAATATTTAATTAATGAACGGACTGAAAGTAGTGTTTTTATAGTTGCAAAGGCTGCAATGGCTGATAATAAATACAGAGAGAAAATAATTATATATTTTTTTGAGTTTTCAATATCCCCATAAGATATGAATTCGATTACATCTTGGAAAGATATTTTTATATTTGATATAGACAGTATTGTTAATAATAAACTTATTAGACCAAATAAATATAGAATAGCATCTGATAATTTTTCTAAGATATTGATGTTTCTCTCTGTACTATTCATAAAAATGAAAAAAAACACTGTTCCAGTGGCTGTTGGAATTGTTACCAATAGAGCAATATGAAATTTAAAGTAGTATAACATTGGGATTATAAGATACGGAAGAATTAAAAAAGTAAAACCTTGAAACCAAATTATTTTCTTTGGTTTTTCTATGTTGGACATTGATTTTTCCTTTGTCAAAGTGAATGAGTAATATGTGTTTCTATATCTAATCAATATGGTCATATGATAGACGTTTTATTGAAAAAATTAGCTATAAATAATTTCATGAAATAATTAGGCTGATATGTGATTTTCTGATCAATAAAAACATTTTTACACAGATAAGTGTAAATAAAAATAGATAATAATAATATTAATCACTGAAATGATTTTTTTTGATGGTTTTTCGGATTTTTAAATAAATTGAACTTTCAGGAGATTGGCGGATCTGATCGCTATAGTCGTTTCAGCATAGGGTCCCCATGGCAAAGCAAATGTTTAAGGCCACCAGCTGGTCAGCCTAAAATAAATCGCTCGGGCTGCGCGGTTCGCTGACAGTCTGGCCTGATGAGTCTGCCATTGCTGCATGGACTGAGTGTGCACAGCCTGAAGGTCGTGGCCTACCGCTTCACTACACCGATATGATTATTACCACGGTCTTAATGATGAAGCGCGTGTTCAACCTGCCGCTCCGGGTTTTACAGAATTTCGTTGACTCAATTTTTAATGATGGAGCTGCCGCTGTGCTGCCCGAATTACTTTCTGGTCAGCAAACGAGCAAAGAGTGTCAACATCAGCATAAAAACGCCAACCCATAGTGAAATCCCACATCTGGTCATCGACGCTACTGATCTGAAGGTCTTTGGTGAAGGCTAATGGAAAGTCAGACAGTATGGGTCTGACAGACTCAGAGGGGCGCAAGCTTCATCTGGTTGCAGACAGTGCGGAACACGAGATTATCTGTCTCGATTTATCGCTCAGCAGTACGACAGATGGCAGGCACTGCCAAGGCTGATTAACCAGACTAACAGAAGAATCAGGGAAGCCATCTGCAGATGGCACTTATGACGCAAGCTACTGCCATCATGCATTACGGAGGAAAAAGATCAGGTTGCTTATCCTTCCACGAAGCGGAGTACAATACTGGCCTGACAAGTAACATGCTCGTAACCACGCTGTGGCGAATCAGCATCGTAGCAGCAGTAATGGCGTCTGGAAAAAGAAAGTGGCTATCATCGTCGCTCAGTGCCGGAAACAGAGATGTTCCGAATCAAAACGTTGCTGGGTGACGCCTGAGCATGCGGGATTATGATGCTCAGTGGGTGAAGCGATGGCGATAGTCAAAGCGCTAAACCGGATGCCGCACTGCATCTGGATCGCATAACAGGTGTTCCTGCGGGATCGATCCTGCTGGCTAACTCTGATTTATTCAACAAAACCGATTTTTCTATCGATTATCGGTAAATTTTTCACAATGGTTTTTACCATGTTAAAAATCTTTACGGACTACGTTTTTTATAATTCATCTCCGCCATTAGTATTCAAACTGTCCATATAAAAAACTCCTATTAAAGTAACTTGAAATTATTTAATTTATTGATTTTTAATATTTTTATTTCGTTGTGCATGAGGTGGAAAACGTGGGCGATATACTCTAAAATATAGAGCCATTTCAATTTTCAGGTTAAGATGTAAGCTAATAATTAAAATTTTATTCTTCTGGGAGATATAAATGAGTAGGAGCGATTTTACTTTTCAACCTAACGTATCTATTGATGATATTCTGTTAGATCCACAGAACCCAAGAATTCGAGCAGGAGAGGATCAAAATGATTGTATTTCTCGTGTATTGCGTAAGGAAGAGCAAATATTACGATTAATGAATTCTATTGCACTTGATGGGCTATCCACTATGCCAATACTTCTTATGCCAAATGGAAATGGTAAATGGGTCGTCAAGGATGGAAATAGGCGTATAACTTCTTTAAAACTTCTTAACAATCCAGATCTATGTCCATTGGAAACATTGAGAAGTAAAATTAGATTAATATCAAAATCAAATAAAGAAAATATACCTAAACATATAGATTGTTTATCTAGTAGTGATAGCGATGCTATTGCAAAGGAAGTTATCAGTAGGCATTCAGGAGCATTAGGTGGCGCTGGACAATTAGACTGGTCTGCATACTTAAGAACCGTATATCTTTTGAATACCGGTCATCCATCTGAATATAAAAGGGCTGGTCAGTATTTGTTTTGGGCTGAAAATAATAAAATACCTGTAGAGGATGATTTCCCTATAACTAATATTAGTCGTTTTTTCAATGAGGATAATTTGAAATTATTAGGTTTTGACATTTCAGATGATCAATTGGAACCTATTCTTCCTGAAGATAAATTAATAAGAATGGCCTATAAAGTTATCAATGATTTTTATTCAAAGAGAAAAACCGTAAATGACGTTTATACTCCAGAGCAGGCAAAGAGTTATTTAAATGAAGTTCGTTCTAGTGCTGGTGTTGTAAGCGATGAAACAGAAATGGAAGAGGAAAGTAACGCGAATCGACCATTTAGCACAAACTCTTCTGATAACAGTGGTAATGAGTCTTCTTCTACTACCGGAAGTGAAGATAATTCTGATGAGACAGATAATTCATCCTCAAATAACTCTAATTCAAATAAAGGAGAGGATTCTAATGGTTCAGAGAAAAAATCGAAAAGAGTAAGTCCACCAAGAAAACCTAATTGGGATAGAAAAAAATTATTCTGGAAAGGAGCTAGTTGTCCTGTTATACCAAGTTCAGAACTTAAGGCAAGAAATATTGTTAGAGAAATAGGAAAAATAAATTCTGAAGATGCAACTTTAGCGGTAACAATGCTCTTACGTGGACTTGTTGAACTAAGTGTTGGATATCATAGAAAGAATAATAATATGAAAGATTTAACTAAATTAGCAGACAACATGCAATCATCTGCTGATTCTATGTATCAGGCTAATAAAATTGATCGATCACAACTCGATTTGATTAAAGCCTACACAAATACATCAAGAACTGATGTCGGCATATTAAATATAGATACATTGCAGAAATATCTACATAGAGAGACTCATATGCCTAATAAACAAACAATTCATACGTTCTGGGATGAGATTTGCTTCTTTGTTAAGCTATGTTGGCAATAAATTTTGTTAAATTTATACTGAGATGTTAATCTCATATTATAAAAACTAGGAGAAAGTCTAATGAGATTTGGCACACCGTTGAGATATCCTGGCGGAAAAGGAAAACTTACAGAATATCTGAAGCTTGTACTGATTCAGAATGAATTAGTTTCTGGACATTATGTAGAACCATATGCTGGTGGCTCAGGTATTGCAATAAACTTGTTATTACAAGGCTATGTTAGTCACATTCATCTTAATGATATCAATTATTCAGTTTATGCTTTCTGGCATAGTGTACTGAATGACACTGATAAATTATGTGAAATGATTATTAGCACTAAAGTAACAATAGATGAGTGGCACAATCAAAAAATGATACAAAAAAACGTATCTAATTTTAGCTTGCTTGAGGTCGGTTTTTCAACTTTCTTCTTGAACAGAACCAACAGATCAGGGATCTTGACTGCTGGTGTTATTGGTGGGAAAAACCAAGAAGGGAACTGGAAGCTTGATGCTCGATATAATAAAGAAGATCTTGTTTCTAGAATTGAACGAATTTATTTAAATAAAGAAAAGATTAGTTTGTATAATATTGATGCAAAATTTTTTATAAAAGATATTTTGCCAAACTTTCCCGATGAAACTCTTATTTATCTTGATCCACCTTATTATGTTAAAGGTCAAGGGCTTTATGAAAATCATTATACTCATGATGATCATCTTGAAATAGCTAAAATCGTTCAAAATGATATAAATCACCCTTGGGTTGTTTCATATGACAATGTTTCAGAAATAGCGGATATGTATAATTCTTCTGAAAGCATCATTTATGGTATAAATTATAGTGCTCAGAATAGGTATGAAGGCTCAGAAATTATGTTTTTCAGTGATAAAATACAAATTCCAGATGTCAAAAACCCATCGAATCTAAGGGCCTCTTAATCGCTTTTAGTAGATATTTAACTATTTTTCTTGTATGAAATCGTTCTATCAAACTTATATGGTTTATAATGATCTTTTTAGATTAATGGATTAACGATGGAAAATAATATTGTTTTATCTGGTTTTTTTATATTTCTTATTGTGTCTATTTATTTTGGCAGTTGGTCCGTTTTTTTTTATAATAAAAAATTTAGATTGGATGAACGAAGTCTTGATCAACAGCCTATTTTTTGGTACGCAGTTGCTTCTCCTTTAATAGTTTTTTTTATACTTGGAATTTTTGTTTGGAAAGATTCTATACCCGATTTTAGTCGTCATGGTTTTGATGAATTTTACAGCATAAGCAAATTCCCATTATCTATTTTAGCACTATCTCCGATATTAGGGGCCTTTGTCGCTAGTGTGCATAGAACAATTCAGACTGAGCGACAAATAGAAAAAACTAACGAACAATTAAAATTAGTAAAAGTTAAAAATAATGCGGATTTGTTTTATAGCCACTATAAATATACTTTAGATGAAATGAAAAATGTTGAAGTTATTAATTTTTTTGAAAATCCGCTTTCATTTAGAGATAAATTGAAAAAAAACATTTCGACTGATGACGGAAATAAAATTGAGATTAAATTAAATATTAAATATCCGGGTAAACTTTATAAAAAAATATTTAACTCAATGGATAAGAATTTAAAGGATGGGTTTGAAGTCAATGTTAATGGCGGTTTTTTTATTAAAGTAATTGAAGAGCTTGATTTATTAACTGAGGTTTTAAATAGATATGATTTTGAGATTAGCCTAGATAATGATTGCTATCATATTGATTCAAAGGTAACTTTTGATTTTTTTAAGTGTGAATTTCTCAGTGAGATGAAGTCTATAGTAGATAGGCTAATAGATGAATTTTGTCTTGAAAAAAAACATTTCGAATGGAAGGTTATTGATGATTTAATTGATGTTAATAAATTTGATGTGCTGTTTAATAATCCTGAGTCATATTTGGAAAGTAGTGATTCTAAAATAGTTAACCATTACATTGGCTTTGTTAAAATCTTACAGGAGTATATATTACTATTTTGTGATTGTATTCAGGAAGTTATAAGTATAATAGAAAGCGATCCTTTCTATGATTATTATCTTGATTTTAGGAATAAAGAAATAGACTTTGACATCAATTCTTATTGTGTGGAGTTGATAACAACAAAGTTTTTTAGAAATAATATACAATTTTAAAATTAAAACCTGAAAGGATAATTTTAAATCGAATCAGGTTTTATAAAATTTTTAATTAATATTATTGTCTGAATGTAAATCCTGATACAACCAGTCGAGCCTTTCCCATAAGATGAACGTCAAAATCTCTTTGGCTTGAGGGTTCTTGGTTTCGATCACGGCGTAGATCAACGCTCGGCACTGATCGATGATTTCTTCCTGCTCTAGAGGTGTGTTATCGAACATGACTCACCTCTGCTGTCTGTTGCCGGAACTGATTAAAATAGCGCTTAGTGAATTGCTTAAAGTGCTGATCTTCCAATAGGGAATTGCTAGACTTGCTGATAGCCATATCGTTACTTTCCTTAACGTTGTGGTTAGTCTCTGTCTGATATGTCCGTATCAGGCAGGGACGAAACTGGTGATGAGTGTAATGTGCTTTTGTGATAGTGTACGTACCTATGGAATTTATCATATTGAAAAAGGTACGTACATGTCAACGATAAAACGAGATACGAAAAAATCTTCATCAGTGGGGAAATCACCTACCTTCCAGATACGGATCTCTCCTGAGCTACGTGAGCAGTTAGATGAAGTTGTAGCAACAGAAGGTGTCAGCTTAGGTAATTGGTTCAAGGAACTTGCACGTAAAGAGCTTCGCAAGAAGGGGATTGAGCCGAAGGGATGAATGGACCTTCCTTTCCTGGCCTTGCCCAAAAACTAGCAAGACCTATCTCACAGGATATGTAAGTGAACGACGAAGTCGAAGAGCTACTGGTAGCTGCAATAGACTTGGCGGCGAAATACAAAAAACTTACAGGTAAGCCGCTCGGAATAACCGGTGAAGTGGCAGAGTTCTATGCCGCTAAGCTATTAGGTTTGAAACTAATGGAAGCCCGTAGTGCTGGATATGATGCTACTGGTTCTGATGCTCGTAAAATTCAAATTAAAGGTCGTTCTCTTGCTAATAGTTCAAAGCCGGGGCAAAGGGTAGGGTCAATCAGGTTAGAGCATGAATGGGATTCTGTGATTTTGGTATTAATGGATGACGTATTCACTGTCAAAGAGATGTGCGAAGCTTACCATTGTGTAGGATTTAACTTTGCTGTTTATGAAGATGCTCTCAGCAGTATGGGAGCATCTTCATAAACAGCAAGCGTCGTTACAGAGCTGCGTTTAGAGTCGCGCCATATAAAATGTGGGTAAGTGTATGAATGATAATTTCTTTCACAAAAAACGAATTTATTAAATGTCAAGTATATATTTAACTGAAAGAATTGAAATTTTAATCTATGTGGATGTGGTAAGTATCTTGCCTCGACATTTTCATTTATCTAATTGATAAAGTGGAAATTCAGATAAAGAATAAATAATTGATGGTTTGAAAATGGAATTTTCACTGGATTGATTATATGTAACGTCAGAACTAAAACTGTAACCTATGAATGACTCTAGTTTTATAATTGTTTCATTAAGAGGCTTTGACCATCCATCTGAAATGAATTTAAATATTTTAGCATGAGATTCATCGCTGTGTGATATATTTGAGAAATGACCGTTTAGGCATAATTCTATATTACTTAACGCCAATTTGAAATCTTTTACAAATTGGTTTGCATTAGAAAAATGCAAAATCTCTCTCCCCTCAAAATCCTCACTAATTAATATGTTGTTTTTAACCTCTATATCCTCTATTTTTTTCTTACGCTCGGATGCACCAATTGCAAATGATGAGTATTTGGCTTTAGTACCCGCCCAATACTTGGGAGTGAATAAATTTTCCCCGTGTAATCCTTCAACTTCACCAACAAAACCGTAAGTATGTTTTTTTCCGTCAGAAATTAACATTAGTAAATCTGAGTGAATGAAAGTTTTTCCAATATTGCCAATATTGTATGTAAACCCAGCTTCATTTTTTTTTGTAAAGGCTTTATAATTGTTGTGCGGGACAAATATTTTTACTGAAATGTCGTCATATTTTTCAATTATATCCTGAAGTTTAGAGTCGGAACCAACTTTATAGATGTTCATAAATAAATATTCGAAGTTAGTTATTCCTCTTTTATTAAGGAGCCTATCCAGTAGTTTTTTAGTAATATCAATCCCATCGATTGATCTTAAGTAATCAATCATTAAATATTCAAAGCCATGGTTGCTAACTGCGCTTTTCATTTGATTGAAGAAATTAGATGGGTGCTTAAGTTTTCCTCTGTAGCTTTCTAATGAACCGTTATCAAAATTAAATTTAAGATTTTTTTGGTTATAAATTGTCTTTAAAACTGCACAATAAAACATCGCCCAGTATGATATTGCTTCATTTATAACTCGGGGTTTAACTATAATTGTATCTTTCATTGAAATCACTTTTGATTAAATATTAAAAATCATTAGTATTTAAAACCATCTGTAATAAATATTAATTTAAGACAAATTAGTGTGTATGTAAATAAAAAAATCACTTTACGTAAATTAAGATAAATCACAGTCGATGAATTTCTTCATGACATATAGAGGACTTCTAACTGTTTAAGGTAAATTACCAATTCATTTCTGAAAATGTTTGCACTAGGCTGCGTCTCGTAACTATTTTTTGTACAGATTTAGTCTTTACGGAACGAAAGGGAAATTACCTAAAGAGATAATTTTCGACTAAAAAATAAACAAAATGGGTGTGTTTTGACAGATTAACAACCTCCTATCTGCATCTTTTTAGCAGTGCAATGAGGTTAAGGGACACACCCTAGATGGGATGGACTACCCTACCTTAAAAAGGTAGCCCTCTTATGTTGAAGCGTGTTGCTCGAAAAGCCCCAGCGACTATGAAAGGACAGTGATTATTGCTTTCTGTTGGCAAACTCAAACGGGCTAACTACTCCATTGCGGTTCGCATCCAGAAAATCAGCCCACCATTGCAGCATCAACTTACGCTGGTCAAGATGGCTAACTTTATGGGTATAAGCAGATCTAACGGTATTTTTTTCTTTATGGCTCATTTGAAGCTCGACCGTGTCTTCCGACCATAATCCAGATTCCGTTAATGCACTACAGGCTAACGTGCGAAAGCCATGCCCACATAGATCGGTTTTGGTGTCATATCCCATGCGCTGAAGGGCTTTATTGATAGTGCCTGAACTCATCGCAGAATCACTGTCGTAAAACCCGGTGAAAATAAAGCCGTCGCCAGCTTTTTCACCATAAGTGATCTGTTTAACCTCTTTTAAGATCTCCACGGCTTGCCTGGAGAGTGGAACAAAATGCTTTCTCTTCATTTTTGCCCCACGGCCAGAGTATTTTACCCCTTTAACTTCCTTTCGCTGTTCAGGAATAACCCAGAGGGATTTTTTGAAGTCGATCTCATGCCATCGGGCAAAACGCAACTCACTCGACCTGACAAAAACCAATAATGTGAGTCTGATAGCCAATTCGGTTAAAAGACCCCGACCATGGTAGTCGTCGATCTTTTGTAAGAGGTCTGGAATTTCATAAATCTCGATAGAAGGGCGGTGCGCTGTCTCACCTTTTTCGACGGTGCCTGCCAAATCATAAGCGGGGTTGTAACTGATGATCTTCTGCTGGACGGCGTATCGCATGATCGACGTTGTATACTGCTTCAGGCGCATGGCGATGTCGAGATAGCCTAATTTCTCAACTTTTCTGAGTGGGGTTAGCAGATCACTGGTATCAAGCTCTGATACATCACGTTTTCCCAGATCAGGCAGAAGATAATTTTCAATGCGTCTCCAGACCTTAACTTTGTAGTCTTCTGACCACTTGGTTTTGGTCTCTGCCCATGCACGAGCCATCACAGCAAAGGAACGGGATTCATCCTGTGCTCCTGGTTGATCCCTGATACTTGCCTTTTTCTTAGCGCCGGGATCAATCCCATTAGCAATCAGCTTACGCGCTTCATCACGACGCTCCCTTGCGTCAGTCAAAGAAATGGCAGGGTAAACGCCCAACGCTAAAAGTTTTTGCTTCTGCGCAAAGCGGTAGGAAAGTCGCCAGTATTTAGAGCCGTTCGGGTGGACAAGCAGGTGCATACCAAAACCGTCAGTAAGCTTGTATTCTTTCTCAAGAGGTTTAGCTTTTTTTACTTTGGTGTCAGTAAGTGACATAGATTCTCTTTCCTTTTTGTTGGTATAAGGAAAATCAAACCAGGACTACCAAGAAATCTACCAACAAAATTGTTGGATTCAGGTATTTTTCAGTGGATGTTAGTAGACAAGAGAAGAGGGGCAAGTAATTGATTAAATGCAAAAATGTAGACGCCCGTAGGCATCTACATTCTTTAAATTGGCTCCTCTGACTGGACTCGAACCAGTGACATACGGATTAACAGTCCGCCGTTCTACCGACTGAACTACAGAGGAATCGTGTGAACGGGGCGCATGATATCCGCCACCTGCGGTGCTGTCAACGGCAAAATCAGCTTTATCGTTTGACTGTTTAGGCTATGTACAATTCGCCGTTTTTTTATGAGTTAGTAAATCGATGGGGCATGATAATTGGTGCTGTTTTGCCAGTTTTTTAGCCGAACGAGTGGATCTTGGCGATAGAATTTTTGGAAGCAGCGGTACAGATCTGGGAAGCGTTCTTCAAGAAGTTCGGGAGCGCTGAAGAAATATTCTGATAGTACGGCAAAACACTCTGCCGGATCGTGGACGGCGTAGGGGTCCATACTGGCGGCGTCTTCCCCAACCAGATCGATTTCTTCCTGTAAGGCATCCATTGCGCCGTGCAGATGTTGTTCCCAGGCAGCAATATCGCGCAGTGGAATCAGGGGAACGCCCGTTGCTTCACCGCTACTGCGAATATCCAGCTTGTGGGCGACTTCATGAATGATGAGGTTGAAACCGGAAAGATCGAAAGAGTCTTGTACTTCCTGCCAGTTGAGGACAATCGGTCCCTGATCCCAGCTTTGCCCAGACTGTACCATTTTCCCCGTATGCACGAGTCCGATGTCGTCCTGCCACTCTTCTTCAACAATAAACGGGCCGGGGTAAACCAGAATTTCGTGGAAGCCATCCAGCGCATCCATTCCCAGTGACAACACCGGTAGGGAAAATAACAGGGCGATACGCTGCTGCATGATTTCCGTTAACGCCAGTTCCTGCAACGGAATCAAGCGCTTTTGCTTCAGAAACTGCTCGGCAAGAGTAACCAGTTGCCGAAGTTCTTCATCGCTTAAGGGCGCGAGAAGTGGGATGGAAATCGCAGCTTGCCAGTGTTCAAGCGTCTGCACCTGAGGTTGAGTGTTTTTCCACGGCCATTTAATCATTGTTATTGCTCGTTAAGTCGTCACTTGAATTTAAAGGCGAGGGCGTGTGTTGTTAAAATAACATCGCTGTAAAATGCCGTAAAAGCGGGCATCATGGCAACTATTTAAACGGAGAGATGCTGGAGCGGCTGAACGAACCCGTCTCGAAAACTGGAGTAGGGCAACGCTACCGGGGAGAATCCCCCTCTCTCCACCACTATTCAAACACTTAGCACGCGTTTAGTCTGTGACGCTTTCCACACTTGGTAGCGGCTTAAAGCGGGCAGCTCAAATCCCCTTCTTTACAACGTAGCATGCTTTTGAATTCTTTTACGCGTGCGGCGGTTTTCTGCGTCAGGCACTGGGAATACAGCATGCCATGCACCGATCCCCCTGTTGTCGGGAAGGTCTGAAACTCACAGTCAGCATCGCGATAGGTAATCCATTTTCTCTGGGCTGACTTGAGCAGTGTCTTGTGTTCTTCAATAATTGTCCGTTTTACGACATCTTGATAAAGCTTATTAAGCTCATCATCCACTTTTTTATACGCCCGATCCGCGCATTGATTCATATCGAGCTGCGTGTTGGCGCTATTACAGTCCAAAGCCGCAGCTTGTACCGTGGGCAGTAAAAAAAAACATACAATGGCTAATTTTTTCATTATTTATCCTCTGTAAGCAGATGCTACGTGGTTTTTTTAGACAAACGCGCTTATCGAAAGAGCGCCTCTCAGCTCATGTGTATACTTTCCGGCATACCGCGTCGTCATTTTTTTTCTGGGAGCGTACCCTCGTCAGGGCCTTGCAACCTGATCATCGTAGTCCCGTAGCGTCACTGAACCACCGAATAACTGTTTCATCCTGTACATCGCTGCGTATTATACGATCCATCTGCTGCCGTAGAGTATAAGCACAAATATCATGGCGATTTTGAAGGAGAACGGTGGCTTAAATTGAGTTTTTTGGATTTGTTAAAGTCAGATTCACATTGTTAAATCTGACTTTAGTCATCCTTATCAGGAGGTAAATACTCTCACTTTTGAGCGTTATTTCACAATAACATTGCGGAAAGTAAAGCGCTGTTTCTTACCTGATTCTTGGTAACCGATACGCACGAATATGCCTAAATCTTCGATATAGGCATAATCACTGCTCATTGGTACGCCATCTCCACGGTTATCTGTACAAATGATTTCAAGATAGCGTCCTGTGAACGCTGAACTAATATCTTTAGCATCGGACCATTTTTTATCAGCTCGACACTGCTGACTAGTGGTTTTTTTGTCGCTACCCATGCTTTCCCATTGATATTCAGCCCCTTCTTTTGGGGGAATGGAAAATGTATTTTTGAGCGTTTTACTGATAGTCGGTGATGTAGAAATGGAGTCCCATTTTTTAAATTCTACTATATTAAATAAACGCTGATGCTGTGAATAAAATTGAACATCACCAAGCGTTAATTTATCCAGAGTCAATGTTGTCCCATCAGGTTGACGATCGATCACCGTTACTGAATGCATGCTGACACTCATTTCTTTTTCATTGGGTGATTCCTGACTATAAACCAACTGCTGGAAAGTAGGGAGCTGGTGTGTGTTGACTAACGCTTCCTCAACCACATTCGCTACTTCTTTGGTAAGGGGGGAGCTTTGCAGGTATGAAGGGTCATTCTGTTCAAAATTGGGTAAAATTAGCTGATCATCGGCAGGTTTTTTTTCGCGAAGTAGTAAGGCTTCAGAGCTTTTAAATTGATTAATATCGCGAATGGCACAAAGTTTTTTTGCTATTTCAACCTTTTCTGGAACGAGGTCGGTGAAATTAGCATCTGTCGTAGCCATGTGATCTGTAATATTTCCTTGGTTATCTATGGAATAACTACTTATCTCTTTACCTTGATTGTTTTTACAGTTCAGAATCATATCCTGAATCTTTATAGAATATGGCGCGGCATATTCTTTGTCTTTATAGGTTAAGGCATAATCGGTTGCCAAACGTATTTTAAGTATTTCACCTTCGCGCTTACTCTTATTAACGTCAAAAAAATATTGATCTTTTTGGTCATTTTTAAGGGGAAGCGCGGCCCATTTCGGGGCTGAAATAGCTTGCTGGCAGGCATCCAATTCGGGCTTTGTCTTGAGCAAACTGTCTTCATCGGGTTCAAAAGGTACGCCTGGAATGTAACGGAGGATTGAGTTTGCGCCATAGACTCGAATATCAGATCTGGTAGACGCTTTAATTGTAGAGAATAACAGCGTCTTTTTATCCGTCGCGCAGTCCACATTTAACCATAATTCGTTCACTTCCCCCGTGTACATTGCCATGCGGTAAAGCACATTAATGCTCTTTCCGACCTGAACAGTGCTATCGGGAATCCAGTCTATGCTTTTGAACATCTCTTGTGGTGAGGGGAGGGAGAAAGCTGAGGAAGATAGCATCAGCCCTACTGAAAATAGGGTTAACTTATTCATTTTCAATTCCTTTTCAATAGTACATAAACGCAAAGATGTTACCTGAAGAGTAAATTTAAAAGCCAGTTATTCATCTACTTCACAGTAATATGTCCAATTTCAGGGGGACATACGTTGAGTAAGGAAGGCACTTTTGCGAAGGCTCGTTTCATTTGCCCAAACAAGTACAATAAAAGGTACGAGCAGGGTCCATTTCCTTTTTTTTATCGCTTAAAACTTGAGCAAATTGAGGTTTGCCGCACTATTCCACCAATCGGATAGGGATATCTTTATCGAAAGTCTTATACTGGGCGTGTTGATATACCGTTTGCTCGGATGAATTGAATATTTACAACGACTGAAAGGGAATAAGGAAAAAGATGAAAATTGGAACGGGAGAACACGGCCTTTTGGCTCATCGTGCTTCGAGCGCTAACTCGGCAGTTCAGACTGGTAATCAAACCTCGTTTGCAGCCATTTTAGCGGGAAAAACGCAGGAAGCGAGTATAAACCGCACTTCTGGCTCTATTTCTGAGGTTAAGAAATACGATTTTACGAATATGACGCCACAAGAGTTGAATGAAACTGTAAACAGCCTGATTCGAAACGGGCAAATGGACCTCGATGAATCGTCATCACTGTTGGGTTTCATGGCTCCTACCGCGTTGTCTAAAGTCGTTTATGACGGCACCGCACCCGCTTCACCACGTCAGCCTATGAACGTGTTCTCCAAAATTCAGGAAGGTATTGATGGGGCATTATCGCGTAATGAAAAGGCGAGTGCAGAAGGTTTGCAACGAGCTGCCGATGCCTTGCTTCGTTTTCAGGATAAAGTTGTAAAGGTGACTAGCTTCGCGTAATGAAAAGGCCAAGCGTATCCTGTTGATTCTGTTTGTTATACCCGTCATACTTCAAGTTGCATGTGCGTTAGCCGCATTACTCGGCACACTTGCGTGTACCTCGCCCCGTTGGGGCCGCTGCAAGCAGCGTTCAAACCTGCCTCTGGCAGGTTTGTCAGTCACCCGAATCACATACCTGAGTAAGCTCATCGGGATGAAATGAGAGACATCCTGTCTCTCACCTGAGGCCAGCCGTTGGCTGGTCAAATTCGTTCCCGACGAATTTGTCCTTCTCTTGCCGCGTTACGATGCTCATGGCTGAGCATCGCCCTAACGGGCTAACGCTTCGCGTTGTTCAAAACGTTAACGTTTTGTCCTGAAACTAGAATTATTTAGGGTATATACAGAATGCCGTGTTGCTGCGTGAAATACGCCCTTTCCTTTTCTCTGCGAAGATTAGTCTCAATTATTTCGACAAGTGCTGACAAATCCCGAATGCTGAACTATTTTCATAAGTAATTATCACGTTACGGAGGTTGATATGGGATTTTGGCGCATTGTTCTGACTATTCTTCTACCACCGTTGGGCGTGTTATTGGGGAAAGGGATTGGTGGGGCGTTCATTCTGAATATTATTCTGACGTTGCTGGGCTATTTTCCTGGCTTGGTGCATGCGTTTTGGGTGCAGACAAAAGACGATGGAATTTAATGGCTAAAAAAGCCTAACGACGATCGTAATGAAATAATGGGGAGGCAAGGTGCCTCCCCATTATTTTTTAAAACAGTAAATCGATAATCGAGTCATGTTACTCTGCGCGCACTACCTGATTACGCCCTTGCTGTTTGGCTTGATAAAGCGCGATATCGGCGCGGTTTATCAGCATACTGAGCGTCTCGCCTGCCCGATATTCCGCGACACCGCAGCTGACCGTCACCTGAATGGCTCCTTCACGGTAGGGAAGGTGCGTTATTTCTATATTCTGGCGTAGTGCCTCGGCGCGTTGTTGTGCGGCGTTGATATCGCAATCGTCGAGTAGAATGACGAACTCTTCACCTCCCCAACGGCAGGGCTGATCGCTGGAGCGGGTATTCGCTGACAAGAGTGCAGAAATTTCTTGTAAAACCAAATCCCCAACGTTGTGGCCGTACTTGTCATTGATTTTCTTGAAGTGGTCAATATCAATGAGAAGAATGGAAAGTGATTTGTGTTGTAAGGCATTTTTCGTTCCGAGACGACGGAATAAATAATCAAATGCCTGACGGTTCATGAGGCCCGTTAATTTATCCGTGGTCGCCATTTGTTCCAGACGACGTTGATAGCCACCAATGGTCAGCCACAGCAGAAATAAGAAAAGGACGCTGACGAACGTACTGATACCCAGGTTTTTTAGCAGCGTGGCGAATAGTCGCTTTTCACTGGGGTGGCTAGTTTGTTCTACCATCAAATACCAACCGAATTCAGGGATGAGCCGGGTATTAAGGAAAATATGCTTCCCGTCTGATTGATACTCATAAGCGCCACCGGGAGCCGTTAGGATCGTGGTAGCAATATTGCCTAGCCCCGGCTGCTGCTGAATCTTTAGCGGTCGACTATAGCTTTCTCCATGTAAGGTAATGTTGCCTTCCTTATCAATGAAATAGATTGTGCGGTTATAGCGTTGCTCATATTTTTCAAGGAGGTGTTTAACGCGTTCAACGGGAATACCTACGCCGGTAATACCGATGAAATTGCCTTCATAGTCCACGACTTTGTGATTAATAAGAATATCCAGGCGTGTGTGATTCTCAGGATCGAATGAGATATCGATGGCATAAGGCATCTCGTCCGATAGCGTTCGGTGCTGGAAATACCATTGATCGTCTGGCGAATTCTCTGAAACGGTTTTCAGGATGCGCTGCTGATCGTAGTAACGTTTGGTTTTATCCGAAATGAAGAACGAAAATACGGTATCGAAGCGACGATCGATTTCTCGCAGGTAGCGAAACATGGCCTGCGGATCGCTTTCATCCTTCAGCACCCAGTCGCGTAAAAAGGTATCGTGTGCCATCAGCGACGAAATAAAGATAGGTTTTAGCAAATCTTGTTGGATTTCCGAATAGACGTTATCACTGGTTAGCGGCAGGGTATTTTCTTCGATTTCTTCTTCCAGCGATTCCTTAGCCACTTCATAACTGGTCCAACTGATAACGAGAAAGGCGGCGAGCAGCATGGAGCCGAGTATTATGATTGCGCGTGTTTTGTCCAGCCAGCGTGCATTATTAATGAATCCAGTCTGCAAAATAATCTCCCCAGAGAATCATTTATGAGGTAGGTTAATAAACCTCTATTTTCACCTAAAAATTGTGGTGCAACATTTTACTGGAATGACGGTGTAGCACAATTGGACGAGTGAATCGCTGACGCATAGCGTTCAGTATAGTGGTTACATTATGGAAGTATTAGAGCAGATTGCTGGAACGCAATGTTTTGTATTAAGAACGTGTGAACGTCTTCCTGTCGGCTTACTTATTCCTTTCGCGTTTTCAAAACGCGTAAACAAACAGGACACCATGCGGTGCCCTGTTTGTTTATAAGCGGTGATTCAGCGGATTACTTAAATACGCGAAAACGCTCTTCAAAGGCGATATAGGTTTTCTCACCAGCGGGTTGCTCAACGGAACCGAATGGCATTTGGGCACGCAGCTTCCAGCTGGCGGGCAGGCTCCACTGCGCCTTGACGTCATTGTCGATCAACGGGTTGTAGTGTTGGAGTGAGGCACCGATTTTTTCCTGCGCCAGCGTGGACCACACGGCGAACTGAGCGATACCGGTTGAATGTTCAGACCAGACCGGGAAGTTGTCGGCATAAAGCGCAAATTTTTCCTGTAGCGCTTCAATCACTGCGGTGTCTTCAAAGAACAGGACGGTTCCCGCACCGGCAGCAAAGGAGGCCAGTTTGCTTTCTGTTGGGGCAAACGCATCCGCAGGCACAATTTTTTTCAGTTGCTGTTTAACAATATCCCACAGCTTGTGGTGTTGCTCACCAAACAGAATGACAACGCGAGAGCTTTGTGAATTAAAAGAGGAGGGGCTTTCATTAACGGCTTCGGTAATGAGCGCGGTAACCTGATCTTCTGATATCGGTAGTTTATTGCCGATGGCATAGATTGAACGACGGGCCTTGATTGACTGCAAAAAAGCAT
This sequence comes from Pectobacterium punjabense, assembly GCF_012427845.1. Lineage (NCBI taxonomy): Bacteria > Pseudomonadati > Pseudomonadota > Gammaproteobacteria > Enterobacterales > Pectobacteriaceae > Pectobacterium > Pectobacterium punjabense. Next base: position 1,821,514 of record NZ_CP038498.1, read on the forward strand.
TACTCATGGTGTGTTCCTCAGTTTACGTGATGACTAACCTTTACACTGTGTCACTGATCTTTCCTGTGTTCAATGGCTTATCGTGCCGGATAAGCATCTTTTCCGGCTTCGCGTTAGCCACCGCAGACTTCACAGTGTGGGTTTTTCGGCAGCGTTATTTCACGAAATTGCAGCGTCATTGCATCGAACATCAGCAAACGCCCGGTAGTCAGCTTGCCATAGCCTGTGAGCAACTTAATGGCCTCCAGCGCCTGCAAACTTCCGATAGTGCCCACCAGCGGCGACATCACACCGGCTTCGACACACGTTAGCGCATTGGCACCGAACAGACGACTGAGGCAATGGTAGCAAGGTTCATCGGGCTGGTAGGTAAAGACGCTGATTTGGCCTTCCATCCGAATCGCGGCACCGGAGATCAGCGGTTTTTTGAGCTGAAAGCCAATGCGGTTTAGGCGATCGCGGATGGTGACATTGTCGGTACAGTCCAACACGGCATCATGCTTGTTGATCAGTTCTTTCAAGGCCTCGTCATTGAGATCGCCATCAACGGCATCAAGTGAAAGATGCGGATTCATGTCGGATAACGTCAGACGCGCTGATTCGACTTTTGCCATCCCGATACGGGTATCGCGGTGCAGAACCTGACGTTGCAGGTTAGACAGTGAGACGGTATCAAAATCCAGCAGCGTCAAATGACCGACGCCCGCCGCAGCCAGGTACTGCGTGGCGGCACAGCCCAATCCACCCAAACCGACAATCAACAGGCGTGAAGCCTTGAGCTTTTCCTGTCCGTCAAAATCAAAGCCGCGCAGTACAATCTGTCGATTGTAGCGCAGCATTTCTTCATCGCTCAGTTCCGGCAACATACTCAATGTCCCAGCAGGGCGTTGAAGGGCTCGATTTCTACCCATTCGCCAGCAGCGACGTGACCACGATCCTGCTCAAGCACGATGAAACAGTTACCGAGGCTGAACGAGCTGAAAACGTGTGAACCCTGATGCCCGGTGGTTCTCACTTCCAGTTCACCCTGCGCGTTGCGGCTAAAAATGCCTCGCTGGAAATCGGTGCGCCCCGGCGTCTTTTTCAACGCGCTGGTGGTTTTGACGCGCACTCGCGGCGGCTGGTGCCACTGTGTATAGCCAGACAGGCGAGCTAGCAGCGGTTGCACCAACTGATAGAATGTCAGCGCGGCGGATACTGGATTCCCCGGCAGGCCGCAGAACCAGGCGTGTTGTAACTTGCCGAAGGCGAAGGGTTTACCGGGTTTGATCGCCAGCTTCCAGAAATGGATATCGCCCAGTTCATCCAGCATTTGCTTGGTATAATCCGCTTCGCCAACGGAAACGCCGCCGCTACTAATCACCAGATCGGCAAACTGGTCTGCCTCATGGAATGCGGCACGCAGCGCGTCTGGATCATCGCGGATGATGCCCAGGTCTTGCACGTCGCAGCCTAGCTGTTCAAGCATCAAACGGACGGCAAAACGGTTGGTGTCATAAATCTGGCCGTCTTCCAGTGGTTTACCGACGGGTTGCAGTTCATCACCGGTTGAAAACACCGCGACTTTCAGGCGACGTACTACGTCAATCTGCGCAATCCCCAACGAAGCCAGCAGCGGCAATTCCGCCACGCCCAGTTTGCAGCCCGCAGGTAGCACGCTGGCACCCGCCTGAATATCTTCTCCTGCCAGACGAATATTTTGACCGGGTTTGACTTCATGTGGGAAACGGATGCCGTCTTCACTCACGTCAGCCTGTTCCTGCATGATCACGGCGTCTGCTCCTGCGGGAATTGGCGCACCGGTCATGATACGAATGCAGGTTCCGGCAGGCCATTCACCGGTGAAAGGCGCGCCAGCGAAGGCTTTTCCTGCCAGCGGCAGCAGTGTGGCAATCGACAAATCGGCGCAGCGCACTGCATAGCCATCCATCGCGGAATTAGCAAAAGGCGGGACGTTAATCGGGGAAGCAATGGCACGGGCGGTGATCCGTCCAGCGGCGTCGAACAGGGATACGCGCTCTGTTTCGGTAAGTGAAGGAACCTGAGAAAACATGTTTTCCAGAGCTTGTTCAAGAGTCAGTAAACCTGCGTTAACGCTTTCCATCTTTACTCCACCGTTTTTCATCAATACAGTCTGTTTCATTCATATGGCTTTTTTCAGTAGCACGGAATGTTCCGCCAGCATGCCGTTCATGAGCGAAAACCCGTTTCTTATGCCACTATTAATTATGTCAGAGTTCGTAACGTGGGTGAATGTATGCAGGTCAAGGAATCCGGCTTTTGGCGTGTGAATCCTCGTTAGAGGTTAGGCAACATAGGCAGGATTCAGCGCAGATGTTTTTTCTTCAATTCGCACTATTTCGGGAAAAAATGAGTGCATCTGCCGGAGATATCGTGCTTTATTACGTCGCTTTATGATAATTAACTTAATGTTATAAAAAGAAATTTCTCACTGTCCTGATTTCAGTTTCCGCTTTACATCATACCTTGCGCTAAATATAGTCGAAAACCGCTGATAATTTGTTCCTGACCGCGTTGCGCTGATTCCAGCCGCATTTATAGGGAGATTCGCCGTTCATGTCGCTCACACAGGATCATTATGCCTCGCTGTCTTCCCCTGTTCCAGGGCTGGTTTTGCCTGAAAAACGGGTGGTGGACGTGCGCAATCTGAGTGTCTATTTCGAACAACAGGGACAGCGGACGGATGCGGTACGCAATTTGACGTTCTCTGTCGATCGCGGCGAAACGCTGGCTATCGTCGGGGAGTCGGGCTCGGGTAAATCGGTGACGTCTCTGGCGCTGATGCGTTTGGTCGAACACGCAGGTGGGGTGATTCACCAGGGGGATATGCTCTTTCGTCGTCGCGATGGTGATGTGCTGGATCTCCGTGGTGCTCGTCAGCGGGTGATGCGGACGTTACGCGGAGCGGATTTAGCGATGATTTTCCAGGAACCGATGACGTCGCTCAATCCCGTCTTCCCGGTCGGCGAACAGATAGCCGAGTCGATTCGTTTGCATCAGGGCATGAACCGGCAGGCTGCGCGTGCAGAAACCTTGCGCATGCTGGATCTGGTCAGAATACCGGAAGCGCGTAATGTGCTGGATCGCTACCCTCACCAACTCTCTGGCGGAATGCGTCAGCGGGTCATGATTGCGATGGCGCTCTCCTGTAAGCCGTCGCTGCTCATTGCCGATGAACCGACGACCGCGCTGGATGTCACCATTCAGGCGCAAATCCTGCAACTTATCCGTGTGCTACAGCGTGAAATGGACATGGCCGTGATTTTTATCACCCACGACATGGGGGTGGTGGCGGAAGTCGCGGAGCGCGTATTGGTGATGCACCGTGGGGAAAGCGTTGAAGCGGGAAGCGTAGGGCAGATTTTTACCGCGCCGCAGCACCCGTATACGCAGGGATTGTTGGCGGCAGTACCCGCATTAGGGTCAATGCGCGGGCAACCCTTCCCAGCAAAATTTCCGCTACTGGATCGACGCGCGATGCCAATCACAGACAACGCGCCGCAGGATACGGTTCCTGCGCATGCGGAGCCGATCTTACAGGTGAGCCATCTGGTGACGCGTTTTCCAATTCGCAGCGGGTTATTAAACCGTGTGACGCGTCAGGTGCATGCGGTGGAAAACGTCAGCTTCGATCTCTGGCCGGGGGAAACGCTTTCGCTGGTTGGCGAATCGGGGTGCGGCAAGTCCACAACCGGCCGGGCGTTGCTCCAACTGGTTGAAAGTCAGAAGGGTGAGATTACCTTTAATGGCCAGCGCATCCATCAGTTAAAAGGTGCCGCATTACAGCGTTTGCGGCGTGATATTCAATTGATTTTTCAGGACCCCTATGCGTCTCTGGACCCTCGTCTAACCGTCGGGTTCTCGATTATGGAACCGCTGCTGGTACACAACATTTGCCGTCGGCAGGAGGCGGAGAAACGCGTTGAATGGCTATTGTCGCGTGTAGGATTGGAGCCGGAACACGCCCGACGCTATCCGCATGAATTTTCCGGTGGTCAGCGTCAGCGCGTTTGTATCGCCAGAGCGTTGGCGCTGAACCCTAAAGTGGTGATTGCGGATGAGGCCGTATCTGCGCTGGACGTGTCGATTCAGGCGCAAATCATCAATCTGATGCTGGAGTTGCAACGTGAGTTTGGCATCGCATTTTTGTTTATTTCACATGATATGGCGGTGGTTGAACGCATTAGCCATCGTGTAGCGGTGATGTACATGGGGCAAATTGTCGAGATCGGTCCACGGCAAGACGTGTTTGAACGTCCTCGGCATCCTTATACCCGCAAACTGATGTCGGCAGTGCCGATTGCCGATCCCTCACGCCGTAAGCGTGAGCAGGTGTTGCTGGTTGATGAAATACCCAGTCCGATCCGAGGGATGGGTGATGAACCGATCACGGCGCCTTTGGTTCAGGTTGGTGAGCGACACTTTGTTGCGCACCATCCGATTGCCGGTGCTTATTAACAGGGATTCACAAGGAGAACGTAGCATGAGCGTAATGACGATAAAACGGCGCTGGTTAGTCGCCGCAGGGGTAACCGCAGCGATGGCAGCCTCACCCGTCTGGGCAGCTAAAGATGCGGTTATCGCCGTGGGTTCCACGTTTACCAGCCTGGACCCCTATGATGCCAACGATTCGCTATCGCAGACGGTGGCGAAGTCATTCTATCAGGGGCTTTTTGGCTTCGATAAAGAGATGAAGCTGGTAAACGTCCTGGCGGACAGCTACGACGTCAGCCCGGATGGCCTGGCGTATACCGTCAAGCTGCACCCTGGCGTCAAATTTCACGATGGGTCAGCGTTTAATGCCGCGGCTGTCAAAGTGAATCTGGATCGTGCCAGTAACCCAGAGAGTCGTCTGAAGCGGTATAACCTGTTCAAAATGATCGACAAAACCGAGGTGGTGGACGATCTGACAGTGAAAATTATGCTGAAGACGCCGTTCTCGGCGTTTGTTAACAATCTGGCGCACCCGGCGGCAGTCATGATCTCTCCAGCGGCATTAAAGCAGTACGGCAAGGAGATCGGTTTTCACCCGGTTGGCACCGGCCCATATCGCTTTGTGGCCTGGAATCAGACCGATTTTGTCAAAGTGGAGAAATTCAGCGGCTACTGGAAAGCTGGGTTGCCTAAGCTGGACAGCATTACCTGGCGTCCGGTAGTGGATAACAACACGCGTGCTGCACTGCTGCAAACGGGCGAAGCGCAGTTTGCTTATCCAATACCGTTCGAGCAGGCCAAGGTGTTGGAGAAAAATGACAAGCTGGCGCTGGTGGCGTCACCGTCGATCCTGCATCGCTACATCAGCATGAATGTCACGCAGAAACCGTTTGATAACCCGAAAGTACGACAGGCGCTGAACTACGCAATTAACAAAGAGGCACTGATTAAAGTGGCGTTCTCCGGCTACGCGACGCCAGCCGAAGGGCCACTGCCGGGCAGCATTGATTATTCAGTAAACTATCAGCCGTGGCCTTACGATCCAGCGAAGGCACGCGAGCTACTAAAAGAAGCAGGCTACCCGGACGGTTTTACCACCACGCTATGGTCGTCGCATAACCACAGTACGGCGCAGAAAGTCTTGCAGTTCACGCAACAACAGCTTGCACAGGTTGGCGTGAAAGTGCAGGTGACCGCGATGGATGCGGGGCAACGCGCCGCGGAAGTCGAAGGCAAGGGCGTGAAAGAAACGGGCGTTCGCCTGTTCTATACCGGCTGGTCGGCATCGACGGGAGAAGCGGACTGGGCGCTGTCGCCACTGTTTGCGACCGCTTCCTGGCCACCCGCGCAGTTCAACACGGCTTTTTACAGCAACCCGCAGGTTGACGTAGATCTGGCCAATGCGCTGAAAACGACGGATCGAGCGGAAAAACAGAAACTGTATAAGGATGCGCAGGACAAAATCTGGGCCGATGCACCGTGGATTTTTCTGGCGACAGAGCGCTTAGTGTCGGCTAATAGCAAGAAGCTGACCGGGTTCTATGTGATGCCGGATACCTTGTTTAGCTTTGATGATGCCGATCTGACGGAGTAATCCAGCACGAAAATATGACCAGGGAGTCGGGTGGCCATGGAGCTACCCGCAGTGGTCAACACTCGTCCACTCATAGGAGAGTCTGACGCATGTCTGTGGAAAACTGTTCATGCTGAATTATTTTATTAAACGGCTACTAGGGCTGATCCCCACGCTCCTGATTGTGATGGTGCTGGTGTTCCTGTTCGTTCATCTGTTACCCGGCGATCCGGCGCGTTTAGCCGCCGGGCGGGAAGCGGATGCTGTCGTTATCGAGATGGTGCGGCAGGATTTGGGCTTGGATAAACCGCTGCCGCACCAGTTCTGGCACTTCTTCACTAATATCCTGCAAGGGGATCTGGGTACGTCGATCGTGTCGAAGCGGCCTGTCACGGAAGAGATCGCTATGCGCTTTATGCCGACCTTTTGGTTGACGGTGTCTAGCATGGCGTGGGCGGTGATTTTTGGCATGGCGATTGGCATCGTCTCTGCCGTATGGCGCAATGGCTGGCCAGATAGGATTGGCATGACGTTGGCGGTATCTGGTCTCTCTTTCCCGGCGTTTGCACTTGGCATGCTGTTAATGCAGATTTTTTCCGTCGAATTAGGCTGGCTACCAACGGTGGGGGCGGATACCTGGCTGCACTACATCTTGCCTTCCCTGACGTTAGGTGCGGCAGTCGCGGCGGTGATGGCGCGTTTTACCCGAGCGTCATTTGTTGATGTGTTGCAGGAAGATTACATGCGCACGGCGCGGGCAAAAGGCGTGCGAGAATCGCTGGTGGTCGTGAAGCACGGGCTGCGTAATGCGCTGATTCCGGTGGTCACCATGATGGGGTTGCAATTTGGCTTTTTGCTCGGTGGCTCCATCGTCGTGGAAAAAGTGTTCAACTGGCCGGGTTTGGGACGGCTGTTGGTGGATGCGGTGGAGATGCGCGACTATCCGGTGATTCAGGCTGAAGTGTTGCTGTTTTCACTGGAGTTTATTCTGATCAATCTGCTGGTTGACATGCTGTATGCCGCGATTAATCCAGCCATTCGTTATAAATAAGGAAAGGGAATGAGACACTGGCGACGTAAAGCTATGCTGGCGACGCTCCCTGTCATTAGGGATAAACCGGTTCGTACGCCATGGCGTGAATTCTGGCGGCGCTTTCTTCGGCAACGCGTAGCGGTTGCCGCTGGTCTGTTTGTGCTGCTGCTGGTTGTGGCTGCGTTTCTGGCTCCGTATCTGGTGCCCTATGATGCCGAGAACTATTTTGATTATGAACGCCTGAACGAAGGCCCCTCTGCGGCACATTGGTTGGGGGTCGATTCATTAGGGCGTGATATTTTCAGCCGAATCCTGATGGGGACGCGTATTTCGCTGGCGGCGGGTATTCTCTCGGTGCTGGTGGGGATGATTATCGGCACGACACTGGGGCTGTTGGCGGGCTACTACGAAGGATGGACGGACAGAATCATCATGCGCATAGGCGATGTGCTGTTTGCCTTCCCTGGAATATTGCTGGCGATTGCCGTAGTGGCGATGATGGGCAGTGGGATGGCGAATGTGATTGTCGCTGTGGCGATTTTCAGCATTCCAGCCTTCGCCCGTCTGGTGCGAGGCAACACGCTGGTGCTGAAACAGCTCACCTATATCGAATCGGCTCGCAGTATTGGTGCCAGCGACGGGACGCTCATCTTCCGGCATATCTTGCCCGGTTCGGTGTCTTCCATCGTGGTGTTTTTCTCGATGCGAATTGGGATGTCGATCATCACTGCGGCTAGCCTGTCATTTCTGGGGCTTGGTGCCCAGCCGCCGATGCCTGAGTGGGGGGCGATGCTGAATGAAGCGCGGTCGGATATGGTGATTGCACCACATGTCGCCATCTTCCCGAGTCTGGCGATATTTCTGACGGTCTTGGCGTTTAATTTATTAGGCGACGGTCTGCGCGACGCGCTCGACCCGAAATTGAAAAGCTGAATAAAAAAAGCGCGACAATGAGTGCCGCGCTTTTCAGCAGTAAAACCGTCAGCGCTTAGAACGACGTGCGTTTATAGCTGCGGTACTGTGGTTGCCAGAAGTTATGGTCAATCGCTTTCTGTAAGGCATCAGCAGAGGTGACGACGGCCACGCCTTGCAGCTGTGCGGCTTTACCCACTTCCAGTGCGATGCGCTTGGACACCTGCTGGATATCGGACAGATCCGGCAGCAGAGCGCCTTCGCCGTTATTCGCCAGTGGCGAGCAGTCAGCTAACGCGCGGCTGGCAGCCATCAACATACCGTCAGTGATACGCTTGGCGCCCGATGCCAGTACACCTAATCCGATACCTGGGAAAATATAGGAGTTGTTGCACTGCGCGATAGGGAAGACTTTATCCTGATAGTTAACCGGAGAGAACGGGCTACCGGTTGCGACCAGCGCTGAGCCTTCTGTCCAGCGAATAATATCTTCTGGACGCGCTTCCACGCGAGATGTTGGGTTAGACAGCGGCATCACGATAGGGCGAGCGCAGTGCTTGTACATCTCACGAATGATTTCTTCCGTGAACAGGCCAGGCTGACCGGAGACACCGATCAGGATGGTTGGTTTGGCATTGCGTACCACTTCCAGTAGTGAAATCGCGTCGCTGTTGCAATCCCAGTCAGCCAGCAGTTCACTTTTCTGCACCAGCTTGCTCTGGAAATCGAGCAGGTTTGGCAGTTTGTCCGTCAGCAGACCAAAGCGGTCAACCATAAAGACGCGTGCACGTGCTTCTTCTTCGCTCAGCCCTTCGGATTTCATCTGTGCGACGATTTGCTCAGCGATACCACAGCCCGCGGAGCCCGCACCCAAGAAGGTGACCGTTTGATCGCGCAACTGCGTACCTGCCGCGCGGCTAGCGGCAATCAGGCTGCCGATAGCGACGGCGGCGGTGCCTTGAATGTCATCGTTAAAGCTACAGATCTCATCACGATAGCGGTTCAGCAACGGTGTGGCATTTTTCTGTGCGAAGTCTTCAAACTGCAACAGCACGTTCGGCCAGCGGCGTTTCACGGCCTGAATGAACTCGTCAACGAAGGCATAGTATTCGTCGTCGGTAATGCGCGGATGGCGCCAGCCCATATACAGCGGATCGTTCAAGCGCTGTGGGTTGTTGGTGCCGACATCCAGAACGACTGGCAGGGTGTAGGCTGGGCTGATACCACCACAGGCGGTGTACAGCGACAGCTTACCGATTGGAATCCCCATCCCGCCGATACCCTGATCGCCCAGACCAAGAATACGCTCACCGTCGGTGACAACGATGACTTTTACGTTCTGCTTGGTGGCGTTTTGCAGCATATCGTCGATATGTGCGCGGTTAGGGTAGGAGATAAACAGGCCGCGGGCGCGACGATAGATATCAGAGAAGTGCTCACAGGCTTCACCAACGGTCGGGGTGTAGATGATAGGCATCATCTCACTGAGGTGACCGTCCAACAGACGGTAGAACAGCGTTTCGTTGGTGTCCTGAATGTTGCGCAGGTAAACGTGTTTTTCAATATCGTGTTTAAATTCCTGATACTGGCGCCAGGCGCGTTCTGCCTGTTCTTCGATAGTTTCAACGGCTTCTGGCAATAGACCTGCAAGGTTAAAATCAGCACGCTCTTCTTCGGTAAACGCGCTGCCTTTATTCAGCAAGGGGAATTCAAGCAAGATTGGACCAGCGTAGGGGATATAGAGAGGGCGTTTGCTTTCGTATTCTAATTCCATGGCTTTTTACTCTTCGGATAGCAAAAAAGAAACTCAGGTGGTGTCGATGCGAAACTGCTGCGAATCTTAAATTACCCAGAAAATATGTACAGAAAATGTTAATTAAAATAGTTACAGATGGCTTGCATATTAGTCAAAATACAGGCTTTATCGATTCACCTCTCTTTTTTCACCTTTGCGTCGCTGATTTTTTGCGCTTCTCGCAACCCTTATTCCTCAATAAAGTGGTGCTCAACGTCGGTGCAACCCAGTTCGGCTAGCATGATTTGTGAGATCGCCCAGTGGCTGACAGCAGCATTACGGCGTTCAACGACGGCGGCATGTGCAATGGTGCAAGGCGCTTCGCCTGCCAGGTTCATCAGATTTAACGCGGCCTGTAAGGGCGGCAGGCTGGGGTTGAACGCCGCATTTTCTGCATAGCGACCGGTATAGAGGTTGCCATTCGTCGTTTCTAGCGCAATGCCGCTGATCGCTTTGCTGTAAGGTGCGTGGCTACGGTTAGCGGCATCCAGTGCATGACGCGCCAGCGCATTCACATTCTGCAATGTCGCGCCGTGGTTGATGTCATCCATCAGTAGGGTATCGATGTTCAGATCGACGGGGCCAAAGGCATCGGGCAGATAGTGGCTAAGCACCGCAGGCTGGCGACCCGGCAGTTGAATACGCAGCGACGCCGCATTGCGCAATTCATTCATAAACTGGCGGCAGTGGCCACATGGCGTGTAGTTCACCGTCACGGCTCGCAATCCACGCTCATTGCGTAGCCAGGCGTGGCTGATGGCACTTTGTTCGGCGTGAACCGTTTGTTGAAGCTGAACGGCGGTGAACTCCATGTTCGCGCCAAAGTAGAAATTCCCGCTGAGTCCTTGTGCAATCGCACCAACCTGAAAATGCGAGATGGAGGCTTGTGCGCAGGCGGCTGCCAGAGGTAATAGCGCAAAGGCTAACGCATCGGTGTCTAACTGACTGGCCTTGCAGACCGCCTCTACGTCATCAGCGGTTAGCATCGCGGCGAAATCCGGTTTATCGATCAATGGGCGGATCGCAGCTTGCAGGTTGGCAGGTAATTGCTGGAAGGCGTTTTCGAATCGTGGATGCATATCGGCTTACTCTTTTTACCCGTCAATGACGTCATGTTAGAAAGCAGAGTAGCAATAAATTGTGATCAAAATCTCTTTATTGAATGAAATGACTGCAACTTAATCCTTAAATGCGAGATGTATCTCAATTTTATAGTGAGGACGCTGCGTGATAGGCACCGTCCCCGCTAAATTCAGCCAATGAGGTTCAAGAGTACGGGGAACACCAGCGGTGCAATCAGCGAGGTAATGATCCCACATATAACCAGTGCCAGTGAACTGAATGCCCCTTCCTGATAATCCACTTCGGCGCAGCGCGCCGTACCGAGTGCGTGCGAGGCGGTGCCCATCGACAACCCGCGTGCCGCTTTGGTTTTGATACCCACACGCTCGAACAGGCTGTGGCCTAAGACCGCACCAAGGATGCCGACAAAAATTACGCAGACGGCGCTGATAGCGGGAATGCCACCGATGGAGCTGGCTACCGCCATCGCAATAGGTGTAGTGACGGATTTTGGCAGTATTGAGGCGGCTATTTCCGGCGATGCGCCCATCCACAGCGCCACCAGCGTACCAGAGATAATTGCTGTCAGGCTACCGATGAAGCATACGCTGATGATCGACTTCCAGCGGGCGCGAATTTGGTGCAACTGTTCATAAAGTGGAAACGCCAGCGCGACTACGGCAGGTTGCAGCAAATCGTTAAGCACTTTGCTGCCTTGAAAGTAATGCTCGTAGGGGATCTTCAACACCAGCAGTAGCGGAATAATAATCGCCATTGACACTAACAGCGGATTTAACAGGGAAAGCTTGGTCAGCACGGCCAGCTTACGTGCGGCGAAAAAAACCAGCAGAGTAAGCGGCAATGACCACCATAAGTAGCTGAACATTATTCGTTATCCTTCGGGGGCGTGCGATCGCTGGCTAGGGCTCGTTCACGCTGCATAATCTGGGTACTAAAACCGACAACCAACATCACTATAAAGGTACTGATCAGACAGGAAACGACGATGGGGCCAAACTGTTGGCTGACCAGATCGTAATAATTCATAACGCCGACCCCAATGGGGACGAATAACAATGCCATATGGCGAATAAGAAGATGGCAGCCCGGTTTCACCCACTGTGCGGGTAGGATCTGCGAACAGAGCAGGGTGAACAAAACCAGCATACCGATGATACTGCCGGGGATAGTGAACGGAAGTAACGCGGATACCGCATTGCCTGCCAACAGGCAGAGATAAATCAATGCGAAAGCGCGTAAATACTGCCAGCAAATGATGAACGTATTACGCATGGGAAATTCCTGATTAGCCGAGGGGATTATCATAACGCTAATGAAATTTACGTGCCACAGCTCACGAATTATGTCAGGCAAGGCGAGCAGGCCTGAAAAATGAGTGGCGCGAGTTCAGGCTGAACATGAAACGAGAAGCGGATAAGATAAATTTGGTTCAACCCCCGCGTGTATGGATTGGGGGGGAACCAGAAGGATATAGACGCGTTATTTTACGTCTACGCCCCACTTGGTGATGTCAATCTGTCCATCACCGCCAAAGATCTCTGTACCGAACTGAACGCTGCTGATATATTTTGTATTACTCATCCATTTCTTGGTTCCCACTAGATAGTTGGTGAAATGGCGAATATTGAGTGATGCGCTGTTGGTATTAGAGGTACGGACAAAGGAAAATACGTTCCACCCTTTGCCATTACCCGCATTGATCCAACCTTTGAATACATTCCAGCTACTGCCTCCAAGGAAAACTGTTTCAATATAATCACCGGCTGGGCCTGCATTGGTATTATTTAGCCAGATCATTAATTCATCGGTAGGCGTAGAATCCCAATTGGCTTTATCGGTGGTGTGGAACCATATGTCATAAGCGGCATTATACGTGCCGGTAGATTTGATGGAATAAGTGACGTTGCTGGTAATGCTTTTATTACTGGATAATTTTATCGGCAATCCACTATTTTCCGTATAACCCGCTGTCCAGTGCCAGCCGCTCACCAGTGATGGATAGGCTTTAACGCTGTGGCTACTGCTTGGCCAGTGCCAGTTCCACCCCATGCTGGTTGGGCTATTATAGAAAACAGTTTGCCGCCATCCTTTTACTTCATCTTTTCCCCAGACGTTATTGAATACATAATATTTATTATTTTCAAAATAGAGTTTGTCAGCATCCTTTGAAGAGCTGGCAGCAGAAACTGTTAATGGTGAGAGTAATAAGGCAGATAAGAGTACGGGTAGCAATGTGCGGAAATTTCGCTGTGATTGGGTATTCGTAATAAGCATAATAAATCTCCTTTTACTATATGCTTGGGATATTTCACTCTGAAATCTAGCATGTGCTCAGTCAGTGTACATATCTAATTAAATATAAATCGTGGTGTGCTTAACAGTTATTGTTTTTTATGTGCTATCAGCATAATTCAATTCATCACTCATGGATAAAATGAAAATCTTATTCATGGAATAATTATAAGAACGGTAATGAATAGTGATAATACGAAGTAAAATCAAGAGCCGTGGTTTTGAGGCACACAGGATCGTGCGCCTTAGGTTGCCGATTATTTAAATAGCTGTTCGTCACGAATAGCGGCGCAGACAGCGTCGGTCAGTTTACGCAGTTCATCAGGCTGAATGATAAACGGCGGCATCAGATAAATGAGTCGACCAAACGGTCGAATCCAGACACCTCGCTCGACGAAGAAGCGCTGTAATCGCGCCATATTGACCGGGCGCTGTGTTTCCACCACGCCGATAGCACCCAGTACGCGAACGTTCGCTACCTGCGGAGATTCCGCACAGGGATGCAGTGCTTCTCGCAGTTGCCGCTCAATATATTGTACCTGACTTTGCCAATGATTTTCCGCCAGCAGCGATAAACTGGCGCTGGCTGCTGCGCAGGCTAGCGGATTGCCCATAAATGTAGGGCCGTGCATAAAACAGCCTGCCGCACCATTGCTGATCGTTTCGGCCACGCTCCGGGTAGTCAGCGTGGCTGAGAGGGTCATGTAGCCGCCAGTCAGCGCTTTTCCCAGACACATAATGTCGGGTGAAATTCCCGCGTGTTCGCAGGCAAACAGTTTGCCGGTGCGGCCAAATCCGGTAGCGATTTCATCGGCAATCAGCAGCACGCCGAAGCGATCGCATAGCTCCCGAACCCGACGCAGATAGGCCGGGTGGTAAAAACGCATTCCACCTGCGCCCTGCACGATGGGCTCCAGAATGACGGCTGCGATCTCAAGAGCGTGCGTCGACAGCATCGCCTGTAATGGTGCGATATCGGCTTCCTGCCAGTCATCGGCAAAACCGCTTTCGTTGATAGAGGCACAGGGTGGCGCATCAACAAACAGGTGAGCAGGCAAATAGCCCTGATACAGGCTGTGCATCGAATTCTGTGGATCGCATACGGACATCGCCCCGAAAGTGTCACCGTGGTAGCCATGACGCAGAGTGAGGAAGCGTTGGCGGGTTTCACCGCGTGCTTGCCAATACTGTAGCGCCATTTTCATCGCCACTTCGACGGCTACCGAACCGGAGTCCGCCAGAAACACGCATTCCAACGCATCCGGTGTGATGTCCACCAGTTGGCGGCACAACGCCACCGCCGCCGGATGGGTGATCCCGCCAAACATCACGTGCGACATCTGTCTGAGCTGAGCCTCCACTGCCTGATTGATCGCTGGATGGTTGTAACCGTGAATGGCTGCCCACCACGATGACATGCCATCAATCAGGCGACGTCCGTCATCCAGTTGCAGCTCGACGCCGCTGGCCGATACCACCGGATAGCACGGCAGAGGCGTAGTCATCGACGTGTAGGGATGCCAAATGTGGCGCTGGTCAAAAGCAATGTCGTCCGGGCTCATGATGATCTTTCGTAAACTAAAATGGATTCTATTTGGTTGACAGTATATCGGGTTAATTTACACTGGCGAAACGTTTTTAGTTTGGAGATGCCGAAGTGGCTGACCGCATGTACTGGACGCTTGAGCAAGCGCAAGACTTATTTAATAAACCTTTTCTGGAACTGATGTTTGAAGCGCAGCAGATCCACCGTCAGCATTTTGATCCCCGCCAGGTGCAGGTTAGTACGCTGCTGTCGATCAAAACCGGTTCCTGTCCTGAGGACTGTAAGTATTGTCCGCAAAGTTCCCGCTACCGTACCGGGATTGATACTGAACGCCTGATGCAGGTTGAACAGGTGCTGGAGTCGGCTCGTCAGGCGAAAGCCGCAGGATCGACGCGCTTTTGTATGGGAGCCGCGTGGAAAAATCCGCACGAGCGTGACATGCCGTATCTGGAACAGATGGTGCAAGGCGTGAAAGCGATGGGGATGGAAACCTGCATGACGCTGGGGACACTGCACAACGATCAGGCCGAGCGTTTGGCTTCTGCCGGGCTGGATTTCTATAACCATAACCTTGATACCTCGCCGGAGTTTTACGGCAGCATCATCACGACCCGCACGTATCAGGAACGTCTGGACACACTGGATAAAGTGCGCGGTGCGGGCATTAAAGTCTGCTCGGGCGGCATTGTTGGGTTGGGGGAAACCGTGCGCGACCGCGCCGGGCTGCTGGTGCAACTGGCTAACCTGCCGACGCCGCCGGAAAGCGTGCCGATCAACATGCTGGTGAAGGTCAAAGGCACGCCGCTGGCGGATAACGATGATGTCGATCCGTTTGATTTTATTCGGACTATTGCCGTCGCGCGCATCATGATGCCGGCCTCCTATGTGCGCCTGTCTGCCGGACGCGAGCAGATGAGTGAGCAAACGCAGGCAATGTGCTTTATGGCGGGGGCGAACTCCATTTTCTACGGCTGCAAACTGCTTACCACGCCAAACCCGAAAGAAGACAAAGATCTGGCGCTGTTCCTCAAATTAGGTCTGAATCCGCAGCAGACGGGTACCGAGTACGGGGATAACCAACAGCAGCAGCGCTTGACGGAGCAGCTGATTAACGCGGATAGCGAGCAGTTTTATAATGCTGCGGTATAACGCGTGGGACGCAAACCGCAGAATAAGGCGTGCTGAATCATGAGCTGGCAGCAACGTATTGAAACCGCGTTGGTACAGCGTCAGAAGGATGATGCTTACCGCGTGCGGCTGGCTAATCAAGGCGGTAGTGGACGCTGGCTGATGCAGGGCGATCGCTGCTATCTGAATTTTTCCAGCAACGATTATCTGGGGTTGAGCCATCATCCCGAGATTGTGCGTGCCTGGCAGCAGGGCGCAGAGCAATACGGTATTGGCAGCGGCGGCTCCGGGCATGTGACGGGGTATACCGATGCGCATGCCGCGCTGGAAAATCAGCTTGCCGACTGGTTGGGTTACCCGCGTGCGCTGCTGTTTATTTCAGGTTATGCCGCGAATCAGGCCGTGGTGGCCGCGCTGGCACAGGCGGAAGATAGGATTTTTGCCGATAAACTTAGCCATGCTTCATTGCTGGAGGCTGCCGCACAGTCACCGGCGACGCTGCGGCGCTTTAAACATAATCAGGCCGATAGCCTGCAAGCGCTGCTGGAAAAGCCTACGGATGGCCAGACGCTGGTGGTGACCGAAGGCGTGTTCAGTATGGATGGCGACACTGCACCGCTGTCGGCATTGCAAACCCAATGCCGGGCGCATCATGCCTGGCTAATGGTGGACGATGCACATGGGATTGGCGTGCTGGGCGATGAAGGTCGCGGGAGCTGCTGGCAGCAAGGCGTTAAACCAGAGCTGCTCATCGTCACGTTCGGTAAGGCATTTGGCGTCAGCGGTGCGGCGGTGCTGTGTGCAGAACCATTGGCTGAGTACTTCCTGCAATTTGCCCGTCATTTGATTTACAGCACGTCGATGCCAGCGGCACAGGCCTGTGCGCTGAGCGCGGCAGTCAATTGCGTCCGGCAGGGCGATGCGCGGCGTGATGCGCTACAGCGTAATATCGCGCAGTTTCGCGCGGGTTTTTCCAACTCGTCATACCAACTGATGGATTCACAGAGTGCGATTCAACCGCTGATTGTTGGTGAGAATGCGCGGGCGCTGGCACTGATGAGCCATCTGCGTGAACAGGGCGTGTGGGTTAGCGCGATGCGGCCGCCGACGGTGCCGCCTGGCAGTGCGCGTCTGCGGATTACGCTGACGGCGGAACACCAGCCGGAAGATATCAGCCGCTTGCTTACGGTATTGCACCATGCTGACAGAAAACTATAACAAACAGGCCATTGCGCTGGCGTTTGGGCGTGCAGCGGGGGGCTATGACCAGTTTGCCGAACTGCAACGCACCAGCGGAGAACGCCTGCTGGCGCTGATGCCGCCGCACAGCGGTTTACAGGTATTGGATGCAGGGTGTGGAACAGGACACTTCAGCCGTTACTGGCGTCAGGCTGGTAAAAATGTGACTGCGCTGGATTTGTCGGCGGCGATGCTCGCACAGGCGCGCGAGCGGCACGCTGCGGATCGTTACCAGGAAGGGGATATCGAAAACTTGCCGCTGGCTGATCGCTGTGTGGATATCAGTTACAGCAATCTGGCTGTGCAGTGGTGCAACTCGTTACCGCGTGCGTTGGCAGAACTGTACCGAGTGACGCGGCCGGGAGGCATTATTGCGTTTGCCACGCTGGTAGACGGTTCCTTAAGCGAGCTGTCGCAGGCGTGGCAGCGGCTGGACGGTACGCGGCGGACGAATCGCTTTCTGCCGCTCTCCACGATTGACGCGGCCTGTCAGCCTTATCGACATTATTTGGTGCAGGAGCGTGAGGTATGCCTTTTTCCCGATGTGCTAGCGCTGATGAAATCGCTCAAGGGAATTGGTGCAACCTGGCTGCATGAAGGGCGCACGCCGGGGCTATTGAGCCGGGCACGTTTGGCTTCGCTGGCGGCTTGCTATCCGCAAGAACAGGGCGGTTATCCGCTCAGCTATCAACTGGTTTATGGAGTGATTTATCGTGATTGAACGCTGGTTTGTGACGGGCACAGATACTGAAGTGGGGAAAACCGTTGCAAGTACGGCGCTGCTTCAGGCGGCGGGGCGCGCCGGATACCGCACCGCTGGCTATAAGCCTGTGGCGTCCGGCTGTGAGATGACGGCGGATGGTATTCGCAACAGCGACGCGCTGGTGCTTCAGGCCAATAGCCGTATCCATCTTGATTACCCGATGGTGAACCCGCTGGCGTTTATGGAACCGACGTCACCGCATATTATCAGTGCGGCGGAGCAGCGGCCGATTCATCTTTCGGCGTTGTCGGCAGGGTTACGTGCATTAGAAGCTCAGGCTGATTGGGTGCTGGTCGAGGGCGCTGGTGGGTGGTTTACGCCGCTGTCGGAACAGGATACGTTTGCCGACTGGGTGGGGCAGGAACAGCTTCCTGTGATTTTGGTCGTTGGTATCAAATTGGGCTGCATTAACCATGCGATGCTCACCGCCCATGCTATTCAACATGCAGGTTTGCACCTTGGTGGCTGGATCGCTAACGACATCATGCCGCCTGGGAAATGGCACCAGCCGTATCTACAAACGTTGCAACAGCGCTTGCCTGCACCGATGCTGGGTGAAATTCCTTATTTATCGACTCTCCATCAACATGATCTGGGGCAGTATATTGATATTGGATTATTAAAAAATAGACCGGACTTTGGAGAGTGAAAAAACTCGTCATGCTTCGAGCCACCCGAGTTATGTAAATATATACGGTAAATCATTCGGGTGGTGTTATTTATTAGCGATGGGTTTGACAAAAAGATTAAAGGCATTCACTTTAGCGAGCCTGTTATTACAATGTATAGCCTTGATACTTGATAGGTAATGTATTCTTGACATAATCACCAGATCTCCGACGCCTTCATATCCATCATTCAGTAATCGGCTAATAACATTTGCTGTGAGTGACAATATCGACTCATGGTTTTTATGTAGTGAGAGTAATACGTAATTGTCGATAATGTTGATAGGTGTTGATATGAGTTTGTTTTCATGGTGGATGACAATGTTTCCATTGCTATACAGACTGTTTATTGATGGAGTTATTTCGATGAGGTGCTCGTTAGAAATATTTTCCCTTCTTAATACCTCCAGATTGAGGTATGCCTCTCTATAATGTAAATATGTGCGTTGATAGGTTGGTTTGTGCGTTAAATCATTTATATTAATGATTGGTAAGGTTTTTTTTAAGTCATTTTTTTTATAAAAAAGGCATATTTCATATGCCAACAATTTTTGTTGAGATGAGTTTGAGTTGAAAACAACAGCAAGGTTTTCATCTATATCATGAATATTCGATATTTTATGTAAGGTATCAGCCAATTTTTTCCTTTCGGCTGACAAACTTATGTAGGGAATGATATTCAATCCGCTGAATTGACTGTCGGGAGTCGCATAGGTGAAACAATAACTAATGTGATATATTTTTTTTTCTTTTACATATTTAGACAGTGAAATGTATAAATGATAGTCCAATACAATGTACTTTGCTGTTGGCATGTGATAAAGACCCATTAAAACTCACTGGACATATATTACACTAAAATGAGTTGGCGTATTTAAATACATGCCGGAGGCCAATAGCCATAAGTATTACAATAGCCTAAACAATCTGCACATTGACTTGTTCCATATACACGCCCCGGAACTTGTCCTTGACCCTGAATACATTCGACGTATTTGCCTGTGCAATATGGGTTGGCTGCGATATTTTTTATATTCTTATCTGGCCATTTCTTATCCATTAAAAGATTCTGGATGTAATTCTTTTTCGTGGTAGGAGATTTTATCTCATCGATGACAGTGTAATGAGTGCTGTTGTTAGCATAAGAATTTGATAGCACTAATAGATTTAAAAAAAATAATCCGATTATGATATGAAGACAACGTCGCATATGTAAGTTCTCCTTTGCTTATTTTACGCTTTAATCCTATCCATTTATTTATAGATAAAATAATTAGGTGGTTAAGTAAAGTGCGATATTTTCATATGGTTATTGAGTTTCAGCATAAAAGAATAATCAATCGCTCTAAACGTTTTTAGAAATCCTACTGCCGAAGATTGCTAAAAACAGCGCTCATTCAGAAATAAAGCGGGTGTTTTTGCGTGGACCGTACTAGGGTGAAACAGGTTTTCCTCTTCATAGTTAATGGTGCTGTGGAAGAGCGGGAAAGCGGAAGTTAAGCAAAAAAGGTTGATGGATTTTCTTGGTTTTAGGAATAACAACGAATTTGGCTGTTTTTTACCTTAACTTATCCTATGAATGTAAATTCTGGGTTTTTATTAAAATCAATAGGTAAAACCTTCATTTTTTGCCTCTCCTTCCCCGCTATGTCTGAATGGTGACATGTGAATCCTCGACTATTTTTAGTCTTTTTCCGTCTAATACTTATGCGATAAATCACAGAAAGAGTGTGAAGAAAATCCATATCAGGAGGGATCGCGAATGAAGCGGGTGTTTCTCTAACTCAGGGCTGATGCGGGGTTGTGGGAGTTATCCACCATTTCTGTGGATAACTATGTGTATTATGGATAGACAACGCGTCCTAAGCGAGAGCTGGCGCGGGTTCTCGCTGGGTTGACGCTATTCTCCACGGTTTTGTTAATCTATTTATTATCATATGGTTAAGTAAAATCAAGCGTCTTGGACATCAACGACGTGTAGTTGCATAAATTAACGTCACTGGTCATCCCAGTATGTTACATCTTTACCTAATCTGGGGATAAATCATGATGATTTTATCTGGTAGATTAAAGATGAATGTGCTAGCAAATTAATTTGTCGATTAATCATCCAATCCAGCGATAATTTCCTTGATGCTGTTTTTATATCCAGTATCATGGCAGTGGCAAATTTCATCATTGGCATTCAGAATAAAGCATCGTGCGTCACAGGTAGTGAGCGTGTCGCTGCATTTCTGACGACATCATTGCCGTGCGTGAAAGCGTCAGTCCGTGTCTTTTACCTGCCTTTGTGCGTCCATCCACGAACATCGTATTTAGCGATGAGCAATAACGATAAGTAGCGTGCTTAACGATGAGTAAAGTATTTACACTGAATTCCGACTTTAAACCGGCAGGCGATCAGCCCGAAGCCATTCGTCGTTTAAAGGAGGGCCTGGAAGACGGCCTGGCGCACCAAACGCTGCTCGGGGTAACGGGTTCAGGTAAGACGTTCACAATAGCGAATGTGATTGCCGACCTTAATCGACCAACGATGATGCTGGCGCCGAATAAAACGCTGGCAGCGCAGCTGTACGGCGAAATGAAAGAATTCTTCCCTGATAATGCCGTCGAGTATTTCGTTTCTTACTATGACTACTATCAGCCCGAAGCCTACGTCCCAAGCTCAGACACCTTTATTGAGAAAGATGCGTCGGTTAACGAACATATCGAACAGATGCGCCTTTCCGCGACAAAAGCGCTGCTGGAACGGCGTGATGTGATCGTCGTAGCCTCGGTCTCCGCGATCTATGGTCTGGGCGATCCTGACTTATATCTGAAAATGATGCTGCATTTGACGCAGGGGATGCTGATTGACCAGCGCGCTATTTTGCGGCGTCTGGCTGAGTTGCAGTATTCCCGCAACGATCAGGCGTTTCAGCGCGGTACGTTTCGCGTACGTGGCGAAGTGATCGATATCTTCCCTGCGGAGTCTGATGAAATCGCGCTGCGCGTTGAATTATTCGATGAAGAGGTGGAACGACTGTCGCTGTTTGATCCGCTGACAGGGCATGTCCTTCAAACGGTGCCGCGCTATACCATCTACCCCAAAACGCACTATGTCACGCCGCGTGAGCGTATTTTGCAGGCGATGGAAGACATCAAAGTTGAACTTGCCGATCGCAGAAAGGTGCTACTGGCGAACGATAAGCTGGTGGAAGAACAGCGACTGAGCCAGCGCACGCAGTTTGATCTGGAGATGATGAACGAACTGGGATACTGCTCCGGTATCGAAAACTACTCACGTTATCTTTCAGGTCGTGGCCCCGGTGAGCCGCCACCGACGCTGTTTGACTACCTTCCTGCGGATGGGCTGCTGGTTATTGATGAATCCCACGTTACCGTACCCCAGATCGGCGGTATGTATCGCGGTGACCGTGCGCGTAAAGAGACGTTGGTCGAATATGGTTTCCGGCTGCCTTCGGCGCTGGATAACCGACCGATGAAGTTTGAAGAATTTGAAGCGCTGGCACCGCAGACGATCTATGTGTCTGCGACGCCGGGTAACTATGAGCTGGAAAAATCGGGCGGTGAAGTGATCGATCAGGTCGTTCGCCCCACAGGATTACTCGATCCGCTCATCGAGGTACGGCCTGTTGCAACACAGGTGGACGACCTGCTTTCCGAGATTCGCCTGCGCGCGGCGATTAACGAACGCGTGCTGGTAACGACGCTGACCAAGCGGATGGCGGAAGACCTGACGGAATATCTGGAAGAGCACGGCGAGCGGGTGCGTTATCTGCACTCGGATATTGATACCGTCGAACGTGTGGAAATCATCCGTGATTTGCGCCTTGGCGAGTTTGACGTACTGGTCGGTATCAACCTGTTGCGTGAAGGGTTAGACATGCCAGAAGTGTCGCTGGTGGCGATTCTGGATGCTGATAAAGAGGGTTTCTTGCGCTCTGAACGCTCTCTGATCCAGACGATTGGCCGCGCGGCGCGTAATCTGCGTGGCAAGGCGATTCTTTACGGCGACAGAATTACAGCGTCAATGGCGAAAGCGATTGGCGAAACGGAGCGGCGTCGTGAGAAGCAGGAAGCGTACAACACAGAACACGGTATTGTACCGCAGGGAATTAATAAGAAAATTTCCGATATTCTGCAACTGGGCCAGTCGGCGAGCAAAGGCAAAGGACGAGGCAATCGTAAAGCCGCGGAACCCGCAGCGCGTTATGAACTCATGACGCCGAAGGCGCTGGAGCTGAAAATCCGCGAGTTGGAAAGTAAGATGTTAACGCACGCGCAGAACCTTGAATTTGAAGAGGCTGCCGCCCTGCGCGATGAAGTGCAGGCATTACGTGCACAATTTATTGCCGTCTCTTAGTGCCCGCTGCCTCCTCGCGATCGCAGCATGATAACGACGTAGCACACTGCTAAGGAATCATGATGACCCCTATTATACCGGGCGTAGAGGTATTGTTTGTGGCAGGTTTCGGGCCGATTGTGAAATCACTATCGGCCAGCCACGCACTCTATGTCGATACGCTGAAGTTACCGCTGAAACCCGTCGCGGAAGGAAGCGACTATCTGGTGAGCGATGTGCTGGATGGCGTGAAGCATTTTGCCCTGTGGCCGCTGTCACAGGCCAGTGAATCCTGTTTCGGGCAGGAGAGTTGGCCTGCAAATCTTCCTGAGCCGCAAAGCTGGCTGGAGTTTGAAGTCGCGGATATGGCGGAGGCGACAGCGGCATTGAAAGTGCAGGGTTATGCGCTGCTGGTAGATAACCGTCTTGAACCTTGGGGACAGCAGGTTACTCGCTTTCTGAGCCCCGAGGGAATGCTGATTGGCGTGACTTATACGCCGTGGTTGCGGGATTGAAGGGGGGCACGAGAAAATACGGCGGTCGCTAACGATATCTGGGAACGGCTGACTCCTGAAACAAGGCGAGGTTTTAAGGGATGATTGATAGGGAATTAATCAAAAATAACGCCAAAACATTTCTGATTGTTGTTGCGGCGCTGTCTGGTTGGACGATATACAACTATCAGCAAAAAATGCTGTTTGAGGATTATCGCAATGAGCAACTTAATCAAATTCGCGAAAGGGAACTCGCGTTGGTGAAGCAAACCTCGGTTGTGGATTTTCGTGAACAGCAGTTAGCAATGCGCGAAGAGGCGCTTAATGGCCAGATTCGACAACTTGCTGAGCGTGAAGGGCAGCTTGACTTGCGTGAGCAGAACGTCGCACTTTCGGTTAAGTCTCTGGAGCCTGAATTAAGAATCAACAAGGTACGCGATGAGCTTTCTACTTTGATGAGCAAGTTCTCCGATTTAGGCGTAAACCTTGCCCATCTTCCACCGTGCAATGACGCTGATATGTTGAAACGCTATTTTCAGGCTGAGGCAATCCTGCATGAGATTGGCAGCCGTGCTCAGGCTGCGAAAATATACGAGGAATACCGCCCGTTCATCAGTATGAATACTCCAACGTGGGTGAACATGGAACGCTGTGAAAGCCCAAAAATCCTGAAGTAGTCAGCCTATCCCAGTCTTTGCAGTACGACATCTATGGCTTGACGCAGCAGTTCGCGGTCGTGATGGTGTGGCACATCATCTGCGGCCAGTGCCTGCTGTATAACCAGACGGTCATGAATCTGGCTGACATCGACTTTCGGACCGACGATGACGGCATCCACCACCGGTTTTCCCACTTTGTGTTCGATCCAGGACAACTTCTCCGCCAGCGTCAAGCGGGCTGCTGGGTTGCTTTGTTCACTACCTAGGTTGCCAATGTACACCATGGGCGCAGGTGTGCGGCGGAGCGCTTGTGTCAGATCCTCCAACAACAGTAGCGGCATGAGGCTAGTCAGGAAACTGCCGGGGCCGATCAAAATGAGGTCGGCTTGTGCGATAGCATCAATGGCTTCACGCGTTGCCGGTACGGTCGGGTAGAGTTGCAAATCTTGCGGTAAGGCTGACAGCTGATCGATCTCAACTTCGCCATAAACAGGGTTGCCCTGTTCATCAATCGCCATTAAATCGACAGGATGC
This sequence comes from Pectobacterium punjabense, assembly GCF_012427845.1. Classification (NCBI taxonomy): domain Bacteria; kingdom Pseudomonadati; phylum Pseudomonadota; class Gammaproteobacteria; order Enterobacterales; family Pectobacteriaceae; genus Pectobacterium; species Pectobacterium punjabense. The sequence continues at coordinate 1,846,033 of NZ_CP038498.1, forward strand.
TCGGACATCGGAATTAAAAAAGCATCCACCTTGAGCAGATTGCGAATCAGGTTGATGGCTTCCAACGGACGTACGCTCAGGTGATCGAGCGCTTTTAGCATCAGGTTACCCAGATTATGCCCGGCCAGTTCGCCGTTGCCATTAAACCGATACTCGAACATCGCAGAGGCTACGCTGGGTGTAGTGATCAGTTGGTTGAGACAATTGCGGGTATCGCCCCAGGCAATGCCGCCTTCAGAGCGGCGGATGCGGCCAGTCGAACCACCGTTATCCGTGGTCGTGACAATACCAGTCAGCCGTGAACCCAGAGGAGAGAGCGAAGACATAACACGACCTAAACCGTGTCCGCCTCCTAGTGCAACAACCCTATCAAGGTCGGCCAACGTGCGATTGCGCATAGAAACCTTATGAATAAGCCAGAGGAATATGAATAACGTGTGAGAATTGTCGCTAAGGTAGCTGATTTCACCTTAAAACGCGAAGAATCCTCACTCAGGCATGACCTAAGACAATTTCTGTCGTGTATTTTTCCGTATGCTGTGCAACATAAGATATTGAAAATACGCTATATATTTATTTATATACCGATTTTGAGAGTGGTTAGCTGTGCTTTTTCGCAGTAGACTGCTCAATGAAATCACGGTTCTTTGTCGATTATTTCGCTGCGGTTTAACGGATAAACGATGAGAATCAAACTCCTAGCCTTGGTGCCTAAGTGATGCGCGTAGTGCGCGTGATACGGTGCTTTGGCCGTGGCCTTCGCGGTCACCAGGGTGCGAGGTAGAAATGCCTGCATCTCCCGTATTTGGAAAGGTGTTTATGGTGAGTCAACTGACTGATGCGTTTGCGCGCAAGTTTTACTATTTGCGTCTGTCTATCACAGACGTCTGCAATTTTCGCTGTACCTACTGTCTGCCGGATGGTTATCAGGCCAATGGCACTAATCCACATCGCTTTTTATCACTCGATGAGATTCGTCGCGTCAGTCGTGCTTTTGCCGAATTAGGGACGGAAAAAGTCCGTCTTACTGGCGGTGAACCGTCTCTGCGTCGCGATTTCGTCGATATCATTGCTGCGATCCGTGAAAATCCTGCAATTCGTACGCTGGCGGTGACGACTAACGGTTACCGTTTGGCTCGTGACGTTGCTCAATGGCGTGATGCCGGGCTAACGGCGCTGAACGTGAGCGTCGACAGCCTTGATGCACGCCAGTTTCATGCGATTACCGGGCAGGATAAATTCCGGCAGGTGATGGACGGCATCGACGCGGCATTTGATTGCGGTTTTGCCAAGGTAAAGGTCAATACTGTGTTGATGCGCGATGTGAACGCGGGCAGCCTGCAAACTTTTCTCGACTGGATTAAACACCGTCCGATTCAACTCCGCTTTATTGAGCTGATGGAAACCGGAGAAGGAGGCGATCTGTTTCGCCGCCACCATGTTTCCGGCGAGGTAATTCGCCAGCAGCTATTGCAGCAGGGGTGGCAACAGCAACAACGCGCCCGCAGCGACGGACCTGCTCAGGTATTCTGTCATCCTGATTATCAGGGTGAAATCGGGCTGATTATGCCGTATGAGAAAGATTTCTGCCTGAGCTGCAACCGCCTGCGCGTATCCGCTGTGGGCAATCTGCATCTATGCCTCTTTGGCGAACAGGGTATCCCACTACGCGATTTGCTGGCTGACGATCGTCATCTTGATGATTTGAAAATGCGCATTTCGGGCGGGTTGTCGACGAAGAAGCAGACCCACTTCCTGCATGAAGGCAATAGTGGCATGACGCAAAATCTGTCATTTATCGGCGGTTAGTCCGCGACATCACTGATTCTTAAAGGAACCTGACATGAGCAAAGTCAGCAGCGAATTCGTTTCTCTCAATCTTGCGGTACTGACCGTCTCCGAACGTCGTACGGCAGAAGACGATACCTCCGGCGACTATCTGCGCGAAGCGGCACAGTCTACAGGGCACCGCATTGTCGCCAGCGCCATCGTGAAAGAGAACCTGTACCAGATTCGAGCACAGATCTCGGCGTGGATTGCCAGCGATGAGGTGCAGGGCATTCTGATTAATGGCGGGACTGGTTTTACGGCGGGGGATGTGGTGCCGGAAGCCATTAGCGTCTTGTTCGATCGGGAAATTGAAGGTTTCGGCGAACTGTTTCGCATGGTGTCGTATGAAGATATTGGTACGGCAACACTGCAATCCCGTGCGCTTGCCGGTCTGGCTAACCAGACGGTGATTTTTGCGATGCCGGGTTCGACACGCGCCTGTCGCACAGCATGGGAACGCATCATTCAGGAACAGCTGGATGCGCGCCAGAAGCCGTGTAATTTCTACCCACACGTGAAAAAATTCTCTTAACGGTAAGCCTTATTCACTATGTCATCATCTAAGCCACAATTGACCCACATTAACGCCGCTGGCGAAGCCGCAATGGTGGATGTTTCCGCCAAAGTTGAAACCGTGCGCGAAGCGCGTGCGGAAGCCTTCGTTGAAATGGCGCCGCAGACGCTGGCAATGATTATTGCCGGCAGCCACCATAAAGGGGATGTGTTCGCTACCGCACGCATCGCCGGGATTCAGGCCGCAAAACGCACATGGGAACTGATTCCACTCTGCCACCCGCTGCTGTTGAGCAAAGTTGCTGTCGAGTTGGAAGCGCAGCCGGAGCACAACCGGGTTCGCATTGAATCTGTGTGTCGCCTGACGGGGAAAACCGGCGTGGAGATGGAAGCGCTGACGGCGGCCTCTGTGGCCGCATTGACCATCTATGACATGTGCAAGGCCGTACAGAAGGATATGGTGATTGGTCCGGTGCGCCTGTTGGCGAAAAGTGGCGGCAAATCCGGCGACTTTACGGCGGAGGGAGCATGATTACGATTCTGTTTTTTGCACAAGTCCGTGAACTGATAGAGACAGACAGCCTGTCGCTGCCTGCTGAGTATGCCACTGTAGAAGATGTGCGACAGGCGTTATGCCAACGCGGCGCGCGCTGGGCGCTGGCGCTGGAATCCGGCAAGCTACTGGCTGCGGTGAATCAATCACTGGTTGAACTGTCGCATCCGCTACAGGACGGCGATGAAGTGGCGTTTTTCCCACCGGTGACGGGAGGTTGATCGTGGCAGAAACGCGTATTTTGGTCGGTGAAGAGAACTTCAACGTAGGTGATGAATATCAGTGGCTGGCGCAGTGTGATGAAGACGGCGCGGTGGTGACGTTCACCGGTAAGGTGCGTAACCACAATCTGGCGAAAGATGTCAGTGCGTTGACGCTGGAACATTACCCCGGTATGACGGAAAAGGCGCTGGCGGAAATTGTCGAGCTGGCACGCGAACGTTGGGAACTGCCGCGTGTGAGCGTGATTCATCGGGTAGGCGCACTCTATCCGGGTGATGAAATTGTATTTGTTGGCGTCAGCGCCGCCCACCGCAGCGCGGCGTTCGATGCAGCCCAGTTCATTATGGATTATCTGAAAACCCGGGCGCCGTTCTGGAAGCGGGAAGCGACGCCGGAAGGTGAACGCTGGGTTGAATCACGCGACAGTGATAAACAGGCTGCTCAGCGCTGGTAGTCGGTTTCTGTGTTAGGATAAAAGGATGGCGGGGAGAGTATTTTCATCCTCAATCCCCCAACAGGCGGTTCGCGCCGCGTTAATCAGATAACTTTATGCAAAGGTAACATCATGGACAGATATCCACGCTCGGGTTCAATCGTTGAACGCTCGCAGTCTGGTCTCCAGGCCTATATGGCACAGGTTTATGGCTGGATGGGTTGCGGCCTGCTGCTGACGGCGTTCGTATCCTGGTATGCGGCGAATACGCCCGCCGTGTTTAATTTTATTTTCTCCAGCCAGATCACGTTCTTCGGGCTGATCATTGTTCAACTGGGGCTGGTTTTCGTCATTTCCGGCATGGTACAGCGTCTGAGCGGTGGGGTTGCCACGTCACTGTTTATGCTCTATTCCGCGCTGACGGGGCTAACGCTCTCCAGCATTTTCGCCGTTTATTCGACTGAATCTATTGCCAGCACCTTTGTGATTACGGCGGGGATGTTCGGCGCGATGAGTCTGTACGGCTACACCACGAAGCGTGATTTAAGTGGCTTTGGCAGCATGCTGTTCATGGCGCTGATCGGGATTATCCTGGCCTCGCTGGTGAATCTGTGGCTGAAAAGTGAAGCGCTGATGTGGGCAGTGACCTATATCGGTGTGGTGGTGTTTGTCGGTCTGACCGCGTATGACACCCAGAAGCTGAAAAACATCGGCGAGCAGTTGTCCGTTGATGATAAAGATAGCTTCCGCAAATACGCCATCGTCGGCGCGTTGACCTTGTATCTCGATTTCATCAACCTGTTCCTGATGCTGTTGCGTATTTTTGGTAATCGTCGTTAATTCTTGCCTACCTCTGGCGCGGTTCCTCGCGCCAGATATTTCCCACACCTAGTATGCGCGTTACCTTCTACGCGATATTCCGTCGAAAAATCGCGTAGGCTGCCGAGCCTGTGGTCAGCGTGATGATAAACAGCGGCCATAGACTGCCCCAGATAATGCTGAAGTCCGCATCCTTCAGGTAAATTTGCTTCGTTATATCGGTGAAGTGACGGATGGGGTTAATCCAGGTGATGTGCTGCAACCAGATTGGCATGTTCTCAACCGGTGAGACATAGCCGGAAAGCAGGATCGCGGGCATCAGGAAGACGAACACGCCGATAAATGCCTGCTGCTGTGTGGCACAGAGTGAGGATATCAGCAGGCCAAAGCCCACCAGCGATAGGCCGTAGATCAGCATCGTGGTGTAAAACAGCAGTAGCGATCCGGCGAAGGGAATATGGAAAATCAGGATGCCCGCCAGCAGCACGATCGTGGCCTGAAATGTGGCGACGATCAGCGCAGGCACAGCTTTGCCAATGAATATCTGGCTAGTAGAGAGCGGTGAAACCAGTAGTTGCTCTAATGTGCCTTGTTCCCGCTCGCGTGCTACAGAAAGCGCCGTAACAATCAACACGCCGATAGTGGCGATCATGGCAATCAGCGACGGCACCACAAACCATTTGTAGTCCAGATTTGGGTTATACCAGTGGCGTACCACCAGTTCACTGTTGTTATGAAATGCATTGTTCTGCTTGGTAGCGCTTTGAGCTGGTCTGGCTGCCAGCAATGCCAACTGATAATCACGCACGATGTGCTGCACGTCATTGGCGGCGATCTGGGCGCTGTTGGAACGTCTGCCGTCGAGAATCAGTTGAAGCGGTGCGCTGTTCCCGTTGGTGATGTCACGCGAGAACTGCGGCGGGAAACGTAGAATCAGTAGCGCTCGCTGATTATCCAGCGTCGGCGCAACGTCCTGTGGGCTATGCAACATCAGCACGTGAGAAAAGGATTTTGCCTTGGCAAAGCGTTGCGTCAACTCTACTGCGTGAGGGCCGCTATCTTCGCTGTAAATTGCAATGGTTGCATTGGTTACGTCGAGCGTCGCGGCGAACGGAAACAGGGAAACCTGAAGGATAACGGGCAGCACCAGAATGGAGCGCGTTTGTGGATCGCGCAGCAGTGATTGCAGTTCCTTGATAATCAACGTCCACAGACGATGCAGCATAGTCGCGCCCTAATCCAGCCTGCGCCGGGTTTGCCAGGCCGTCAGACCAATAAAGACGATTGCGGAGAGGATGAGAAACAGCAGGTTAGTCATCAGTACCGTACCGATATTCCCCGCGAGAAACAGCGTTTGCAGCGTGCTGACAAAATAGCGCGCTGGGATGAGGTACGACACGCCGCGGACAAACTCTGGCATGCTGTCGATTTCAAAAATAAAGCCGGACAGCATGATGGCAGGCAGAAATGCTGCATTCAGTGCGACCATGGCGGCATTGAACTGATTGCGGGTAAGGGTAGAAATCAGCAACCCCATGCCCAGCGTGCTGGCAAGAAACAGGCTGCTAATAACAAACAGCAAAATCAGCGAGCCACGATAAGGCACCTGCATGACGAAGGTGGAAACCAGAATGCACAGCGTCATGGCGATCATCCCAAGAAAGTAATACGGGATGAGTTTGGACAGCAGCAGCTCGGCACGGGTGACCTGCGTAGAGAGTAGCGCTTCCATCGTCCCGCGCTCCCATTCGCGGGCGATCACCAGCGAGGTGAGAATGGCGCCAATCACCGTCATGATGATGGTAATCGCACCGGGAATAATGAAATGCTGGCTGATGGCGGCTGGATTAAACCAATAGCGTGATTGCACCTCAATGAGCTGCTCGAACGTGTAGCCGCGATCTTCCGCCCGCTGCTGTTGCCACAGTAGCCAGATCCCTTCCGCGTATCCCTGAACGAAGTTTGCCGTGTTGGGTTCGCTGCCGTCGGTAATGACCTGAATTGGCGCACGATCGCCCGGCCGTGCCAGCCGTTCGGCAAAATCGGTGGGGATCACGATCAGACCGCGAATACGGCCAGCCTGCATGTGTTGAATCAACTGCTGGCGGTTATTACTGATGGTCGGTGTGATAAACGGTGAGGCTGCAAAGGTATTCGCCAGATCGCGCGCGTCTTCGCTCTGTTGTTCCAGTAGAATACCAACGTGCAGGCGGCTGGAATCGAGATTGATGCCGTAGCCAAAAATAAAGAGCAACAGCAATGGGATCACGAACGCAATCAATCCGCTGCTGGGGTCGCGCAAGATTTGGCGTGTCTCTTTCAGACACAGCGCCCGCAGGCGACGTCCAGAAAAATGCGTGCTGCCGTGCTGGCTTGCGTTGTCCTGTTCAACGCTATTCTTCTGTTCAACCATATGCGGCCTCCCCGTCGTACGCCTGAATCAGCGCAATAAACGCCTCTTCCATCGTCGGCGATGGCGTTTGTTGACTGGCGGCCTGATGCTTCAGCTCGTCCGGCGTACCGCTGGCGATCAGCTTGCCACGATACACCAGCCCGATGCGGTCACAGTATTCGGCTTCGTCCATGAAATGGGTGGTGACCATGACGGTGACGCCGCGATTGACCATGCCGTTGATGTGTATCCAGAATTCGCGTCGGGTTAGCGGATCGACGCCGGAGGTTGGTTCGTCGAGAAACAGAATATCGGGTTCATGCATCAGCGCACAGGCCAGTGCCAGCCGCTGTTTGAACCCTAACGGCAGGGCATCCGGCGTTTGACGGTAAATGGGGTGGAAATTGAAGGCCTCGGTCATTCCGGCCATTTTATCGCGCTGCGCTTTGCCCTTGAGTCCATAGACGCCGGAGAAAAACCGTAGATTCTGTTCGACGGTCAGATTGCCGTAGAGTGAGAATTTTTGCGCCATGTAACCCAAATGCTGGCGCGCTTTGCCGGAGCTGGTTTTCAAATCCATATCGAGCACCAGCGCTTTGCCGTCAGTTGGCACCAGCAGGCCGCACATCATCTTAAAGGTGGTTGATTTACCTGCGCCGTTCGGGCCGAGCAGACCGAAAATCTCACCTCGTTTTACTTGAAAGCTGACGTGATCGGTTGCGGCGAAATCGCCAAATTTCTTCGTCAGCGCCTGGGCTTCGATCACGGTTTCACCGCCGCTGATGTCAATTTGCGGCATGATACTTGCCAGCGATGAATCGCTGGCTGGGCCACCGCCCAGCAAATCAATAAACGCATCTTCAAAGCGCGGATCGGTATCGTGCAGGCTGTTGGTTTCCAGATGTAAGGCGGAGAGCAACGCTGCCCGATCGGCGTCGGGTTTTAGCATCAGCCTGACGTATTGCCCCTGGATCACGCCGTCGCTGACTTGCGGAAGACGCAGTGCCTCTTGTAACACATCCCGATGTCGGCGAGTTCCGGTATCAACCAGAATACAGCGTCCTACCATGCGAGCGGTCAGATCGCGCGGCGCACCGCGATACAGCAGTTCGCCTTCGTTCAGCAGTAGTACATCCCGACACTGTTCCGCCTCATCAAGGTAAGACGTACTCCACAAGATCAACATGCCATCGTCAGCCAACTCATGCACCATGTGCCACAGCTCACGGCGAGAGATGGGGTCGACGCCGACACCAGGTTCATCCAGCAGAAGTACCTTGGGTTGTCCCAACAACGTACAGGCCAGCCCCAACTTTTGTTTCATACCGCCGGACAGTTTGCCTGCCAGTCTGTCGGTAAAGCGGGTTAAGTCGGTAAATGACAGCAGGCGGTCAAAAGTGCCTTTGCGCACATCACCGGTGATGCCGCGCAAATCGGCATATAGCGTCAGGTTTTCCATCACCGTCAGATCTTCATATAGACCGAATTTCTGCGGCATGTAGCCCAAAATGGCATGGAGCTGACGATCCTCGTTGATGGGATCAAGGTTGGTGACGCGTAACGTGCCGTGACTGGGGGTCAATAATCCCGCCAGCATACGCAGCAGGGTGGTTTTCCCCGCGCCGTCGGGGCCAACCAGCCCGGTCACGGCACCGCTGTATATTTCAGCGGTGAGGCTGGCAAGGGCGGGCTTTTCCTGTCCGGCAAAGCGTTTTTCCAGTCCGTTCAGCGAGATATGTGCGGGAGCGTCAGTCATGGCGAACGGACTCGGTAGCGCGATTGGCCTCTTCATCGCGTACGCTTTCAAAACGCAGCGTGACTGGCATACCTTGTCGTAAACCGTCATCGGGATCGTTAACCACAATGCGCAGGCGATAAACCAGATCGGTGCGAAGATCTTCGGTTTCGACGCTCTTTGGTGTGAATTCGGCGCTTGGTGAGACAAAACCGATTTTGCCACGGTAAGGCTGGTTTGGACGGCTATCGGTGTAAATCAGCATTTGGCTACCGGGCACAACGTGACCAAGATCCTTCTCGCTCACATAGGCGCGCACCCAAACGGGACGAGTCAGGGAAAGGGTGAAAACGGTGCTGCCCGTCGCCAGCATACTGCCTTTTTCGGCGGCACGGGTGAGGATCACACCGGGAGAAGGGGCAAGCAGTTCAGTATCCTGCCTATCCAATTCCGCTTGTGCCAGCCCGGCTTCGGCCTGCGCTACCGTCGCCTGTGCCGCGGCGATTTCCTGTGGCCGATTACCGCGCTCAAACTGGGTTAATTTGTCTTTCGCTGCTTGTAGTGTTGCAAGCGCCTGACTACGTGCTGTTTTGGCGTCGTCCAGCATGTTGGCGGAAATGGCACGTTTGTCCCACAGTCCCTGCTGGCGCTGGTAGAAACTATTAGCATAGTCATAGGCAGCCTGACTTTGGACGACCTGAGATCGCACCTGCGCGATCTCTTCCTGACGGTAGCCTTCCTGTGCCAGTTGAAGCTGCGCCTGCGCACTGGCGAGATTCGCCTGTGCCTGATGTTGTGCATTCACGTAAGGCGCGGCGTCGAGCGTTGCCAGCGGCTGGCCTGCTTGTACGGTATCGCCCTCGTCAACGTTCAATTCAGCGATTCTGCCGCCGACGCGGAAGGCCAGATTGACGGTACGGATATCTACATTGCCGTAGAGCGTGAGCGGTTTTTCCTGCTGCTGGTGGTGGTGATAAAAACCGTAACCTGCACCGAGCAGGACAAGAACCAGGGCTGCGAACGCCAGTTTTCTCTTGTTCATCACGCATAATTCCTTGTTTATCAGCGGTGGGCTTGTCAACGGTAGCGATCCCGCAGGCCGTTCAGAGAACGAGTCGTCTCTTATTTCTGTAAGTTCTTAATCATATGACGGGTTACAGAGGTTTATGGCGATTTATAGCGATCTGTCTCACAAAAATACATGTCCCCCAATCGATGGTGCCCACGTATTACCGTTCATATCCGATATAACACCGTGTTTTTGTTAATGAATTGAAAATTAACTGTAGCTATTGTAATTAATCTGATTGAATGATAATAATTGTTATTAGCAATTACATTTTTATTGGTCCTGACATAAGGGTTTGGCTGTCTTGAGGTTATGCCACAGGGGATACCTCCGGCGTTCACTGTCAGAACCGATAGCAATCCGCCAAAGTGTTTCGCGTAAGGCGAAGCATTTTGGCATTTTTTTGTCTGTGCTGCGGTGAGTGGTCTGCCACAGGCGATGGCTTTTATTGACGGTTGGATACTTAACCAAAGGGGAAGGACAGTGAACCAGATGCGCACTTTACTCGCATTGATGCCATGCGTGCTGATTGCTCCGACGTATGCACAGGATGACACGACGAAAAAGGGTGAGGCGAATGGCGATGAGATGGTGATAACCGCCTCGCGCTCGAATATCCAGCAGCAGAAAGCGCCGCAGGTAGTCACCGTCATTACTAAGGAGCAAATCGAGCAGCAGATGCAGGTCACCTCTGACTCGTCGCAAATTCTGAGCAATCTGTTGCCTTCGTTTTCCCCCAGCCGTCAGAAGATGAGTGGCAGCGGTGAAACTTTCCGCGGTCGTGCCGCTTTGGTGATGATTGACGGTATTCCTCAATCCAATCCTTTGCGTCCCACCGGACGTGAGATGCATACCGTCGACTACTCGATGGTTGAACGTATTGAAGTGATTCATGGTGCCAATGCGACTAACGGGATGGGGGCAACGGGTGGGGTGATCAATATCATCACCCGTCGACCGGAAAATGGTTCGTTTAATCAGCACGTCAACGTACAGACTACGATCCCGACAGAGAAGATTCGCGGTGAAACCGCCAGCTATAAAACCACCTATCGGGTTGATGGGCGTGAAGACTATCTCGATTACCTGTTCTCGATTGGCTATGAGAATCAGGGGCTGTATCTGGACGGCAACAATCGTCCCGTCGGCGTCGATAATACGCAGGGCGATACCATGGACTCCCGCGCTTACGATCTGCTAGCGAAAGTTGGCTACTGGCTGGATGACTATCAGCGTATTCAACTAAGCGTGAACCGCTATAACATCAAAGGTGAAAATAACTATCTGAGCGTGGATGGCGTGCGCAGGCTCGGTATTCCTACCACGTCGGTACGCGGTACGCCACCGGGTGAAGCACCGAATAACAGCATTTGGACAACGGGCTTAACGTATGAACACCACGATCTGGCAGGGATGAAGCTGTCAGCATTGGTGTTTAATCAGCGCTATGAGGCGCTGTTTGGTGCAACCCTGTCGGATACTTTCCAGGATACCTCTATTGCTCCTTTCCGTACGCTTTACGATCAGTCCCGCTCGGTTGCTAATAAGTACGGTACCAAGCTGGCGCTGACGAAAGACGACTTGCTGGATGACACGCTGAAAGTGACGGTGGGTTTCGATACGCTATACGATAAGGGTAAACAGGATCTCTACCTGACCAAACGTACCTATGTGCCGGAGATGGAATACACCAACTATTCGCCGTTTATTCAGGCCGAATATCAACTGCTGGATAACGTCACGCTGCACGCGGGTGTACGCCATGAAATTGCCAAGCTTCAGGTTAATGATTACCAAACACTGGCGTCTAATAATAGCGTGACGGTACAAGGCGGCAGCCCGAAATTTAATGAGACGCTGTATAACGCCGGTATCGTTTATGCCGCGACGGATTCGCTGAGTCTGTTTGCCAACTACTCGGAAGGATTCGGTATGCCGGATGTAGGGCGTGCGCTGCGTTCCATTGATCAGTCAGGCATTAGCCTGAATAATTTTGACGGCTTTAAACCGATTGTCACGGATAACGTAGAAACGGGATTCCGGTTTAAGAAAGATCGTTTCGATCTTGAAGCCAGCTACTATCAATCCAACGCAAAACTGGGTGAACGTGTGGTGCAAAGTGGGGATGTCTTTACTTCCCAGCGCCAGCGTACACGTATTCAAGGCGTTGAGGTCACCGCGGGCTATCAGATCAACGAACAGCATAAAGTCAACGCATCTTACGCTCATATGGAAGGAAAATTTGACAGCAATAGTGACGGTAAGCTGGATAAAAAACTTAACGGTTTGAATAATGTTGCGCCGGATCGGGTTATCGCCAGTTGGTCTGCAAACTGGAACGATAAGTGGAGCTCGTTCGTACAGGCGAATTATGCCTTCAGCCGCAGTTTTGATGATGCGGGATTGGCGTTTGACGGCTATCTGCTGATGGATGCTGCGGTAGGGTACAAGCTGCCGTATGGTCGTCTCAACGTTGCGGTGGCGAACCTGTTGGATAAGCAGTACATCACCTACTATTCCCAGGCGGCACAGGCAAATGATACACGCTATTTCTCCGGGCGTGGTCGCACGGTAACGCTGGGTTATTCGATTGATTTCTAAGCTTAACCGATTTAACCGCGTCCTTAATTCAGTAGCACGGCAGCGTTTTACGCTGGCCGTGTTGTTGTCTTTTCTGCTGGTGACGCTGGTACAGGCGGCAGAACCGCCGCGTCAGATTCGGCATGCGCTGGGTGTGGCCACTGTGAAGGGGACGCCACTACGTGTCGTGACGCTGTTTCAGGGCGCGACTGACTCTGCCGTGGCGCTGGGAATCAAACCGGTTGGCGTGGTGGAATCGTGGACGGAGAAGCCGATTTATCGCTACCTCCGCCCCGCATTACAAGGTGTGACGCTGGTTGGACTGGAAACACAGCCCAGCCTGGAAACCATCGCGCTACTCAAGCCCGATCTCATCGTGGCATCGACTTTTCGGCATGAAAAAATCTACGGTCTGCTGTCGCAGATCGCACCAACGATTGCGCTGGATAGGGTGTCGGAATTTAAGGATACGATCCAGATGATGGGCATCGCGCTAAACAGGGAAGATAAGGCGAACGAAATTTTATCCCACTGGGATCGGCGTGTGGATTCGCTGCGCGATCGGTTGAAAGCCCGATTCGGCGCGCGCTGGCCGCTCAGCGTGTCCATTCTCGAATTCCGTGAAGATCACATGCGCACTTATCTGCCCGCCAGCTTTGCCGGATCGGTGCTGGAGGAAATCGGCTTTGTCTGGTCGCGTCCGGAAAGCTACACCGCAGGCGTGATGCAAAAACTCACCAGCAAGGAGAGCATTCCGGTGGTGGATGCCGATCTGTTCTTTGTTTTGCTCCGTTCAGACAAGCCAGCAGTGGCGCAGAACTATCGCGATTGGCAGACTCATCCGCTCTGGCAGCGGCTTCGTGCGCCTCAGAACCAGCAGGTCTATCCGGTGGATAATGTAGCCTGGAGCCTGTCCGGCGGTATTGTGGGGGCGAATCATATGCTGGACGATATTGAACGACAGTTTGCCGATCCTGCGGGTAAAAAAAGCAATATTGCAAGGGAGAGCACTACACGATGAGTACTACACGATGAGACAGAGCATCGTGACGGCAGTGGGCATCACATTGCTGCTGTTCAGTATCGTCGCCAGCCTGATGTTGGGGCAGACCACGATTTCGTTTGGTGCGGTGTTCAACGCGCTATTCCATTACGATCCGCAGCAGATCGATCAGATTCTGGTGTTGACGACACGTCTGTCGCGGACGGTAATTGCTCTCGTTGTCGGTGCCAGTCTTGCCGTCGCCGGAGCCTTAATGCAGGCGCTGACGCGTAACCCGCTGGCTTCGCCGGGGATATTCGGCATTAACGCGGGGGCTATGTTTGCCATCGTACTGCTGTCTTCGCTGTTGACCTTTTCCTCACAGACCGCACTGGCCTGGACGGCCTATCTGGGTGCCGCTGTTGCGGGCGTCATGGTGTATGTGCTGGGAACGCTGGGTAATGCTCGCTCAAGCCATTTACGTATTGTGCTGGCTGGTGCCGCGATTAGCGCGCTGTTTATCTCGTTTACGCAGGCGTTGCTGGTGATCAATCAGGACGGGTTGGACAGCATGCTGTTCTGGCTGGCCGGTTCGGTGTCTGGCCGCAGTCTGTCGATGCTGTTGCCGCTGCTGCCGTATTTTGTCATGGCGCTATTCCTTACGCTGCTGTTAGCGCGTCACCTGAATATTCTGGTGGCGGGCGACGAGATCGCCAAAGGGTTGGGACAGCGAACCACTCTGGTCCGTGCGTTATCCGGGCTGTGTGTGATCGGGTTGGCGGGCGGCGCCGTGGCGATAGCTGGAAATATCGGTTTTATTGGGCTGATTGTGCCGCATATGGTGCGCCGTCTACTGTCTGCCGATCATCGCTGGCTGTTGCCCGGCTGCGCGATTTTTGGTGCCACGTTGTTACTGCTGGCGGATGTCGTTGCACGCTTGCTGATTGTGCCGCAGGAGGTACCGGTTGGGGCAATGACCGCGCTGCTAGGTGCGCCTTTCTTCATTTATCTGGCGAGAAAAGGGATGCGGCATGGGTAAGGTGTTTACCGTGCGGATGGGGAGCGTTTCACGTCAGATTGATCTACGTACCTCTGTGGTGGCGCTCTTGCTCCTGCTGGTGCTGTTAGCCGTCGTGTTTCTCTCTCTGTCGCTGGGGGAAGTGGTGCTGTCGCCTGTGCAGGTGATGTCGGCGCTGCTGGGAAAGGCAGGCAGCGGTGTGTATTTTATCGTCAACGACCTGCGTTTACCGCGAGCGCTGTTGGCGCTATTGGTCGGCGGTGCGCTGGCGATATCCGGCTTGATTCTGCAAAGCATTGTGCGTAATCCATTAGCCTCGCCGGATATTCTGGGGATTACCAGCGGTGCATCGGCGGCAGCGGTCTTCTTCCTCTCGTTTCTGGCGACGGCGATAAGCCAGCGCTGGCTCCCGCTGGCGGCGATGGGCGGGGCGTGGATAACGGCGCTCGCGATTTATCTGCTGGCCTGGAAGCAGGGCGCATCGCCGCTGCGGTTGGTGCTGGTTGGCGTTGGGCTGTCTGCCATCATGGGCGCGGCAGTCACGATGATGCTGGTATTTAGCCCGATAGGCACCACGCTGACAGCCTATGTGTGGCTGACGGGCAGTATTTACGGCGCACAGTGGCAGCATGTGTCAGAGCTGACGGGCTGGTTGTTGCTTGGTGCACCGTTTTTAGTGGGGCTGGCGAGACACGTTAACGTGCATGAGTTGGATGATGCGTTGGCCTGCGGTGTTGGCCAGTCTGTTGGGCGTATCCGGCTTGCGCTGTTAACGCTGAGCGTCGCGCTGGCAGGGGCTGCCATTGCCTATGCAGGCGCGATGGCGTTTGTTGGCCTGCTGGCACCGCATATCGCGAAAAAGCTGGCGAGCCGTTCATTTCCCGGTCTGGCGCTGGTGTCAGCGCTGACGGGCGGTTTATTGGTGATGGTGGCCGATTTGATTGGCCGCACTGCGTTCCTGCCGTTGGATCTGCCTGCTGGTATTTTTATCTCTGTGCTCGGAACGCCTTTCTTTATCTATTTATTGCTTCGGCAACGTTACTGAGATTGTAAGATGATGCGAGAGAATGTGCTGCCAACACACGTATATCCAACTCACGGCGAAGCGATTGCCAGCCAGTCGCTGACGCTGAGTTATGAAAAACAGGTTGTGATTGATGCGTTGGATATCGCGCTGCCAGCCCAGAAAATTTCGGTGCTGGTGGGGAGTAACGGCTGCGGTAAGAGCACGTTGTTGAAGTCGTTCGCCCGTCTGCTGAAACCGACAAGTGGGACGATTATTGTCAACGGGGCGGATATCCATCGGCAATCTACCGTTGAGGTGGCGAAGTCACTGGCGATTCTTCCACAAACGCCAACTGCGCCGGAAGGGCTGACGGTGTATCAATTGGTGAAGATGGGGCGTTATCCGCACCAGTCGTGGCTCAAGCAGTGGTCGACAACGGACGAAGAAAAAGTGATTCAGGCGTTGCACAGCACTGGCGTATTGGCATTAAAGGATCGCGCAGTAGATTCGCTATCCGGCGGGCAGCGCCAGCGTGTATGGATCGCTATGACGCTGGCGCAGGATACCGATATTGTTCTGTTGGATGAGCCGACGACGTATCTCGATCTGGCGCATCAGATGGAGGTGCTGGATTTGCTGCGGGAACTGAACCTTCAGCAGCAGAAAACTATTGTCATGGTGTTACATGATTTGAATCTGGCGTGTCGCTACGCACACCACATGGTAGCCGTGCATAACCGGACGGTGTTTGCACAGGGGAATCCGCGCGACATTCTTACCGAAGCTACGGTAAAAACGGTGTTTAACCTGAACTGTCGCATCATTGACGATCCGTTCTTCGGCACGCCGTTGTGCATTCCATTTGGGCGCGACGCGGTGGAGACGGCGACTGATGTCGGCTAACCGTCTGACGGCACCGCAGTGGGCGATGCTCTCCGGTACGCTGCAACTCACGGATGCCTCGCTGCGGGTCGGTTCTGACCGTTGCCCAAGCCGTAAGATGCTGGAACCAGACTATTGCCATTGGCTGCTGAACACCCTGACACCACCGTTGCTGTCGCCATCGATCAAGATTACGGCGTCACTGCTGGCGAAGCGGATAGGATTTTTAACCACGGCTGCCAGCCTGTATGCGATGTCGGTGTATAACAAAGGGCTGAACATGACGCTGGATAACAGCGTGTTGGAATTCGGACACAGCCGTCTATGGACATCGACCATGCCACTTTACGATCTCACGGTGTCTCAACCAGAAGCAGGGCGGCGAGAGGCGTGGCGCGATAGCCTGTTCGATACGCTGTTTGCTCAACACCTATCGCCGGTGTTACATACGCTGTCTGCGGTGTCGGGCACGCCGTTGCGCATCCTGTGGGAAAACGTCGCGGTGCGGGTGTTTTCGTTATACGAACAGCGTATTGAGTGGGACGATCCGGCAGCGGAGTGTTCACCAGGAATGACGTTGGCACAGCAGGTACAACAGGATTTTGACGCTTTGCTGGCTGCGCCCGGCGAACGTTTTGGCTGTGATGATAACCCGCTAAGACCGTTCTTTCGGGCGAAAACGCGAGTGCCTGCGGTGGGGAGTTCGGTGAACTTTCGCAGCGTACGCTTCCGCCGCACCTGCTGTTTTTATTACAAGGCATCGCAGCCGCAGGAATACTGCCAAAATTGCCCATTACTGCGCCCCACCAGAAAAACGGGCTGACACAGGTAAAAATCCTCTCGTAGTTATGCCCTAAATAATTCGAGTTGCATGACAAAACGTTAGCGTTTTGAACAACGCAGAGCGTTGGCCCTTTAGGGCGAGGCCCGCGACGGGCCGAGTATTTAAGGGCAGCCAACGCACATGCAGCTTGAAGTATGACGGGGATAGAATCTCTGCTACAATCGTCGGCAGTCATGCACCGTAGTTGTGCTCGTTCACCGTGGTTGTTGCGTATGTCGTTGTTACGTGAAGTGTTACGTGAGTTGTTACGTAAATAGTGGCCCAGCAAACCCGTCTTATTGACCCTCTGAAAACTACACCGGCTACTGTCCGGTCAGAGCGGATCTGGAGTTGTTCTTTTTATGTCATTTGATTCTCTCGGCCTGAGTGCCGATATTCTGCGCGCGATTGAAGAGCAGGGTTATCGCGATCCTACCCCCGTTCAGCGTCAGGCGATTCCTGTCGTGTTGGAAGGACGCGATTTAATGGCCAGCGCGCAAACGGGTACGGGTAAAACGGCGGGTTTTACGCTGCCACTCTTGCAACTGCTCACCAGCCGCGAAGCGCAGAATAAAGGGAAAGGACGCCGTCCAGTACGGGCGCTGATCCTCACGCCAACTCGCGAGCTGGCGGCACAGATTGATGAGAACGTGAAGGCGTATAGCAAGTATTTGCGCCTGCGCTCACTGGTCGTATTTGGCGGTGTGAGCATTAACCCGCAGATGATGAAGTTGCGCGGCGGCGTGGATATTCTGGTGGCGACGCCGGGGCGTCTGCTCGATCTGGAACACCAGAACGCCGTTGACCTGTCACAGATTGAAATTCTGGTTCTGGATGAAGCGGATCGGATGCTGGATATGGGCTTCATTCACGATATTCGTCGTGTACTGGCGAAGCTGCCGACCAAACGCCAAAACCTGCTGTTCTCCGCGACTTTCTCGGATGAGATCAAAGCGTTGGCGAACAAACTGCTGACTAATCCCGCCTCGGTTGAAGTCGTGCGTCGTAATACGCCGTCTGAACTGGTTACGCAGCACGTACATTTTGTCGATAAGCGCCGCAAACGTGAACTGTTGTCTCAGTTGATTGGTGAAAATAACTGGCAGCAGGTGCTGGTCTTTACCCGCACCAAACACGGCGCTAACCATCTGGCTGAACTGCTGGAGAAAGACGGTATTACCGCCGCCGCTATCCACGGTAATAAAAGCCAGGGCGCGCGTACGCGTGCGCTGGCAAACTTCAAAGATGGCAGCATCCGCGTGCTGGTCGCGACGGATATCGCCGCACGTGGTTTGGATATCGACCAACTGCCGCACGTGGTGAACTATGAGTTGCCAAACGTGCCGGAAGATTACGTTCACCGTATCGGCCGTACCGGTCGTGCAGAAGCAACGGGAGAAGCGCTGTCGCTGGTGTGCGTAGATGAACACAAACTGCTGCGTGATATCGAGCGTTTGTTGAAGCGTGAGATTCCGCGTATTGCTATCGAAGGCTATGAGCCAGATCCGTCCATCAAGGCAGAACCGATTGTGAATGGCCGCCAGGGTAACCGTGGCGGCGGCGGTGCGCGTAGTTCAGCACCTCGTGCGCAGTCTGGCGCACCGCGCGGTCAGTCCGAGCGCAGCGAACGTAGTCAAGGTCAGGGCGAACGCCGTTCAGCCGAGGGTAATCGCCAACCGCGCAAATCGGGCGGTAATAGCGATAGTCCATGGGGCACTGGCGGAAAAGGCAAGGGTGGTGGTGAAGGCCAGCGCCGCGCACCGCGCCCGCAAAACCGCAGTAAGCCAGCGGACAAGTAACAGCGAAAGGGAGCCATCTGGCTCCCTTTTTTATCGCGTTATTTTTGCCGTAACAGGCTGTGCAGTTGGATTGCGTGGGCGGTAGAACATCACCGCGTTGCCCGCCAGAATCAGCAACAGGCCGATAAGCGCGTTGGGTCGCCACTGGTAGCCTTCAAATAGCGTCGAAATCGACAGCGCCACCAGCGGAAAGAGCAGCGTGGTGTAAGCCGCCTGGCTGGCACCGATGCGGCCGATCAGGCTGAAGTAAGCACCGAAGCCGATGACTGAACCAAAGATAGCCAGATAGAACAGTGACCCCAGATAGCTGGTGCTGTATTCCGGTGCGAAGCTATATCCCTGAATCAGGCTGAACAATCCCATCCAGAGCGCCCCATATCCCATGCCCCAGCCGTTGGTTGTCAGTACATCGCGACCCTGTCGCTGGTGCTGGGCGCTAATCATATTACCGAGTGAGAAGCAGTAGGTACCCAGAACGCTCAATCCCACGCCCCATAGCAAATAGGGCTGCGCATCGATTTGTGTCAGATCGTGCCAGAATAGCGCGATGATGCCGGTAAGCCCGAGCGGTGTGGCGATCGCCACGTTGCGTGTTAACGGCTGCCCGAAGAAAAGACGGCTGTTAAAGGCGTTAAACAGCACCGCCATCGAGAAAATGATGGATTCCAATCCGCTCGAAATCCAGGCGATGGCGTGGTAAAAACAGAGAAAGTTGACGCCGAATACGCATAGCCCTTGTACCATACACAGCAGGTGGGCACGCGGGGAAAGCGGGCGCAGGCGACGCGTCAGGGTCAGAAATGCCAGTAAGATGGCCGATGCCAGCGCAAAGCGCCAGAAAACGGAGACTTCAGCAGCGACGTTGCCCTGTTGCAGGCTAATGGCGATCCACGTCGTGCCCCAAATCAGGACGACAGAAAAGTAAAGTAGGGTATTCATTGAGTGATTCCGCATGAGTTAATGTTGGCAGTATGGCGAATGCGTTTGTCGCAGGCTTTCAGCCCCTTGCGGTGAATAACAGAATCTTGCGGTTAAATGAAAAACGGAGGCAGCAATGCATCGTTATAAAGCGTTCGATACCATGCTGCATCATAAAACCGAGCTGCGCGGCACCGTCGAACTGACGTCCGGCGTGCGTCTGGCCGCATGGTTTAACCGCCATGACCGCGTTACGATGGAAAACACCGAGCACCATACGCTTAGCCTTTATATCGCCGGTGGCTATGAGAGCTATCACCAAACGGCGGACGGCTGGCATAACGGCGGCGGGCCGGATCGTTTCTGCCTGATGCCGCAACAGAGCGCATCGACCTGGGATATCCGTGGCGACCTCGATTTTGTGCATCTGTATTTTGACGATGCACACCTGCGACAGCTGGCTGAGCAAATCTGGGATCGCAGCCCGGCATCGATCTGCACGGAAGAGCGGATATTTGGTGACGATCCGCTGATTACGTCGCTGTATCGGCAATTTTTGCTCAGCAACCGCTGGGACGATCCGGCAAATCAGCTTGTCCTTAGCAGTGCTGCGACGCTGTTGATGATTCAGGTACTGCGTGGTTACACCCAATTGCAATGGGAACTGCCGATGGTGCGCGGCGGGCTGGCGCCAGCAGTACTGCGGCGCAGCAAGATGCAAATTGAGGCACATCTCGATCAGCCGCTGACGCTACAGGCGCTGGCGGCGGAAGCGGGGCTCAGCGAGTTTCACTTTGCGCGCATGTTTCGCCAGAGTGTGGGAATGGCACCGCATCAGTATGTCCTGAAGCAGCGACTGGTTCGCGCTGAAGCGCTCGTGCGACAGGGTACGCTGCCGATCACGGATATTGCGCTGGCCTGCGGGTTCAGCTCCGCCAGCCACCTCAGTCATCAATTCAAAAAGGAATATGGCCTGACGCCATCGGCGCTGCGTCTGGCGCAGAAATAGACCGGAAAAAAGCAGACGGGCAAAAAATCAGCGAAACGTTGTCGAGGCGGATGTTCATCATCCGCCTCACGCTTTTCTGATCGTTATTATTTCGCCGCCAGCAGGCATAAATTCAATGCCACTTCATACGATTTTACAAACGACGGCACAGGAAGAAACTCAAAACGCGAGTGGAAATTGTGTGCACCAGTGAAGAAATTTGGCGTCAGCAATCCTTTGGCGGACAGTGCCGCGCCGTCTGTGCCGCCACGCATTGGTGTCACTTTGGGTTCAATGCCCAGCGTGTCCAGTGCGGCAAACAGCAGATCGATGGCTCGGCGATCGTTGGTAATCGCATTGCTGATATTGCTGTAGATATCAGTGAGGTTGAATGCCACGCTGCCAGTCGGGTACTGTGCGGCAATCTTCTCGGCGATGGCGGCGATCTGCTGCTTCCGTTGTTCAAACGTCGCTAAATCGAAATCGCGGATAGACGCTTTGAGCTTCGCTTCATTGGCGTTCGCCGTCAGATCGTTAAACCAGACATAGCCCTCGCGTCCTTCCGTATGCTCCGGTGTCTGTTGGCGATCGAACTGGCTGATAAAGTCATGCGCCATCAGCAGCGGGTTGACCAGCACGCCTTTTGCCGACATCGGGTGCGCGGGCACGCCAGTAAAGCGAATTTCCGCTGAGGCCGCATTGAAGTTTTCATACACTACTTCACCCAGTTCGCAGCAGTCGATAGTGTAGGCGAAATCAACATCGAAGCGTTTGAGATCGAGCGCTTTTGCGCCGCGCAGCCCAATTTCCTCATCTGGCACGAAGGCCACCACGATATCGCCGTGTGGGGTAGCGTGGGTCAGGTTCTCCATGAGCGTCATCACTACGGTAACGGCGGCTTTGTTGTCCGCACCGAGTACGCTGGTGCCGTCGCTGAAAATAATGTCCTGCCCGACATACGGTAGAATTTCCGGGTGTTCCGCCGTGCGCAGCCAAATGTCCTGTTCGGCGTTCAGACAGAGGTCTTCACCGGTAAAACGCAGCGTTTGTGGGTGAATATGCGGCGACAGGCCGACGTCAACCGTATCGATATGAGTAATAAAACCGATGCGTGGTGCGGACGGACAGTTACCCGGCTTCACGGCTGTCACAGTGGCGTGCTCATCAATGACGACATCTTGCAAACCCAGTGCTCGTAGCTCGTCCGCCAGCAGACGTGCCATTTCATGCTGTTCCGGGGTGCTGGGTAACGTTGTCGAGCGGGCATCGCTTTGGCTGGTGACGGCGAGATAACGGTAAAAACGGTTGCTGAGTTGATGAGCCAGACTGTCTGTCATAACGAATCCTTTTTATTCTGCAATACCTATGATGGCTATCCTAACGTAGAAATTATTTCATTTGAGGGTTTTATTTGTCATTTTATCGTCATGATTTTTATAGCGGTGTGGTGGAACATCAATAACAAGCGAGGACTGGGATGAAAAAAGCAGGAATACGATTCACATTGGCTGCGTTGACGCTGGCGGTCGCCTCCGCGGCATCGGCGAATACCCTGGTGTATTGCTCTGAAGGATCGCCGGAAAACTTTAACCCGCAGCTTTATACTTCCGGCACCAGCGTGGATGCCAGCGCCGTGCCGATTTATAACCGCCTGGTGGATTTCAAGGTGGGTACCACGGAGCTGGTGCCGAGTCTGGCGGAGCGTTGGGACATCAGCGGCGATGGCCGCGTCTATACCTTCCATTTGCGCAAAGGTGTGAAATTCCAGAGCAATAAATACTTCAAACCTTCGCGTGATTTTACCGCCGACGACGTTATTTTCTCCTTCATGCGGCAAAAAGATCCGCAGCACCCTTACCACAGCGTCTCGAAAGGGACGTATGCCAATTTTGAAAGCTTGTCCTTTGGCTCGTTGATTCAGAATATCGAGAAAGTGGATGACCACACGGTGCGCTTCACGCTTTCCCATGCGGAAGCCCCATTTCTGGCCGATTTAGCCTGGTACTTCGCTTCCATTCTTTCTGCGGAATATGCCGATGCCATGCTCAAAGCCGGCACGCCGGAACGCGTGGATATGGACCCGATTGGCACTGGGCCTTTCGAGTTAGCACAGTATCAGAAAGATTCGCGCATTCTGTTTAAGGCATTTCCCGCCTATTGGGAAGGCAAGGCTAAACTGGATCGGTTGATTTTCACTATTACGCCAGACGCCTCCGTGCGTTACGCCAAGCTAGAGAAGAATGAGTGTCAGGTGATGCCGTTCCCTAATCCTGCCGATCTGCCGCGCATGAAAGAGAACAAAGATATCGTGTTGATGCAGAAGGCGGGATTGAATACCGGCTTCCTGTCGTTCAATACTCAAAAAGCGCCGACGGATAATGTGAAAGTGCGGCAGGCATTGACGATGGCGATTAACAAATCGGCGATTATTGACGCCGTTTTTCAAGGCACTGGCACCGTAGCGAAAAACCTGCTGCCGCCTGGCGTCTGGAGTGCTGACAGTGAGCTAAAGGATTACGACTACGATCCCGAGAAGGCGAAGGCATTGCTGAAAGAAGCCGGTTTGGCGGAAGGCACCACTATCGAACTGTGGGCGATGCCGGTGCAGCGTCCGTATAACCCGAATGCCCGCCGGATGTCGGAGATGATTCAGGCCGACTGGGCGAAAGTCGGCGTGCAGGCGAAAATTGTCACCTTTGAGTGGGGCGAATACCTGAAGCGGGTGAAAAGTGGTGAGCATCAGGCGGCGTTGATGGGCTGGACAACGGCGACGGGTGACCCTGATAACTTCTTCGGCCCGCTGTTTACCTGTACGGCGGCCAACGGCGGTTCCAACTCGGCAAAGTGGTGCTACGCACCGTTTGATAAAATTATCACCGAAGCACGTGCTTCACAGGATCACCAGCAGCGAATTGCGTTATACAAGCAGGCGCAGCAGATGATGCACGATCAGGCACCCGCCGTCATGATTGCGCATTCCACGCTCTCTATTCCGGTACGAAAGGAAGTGATCGGGTATGAAGTTGACCCGTTCGATAAGCATATTTTTTATCAGGTTGATATTAAGAAGTAAGCAGCAGACAGTCCGGCACGCGGTGCCGGACTCAAATGTGGCGTAACTATTCGGTTTCATCGCCGTAATACAGCTTACCGATGCGGATAATATCGCGCCCCTGTGATTTGCGATGTTTATTGGAATCGCGCAGGGAATAAATGCAGCCGCAATACTCCTGTTGATAGAAACGTTCGCGTTTGCTGATTTCGATCATGCGCGACGAGCCGCCGCCTTTGCGCCAGTTGTAATCCCAATAGGTGATGCCGGGATATTTCTGCGCCGCGTTCTGTCCGCATTCGGTAATCTGCTGCATGTTTTTCCAGCGTGAAATCCCCAGCGAACTGGAAATGACGCTAAACCCGTTTTCTGCGGCGTACAGCGCTGTGCGCTCAAAGCGCATATCAAAACACATGGTGCAGCGAATACCGCGTTCCGGTTCCCATTCCATGCCTTTAGCGCGCTCGAACCAGTTATCCGAATCGTAATCTGCATCAATGAAAGGCACGTTATGCTGTTCGGCGAAGCGGATGTTTTCCTCTTTTCGGATCAGATATTCACGCTGCGGGTGGATATTGGGGTTATAAAAGAAAATGGTGTAGTCGATGCCAGAAGCGGTGATGGCTTCCATAACTTCACCAGAGCAGGGCGCACAGCAGGAATGCAGCAGCAGTTTGTCTGCGCTGTTGGGTAGTGAAAGCTGCGGGCGTTTAAATTCTGCGGTTTTGACATTCGACATAAAAAATAGCCACTTCGTTGTGGTCCGTAAGGACGGTGTCGGTACAAATTCGTCACGAATTATTGATGATATGTTCACAAGAGGCAACCTCATGGCCTGCCCAGCGTTATCTTTCCCGTTGCGTTCCCCGTACAATACCCCCTAAGATTGCCTGCTTTTTTTGGCCTGAATGGCTGTGATTAACGATCGAATGGTTACCGAGTAGCGTTATGCGTGTTCTGCTTGCCCCGATGGAAGGGGTTCTCGACTCATTAGTGCGAGAACTGCTGACTGAAGTAAATGATTATGACCTGTGCATCACCGAATTTTTACGCGTGGTGGATCAGTGCCTGCCAGTGAAATCCTTTTATCGCCTGTGCCCGGAGCTACAGCATGCCAGCCGCACGCCGTCCGGCACGCTGGTGCGCGTACAGTTACTGGGGCAATACCCACAGTGGCTGGCGGAGAATGCGGCACGGGCGGTGGAGCTGGGCTCGTATGGTGTCGATCTTAACTGCGGCTGTCCGTCGAAGCTGGTAAACGGTAGCGGGGGCGGCGCGACGCTGTTAAAAGATCCCGAACTGATTTATCAGGGTGCAAAAGCCATGCGTGAGGCGGTGCCTGCGCATTTGCCTGTCACGGTGAAAATACGTCTGGGATGGGATTCCGGCGCTCGTCAGTTTGAAATCGCCGATGCGGTGCAGCAGGCGGGCGCGAGCGAACTGGTCGTGCATGGTCGCACGAAGGAAGACGGTTATAAGGCTGAATGTATTAACTGGCAGGCGATAGGGGAGATTCGCCAGCGCCTGCGGATTCCGGTGATTGCCAACGGTGAAATCTGGGACTGGCAGAGTGCACAGGATTGTATGGCAACAACGGGCTGCGATGCGGTGATGATCGGGCGCGGTGCGCTGAATGTACCGAACCTGAGCCGCGTGATTAAGTATAACGAGCCGCGTATGCCGTGGCCTGAGGTCATGCTGCTGCTACAAAAATATGTGCAGTTGGAAAAGCAGGGCGACACGGGAATGTATCACGTCGCGCGCATCAAACAGTGGCTCGGCTATTTGCGTAAAGAGTACGACGACGCCACCGAGTTATTCAGCGAGATTCGCACGTTGAAGACCTCAACGGATATCGCCCGTGTGATTGGTGAGCCATAAGTGCTCACCGTTTTTCGTCCTTCTGCTCAATTTTAACCCACCTCATCACTCTCCCGCTGGCCTGTACTTTACTTTACGAATCGGTTGGCGGTATAACACCCCATCTATCTGGAAGTTTAGACGTCTATAATGAAAGGTCATCATGGAACAACACGCACCAGTCACGGAAGGGCAGTTTAAGCGCACCATGAAAGCTCGCCATTTGGTGATGCTTTCGCTCGGCGGTGTCATCGGTACTGGCCTGTTTTTCAATACGGGCTACATTATTTCCACGACGGGCGCGGCTGGGACGCTATTGGCGTATCTGATCGGCGCGCTGGTGGTGTATCTGGTCATGCTGAGTCTGGGGGAGTTGTCTGTCGCCATGCCAGAGACTGGGGCATTCCATGTGTATGCGTCCCGCTATCTCAGCCCGGCAACAGGCTATACCGTGGCGTGGCTATATTGGCTGACGTGGACGGTCGCGCTCGGTTCCAGCCTGACCGCTGCTGGTTTTTGTATGCAGTATTGGTTTCCACAGGTACCAGTCTGGACCTGGTGCCTGCTGTTTTGTGTGTTGATCTATTTGCTGAACGTTGTGTCGTCTCGCTTCTTTGCCGAAGGGGAGTTCTGGTTCTCCATCGTTAAAGTGGTCACGATTCTCGCCTTTATCGTGCTCGGTGCGGGTGCGATGTTTGGCTTTATTCCGATGCAGGATGGTTCTCCCGCCCCGTTCTTCCAGAATATTACGGCGTCCGGCTGGTTCCCCTACGGCGGCTTGCCGATCTTGATGACGATGGTAGCGGTCAACTTTGCTTTCTCCGGTACGGAACTGATCGGTATCGCGGCGGGAGAGACTGAGAATCCGCACAAGGTTGTGCCGATGGCGATTCGTACGACCGTTGCGCGACTGGTGATCTTCTTTCTGGGGACGGTATTGGTTCTGGCGGCGCTCATTCCGATGGAAGAGGCCGGTATCGCCAAAAGCCCATTTGTGCTGGTGTTTGAAAAAATAGGTATTCCCTACGCCGCTGACATTTTTAATTTCGTGATTTTGACGGCGATCCTGTCCGCGGCTAACTCAGGGCTATATGCCTCGGGGCGTATGCTGTGGTCGTTGTCCAACGAAGGCACGTTACCGCGCCGTTTTTCTCGCCTGACGCGTCGTGGTATTCCGCTTTTTGCCATTTCCGTCAGTATGCTGGGCGGGCTGCTGGCGCTATTTTCCAGCGTGATCGCGCCGGATACCGTCTATGTGGCACTGTCCGCGATTTCCGGTTTTGCCGTGGTGGCGGTGTGGTTGAGTATTTGTGCCTCGCACTATATGTTTCGCCGCCATCATGTCCGTGCCGGGAAATCCCTTTCCGACCTGCAATATCGCGCACCCTGGTTCCCGATAACACCGATTTTGGGATTCCTGCTCTGTCTGCTGGCCTGCGTCGGGCTGGCGTTTGACCCAAGCCAGCGGATTGCACTGTGGTGTGGAATTCCATTTGTCGCGCTGTGCTACGGTGCTTATTATTTCACGCAGTCAATGAAGAAGCGTGGATTAACGGGAGTGGAAGACATTGCGTAAAAATACGGTGACCGACATGCTGGCGACGGCATCAACGATTGTGCTGGACGGTGCGCTGGCGACCGAACTGGAAGCGCGCGGCTGTGATTTAACGGACCCTCTGTGGTCGGCGAAAGTGCTGGTGGAAAATCCGGCACTGATTTATCAGGTACACCTCGACTATTTCAAAGCCGGGGCGCAGTGCGCGATTACCGCCAGTTATCAGGCGACGCCGCAAGGATTTAAGGCGCGTGGGTATAGCGAAGCGGAATCGTTGATGCTGATTGCCAAAAGCGTACAGTTGGCGGCGCAGGCACGGGATGATTATCGCCGTGACAACCCGCAGGCTGGAACGCTGCTGGTGGCTGGATCAGTCGGGCCGTACGGTGCCTATCTGGCGGATGGTTCAGAATATCGTGGCGACTATCAGTTACCGCAGGCTGACATGATGGCGTTTCATCGCCCGCGTCTAGCGGCGCTGCATGACGCGGGGGCGGATTTGTTGGCCTGCGAGACGCTGCCGTCTTTTGCGGAAATAGAGGCGCTGATTGCGTTGTTGGCCGAATTCCCTCAGGCGCAAGCCTGGTTTTCTTTCACGCTGCGTGACAGTGAACACCTCAGCGACGGTACGCCATTACGCACCGTGCTGGAACGCGTTAACGCCTGTTCGCAGGTGGTTGCCGTGGGCATCAACTGTATTGCGCTGGAGAATGTGACGCCAGCGCTGACGCACCTGTCTTCGCTGACGAATTTGCCTTTGGTGGTTTATCCCAATTCCGGCGAGCAGTATGATGCGGTAACCAAAACCTGGAGCAGCACTCATGATGCCGCATGCTCGCTGACGGCGTATCTACCCGAGTGGCAAGCGGCAGGGGCACGTCTGATTGGCGGCTGTTGCCGAACCACGCCTGCTGATATCACCGATATTGCACGCTGCTGTCAGCACTAAATAGGGGGATGTCGTGATGGACAATGAGGTGAACCTACAGCATGTGTATGCGCTTGCCAGACAGCGTGTCGCACCGGATATTCCGGTGACGGTGCTCTGTATTGGTGAACAGCAGACGACTGTCATTTGCGGGGCGGCATCACAACCGTCGGCAATTCTGCAACTGACCATCGGTTTTGACAAAACAGCGGCGACGTTTTTCAAGCATCTTCCCCCGACGCCAGATGAGATGGAATTAGCGATCATGGCGGTAGAAGATGAGGTGACGCGTATTCGGCACGACATCCCTGCGAATTCCGCTTTGTTCTCTTTCGACCCTGCATTGGAGACAATCGCACAGATTTCTGGAGCAGAAGAAGAGGATGGCGGATGGCGGCTGCCGCAGGATGATATGGAACGAACATTTAAACGTCTGGAACGTGTCATGCTAGGGAGCCCGGCTAGCTGGGAAGGCATTCCGCTAGAAAACGCTTTTTCCGCCCGGTTGCTTATTTTGCGTGAGTTTATGCACCATCACGGCTTCGATTCTGCACTGATCTTGCTGTTACCTGCGGTTGCTGCGTGAAGAACTAGCGGTTTTTTCTTTCTCAGCTACTATTAACGGCGGTCAGCGTCCAGTGCGATTCTGACCGCATTTTTTTCTGGAAAATTATCGGTGGATAGTCGCGCTTCTGCATGTCTTGGTAGGGATGGTGCGTGGGTCTCCGGCGTTGTAAGGTAATAACACGATAATATTATCGCGGTGATAGGGACGTAGGGTGTTAATCCAAGGAGGGTGAGAGGACGGCCATTTGGCCATATTATGTTACCTGTATGATCTATTTTACGGATGACTGAATCATTATTTTCTTGAATTTCCGCATGGCAGCGTAATAACGCGCTGAACGATGTGGCGGAGAGTCAATGTTATTTCAGGGAATCCAGTGAGGGGAAAGAACATGGTTGAACATTTCACAGGGAAATATGAAGTTGAACTTAAATTTCGTATCGACGATATAGCCGTTTTTAGAAATACGCTTTTTAGTCTTCACCCAGAAGCTTTCGTCTTTGAAAATAAAGAACATGATATTTATTACGATGACTCAGAGAAGCGACTACGGCAGCAAAATATCAAAATGCTGGTGCGCCGCATGGAGCCATCGGGGATAAAACTTTGGATTGTTAAAGGGCCGGGAGCCGATCGTTGCGAAGCGGTTAACGTCGAAGCCTTTGAAAAAACTGACAGTATGTTACAGACGTTAGGGTATCAGCCCTTGTTTGAAATTCATAAAATCCGCAGCATCTATTTTTTAAACGCCTTCCATATTACCCTCGATTATATTGAATCACTTGGGTATTTTGTCGAAATATCCGTGATGACCGATGATGAAACTCAGTTGAAAGCACTCAGAGATCGGTGTATAGAGTGTGCATTACGGCTTCAGTTGTCATTGGATAATATTGAAACGAAATCTTATTACCAATTATTAGGTTTTAACTGATTGTTCTTTTTTGGTTATTGAATTGTTGCTTTTATTGTTTTATTTACATAGGGAAAAATGATGAAAAAATCTATTCCGGCGGTGCTGGCCACGGTGGTGATGGCTTTTTCTTTGTCCGTTCATGGCAGTAATGTGGCGCAATATAAAGACGGCACCTACATCGGTAAAGCACAGGGTAAGGCGGCAGAGGTTGAAGTGACGGTCAGCATCAAAGATGGGAAGATCGCCAATGCTGAAGTGCTCAAGCATGGCGATACCGAGGCGATGATGCTGAGCGCGACCGATCAAATTGTGCCGGAGCTTCTTGAGAAGCAGGATATTAACAAAGTGGATGCGGTAACGGGTGCCACATTATCAAGCCAGGGCGTAATTAATGCGGTGAAACAGGCGCTAGAACAGGCAAAAGTCACACCGTGATTGAACACAACGTGACTATCATCACTCATAAAGGCATCGTTGATAAAGGAATCGCATTGCCGTGGAAAACCTGCTGATTATTCTGCGCCACACGCCTTATTGGGTGTGGGCTATTTTGGGTTACCTGATTTATGTTGGTGTAAAAGCCAGCCAGCCGAGGCGACAATCCCTGGCGCAGATGTTAGTCGTGCCAGTGGTGTTTATAGTGTGGGGTATTAGCTCGATTTTTCACACGCTAATGCTCCCGCTTGCGGCGGCGAGCGGGTTTCTACTGATGCTGATGGGTGGACTGGGTATGGGGTGGATGTGGGGGAAGACCTCTGGAATCTACTTGCCGGAATCACGCTGTTTTCAACGCACGGGTTCGTGGTGGCCGTTGATCTTGATGCTAATGACGTTTTTCTCTCGCTTCTATTTTGCCGTCCAATTGGCGTACTTTCCGACATTGGCTCACGATCTTGCGTTCTGCCTGTTTTCCGGCGCGGCGAGCGGGATGACTGCCGGGATATTCAGCGGTGTCAGCCTGCGTTTGCTTAGCCAGATGCGCAAAATAAGACCGTCTCTGACATAATGCTATAAAAAACAGTATGTTGATGAAATCGTTTGTCAAAATTTGTCACAAAGCTTTTTCTGCTGCATGAGTGCGTGGGGAGAGGCGGTAAATTATAATGCCGATGCCTATCCCTTTCATTTAACAGAATTCTGTTTAAGTTATTGAAGAATGACTAAAAATTTTAAG
This sequence comes from Pectobacterium punjabense, assembly GCF_012427845.1. Taxonomy (NCBI): domain Bacteria; kingdom Pseudomonadati; phylum Pseudomonadota; class Gammaproteobacteria; order Enterobacterales; family Pectobacteriaceae; genus Pectobacterium; species Pectobacterium punjabense. The sequence continues at coordinate 1,876,648 of NZ_CP038498.1, forward strand.
CTTTCTCTTTTTGGCCTGTTGGTACTGTCAACCCATGCTGTGATGTTGCCTCAGGCTGTGGCGAAAGCGCCGACGTATTCCGCAGGCAGCGCGCATCAGGAAATTGCTTCTGGTAGCGCGATGGTGGTGGATTTGAGTGATAACCATATTCTTTATTCCAGCAATCCTGACGTCGTTGTGCCGATCGCGTCGGTGACGAAGCTGATGACAGCGCTGGTGGTGCTGGATGCCAATCTGCCGCTGGATGAAATTATCTCTGTCGATATCAGCCAGACGAAAGAAATGAAAGGGGTGTACTCGCGCGTTCGTCTGAACAGTGAGATCAGCCGCCGTGATATGTTGCTACTGGCGCTGATGTCATCCGAAAACCGCGCGGCGGCCAGTCTGGCGCACCACTATCCGGGCGGCTATCAGGCGTTTATCCGTGCGATGAATGCCAAAGCCCGTGCACTCGGTATGGCACACACGCGTTATGTCGAGCCAACTGGCTTGTCTATTAATAATGTGTCGACCGCCCGCGATCTTACCAAGCTCCTGATTGCCAGCAAGCAATATCCATTACTGAGCCAGCTCAGCACGACACAGGAAAAAACGGCGACGTTCACCCATCCGGCGTACAGCCTGCCATTCAGAAATACTAATCATCTGGTCTATAAAGCGGATTGGAGCATTCAGCTCACCAAAACGGGCTTTACGAATCAGGCCGGGCATTGTCTGGTGATGCGTACGGTCATTAATCAACGACCTGTTGCGCTGGTGGTGTTGGATGCATTCGGTAAATACACGCACTTTGCGGATGCTAACCGCCTGCGTAAGTGGATTGAAACCGGTAAGGTTAGCGAGGTGCCCGCCGCCGCGTTGAGCTATAAGAAACAAAAATCGCTGGCTTCTCGCCAACCGCAGAGCATGGCGAATATCGATACCGAATAAGAGACTGATCCCTTCCCGTGTCCGGGAGGGGCGTTTTGACGGTGGCCGAAAGGGTCACCGATTGCGTTAGGCGCGCGCGCGAAAATCCTCTACCACTTCACCTGCATTTGTTACCTCTTCCTCGTGTGCGGCTTCGCGCCAGGTTTCAGCTAGGGCGTCTTGTAGCCATTGCTGCATCGCGGGCAATGCCAACAAGTGCTCGCAGTAAGCGGCGGCTTCCGGTGAGACGGTAAGCTGATAGGTTTTGATACGGAAAACGACGGGGGCAAAAAACGCGTCTACCGCTGAAAATTGTTTCCCCGCTAAAAACGGCCCGCCAAATCGTGTTAATCCTTCCTGCCATAGCTCAGAGATACGCGTAATGTCGCTGCTGAGAGCAGGAGATATCTCGTTCAGCTTGACGCGCACGCCGCAGCTCATGGCGCAGGTATTGCGCAGTGTGGTAAAGCCGGAATGCATTTCGGCGGCGGCACAGCGAGCCCAGGCACGGGTTTTGGCATCAGCAGGCCAGATGTCGGGGTGCTGTTCAGCCAGATACTCGGTAATCGCCAATGAATCCCAGACGGTGGTTTCGCCATCGATCAGGCAGGGGACTTTTGCCGTCGGTGAAAAAGCCTTAAACGCTGGCTGTGCCATGCCCGGCGCAAAAACAACCTGCTTCTCCTCGAAAGGAACCGACAGCGTTTTCAACAGTACCCACGGGCGTAACGACCAGGATGAATAGTTCTTATTGGCGATGTACAACTGATACATGTCTGAGGCTCCTTGCATTAGCGAAGCCTTAGCATTAGCACGAAAGACGGTAGAAATCACCCTGCATTTACCCACCCGTGTAGCGAGTAGAACAATCCGGTTTGAGGCCAGCGATGAACTACAGGAAAGGTGTTTCATCGCGGTTCATCAGGCGATGATAACCTGCTGGCAATGCCTCTGGAGTAACGAGAGTTCGGGTTTGTCTGCGCTAAGCGTATCAGTCACGATCATGTCGATTTCCTGCATGGTGGCATAGACCACGCGGCTCGTGATGCCAATCTTGCTGTGATCTGCGAGGATAATTCGCGTTCTGGCATGTTGCACCATCGATCGGGCAATTGCCGCTTCGTGGTGAGCAAAACTGGTCGCGCCAGAGGTCGCATCCACTCCAACAGGAGAGAGGATCGCCACGTCGGCGCGGTAGCGTTCCAGTTCATTGATTGTGATATCGCCGCTGGTTGCCTGTGCTGAGGCTCCCATGTATCCACCGAGTAGTATCACGCTATGTTGTGCGACAGACTCCGTGGCGGTAAGTTTCTGCGCGACGGTGAGACTGTTGGTAATCACCGTCATTCCCGGCATGGAAAGCAGTTCGTCGGCGAACAGAGAGGTGGTGCTACCTGCGTCGATAAACAGCGTTTGCCCGGCCTGTAGCTGTTGTACCGCCGCACGGGCAATCGCCTGTTTTTCTTTTTCACGCACGGTATTGCGAATGGACAACGGTGGTTCCGGCTCTTCCGTTGTGGCTACGATCCCACCATGAACGCGGCGTAACGCCCCTGCCGCTTCCAGCTTGAGAATATCGCGTCGTACGGTTTCGCGCGAAACACCAAGATGTTGAATAATCTTCTCGGTGCTCACCCGGTTTAATGTTGAGAGCAGGGCCTGTATGCGATGTAACCGCGTTTCTTCTAACATAGCTGTCCATTCGTTAATGTTGTGACACCGGTTACCATGATTGCCGCTTTTCTGTTACCAGGTGCAGAAGCAGTGCGGTCACCGCCACGATGCCCATAATACAGGTCGAAAAAGCGGCAGCCTGTGACGTAAAGCCGGCTTCATCCAGTCGCATCACGGTGACGGCACCTAAAGGCAACGACGGCGTGACCAAAAAAATCACGGCTGATAGTGTAACCATTGAGCGCATGAATAAAAACATAGCGACCGAAATCAGCGTGACGCGCATAGCTGGCAGGTAGACATCACGTAAAATACGCACTACGCCGCCGCCTAAAACAGTTGTGGCGTCCTCCATCGCATGCGGCACGTTGCGTATTCCCATCATCATCGTGGTGTAGCCTTGTGTGTGATAATGGTAATAATTACATAGTGCCACCAGCAGCGCCGAACCATACAGCATTCCCCACGGGAGATCGGCCGTATTGAACGTGAACACATAAGATAACCCCAACACCAGGCCGGGAACAGCAACAGGCAATGCACTAAGCAGTACGGCGGTGTTGGCAACTTTGCCCGGCTGGCGGTGAATGCCGAAGGTGAGCAGGAACAGTAGCGCGGTGCCGACCACTGCCGCCAGCGCCGAGATCCAAACTGACGTCCATAGTGGCGTGTAGCCTCCCGCGAGATCAATATCGTAATGTTTTAGCGTCAGATCCAGACGATACGGCCATAGGCGTATCATGCTGGCAATAATGACGGTGCCGATAACGGTGACAATCATGAGTGCGATAGTCATGGTTGCCAGATAGAACGACATATCGCGTGTGCGCAGCGGTTGCGGAACGTGCGGGATAGCGGCATGTGAACCGATGGCTTTCTGCCGCCTTGTCGTGGCGCGCTCTATCCAGATTGAGGCAGCCGCAGGCAGCAGGAGTAGAATCCCGACAACAGCTCCCATGCCGAATTTCATTTGACCACTAACCTGGCTATAGATCTCGGTTGCCAGTACCGAGAAGTTACCACCGATGACAATCGCGTTGCCGAAATCGGTGATCGTGATGGTAAAGATGACAAAGGCCGCACTCAGCAAGCCATATTTCAGGCCGGGGAGGGTGATGTCCAGAAACTGCCGCCAGTCAGAGGCACCCAGAACGTTAGCGGCTTCATACTGGCGTGTATCGCTATGGCGCAGCGTGGTGCGAATGATCAGAATCGCCTGTGGCAGCGCGTACAGGACGTTGGCGATCAACAGCCCCCAGAAACCATAAATATCCAATCGCACGCCAATAATGTTGCCGATGATGCCGTTTCTTCCCAGCAGAAAAATCAGTCCCAATCCCAACACCAGCGAGGGGGCAAGGATAGGCAGTGAGGTCGAAAATGCGATAAAACGCTTTGCAGGCATCGCCGTACATTCCAACCCATAGGCGACAATAAACCCCAGCAAAAGCGTGACCAGCGTGGTGACGATGCCAAGTAACAGGCTGTTTGCGGTCGCCCGCCAGATACCGGGTGAGTCCATCAACGCCAAATAGTTTGATAACCCAACAGTCCCGTTTTGATCGTTCAACAGGCTGTGCCAGACGATACTTAGCATCGGTATGCCGAAAAACATGAGTAGCGCCAGCAGCGGAACCCACAGACACAGACGAGAAAGCCAGCGATCGCTGACCGTTTGCGGAGGAAGATGTGTCTGATTCATGCTTGTACCCAGGCGCAGTCTTCTGCGCGAATCGAGAGATGAATGGGGTCGCCAGGATTCCAGTTCACGGCACTACTGGTCTCGACTAATAGCGGCTGCGATTTCCATATCACCTGTATGCGTTGGATACTGCCGAGGAAACTGGTGTTGATGACGCGTCCTTCTGCACCTTCCGCTTTATGTAGGGCAATCCTTTCCGGGCGGATAAACAACTCAGCGCCTTCCGGTAGCGCAGGCTCTTGCGCGGAAGGGAGGAGTTCTGGCATCCATGTGTTGACGACATCGCGTGACAGAAAATTACTGTGCCCCATGAACTCGGCAACGAAACGCGTGCGTGGACTGGTATAGAGTTCGTGCGGCGTCCCTTCTTGCACAATGCGTCCACCGTGCATACAAATGATTTTATCCGCCATACTCATCGCTTCTTCCTGATCGTGCGTGACCATCAGGGTCGGAATGCCGAGCCGCTGCTGCACATCGCGTAATTCCTGACGTAATCCGGCGCGTACGCGTGCATCTAGTGCCGAGAGCGGTTCATCCAGTAATAGTAGGGAAGGGTTGACGGCCAGCGCACGTGCAATAGCGACACGCTGCTGCTGCCCTCCTGAAAGCTGGGCAGGATAACGATCGCCGAATCCGCTGAGGCGCACGGTATCCAACAGATCGCTGACGCGTGCGGCAATTTCCTCAGCAGGCGTCTGGCGAATTTTGAGACCATAACCAATATTTTGCGCAATCGTCATGTGGGGGAAAAGTGAGTAGGACTGAAAGACGATGCCAAAGCCTCTTTCCCTTGCCGGTACGTTAACCAGATCGCGATCGTCCAGCGTGATTTTCCCCCCATCGCAGCTTAGTAGCCCGGCAATAATGCGCAGCAACGTCGTTTTACCACAGCCGCTAGGCCCAAGGAGGCAGACAAATTCGGCATTTTCGATCGACAAATTGATGCGATCGAGAGCGACATAACCATCAAAGCTTTTATGAAGATTTTGAATAACCAGTGCCATAAATGCGACCTCTTAATTACGGTTGCCGCGAAGCTAAACAGATTTTTCGCGGCAGCCTTTACTGCGAATACAGGCCGTTATCGGCCGATGGATTTTTGCCAGGTTGCCAGTGTGGCATCACGATCGTTGGCGCTTTTGGTAAAGTCCACGGGGTAGAGGACGTGTGTGAGATCGGCCGGTAGCCCGGCCATTTGCGCGGCTTTGGACTGTTCAACGCCAGGAATAGTCACGATCTCTTTGTATTTGGTGTACAGCGCGGCGGCATGGCTGGAAAGTGTCCAGTCAAGGAACCGTTTGGCGTCGGGTTTATTTTTGGCTGCGGTCATCAGGGCGGAGGCTTCTAACTCATAGCCAGCACCATCGTTGGGGATCACCATTTTGACGGGGTAACCTTCTTCAATTGACTGCATTGCGGCGAAAGCCAGTGACACGCCGATGGCATATTCCCCCGTGCGTGCGGCTTTACACGGACGTGAGCCTGACTTGGTGTATTGGGCGATATTGCCATCCAGTGACTTCAGAAATGCCCAGCCGTTTTGTTCACCTTTAGCTTGCAGTAGTGCGGCAATTTGCAGGTAGCCGGTGCCGGACGAGACGGGATTTGGCATCACAATCTCCCCCTTATAGATCGGGTTTGTCAGATCTTGCCAGGATGCAGGCACCGGAAGATTCTTGGCTTTTAGCGCTTCGGTATTGACGCAAAAGGCGGCCATATAACCTGTTGCTGCGAACCACTTGTGATCCGGCGCGCGATAGGTGGCTGCGAGACGGTCACTGCCTTTGGCATCGTAAGGTTCCAATAATGCAGAGAGCCGTGGGTCCATCACGCTGGTCACCGCCCAGCCCCAAATGACGTCATGCTGCGGATTTTTGGATTCGGCCAGAATCCGTGGGCCAAGGTCGCCAGTGGACAAACGTAGTACGTTAATGGTCAGGTCGGGCAAGTCTTTCTTGGCCTGTGCGACGTAATCTTTGATCTCATCTTCTTCTAGCGAGGTATAGACCGTGATGGTGCCCGCGTGTGCCGCAGCATTAACCAGCGTGGCACAGGTGAACGCAGTAAGCAGACTAACGCGACGAAATAAAGATCGGTTCATAAATGTTCCCCTACGGTTGTGGAAAATGTTGGCATCGGTGTTCCCCTCGTCTCGAATGGTGTATCGCCATTTTGTGTATTTTTGTGTTTATGACGAGGGGTATGAGGTTTTAGCACTAATCGTGCCATCTTCTGCGTTGATGATGTTTTCTGTTTTAATGATTAATTTAATCAATGCATTACTGATTTATTCGGTGTGTGGAGTGACGTGATTAACGAATGGACTGAATAGTGTGTCTTTTTTTGTGATGAGTTTATTGCACTTTTTTGGCATTTTTGTGCATCAAAAAAGTGCATTTTTTTGTATTTGTGTATTTTATTGCTTTTGGTGTAGGGTGAGTGTTATCTGAACATGCGCGATGCGTTTTATCTACGTGATACGCAGTCGGGCCACAACCTTGATACAGGAGTCATTATGGCGACACGCTCAACCATTATGGATACCAACAGTTTTCGCACTGAGCATGCGGATGCGCTGGATGAGTCTACGCGTAGGCTGACGAATAGGCGCACCGAGGTGTTAGGGGATTCTTATCGTTTGTTCTACCGTAATCCGGTGCATCTGGTGCGTGGTGAGGGGCAATATCTGTGGGATGCTGCTGGGCATAAATATCTGGATGTTTATAACAATGTCGCCAGTATCGGGCACTGTCACCCTGCGGTCATTGAGGCCGTTCACGAGCAAATGCGTCAGCTCAATACCCATACCCGCTATTTACACGAACGAATTCTGGATTACTCAGCGGATATTCTCAGCACGGTGCCAGCCGCTATCAATAAGGCGATGTACATGTGTACCGGATCGGAGGCTAACGATCTGGCGATCCGTGTAGCTCGAGCCTACAGCGGCGGAACCGGTATTATTGTGAGTCGAGAAGCCTATCACGGGACCAGCGAGTTGACGTCCGGTGCGTCGCCTGCGCTCGGAAGCGGGCAACCTCTGGCGGCGACTACGCGTCTTGTGCCAGCTCCCGATCGTTATCGCGTGAAGGCGGCGGATCTGGGCGTCTGGTTCGCGCAACAAATTCAATTGCAAATTGATGATATGGCCGCGAACGGCATCAAATTCGCTGGTTTTCTGGCTGACTCCATTTTTTCTTCGGATGGCGTATTGCCGGGGCCGGCTGGCTACCTGCAACCGGCGATAGAGGTGGTGCATGCCAACGGTGGGATTTTCATTGCCGATGAGGTCCAGCCCGGTTTTGCCCGCACGGGTGAGCATTTTTGGGGATTTGGTCGGCATGGTATTGTGCCGGACGTCGTGACATTGGGTAAACCGATGGGCAACGGTATACCGGTTTCGGCGCTATTGGCAAAAGCCGATGTGCTGGCGGCCTTTAGCGATGAAATTCCCTATTTTAATACGTTTGGTGGGAATCCGGTGTCGATGGCGGCAGCGCAGGCGGTATTAAACGTTATTCGTGCGGAGGGTTTACAGGAACATAGCCGCATTGTCGGGGAAAAATTGCAGCGGGAGCTGACGCTGCTTGCCGACCGTCATGCATGTATCGGTGATGTGCGCGGGGCGGGGTTGTTTATCGGCTTTGAGCTGGTCAGCGATCGAGAAACAAAAGCGCCGGATAAAGCACTGGCGCTGGACGTGGTTGAACAGCTTCGTGCTGAACGTGTCCTCACATCGGTTGCAGGCCCGCATGGTAATGTATTGAAGCTACGCCCGCCGTTAGCATTTCAAGAGCATGATATTGACTGGCTGGTTGGATCGCTCGATCGGGCCTTAAGTTTGCAGTCTCATCGGCGTTAATTCCCCCAGATACACATGCGTCGGTAGCCGCCCGCCGCATGTGGCTTCCTACTGTACGTTTTTTCCTCGTTATTGCCCAGCTTGCTTAGGTTGAATGTGAATTATGCGTATCGTTTAGCATTATTCTTGCAGTTTTTATTAAATGAAATCTCAACAAATGCACTATATTACGCGCTGTGCATTTGAGTGCGTCGGTGCGGCAACCTCTATCGGGAAACCTTATTCGCTTAAGGCAGGAGAAGGTGTTTTTTGCCTTGTCAGAGAAGGGATGTGACCGTCGGAATCTTCAACCTGTCTTGTGCTTCAGCGCCTCGTTTTGATCTGACGCTCTGACGCCTGGATTGACTGGGTCTTTATAACGAATGAAATGGCTTACTTCACTGACTATAGCAATTGGACTTGCCTGTAATCCGGTGTTTGCGCAGGAATTGACGTCTGTGCCGGCATCAATATCGCCTTCACATCAGCAGCGTGATGCGTTTGTCACGGATTTACTGAAGAAAATGACGCTGGAAGAGAAAATCGGCCAGCTCCGCTTGATCAGCGTCGGAACGGATAACCCGAAAGAAGCCATCCGTGAAATGATTAGAAATGGCCAGGTTGGCGCGATTTTTAATACAGTGACCCGTCAGGATATTCGTGCAATGCAGGATCAGGTCATGCAGCTTAGCCGCCTGAAGATCCCCCTGTTTTTCGCCTATGATGTGGTGCACGGTCAACGCACTATTTTCCCTATTGCTTTGGGATTAGCCTCCAGTTGGGATATGGACGCGATTGCGAAAAGTGCGCGCGTGGCGGCTTATGAAGCGACGGAAGATGGCCTGAACATGACCTGGGCACCGATGGTGGATATCACCCGCGATCCACGTTGGGGCCGCGTATCAGAAGGCTTCGGCGAAGACACTTGGCTGACCAGTAAAATCGCGGGTGTGGTAGTCAAATCCTTTCAGGGCGATGACGTAACCGGACGCCACTCGCTGATGACTAGCGTCAAACACTACGCGCTTTATGGTGCGGTTGAAGGTGGACGTGATTATAACACCGTGGACATGAGCCCTCAGCGCATGTTCCAGGACTATATGCCGCCATACAAAGCGGCGATTGACGCGGGCAGCAGCGGCGTGATGGTTGCACTGAACTCCATCAACGGTACACCGGCCACCTCAAACAGCTGGTTGCTGAAGGATGTGCTACGCGATCAGTGGAATTTCAAAGGCATTACCATTACCGATCACGGTGCGATTAAAGAGCTGATTAAGCATGGCGTTGCCAGCGATCCGCGTGATGCATCGCGTCTGGCAGTAAAATCCGGTATTGGCATGAGTATGAGTGACGAATATTTCGTACGCTATTTGCCAGAGCTGGTGAAAAGTGGGGCGGTGAGCAGGCAGGAGATCGACGATGCCTGTCGCCAGGTCTTGAACGTGAAATATGATATGGGGCTGTTTGAAGATCCGTATCGTCATTTGGGCGTCGCGAGTTCCGATCCGGTGGATACCAATGCGGAAAGCCGTTTACACCGTCTGGATGCGCGTGATGTGGCGCGTAAAAGTCTGGTGCTGTTGAAAAACCGTCTGCAAACGCTGCCGCTGAAAAAACAGGGCACGATCGCCGTCGTTGGGCCATTGGCTGACAGCCAGCGCGATACGATGGGAAGCTGGTCCGCGGCGGGCGTCTCGAAACAGACGATCACTGTTTATCAGGGCCTGAAGAATGCGGTCGGCGATAAAGCCACGATTCTCTATGCTAAAGGTGCCAATGTCAGTAATCACAAAGGCATCATCGATTTCCTGAACCAGTATGAAGATGCTGTGCAGGTGGATAAACGTCCACCGCAGGTGATGATCGATGAAGCCGTAGAAGCCGCGAAGAAAGCGGATGTGGTGGTCGCAGTCGTTGGTGAGGCCGCTGGGATGGCGCATGAAGCGTCCAGCCGCTCGAATATCGATCTGCCACAAGGCCAGCGAGATCTGATCGCAGCACTGAAAGCCACGGGTAAACCGCTGGTGCTGGTGCTGATGAACGGCCGTCCTCTGGCATTGGTGCGTGAAGATCAGCAGGCTGATGCGTTACTGGAAACCTGGTTCAGCGGTACGGAAGGGGGTAATGCCATCGCCGATGTGCTGTTTGGTGACTATAACCCATCAGGCAAGCTCCCGATGTCCTTCCCACGCTCTGTCGGGCAGATTCCGATTTATTACAATCACCTGCCGTCAGGCCGTCCTTACACGCCGGAAAATCCAGGTAAATATACCTCTCACTATTACGATGAAGCCAACGGGCCACTCTATCCGTTTGGCTATGGCCTGAGCTATACCACGTTCAGCGTGTCTGACGTGCGTTTGTCCAGCCAGACGATGAAGCGCAATGGGACGATTAACGCTAGCATCACGGTGAAAAACACCGGCAATCGTGCCGGGGAAACGGTAGTACAACTGTATCTCCACGATGTAGTGGCTTCCATCAGTCGCCCACTGAAAGAGCTGCGTGGCTTTGAGAAGGTGATGCTACAGCCGGGAGAATCCCGCACGGTTACTTTCACGCTCGATCAGGATGCGCTGAAGTTCTACAATGCCCGCATGCAGCAGGTCGTTGAGCCCGGTAAATTTGATGTGATGATCGGTCTGGATTCGCAGCGGGTGAAGAGCGACAGCTTCACACTGCTATAATAAAGCCCGCCTCGCCGCCGGTGCTTCCGGCGGCGAATACACGAATGGTTTGACCGAAATACAGTGTGATTTTCGAAATAAAGCGTGATTACCGGAGAATAAGGTTTTGCAGGAAAAAGGTATGCCGTTGACTGAAGTCGTGCTGGTTGATGAAAATGACAAGCCAACTGGCGTCATGGAAAAGCAGGAAGCGCACGTAAAAGGCGCGTTACACCGTGCGATTACCGTCTATATTTTCAACTCTCGTCAGCAGTTGTTATTACAGCAGCGGGCAGAAGAGAAATATCACAGCGGTGGTTTATGGAGTAATACCTGTTGCAGCCACCCTGCACCCGGTGAAGAAACGTTACAGGCGGCACACCGCCGTTTGTATGAAGAAATGGGGTTACGCTGTGCGTTGACGCCGGTGTTTACGCTGACCTATCGCCTGCCGCTGGATAACGGGTTGATTGAGCATGAACTAGGGCATGTGTACTTTGGCGTGACGGATGATGTTCCGCAGATCAATCCCGATGAAGTGTCGAGCTATGAATATCAGTCTCTAGATGAGATAGCAGGGCGGATGGTGGCAACACCTGAGCAGTTTACGGCCTGGTTCCAACTGACTTTCGCGCGTATTCCTGAGTATTGGCAGACGTTTCAGTCTGAACAACCCGGTTAATTAAGGCGAGGTTAATTGCCGCGTTTCCGTGCGGCACTGTTCGTGCACCCGTGCCGTAGAGGCAGCGTTGTGGATCGAAAGCCTTAGCCCGCGTGCTCGATAATAATGTAGCCCACCAGCATCATGCCGGACATACCGCCTAAGGCAAGAAAGGCAAAAAGACCGATAATGCCGATTTTTTGAAGAGTCATCAGGTTATCCTTTTGTTAACTGCTCCGAATTATAATGCCTTCAGCCCATGAAACAAGGCCGAAACGCTTCTCACTTTTTAAGTACACCTGATTACCGAAATAAAAGCAGCAGGCCGAAAAACAATAAAATGATGCCAGCACCGCGCTCAATTGGGTTAAGCCAGCGCGTTAAACACTGCTGAACTCGTGGACGAGCGATCAGCGTCGCGATGAGCAGATCCCACGCCAGCACAACAGAAAACATCCAACTTCCGCTGACGAATTGCTGCACTGGTGTCACATACGGCCCAAGAATACTGGTCATCAGGCTGATGTAGAACAGCATATTTTTAGGATTCAGCAGTGATGAACCGAGTCCCAGTAGAATTTGTTTGCGCAGTGTTGGGCAACAGTTGGACTGCTGTTCTGCCTGTAGCAACGGGACAGAACGACTTTTCAGTAGCTGGTAGCCAATCCAGATTAGATAAGCCGCACCGCCCAATTCGATGGCGGTAAAAAGTGTCGGCGAATGCTGGATGCCTGCCCAGCCGATCGCCGCCAGCAGGATATAAATGCCATTTCCCAGTGCGATGCCCAGACAGATTCCCGCACTACCACGCAGCCGGTAGCGAATGGCGTAGGCCGTCAACAGAAAGAAATCCGGGCCAGGACTCAATAGCGCCACAAAATGCGCCAGTGCCAGTGCAGGAAAATGGGCAGGAAAAAGGAAATCGGCGGAAAAAAGGAGATTGATAAACATGATATTTCTGACCTCGATAAATAATCGAAGCCAGTCTAGACAAGGTTTTCGGCTATTTATTGTCAAATATTGATCGCGCGTACTGCCCCGGCGTGGCTGCTGTATATTGCACAAACGTTTTGTGAAAATGGCTTTGATCGCAGAAGCCGCTTTGATAGCTGGCATCAACGAGCGGCGTACCTTGTTTCATCAGCGATTTGGCATACTCAATACGCGCATTATTAAGGAATGCCATTGGTGTAATGCCGGTATCGTGACGAAACTGCCGTACGATGGTTTCGCGGCGTAGATTCAGCTCATCTGCCAGCGTTTCCAGTGACGGGGATGCTTGCAAATTATTCAGCAGACGCTCGCGTACGTGCAGCGTTGTGGTTTGCAATGAGCGATGGGCTAATACGGGGTCTGGCAGGCAATATTGTCGCCAAATGGGCTCCAGCATCGTTTTTAGCTGGTTATCAGCTGACGTAATGTCTCCCCGGTACAGCAGAGCAATGATGCGCTGATAATGTATAAACAGCGCTGGATCGCGCAGTACGATACAGTTGCAACGCACGCTATCTGCCCGATAGCCACAATGCGTGGCGATCTGGTCGAGGCACCACTCAGCATCCAGATAAAGCATGTGGTAGCTGCGCGTTTTCCCTGGAAGCGGGTTACAGCTGTGCGGCTGCTGGGGATCGATAAAGATCAGATCGCCAATCTGTAGGTGATGTGTTTCGTTGCGGTAATGGCAAAGCGTTTCGCCGTGCTCGATCGCTCCAATCGAAAATTGTGCATGACTGTGTGTTTTATAGGCTTGGCGACTGTTGCGCGTGGTGCGGCTTTCAACATGGGGTAATCGTGAAGAAAACCAGTACGACTGGTTGATAGCATGAACTAAAGACATAATTTACCGAAGCTATTGTTTACCGGAGATAGCGTTTACTGCTCATGGCAAGGACAGGGTTTTACCCTAATCGCTGGACGAAAGATTGTCGAGACCGGAATCATTGCGAACGTGATATCGGCTGACGCCGTCGGGCGTCTGTGGGACAATAGCGACCAGATTACACAAATATAGAGTATGCATGACGCTGTCCCCCGCAATAAAATTGCAGATTGGTCAATGGTATAAGGCCCTGCAAGAGCAAATCCCGGATTTTATTTCCCGCGTTCCCCAGCGACAGATGATTGCCGAAGTGGCGAAAACGTTGGCGGGTGATTACCCGCGCCATCTGGCTATTGAAGCACCCACTGGCGTCGGGAAAACGCTTTCTTACCTTATTCCAGGGATTGCTGTCGGGCGTGCGGAAGATAAAACGCTGGTGGTCAGCACCGCGAATGTGGCATTGCAGGATCAGATTTACAGCAAAGATTTGCCGTTGTTGCAGAAATTTATTCCTGAACTGAAATTTACCGCTGCATTTGGCCGTCGTCGGTATATTTGCCCGCGTAATTTGGCAATGCTGGCGACCGATCCTGACGCGCAGGGGGATTTACCGCTCTTTCTGGATGATGAACGGCTGTCTGCCAGTAAGGAAGAAGAACGCGTCTGTGTAAAGCTTGAAAAAGCACTGCAAGGCCATGTCTGGGACGGGCTGCGTGATCATTATCAGGACTCGATTGATGATAGCCTGTGGCAGAAACTGTGTACGGACAAAGCGAACTGCCTTGCGCACAACTGTCATTATTACCGCGAGTGTCCGTTCTTCATCGCACGGCGTGAGATCGAACAGGCGGATGTCGTTGTCACCAACCATGCACTGGTGATGGCGGCGATGGAAAGTGAGTCGGTACTTCCTCCCCCTAAGAATTTACTGCTGGTGCTTGATGAAGGGCACCATATTCCCGACGTTGCCCGCGATACGCTGGAGATGTCCGGCGATATTCATCCTGCCTATATGATGGCGCAAATGGAACAATTGGTGCAGCTTATCGGGCAGTGTATGGCGCAATTCGCGCCAAAATCGCCACCGCGCCTCGCTAACAGTGAACGGCTAATCAGCCACTGTGAGGAGATCCGCGAATGTGTACTGTCTTTCTCGCAAATGTGCGCGCTGTTTTTGCCGCATGACGGGCAGGAAACAGAATACCGCTTTGCGATGGGCAAAATGCCCGATGAAATGCGTGAGCTCTGTGTGCGATTGTTCAAGCTGACCGATACGCTACGAGCGTTGGTGGAGTATATGCTCAACGACCTCAGCGAAAAAACCGGCAAGCATGATGTGGTGCGGGTCTATCACGCGTTGCTGAAAATGAGCCGCCAGCAAGGCTACTTTGAGTCGATGAGCAAGCTATGGCGGCTGGCGGCGATGGAAAAATCGTCAAACGCACCGGTTTCTAAATGGATTACGCGGGAAATGCGTGATAACCAGCCACATCTTCACCTGCACTGCGCGGGAATTCGCGTCTGCGATCAGCTTGAAAGACTGCTGTGGAGTAAGGTGTCGCATGTGGTGGTGACATCGGCCACGTTGCGTTCGCTGAACAGCTTTGCGCGCATACAGGAACTTTCCGGTTTGGGCGAACAGGAAGGGGATACGTTTATTGCGCTGGATTCACCGTTCAATCACCGTGAACAAGGGCGTCTGGTCATTCCCAGGATGCGTTATGAACCACTAATGGAATCAGAAGCGCAGCATATTGCTGAAATGGCACAATTTTTCCGAGCGGAGTTAAAACAGGATAAGCATAAAGGTATGTTGATGCTGTTTGCCAGCCAACGTGCTATGCAACTCTTTCTGACGCAGGTCACCGATTTACGCCTGATGCTGCTGGTTCAGGGAGATAAGCCGCGTTACAGGCTGGTTGAGCTACACCGTCAGCGGGTACAAGAAGGCCAGACCAGTGTGCTGATTGGCTTACAGTCGTTTGCGGAAGGGTTGGATCTGAAAGGGGAGCTACTTTCTCAGGTGCATATCCATAAAATCGCGTTTCCGCCCATCGACAGCCCGGTGATTTTGACGGAAGGCGAATGGCTAAAAAGCCTCAAGCGGCACCCGTTTATCGTACAGAGTTTGCCCAGCGCGTCGTTTAATCTTATCCAACAAGTTGGGCGTCTTATTCGTAGCCATGATTGCTTTGGTGAAATTGTCATTTATGACAGGCGATTGCTGACGAAAGGTTATGGTGCACAGCTGCTGGCGGCGCTGCCTGTCTTCCCGATTGAACAGCGGGATATGCCATAACAAATTCCGCTATACCCTAAATAATTCGAGTTTCAGGCAGGCGGCAAGCGAAGGAGTCCCGATGAGCTTACTCAAGTAAGTGATTCGGGCGACTGAACGCGGCCAACGCACAGGTAACTTGAAGTATGACGGGTATATCCGTCCTCCGAATAAGGGGGTAATTAGCCCCTATTTAGCGCTATATTTTTTTATTCTTATTTGTTAGATTTGTCTCAGAACAGCAAGGATGCCGTTAATACGTGTGACAAACTATGTCATTGCTAAGTGCGGTTTTTATCAACCAAGGATAGGTATGATGATGAGAATTAACGCAGTTAATAAAAATTCCTTCCTTGTCGAAAACGAATGCTGCCTGGCTCAGCCCTCTTTGCTTTTTCTATCTATTTCAATAATAAAAATTAATCATTAGTCCCTTATTATTTTTCATTTGATAATAACGAAGATAATTATCTCGTGTTCTTAATTATTTCCTTATGGGAATAACTTTTATTTATATGAGTTTTTTATATAAATAATTTTTGATCAATTTTATCTCACCAGAAGCCATTAGTTCGTGGCGTATGTCATTCATATGCCTGAAGGGATTTAGGATTCTGATCATCCCGATCAGACTTATGGAGAAGAAAAGATGGCTTTACGAGATCAAGATAAGGATACCGCTGAATCAGCATTGCATGCCGCAGGTACGGGGTATAGCGATGTATACGATCTGTATAATTACCACTCCCGTGGCGAAGGACAGCTTAATGGCAAACCCTCGTTCACCAGCGATCTGGCCGCGAAGGAAATTGTCCGTGACGGCCTGACCTGGAATGGAACGAACGTATTCGGTAAATCCGCTAATTTGACCTATTCGTTCTTACAGAACGTGCGGTCTATCCCTTCTGGCGATCAGGGCTTTGTGAAATTCAGCGCCGCCCAGGAACAACAAGCCAAACTGTCTCTGCAATCGTGGTCAGATGTCGCCAATATCACGTTTACTCAGGTTAGCCCTACCCAAAAGGCTACCATCACGTTTGGTAACTACACCCGTGATTCAAGTGGTCGGATGGACTACGATACTCAGGCTTATGCTTATATGCCAGGTAACCACTCTGCGGCGGGCAGCGCTTGGTTTAACTACAATTCCGACACGGTACGTAACCCAGCAACAGAGTATGGCAAACAGACGTTGACGCACGAAATCGGTCATGCGCTGGGCCTGAACCACCCAGGTTCTTACAATGCGGGTGAGGGTAACCCGACCTACCGTGATGTGACCTATGCGGAAGATACGCGCCAGTTCAGCCTGATGAGCTATTGGAGTGAGCAGAATACCGGAGGCGATTTCCAGGGGCACTATGCTGCTGGTCCGCTGATTGATGACATCACAGCGATCCAATATCTTTATGGCGCAAACATGAACACGCGTACCGGTGATACGGTATACGGTTTTAACTCCAATACCGGTCGTGATTTCTATTCAGCTAACAGCAGCAGTGACAAACTGATCTTCTCTGTTTGGGATGCGGGCGGCACTGATACGTTTGATTTCTCTGGCTACCGAAACGATCAGCGCATCAACCTGAATGAAGGTGGCTTCTCTGACGTTGGCGGCCTGAAAGGTAACGTTTCTATCGCTCACGGCGTAACGATCGAAAACGCGATTGGCGGCTCCGGCAACGATATTATTATCGGTAACAACGCGAATAATATTTTGAATGGTGGCGCGGGTGATGACGTCATTTACGGCGGCGGCGGTGCAGATACGCTGACGGGCGGTGCGGGCAAAGATATTTTCGTCTATGCCAGCGCGAGCGACTCTTCCTATAAGACAGGCTATGACACCATCACGGATTTCCAACGCGGCATCGACAAAATCGATCTGTCAGCGCTGAATCAAAATAAAGATTTGCAGTTTGTTGATGCTTTCACCGGACGTGGCAATGAGGCATTGCTTGACTGGGATGCGGGCAGCAACACCACCAATCTGTGGCTGAATTTTGCGGGTCAGACCACGCCAGACTTTGTTGTGCATATTGTTGGTCAGCCTTCTGCGGCAACCGATTTTATCGTGTGATGTAGCAAGGACGGGGATTTCCCCGTCCTTTTCTGTTATCGAGTTGGGGCCACTATGAAAAAGTTAATCATCGCGGCGCTGTTAAGTGCAATAAGCGGAGGATGTATGGCGAGTAGTTTGAAGTTGCCTTCAGCAAGTGAGCTAAGCGGCGTATGGCAATTGCGTGGCGGGGAACAGCAGTGCGAAGTCGTGCTGCACAATACGCCGTTACTGGATAACACCTGGCGCTTTGAGGGCGACGCGCCGTGTTTAAAAGCGCTGTTATCCGATGTACCCGTAGGCTGGCGGCCGACGCCGGATGGTATCACGCTGACGAAAGAGCAGGGACAGTCCGTCGTGTTCTTTAGCAAGGAAAAAGAGGGTTATACGCTGACATTGCCTGATGGCAGTACACGGACGATGCACAAACAGCCCTGACAGGAGAGGCAAACGCAGTGAGTCAACTATCAAATAAGGAACGTTCGTTGTTGAGCATATTGCGTCCTTTCCGGCGCAGCTTTTGGAGCATTGGGATTTTCAGCGCCATCGTTAATCTACTGATGCTGTCGCCTTCTCTCTATATGCTTCAGGTTTACGATCGTGTACTGGCTTCAGGGAATGGTACGACCTTGCTGATGCTCACCCTGCTGATTGCTGGTCTGGGTATATTCATGGCGGCGCTCGAATGGGTGCGGAGTCTGGTTGTCGTTCGGCTCGGTACGCGGATCGATCTACAGTTGAATCAACAGGTCTTCAACGCCGCGTTTGAACGCAATCTCGAGGCTGGCGAGGCAAAAGCGGGTCAGGCACTGAACGATCTCACGCTATTACGGCAGTTTATTACGGGCAATTCACTGTTTGCTTTCTTCGATATTCCCTGGTTTCCCTTCTTTTTACTCGTGCTGTTCCTGATCCATCCGGTTCTCGGCTTTCTGGCGTTAGGGGGAACGGTAGTTCTGCTGCTGCTGGCATGGCTAAATCAGTCTCTCACCACGTCGCCGTTGGAAGAAGCAAACCATGAAGCGCTACAGGCGACCCATCTTGCGGATACGCAGTTGCGTAATGCCGAAGTCATTGAATCAATGGGGATGCTGCCTAACTTACGTCGGCGCTGGTTGGGACAACATTATCGCTTTATTACCCTGCAAAATCTGGCGAGCGAACGAGCCGCAGTTGTTGGTGCTGCGTCAAAACATGCGCGCATTTTTCTGCAATCGCTGATGCTCGGCGTGGGGGCGATGTTAGCGATTAAGGGTGAAATCACACCGGGCATGATGATTGCTGGGTCAATTCTTGTCGGACGTGTGCTGAGCCCTATCGATCAGTTTATCGGTATCTGGAAGCCGTTGAGCAGCGCGCGGCAGGCTTGGCATCGCTTGAATCGAATTATGACGGCGTATCCGCCCAAAGCGGAGGCGATGGCGCTGCCCGCACCAGTGGGCCAGCTTAGCGTCGAAAATGTTTTATTACAGACGCCGCAAGGGGCATCAAGATTGCAGGATATCCATTTCTCGCTTCAGGCAGGCGAAACGCTGGCGATTTTGGGCGCATCGGGTTCAGGTAAATCTACGCTGGCGCGTCTGCTGGTTGCGACGCAAACACCGACGCGTGGCAAGGTTCGACTGGATGGTGCCGATCTCAGTCAGGTAGATAAAACGGCGTTTGGCCCGGCAATGGGCTATCTGCCACAGGATGTGCGGCTGTTTAAAGGCACGCTAGCGGAGAATATTTCCCGCTTTGGCGAGCATGACGCGGAAAAGATTGTCGCAGCGGCGAAGCTGGCTGGCGTCCACGAAATGATTCTTAGCCAGCCACAGGGATATGACACGCCTCTTGGGGCTGACGGCAACGGGCTGTCGGGCGGGCAACGACAGCGTATCGCGCTGGCACGTGCGATATATGGCGATCCCTGCCTGCTGGTACTCGATGAGCCAAACTCCAGCCTTGACAACGAAGGTGAAGTTGCGCTGGCACAGGCGATATCGCACCTTCAGAAGCGAGGAGCGACGGTGGTGTTGATTACGCATCGTCCTGCATTAACCACGCTGGCGCATAAAATCCTGGTTCTTAACCAAGGCAGACAGCAGCGTTTTGGGCCTGCGCGCGACATTCTAAGCGAATTGCAGCCGCGTCGTGCCGCCAACCAAGCACAAATGACACCTTCTGCCGCTGTCCAGCAGTAACAGGGAATGAGAGAAAACAGGGAATGACATGTCCGCATCTGAAATAAGCGAAGAGAATATGAACCAGATGGCGCGGCGCGATGAAAAACGTGCCGTGCGTTTGGGATGGTTGCTAGTGCTTGCCGGGTTCGGCGGCTTTCTCCTGTGGGCGCTATTTGCTCCGTTGGATAAGGGGGTTATGGTAAATGGCAGCGTCGTGATCTCCGGCAATCGCAAAGTTGTTCAGCACAATCAGGGCGGTATCGTCGATAAAATTCAGGTTAAAGATGGCGACAAGGTGGAGGTCGGTCAGATTTTGTTAACGCTGAATGAGGTTGATGCACGTTCGGCAAGTGAGGGTCTGGATGGTCAGTATTTACAGTTAGTCGCGCGGGAAGGTCGGCTGCTTGCTGAACAGCAGCGTCTGAATGACATGGTGTTGACGCCCCGTCTGCAACCGCTAGCGGAAAGGCCAGAGATGAACGCGATTACGGCATTGCAGCGCGATTTACTGCACAGCCGCCAGCAGTCGCTCAAGCTTGAAGCGGAAGGAATGCGCACAAGTATTGCGGGTATGGAGGCATCGCTAAGCGCCCAGCATCAGGTGATAGCCAGCAAGCAGAAGCAGCGGGAAACGCTGGAACAACAGCTACAAGGGTTACGTTCACTGGCGGCGGAAAATTATGTGCCGCGCAACAAAATGCTGGAGAACGAACGTCTGCTGGCGCAGCTTAACGGTGATATCGCACAGTTGGCGGGAGATATTAATCGCACCCGACGTGACATTGAGCAACAGACGCTGCTGATTGCACAACGCCAACAAGAATATGACAAAGAAGTAAACGGTGAGCTGGCGGAAGTCCAGGCACTGCTGAGCGATGTGGGTAGCAAGAAGGAAAAAGCCGACTTCAATCTGGCGAATATCCAGATGAGAGCGCCTGTTTCCGGGACGGTGGTCGGGTTGAAAGTCTTTACTGAAGGCGGTGTTATTGCGCCGGGACAGACGCTTCTGGAGATCGTACCGGACGATCAGCCTCTACAGGTTGATGCTCGCCTGCCCGTTGAATTAGTCGATAAAGTCTGGCCAGGGTTAGCCGTTGAGCTTCAGTTCGTTGCGTTTAACCAAAGCACCACGCCGCGCGTAGCGGGAACCGTTGAACTGCTGTCCGCCGATCGCCTGCTGGATGAACGAGACGGCTCTCCCTATTACAGCCTGCGCGTGATGGTGGATGATGCAGGGAAACGTGCTCTGGAGGGGCTGGAAGTCAAACCCGGCATGCCGGTACAGGGGTTTGTCCGTACCGGAGAACGGTCATTCGTCAATTATCTATTTAAGCCTTTAATGGATCGCCTGCATCTGGCACTAACGGAAGAGTAATCATGCAAAGGATCGCGATAATCGTGCTGTTTGGGTTCCTTTCCTCAGGCGCTGACGCATTAGGGCTGCTTGATGCCTGGGAGTTGGCGCTGCGCAATGACGCCCAGTTTCGTGCGGCGGGGTTTGAGCGAGCAGCCGGTCAGGAAGAGGAAACAATCGGGCGTGCTAATCTGCTCCCGAATCTCCAATATGGCTATAGTGCCAACAGTAGCCACTCCAAAGTCACCCAAACGGATAGCTTCACCGACAACACGTTAAAACGCGATTATAACAGCTACACGTCGACGCTCTCGCTGCGTCAGCCGCTGCTGGACTATGCGGCCTGGGCACGTTATCAGCAAGGCGTTGCCCGTACGTTGATGGCCGATCAGCGTTTTCGCGATCGCAGTCAGGATCTGATGGTACGGCTTTATAAAGCCTGGAGTAGTGCGCTGCTAGCGCAGGAAAAACTGCAATTGCTGGATGCACAGCAGCGAGCGTATCACGAACAACTGGCGCTGAATAAACGCCTCTTGCTGGCGGGCGAAGGGACCTTAACGGACGTGCGAGAAACGGAAGCGCGTTTTACGCTGATTGAGGCACAGCGCATTGAGCAGCAGGATAATCTGGATGCCGCGATTACCGATCTGGAAAATATGACAGGCACAACGCTGGATATTACAGCGCTACACCCTCTGACGCTCACGCAACTGCCGTCTGCGGAGTCAGGTAAGCAGACGTTAGCGCAATGGCGCGATCTTGCCGTGCAGCACAACGCAAAACTAGCAACACAGCGCGAAGGGCTGACCGTCAGCCGTTATGAAATCGAACGCAGTCGAGCTGGCCATTTACCGACGCTGTCGCTGGTGGCATCGTCGCGCAATAGCCGTTCGGAAAGTGAATATAACTACAATCAGAAATACGACACACAGAGCGTTGGTTTGCAGTTGAATGTCCCGCTTTATTCCGGTGGCTCCGTCTCGGCATCGATGCGGCAGGCGGCGGCGGAATATCAGCAAAGCCAGGCAGAGTTGGACGATCAAACCAAGCAAACATTGGCGGAGTTGAAAAAATATTACAATCTGTACAATAACGGTTCGGCGAAAATCAAAGCCTGGCAAATGACGACCTCGTCGGCGCAAGAAGCGGTCAACGCCACGCGGTTGAGTGTTGCAGGCGGAGAACGTATCAATCTGGATATTCTGCTGGCCGAACAGGATTGGTATAACGCCCGACGAGAGCTGGCGGAAGCGAAATACAGCTGGCTTCAGGCATGGCTATTACTGCGCTATACGGCGGGTACGCTGAACGAGAAAGATATTCTGGAACTGGCGGCCCGGTTTCAGCCCGCGACAAATTCCTTAGGCAATAGCAAGGTAATGAGAAACTAAAATAGAAATGAAAACCATATTCGGCTAAAGAGGTATGATTTTTATGTTGCCGTAAAAGCAGCACAAGTTTGATATGAAGCCTGATGTGTATGTATGACGAATATAAATGGTTCAATTTTGTGGGATCTTGCGCCTCAATAATACTTAAACTCCTTTAAAATCATAAAACATCCTCATTTTGCATAATGGCCTCCATTCTTATCAGGAGGCTTTATTGTGAAAAAAATCAAAAAACCGCGTCTTACCGGCTGGATTGTGACATCGGCTTTTCTCTTTGCTGTTATCGGACTGATTTCACCGCAGCAGCTTCCCGTAACCGTCTATAAGCTCTCGCTTATCTCACTCGCCGCCGTATTAGGCTATTGGTTGGATCGCTCGCTGTTTCCTAAAGCGCGTCCCGGTTTGTTCCTTGAACAAGGTGATGAGCCTGTGCCACGTGGACGTTTTCCTGTTCGGGATGGCCACCATACCGTATTTGCCGCTGCAATGTTACGACGAGCGTTGATTGTGTCAGCTGTGTGCATCGGCGTAGCGATGGGGTTGTGATATGCGACATCTTCTCATCACGCTGCTTGTTAGCCCGATGCTTTTTAGCGCAACGGTCTGCGCTGACACAATCCCTCGCGCCGCGCAGGCGTATCGCAGTGATGTGATCCGCAGCGCACGGCTGGATTGGGGCATGAATGCCCCGATTGCTGACTTTGCGGCACAGTTGCATCAGGAAAGCGGTTGGAATCCACGGGCGGTTTCTCCCGTTGGTGCGCAAGGGCTGGCGCAGTTTATGCCGACCACTGCCGACTGGTTTAGCGGTATCGTTCCTGAGCTTCGTGCAAATCAACCGTTTAATCCTGCCTGGGCGATCCGTGCGCTGACGGGCTACGATCGCTGGCTGTGGACGCGAATCAGCGCCAGCAACGACTGCGAACGCATGGCAATGACCCTGTCGTCCTACAATGGCGGGCTTGGCTGGTTACAGCGTGATAAGCAACGCGCGAAGATCGCCGATAAGGACATACTTCGTTGGTTCGATCATGTAGAAACTGTCAATGCAGGACGTAGCGCCGCCAACTGGCGTGAGAACCGTCATTATCCCGACCGCATTTTGCATCAGTTGGCACCACGCTATCTGAGCTGGGGGAGGGCGAGTTGTGTGGAATAATTTGTTTCTTAATAGTCTGAAATCCTTTCTTTCGCCACGCGTGGTTACCCTTTTGCTTGTCGTTATGCTGTTAATTGCGGTCTATCTGACTGGCCGTAATCAGGGTTATCAACTCGCACAAGCACTGGGAGATACTGCGCTGGCGAAACAGCAGGCAGCATTCAATTTGCTACAGCAGCAGCAGGCCGAAACCCAGAATCAGCTATTACGTGCGGCAGCGGAACAATACCAGCAGCAGGTCGAACGTGGGAATCAACTCGAACAGCGCTATGTCGCTGCGCGCCAAAAACTGGCGGCGGATAACGCTGCTCTGCAACGGAGAATCGATCATGTTACTCAGCAATATATTGACGAAAAAGGCAAAATTCATCCTGTGCAGTGTGTGTTTACTCGTGGCTTCGTGCAGCACTACAACGCCGCTTTCGGTCTGCCCGCCGATGGTGCGAAAGATATTACCGCCGCTGCCCGCCGCGCTGGCGCAGCGTCCGATCTCGGCGCAACCGCTGGTGCCGAATTACAACCTTCAGGCGTCTCCCAGCGCGATATCCTCGCCAACATCAGTGACAACGGAGAGCGCTACCAGGCGCTGAGTGCGCAGGTTAATGCGCTGCTGGATTATATCGAAGCGTTACAACGGACAGGGGAGGTAATACGTGAAGATTGAAGTGGAGTTCTGGTCGCTGGTTGGCCTGTTGCTGTCGTTTATGAGCTTCCTGTTTGCCGCAGGGCGGATTCTGCTTACTCAGATTGAAAAGCGGTTGAACGAGCGTTTTGCCGCTTTGGAAAACGCACGACAGAAGAGTGAACAGGGGTGGACACGACTGGAGCGCGAGTTTCTGGAATTTCGCGCTGATTTACCGCTTATCTACGTGCGACGTGAGGACTACATCCGTGGTCAAACGGTAATTGAAGCCAAGCTGGATGCACTTTACAACAAGCTGGAGTTAGTACAGCAGCGGTATTCGGGGGGAAATCATGGCTGATATGCAGTGTATCCGACAGGAATCGATGCGTTGGCATTTGCTCATCGCATTAAATAAAACTCGTCCTTATACCGCGAATGAAATGTTTTTATTGGCCGTGATGCAGCGACTATATGCCGATGCCTCTGAACCGGAGCTGCGTCAGGCGCTGGATTACTTGGCCGATCGCAAGATGGCGGTACTGACCAAGGAGAAGGGGGGGATCTGGCTGGCGAATCTCACTCGCCTTGGTGTGGACGTCGTGGAGTATGCGGTTGACTGTATGGTTGGTATCGCTCGACCGGAAAAATACTGGGATCGGTAATCTCTTAACGTTGGTTTATCTTCTGTATTTTCTCTTTATCCGTGTCGTTATATTCCTTTGCGCCAGCACGGTTGTGCTGGCGTTTTTTATCGAAAGAATTTTTATTTCTCAGCGTATTAGACGTTTTTTTCAAGTAAATCACTTCGCTGTTTTTTCTAAAACAGATTAAAAGCCGCAGCCAACCGTTATCTGGATACTAGCGCCATCAACACGATGTACCACCAAAACGGCGGGTGAACGGATATGAATACCAAACCAATTATCGATGCGGTGATAGCCCGCCTCCAACAGCAATTACCGGCGCGTCGGATCGCGTCCTGTCCAGAAAATATTCTGATCGGACCAGATTTCCTGACACAAGGAGATGTGTTGGTGGGATATCGCGGCTCCGAGTTTTCTGTACCAGAAGACGTGGATTCTCTGGTTCAGACGCAACTACCCCAACTGATGGTTGCTGTGCTGCTACCAGATCTGGATGGCGAAAACGGTGTGCTGGCCACACTCGATACCATTCGTCAGGCATTGGGAGGATACCGATTGCCTGACTGTCATCGCGGTATCCGGTTAATTCGTGACCGTTACGTTGGTTACATCAAAGGACGCTGGCATTACGCCATTGATTGCACCACAGAGACCCTTTTTATCGAAGACCGCGAGCAGACGGATGGTCCGCTGCTTACCACGGTTAATTATGAGGAGAAAGACGCATGAAATACCGCTATACCGGCCCCGCCAGCGGCGTCACGCTGGCAGATGGTCAGGAAATTCTGCTTTGGCCCGCTCAGGTGACTGAACTGCCGGCAGATCATGAGTACGTGAAAACGCTGATTGCGCTGGGCTATTTGCTGCCAGTCGCTGGTCAGGTTCTGGCTGATAGCGCAACGGAGGTGACCCTTGGCCGCTAATTATTTACACGGTGTAGAAACGATTGAAGTTGAAACCGGTGCTCGTCCGGTGAAAACCGTCAAATCTGCGGTAATTGGGTTGATTGGTACGGCACCACAGGGTGCGGTAAATGACGTCACGCTGTGCCTGTCCGAAAAAGACGCGGCGCAGTTTGGCAGCCAGTTCGGCGGGTATACCATCCCGCAGGCGCTGGATGCGATTTACGATCATGGCGCAGGTACGGTTCTGGTTATCAACGTGCTAGATTCGGCGAAACATAAGTCCGCAGTGAGCGCAGAAAAAGTCGCCTTTGACAAAACGACCGGTACGGCGCAACTGGCGAACCGCGTGGTTACCAAACTGGTGCTGACGGCGGCAGAAGGCGGTCAGCCGTTTGTCGAAGGTCAGGACTATACGCTGGATGCACAAACTGGCGTACTGAAAAATCTGGGTAAAAACATCGATGTTACCGCTGTGGTCAGCGCGTCTTACGACTTTGCTGATGTCACGAAAGTGACTGCCGCTGACATCATCGGCAGCATCAACGCCGCAGGCAAACGCACCGGTATGAAGCTGCTGAACGATACCTATAACCTGTATGGCTTCTTTGCCAAAATTCTGATTTCGCCGGTGTTCTGTACGCAAAACAGCGTAACGACCGAGCTGATCGCGCTGGCGGACAAACTGGGTGCGATTGCCTACATCGATGCACCAATCGGTACCACCTTTGCGCAGGCGCTGAGCGGCCGTGGTCCGGAAGGCACGATCAACTTCAACACCAGCTCTGAGCGCGCTCGCCTGTGTTACCCGCACGTAAAAGTGTACGACGCGGAAACCAACAGTGAACGTCTGGAGCCGCTGTCGGCGCGTGCCGCCGGTCTGCGTGCCAAAGTCGATCTGGAGAAAGGTTTCTGGTGGTCGTCTTCCAATCAGGAAATTAAAGGGATCACCGGCGTAGAACGCCAACTGTCCGCGATGATTGACGATCCGCAGAGTGAAGTGAACCTGCTGAATGAACAGGGCATCAGTACCATCTTCAACAGCTACGGTTCCGGCCTGCGTTTGTGGGGCAATCGCACCGCTGCCTGGCCAACCGTGACGCACATGAAGAATTTCGAAAACGTGCGTCGTACCGGCGATGTGATTAACGAATCCATCCGTTACTTCAGCCAGCAGTATATCGACATGCCGATCAATCAGGCGCTGATCGATGCGCTGGTGGAATCGGTCAATGCCTACGGTCGCAAGCTGATCGGTGACGGCGCACTGCTGGGCTTCAAATGCTGGTTCGATGCTGCACGCAATGAGCAAACCGAGCTGGCGGCAGGGCACCTGTTGCTTAACTACAAATTCACTCCGCCGCCACCGCTTGAGCGTCTGACCTTTGAGACGGAGATCACCTCGGAATACCTGGTAACGCTGGAGGGCACTAACTGATGGCCGGGAAAATTGAAGTAAACCGTATTACCAATGCCAACATCTATATCAACGGTACCAACCTGCTGGGGCGTGCGCAGGAAATCAAACTGCCGGATATCTCCATGATCATGCAGGAGCACAAGGCGCTGGGCATGGTCGGCAAGATCGAACTGCCTGCGGGTTTCGACAAGCTGGAAGGCGAGATCAAGTGGAACTCCTTCTACCGTGAAGCGATGCTGGCGGCGGCGAACCCTTACCAGTCGCTGGCGCTGCAGTGTCGCTCCAGCGTGGAACGTTATGGCTCTCAAGGCCGTATCGAAGAAGTGCCGCTGGTGACGCACATGACCATCATGTTCAAAAAGAATCCGCTGGGCACGTTCAAGCAGCACGAAAACCCGGATTTTAGCAGCGCGTTCAGCTGTACCTACATCAAGCAGGTGATGAACGGTGAAGACCTGCTGGAGCTGGATTACCTGTCCAACATCTTCATGGTGGGCGGTGTGGATCAACTGAACAGCTACCGCGCCAATATCGGCGGTTAATTTGGTATTCATTGACTAAGTGAGGGAAGAAAGGGGCTTCGGCCCCTTTCTTATACCTGCCGCTTTCGTTTTCTAATTCACTTTAAAATCGTTATTCCTCGCCGCACGCGATACTGCTCCCGACATTTACTAAGGAGCTGTTATGCACACTGAAACCTATTCTCTGCAATTCCCTTACACCACTTCTGCCGGCCAACGCGTGGAGTCCATTTCGCTCAAGCGTCTGAAAGTCAAAGACATCAAAGCGGTGAAAAAAATCAGCGATGACCCAAGCAACTGGGACGACGCGCTGCTGTCACGCATGACTGGTCTGGTGCCGGAAGACATCGATGAGATGGACGCACAGGACTACATGGCGCTGCAAAAACGATTTCAGCAGCTACTTGGGTTGGATAACGCAGCCGGCTCTGCTGTGGAAAGCGCAGGCCCTGCTGGCGAGGTGGTTTCGCTTTCAGCCGAGTGAGATTGATGCGCTGGAACTGGACGACTTTGAACACTGGCTGGATGAAGCCAGCGAACAGATAAAACGTGAGAACGGTGAGGAAGACTGATTACTGACAGGATTAATTAGGCCACCATCCACCCAACTCGGCCAGCGACAGGACGCTGGCCGTTTTCCTCCCTCACCACCTGTCTTCTTCCCCCGCTTATCACTCGTCCTTTTCCTCGTTTTATCCCCTGTTTGTGATGGGGAAACCAAACTGGAGCGGCGCAAGCCGCCGTCTCCGATCCGCCCCTCAAGGGGTTTTTCTGAATGAGAGTGAACCGTGGATATGCTTTTAAACGGTGTCATGCTGGGCAGGGCGTTTGGCGCCAGGCTGGATGACACAAAAAAATCGCTGCAGCCACTTAGCGATAAACTCAAACAAGCCGAGGAGTGGCAGCGTCTGTTTAATCAGTCGCTAGAGCGCTTTGGCAATGTCAGTTTGCGCAGCACACAGGTGACATCCCGACTGAGCCAGTCACTAAGTAAATTGGTAACCAATCAGGAACGGCTGGAGAGTATCCAGTCACGTCAAGAAACACTACATAGCCGTCGGGGTGAACTCGCCGATGACTTTAAGACTAAGCGTGAGCAGTTTGGTTTTGTCATGAAGCCGATTGTGGCGTCGGTCACACACTATGCCTCGTTTGAGGCGCAGTTGCGTGACATCAGCGTTGCTCATGGGATATCGGGTGAGCAAGAAAAGTTGATGGGGCAGAAACTGCGTCAATCTTCTCAACAGGTGAACCAAAAGCCAGATGCATTGCTCGGTAGTGCCGGGCAACTGCTTGCTTACGGCATGTCACCGGATCAGGCAACGGATGTTGCGGCAGTTTTAGGGAAAACGTCAACGGCCTCTGGCGCGGCGCTGTCCGATCTTACGGCACTTTCGGCCACATTAGATGACGTGTTTAACCTGAAAGGTGCTAAGGCGCTGGAGGAATCCTTCTCCCGCATGCTGGCGGGCACGAAACAGGGTTTCTCCATGGCGTCGATGACGCAATACGCGACTGCGCTAGCTCCAGGGTTTACGGCGATGGGGGCGACGGGCAATCAGGCGTTGAGTCAGTTGGTTTCCAGCCTGAGTGCGACAAAAGGCGCGGATACAGAAGCGAATACGGCTGCCCGGCTGGAGAGTTTCATGAATTCGGTGGGGCGAACTGACATTGCCGACAGCTACTACAACGCGGGCGTAGATTATAACGCGTCACTAAAAAGCTACATGAAAGGTGGGTATTCACAGTACGACGCTGCGGTTCAGATTAGTAACCGATTCATCGACAGCAAAGGCAGTCAATTCCAGCAACTATGGGATAAGGCCAGTAAAGCGGGCAACGTAGACGCACAGCAAAGTTTAATGCAGCGCTACGGATTGCAGGAGGTGTTCCGTACGCCAGAAGCAGTCAATCATGCGATGTCGATGAAGCAGAACTGGCAGAGCTATCAAGCGAACCAACAGCGAATGAACAGCCCAGCAGCCACGCAAACGCTGGATCTCGACTTCGCCCGGCAGAATGACACATTGACTGGGCGCTGGAATCAAATGACAACGTCAATGATGAACATTGTACTCAATGTGGGGGAAGCCCTGGCACCAGTATTGGTTTCCTTGAGCGACATACTGATTCCTATTCTGGATCAACTGGTGACCTGGACGGCGGCGAACCCTGAGCTGGTTCGTAGGATCGTGATGGCCGTCGCCGGTTTCTTCGCATTCAGAATGGCATTGAGCGGTGCGAAGCTGGGGATTACCACACTGCTATCGCCTTTACTGAGCGTTTGGGAAGGTATTTTGCAGGTTCAGCGTGGCTGGCAACTGTTCAATGCGGGATTAAGAATGACCGGAGTGTTGCAAGGCATTGGGGGGATTTTGAGCCGGCTGGTTGGTGGAGTTGGAGCATTCGGACGTATGCTGCTGATGAATCCGATTGGCTTGGCAGTAACGGCAATTGTGGGGGCTGTTTACCTGATTTACCGATATTGGGAACCGATTAGCGCATTCTTTAAAAACCTCTGGTCGCAAGTCAGTCAGGCTTTTAATGCGGGATGGGAGGCGCTCAGCAATGCGGTATCTGGAGGCGTAGTAGGGATTACCGCTTTACTGCTCGACTGGTCGCCATTTGGCGTGCTGTATTCCATCTTCGCCGATGCTGTCAGCGAATTGGGCATTCAACTTCCCGGTAGTTTAAGTGAACTCGGTGGCGTGATTATTGATGCATTGGTTAAGGGGCTGATCAGTTATTTCCCCGAGCTAAAAAACGTCCTGAAAACGATCGACGAATTTATTCCCGATAGCGTTAAAAACTTTCTGGGTATCGGCTCGAAAACCGTCTCTATCGAAGCTAGCGGCCAACCTGTGGCTGCCAATGTTATGGGGCCACCCGTTCTGCAACCCACGTCGGTATTAGCATTGTCGTTAGAACAAACACCGCCTATTGAACCACCTAAGGCTGAGAGCACTGCGTCAACCCCGCAACAGCGTGTCGCACTGACATCAACTGTCGGTGGAGCAAAAGGTAAGTTAGTCAGCGCAGCCCCTTCCGAGCGTGTTCAGGTTGCTTTCTCACCCACCATTTATCTCAACGGCCAGAAGGCAGCGCCAACGCCTGAAATGACGAAGACGCTGACGCTTAGCATGAATGAACTGGAAAATATGTTGAACAAGCTGCTCACTCAGCGTGAGCGCAGGGGGTACGCCTGATGTTTGCAGTATTAGGAAATATTGAATTTGAAGTGACTGCCTACTGGGACGGCTTTAATACGTCATTCGGCGCAGATTATGCCGAGCATGGCCGCATTGAAGGTAAACCCGGTCTGCAGTTCATTGGTGCGAAACTGGACGAGATTACGATTAGTCTGGTGTTTCACAAGCAGTACTGCACGCCAGATGTGGAGCTGAAACGGTTGACGGAGGCGATGCGGGCGCATCAGGCGATGGCGTTAGTCTTCGGCAATGGAGATTATCGCGGCTGGTTTGTGATTACGGCACTGACCTCGACCAGCGAACATACCGACGCGAAGGGCAACGTATTGGCCATGAATGCTTCGCTAACGCTGCGAGAATACATTGGCGATCCGAAAAATCCGCTCAAGCCGCCTGCGATAGAGACGCCTGTCCCTAATGTTAGCGCCATCACTAAAGCAGTCGATAAAGTGAGCAATTTTGCAGCTTCACTACGCACGGCTGTCACGTATGCCAAGAAGGCTCAATCAGCCGTTAAGGCGGTGAAAACCACCGTTCAGATTGTAAAACGGATGAAGAAGAATCCCGAAACCGCGCTGTTGCAAATTCCCGGATTGCTAACGCAAGTCGGGAATGTATTGACGCCGTTAAGTGAGGTGGAACCGGCGTTTAAAAAAGCGGCAGAGGCTATTTCTGATGCAGCGGTTCAGGCAGAGAAGATGATGCCTGAAATTACAGCGGTTAATAAAGCGGCGAATGAAATGCTGAAACAGGTCAAGCAAGTTGCCACCTTGTTGCAGGGCGTCGACAGCAAAAACGTTATCGAGAGGCTGGAAGCCATCAGTAAACATGTAGATGCCGCGAGCGACACATTTAAAGGCGCTGAACCTGCGCTGAGCAAACTGACGGCGGAAATCGTGAAGAGGGTTGAAGCATATGCACCTTGAACATATCACTACACAAGGCGAACGCTGGGATACCTTGTCCTACCTGTATTACGGCGATCCGCTCGGCTATCCGCGGATTATTGCGGCTAACCCGCATGTCCCCATCGTGCCGCTGTTGCCATCGGGTTTGGTGGTGCTGATTCCGATTATTGAACAGGCTGAGGCCAGTAAAATGGAGGACACACCACCATGGCTGCGTTAACGGAAGAATTAACCCTGCTCTCTCCTGCAGTGTCGGAAGTACTGCAACCGGCGTTTACACTGTGGTATCAGCAAAAAGACATCACCAATGATATCGCGCCGTATGTCACCAGTGTGACGTATACCGACAGTATCAAGAATGAATCGGATTCGATTGAGGTCAGGCTCGATGATACCGATGGCCGCTGGATAGATAAATGGTATCCCGGTACGGGCGATACATTATCGCTCAAGCTCGGCTATCTCGGTGAAATGCTGTTTGACTGCGGCACTTTCTCGATTGATGAAATTGAGGTGAGCTCACCGCCGAGCGAAGTGATGATTCGCGGCGTTGCGACATCGGTCAATCGTGCATTGAGGACCAAATCAAACCGCGGTTTTGAAGATACAACGTTAGCCGCGATTGCGACACGCATCGCGAAAAAGCATCAGTTGATGCTGGTAGGGAAGATTCAAATCATCAAGATCGATCGTGTTACGCAATATGCGGAAACCGATGTCGCTTTTCTAAAGCGGCTCGCCAGTGAATATGGCTATGTCGTGAAAGTGGTCAGCGACCAGCTGATTTTTTCCCATCTGGCGGCGCTGCGCAATCAGGCGTCTGTTCGGCAAATTAAGCCAACGGACGTCGCGCGTTTTTCACTGAGCGATACGATCAGCCACGTCTATAAAAATGCTAAGACGAAATATCAGAAAGGGAGTGAAAAGAAACTGATGGTCTATGAAGCCAACGGTGGCGCGAACAACGAAATGAAGTCTGCCGGTGCTGAGACCAGTGCGGATACGTTGAAAGTTAACGTTCGCGCGGCGGATGCTTCTGGAGCGAGGATGAAAACGGATGCCGCGTTGGATGCGCACAACGAAAAGCAACAAAAGGGGTCGATGACGCTGATGGGCAGCCCGCAGTTGGCGGCGGGAAATAAAGTGGAACTGGTGTCGTTCGGCCAACTTTCTGGCCATTGGTTGATCGAATCGGCTCGCCATGTTCTGGAACGTAGCAGTGGCTACATCACGGAGATTGGGTTGATTCGCGGGCCGACTACGGCGGGCAAGCGGAAATCGGATGGCGGAAAAACGCTGGTGACTTACCACCCGGATGGCAGCCAGACAACGCAGAAGGTTAAGAGCAAAAAGGATATAGGCTTATGAGTTTATCTCGTCGAATTGGCACGATAAGCGCGGTGGATGAGGCTCGCGTGATGGTGCGCGTTCGTCTACCAGAGTGCGACAATTTGCGTACGGCCTGGCTGCCGGTATTACAGCGCAATACGCAAAATAATAAGGATTATTGGTTGCCGGATATTGGCGAACAGGTCGAGGTTCTGCTGGATGGAAACGGCGAGGATGGCCTGGTGCTAGGGGCGATTTATTCTGCCACTGATGTGCCAACGCTGGCAGATAAGGACAAAAGGGCGATAACGTTCGCTGACGGCGCGCATATTGAATACGATCGCCGGACGCATACGTTAACGATCAACGGCAGCGTGCAACATATTGCGATTAGCAGCGGTACTGACGTGGTAGTTAACGCTCAGCGCGTCACTATTAATGCACCAGAAACGACGGTGACGGGCAAGCTACTGGTGCATGGGCAACTCACCTACGAGAGCGGGATGTCCGGTTCCGGCGGTGCCAGCCTCAGTGGCGATGTCAGTATCTCCGGCAACGTCAGCGCCAGCGGCAGCGTCATGGATGCTGGCGGCAACTCCAATCACCACTCGCACTAGCACGTTCTCTAAACCGCTTTACTATTCCTTCCTCCCACCGGGGGCGACAATAGCCCCCTATGAAAACTCAATCTGTTTTTTGGCAACCGGCGCTGCAACGTTCTGGCGACATCGTCGAAGGAACGGCAGATATCATGCAGGCGATTCACATCATCCTGCGGACACCCTGCGGCAGCGACCCACATCGGCCTGACTTTGGTAGCAATCTACATCTGTATCTCGATTATCCGATCGATCGTGCGATCCCGCATGTCGTCAGGGAATCGGTAGACGCGATCAAACGATGGGAACCTCGCTGCCAGCTACTGGCGGTTAAACCTTCTGTGAATGGGGCTCACCTGACGCTGCACGTTAGCTGGAAAACCGCTAACGGCGCGACACAGACCACGGAGTTGTTATGGCGCTGACAGAACCCAATTTTATTGAACGCGATGCGGCAAATATTACCGCCGAAATGATCGCGAAATATGAAGCTGATTCGGGGAAAACACTCTATCCGGCACAGGCCGAACGCCTGCTGATTAACCTCTTTGCCTACCGGGAAACTTTATTGCGTAGTGCGGTCCAGGAAGCCGCCAAGCAGAACCTGGTTGCGTTTGCTCGTGCACCGATGCTGGATTATCTGGCAGAACTGGTCGGCGTCTACCGTTTGGCGGCGCAACCAGCGCGCGCAGAGCTTCGTTTTACTCCTGAAATACCGTTAGTCAGCGATCTGCTGATTCCTTCGGGCACTCGCGTTAGCGCGTCAGACAGCGTGATTTTCACCACCGACAGCGACGCGCTGCTGAGAATGAACGGTAGTGGTGTTACCGTGTTGGCGACCTGTACCGAAAGTGGCGATGTGGGTAATGACTGGCTGCCCGCCCAGATCAGTACGCTGCTGGATGAGATTGGCGACAGTGATTTAAGCGTCGTCAATATCACCAAGAGCAGCGGCGGTTCCGCCGAGGAAGATGACGATCGTCTGCGTGAACGTGTTCAACTGGCGCCGGAATCGTTCAGTACGGCGGGATCGAAACTGGCGTATCGCTTCCATGCGATGCGGGCACACCAAAACATTGTCGATGTGGCGGTTATGTCGCCAGAACCAGGCGAAGTCGTGCTGTATCCGTTGCTCAGCACTGGCCTGCCGGACAGCAGCATACTTTCGCTGGTGGAAAGTTTTTGCTCTGACGAACAGGTGCGTCCACTGACGGATTTTGTTTCCGCCAAATCGCCTAAACAGATGGATTACGCCATTAACGCCAAATTGACGCTGTTTAACGGCGAACAGGCTGGCGTCGTTCAGGCTGCGGCGGAGAAAGCGGTGCAGGCCTGGGTTGAAACCCGTACCGCTACGCTGGGGCGCGACATTGTTCCAAGCCAGATTATTGCCACGCTTTCTATTCCCGGCGTGTATCAGGTGGAACTGACTTCGCCGTCATTGATAGTGCTTGATGACAGTGAATGGGCGAACTGTACGGGCATCAATGTCAGCGTCGTCGGGGTGTCGAATGGCTGATTCACTACAACTGCTACCACCGCCGTTGGCGGCTGACGCCAGCTTTCGTTCGCTGGCGGAATTGGCCGACCGTTTTGATGGCATCGATCTGAATGCTTTGCTGGTTTATCTGATCGATATCACTGACGGCAGCGTGTTGCCCTGGCTGGCAGAACAGTTCTCGTTGTTTGGCGACGGCTGGGAACTGGCGGAATCGGATGACTCTAAACGTGCGCTGATCAAGGCTGCTATCGATCTGCATCGCAGTAAAGGTACGCCCTGGAGCATTAAAGAGATCATCCGTCGCTTCGGCTTCGGCGAGAGCACGTTGATCGAGAACATCGGCCGCCTGAGCTACGACGGTGAAACCACTTATAACAACCTTTATGTACACGGTGATAAAGCGGCGTGGGCCGTCTATCGCGTGCTGCTAAAACAACCGATTACCAACGATCAGGCCAGAATGCTGCGTAATGCTATTGGGATGTTTGCCCCTGCGCGGTGCCATCTGGCCAGTATCGAATATTGGGAAGTGCCTATCCGCTATAACCGGACGGCAATATACGACAGTAACTACAATCATGGGAGCGCTTGAACATGGCGAATTTGTCAGAGAACCCACAATGGGTTGACGGCATTTACCAAATCGAAACGTCAGATCCGGTCGTAGGTGGACCGGATGGTGTTTCAAACCGACAGGCTAAAGAACTGGCCAGTCGTACCAGCTATTTGAAAAAAGAGCAGGAAAAAACAGGTAGCGATCTGGCGATACACGTCGCTGCTGCCGATCCGCATACACAATATGCGCCAAAGGCGAACCCAACCTTCACCGGCATGCCTAAAGCGCCAACACCTGCAACCGACAGCAATAGCCAGCAGGTTGCTACGACGGCATTTGTTAAGTCCGTTGTTGCAACACTCATTAATGGTGCGCCTGCGGCATTGGACACATTGCAGGAATTGGCGAAATCATTGGGTAATGATCCCAATTTCTCGGCAACGGTGTTGAATGCTATCGCTGATGTAAAAGCAGAGGCTACGAATAAGCTGAATGCTCACAATATAGCGGCTGATCCACATACGCAATATGCACCAAAAGCGAGCCCAGTACTGACGGGTAAGCCGACGGCCCCAACGGCTGCGCAAGCATCTAATGATACGCAGATAGCGACAACGGCATTTGTTAAAGCGGCTGTTGCCGCATTGGTGAATGGTTCACCTGCGGCGCTGGATACGTTGCAGGAATTGGCCAATGCGTTGGGGAATGATCCACAATTCTCAACGACGGTATTGAATGCATTAGCTGGAAAGCTGGCAAAAAATCAGAGCGGTGCAGATATTGCAGATAAGAATCTGTTTGTTAAAAACGTTGGAGCGGCACGAGCTTTTAATGGTGCGATAAACATTGGTGGAGATAGTGGCGCGTGGAAAACATCTGACTTTATTGCGTGGTTGAAAAGCCAAGGTGCGTTTAATCATCCATCTTGGGTATGCAAAGGTACTTGGAGTTACGCAAATAATAAGATTATTACCGATACGGGCGTCGGTAATATTCAGTTGGCTGGCGCGGTCATTGAAGTGTTTGGTCTGGAAAGTGCGATGACCATTCGCATTACCACGCCTTCTACAGTGACTGCTGCCGGAGCGCTACCCAATGCGCAGTTTACCTATATTAATCATGGTGATGGTTATTTTCCAGGCTGGCGAAGGGATTATAACACGCGGAATCTGCCTACAGCGGTGGATGTGGGTGCACTACCTGCCAGTGGTACCGCTCAGGCTGCGATAAAATTAGCAACACCTCGTACTATCAACGGCGTGCCGTTTGACGGGACTGCGAATATTGCGCTAACTCCTGCAAACCTCGGTTTGGGTGAGGCGGCAAAACGAGGTGTGGGAACAGCAGCAACGAACGTACCGGATATTTCAACAGCGGATAGCCGCTATATGATCAAAGAAGCTGGTGTGAATTACGTTCGACAAGGCGTAACAGGGGTTATTTCTAAAGGTGAAGATCTTGCATGGAACAAGCCGACTGGGGCTTATTTAAAATCTAATGAAGGGGACTCATCTCTTATTTGGCACATTGGTTTAAATACCGGTTCTGCATCGGCAGCTCAATTTCATTTCAACTATGCAAATGGAGGATTGAGGTATCGAAGTTCTCGTGATTCTCAAGGCTTTGAAAAACCGTGGGCACGTATTTATAGCGATCAAGATAAGCCCAGTGCTGCTGATGTTGGGGCATTATCTGCTAACGGCACAGCTGTAGCTGCAACTAAGCTTGCGGTAGCGAGAAAAATTAATGGCGTGGTTTTTGACGGCACTGCTGATATTAACATTGCTTCCAGATGGAATAAGGTGGCAAGTGGGTCGGTAAGTTACCCTCTTGTTAATTCACAAACAAAATCTTTTGTTGGGACAATTGATACTGGTGTTGCAACGACATCATGGGTGCACGATTCAAAAAAATATGCTGTGGTACTTTCATCGAAAGGTGTTGAAGTTAGAACGAATAATCCAGCCAACTGTAGTTGGGGGGCAAGTGGAGAGCTTCGGTCTATAACCAGATTTAATGGTCATTCAACAATACTTATTGATGTCTTTACTTACGGACAAAATCTACAGTCAGGTGCTATTTCTACATGGGAATTATGGGAGATCATTTCATGAGCAATGAAGAAGAAAATATTGAGAATATTTTTATTTACTCTGAAAGTGAAAAATTATTTTACATAGGTGGAAATCCTGTTTTTTATCCTGAGGATGTAATAACCGTATCGGAGAAGGAGATGTTAGATATTGTTGAGAGAAACCATAATAAAGAAGAAAAATAGAAAATAAACTTCCACAAGAAATAAGACCAAACTTATATTTTCATTATTTTATTAATGGCATGTCAGGAAAAATTTTTCTTGGCGAACTAATGTCAACTCGACTGAGCTGCAAGCGGTGTTTTTTCCACGTTTTCAGCTCATTTTTTCTTTTTCAGTTGCCAAAGTTAGGGCGTAGCGTGCGTGATTTGATTGAACTGGTATCCGCATTGCAGGCGAAAGGAATTCATTTCCGCAGCCTGACAGACAGCATTGACACCTCGACGCCCGCTGGTCGCTTTTTCTTTCATGTAATGAGCGCGTTGGCGGAAATGGAGCGTGAGCTAATTGTTGAGCGCAAACGACTGATGACGCCAGATGTGCTTTGTCGTGCCGAAGCGATGTTGGCGACAGGGGCTACGCGCTTTCAGGTGGCAAATGTCGTCGGCGTATCGGAAAAAACCATCTATAAGTATTTCCCCGTGGGGGAGAAAGACAGTGTTCCTGTCATTGATTAAAAAGTGGGGTGATAGCAATTTCCTCTGCGCCAGAGTGACCAGAACCTCACCAAACATGTTATTTTCATTGATAAGTTCTTTACTGTGTCGCCGTAAATGAGAGGCCAGCATGGATTACACCAAAATTATCAAAGAAGTTGGGCGCGGGAAAAATCATGCGCGTGATATCGATCAGGCAACGGCTTATGAACTGTATAGCGCAATGCTGCGCGGTGACGTGCCAGATTTGGAGCTCGGTGGGCTGCTGGTTGCATTTCGCATCAAAGGAGAGTCCGAGGCCGAAATGCTGGGCTTTTACCAGGCGATGGACGAGCATGTGCTACGCTTGAATCCGCCTGCGGGCTTTCCTATGCCTATCGTTGTCCCTAGCTATAACGGTGCGCGGAGGCAGGCTAGCCTGACGCCGCTGCTGGTGCTACTGCTGGCAAAACTGGGTTTTCCAGTGGTCGTGCATGGCGTGAGTGACGATCCGACTCGTGTTACCAGCGCGGAGATTTTACGTCATCTTGGCATGACGATTGCGGAGAACGCCGGGCAGGCTCAACAGGAGCTTGATAAGGGGAGTCCGGTATTTATTCCCGTCTCTGTGCTGTGTCCAGCTATCGATCGCCAGCTACAGTTACGCTGGCGTATGGGGGTGCGTAACAGTAGCCATACGCTAGCCAAGGTGGCGACGCCGTTTGGGGAAAGCGAGGCGCTGCGCGTTGCTAGCGTTTCCCACCCTGAATATGTTTCCCGCGTGGGGACATTTTTTAACGATATCAACGGGCGCGCACTTCTGATGCACGGCACGGAAGGGGAGGTTTATGCCAATCCGCAGCGTTGCCCGGAAATCCATTTTATTCATCAGCAACATACTAAAGTGTTGCAACTGCGTCAGGAGATCAGCGTCGCGCCCGATGCTCTGCCTATTGCGAAGGATGCTGCAACCACGGCGCGCTGGACAGTGCAATGCCTAACGGGCGAAATTGCCATCCCACAGGCGATTCGTCTGCAACTGGCGTGCTGTTTGGTTGCTGCTGGCGAAGCAGCGACCATGGAACAAGCGGTCGCAACGATTAAGAAACGCCTTGGCTGATCGGTTTGCCGGAGCGGAATCGGGCGCGAATTACCGCGCCACTTCACGCAGCCTGGCGGCTGTCATTTGGAGAGAGAAGGAATAGCATGCAACAGGTAGCGGACTATTTTAACGCCTTGAATCGCGACTATCTTGCGGTTCATCAGGCGAAAGAAGAGCTGTTTTGGCAACTGTATATGGGAACGGGCAACGATGAGGTGTCTGAGCATTTCTCCGCCGCAGAAAGTGCGTATAAGCGCTTTATTTCACAGCCGCAGCGTCTGGCTGAATTGAGAGTTCATCTTGCCACGTTGGAAAATAGCCCGCGCGATGAACAACAGCAGGCGTTGTTACACGGTTTACAAGGTTGGTATCGGTTTTTCGACTGTAACGTGATTGAAGATCCGCAGACTCAGGCGTTGATGGACGAGATTATTGCCGCTGAAAGTGTGTTATACGCCAAGCGCAAATCCTATGAGATGACGCATCTGGATGCCAAGGGTGAGCGCGTGCCAGCCTCGCTTGGGGAACTGCTGACCAATCAGGCGACCAATGATACGGAAGCCTATCGTCACAGTTCTCAGCAGGCGCTGCGTTCCCTCGAACAGTGGCTGTTGCAGAACGGTTTCCCTGAGCTGGTTTCACTGCGTAACCGCTTCGCCCGTCAGATGGGCTACCGGAACTATTTTGACTATAAGGTCAATAAGACAGAGCGGATGACGCCGGAGCAACTGTTTGCCATCCTCGATCCTTTTGAAGAGCAGACTCGCGAAGCGAATGCCCGTAGCCTAAAGAATCTGGCGGGTGAAAAGGGTGAGGATGCGCTGCAACCGTGGAATATTCGCTATGCCAGCTCAGGGGATGTAACGCGCCAACTCGATCCTTATTTCCCTTTCTCTGCGTCACTGGAACGTTGGATCAACAGCTTTAAACGCTTGAACATCGGGTTTAATGGGGCGGAAATGCAGCTTGATTTGCTGGTGCGTAAAGGCAAATACGAGAATGGCTTTATGCACGGTCCGGTGCCGCCATTTGTGCAGGACGGAAAATGGACTCCTGCACGGATTAATTTCACTAGTTTGGCAAAGCCAGATCAAATCGGTAGCGGCGCCAGCGGTATTAATACGTTGTTCCATGAAGGCGGACATGCCGCGCATTTTGCCAATATTAAGCAAAATGCCCCCTGTTTTTCACAGGAGTTTCCACCAACGTCGATGGCCTACGCTGAAACACAGTCCATGTTCTGCGACAGCCTGTTGGGTGATGCCGACTGGCTAAAACGCTATGCAAAGAATGCGCAGGGAGAGACGATTCCTGACGAGTTGATCCGTGCGGATATCAGCACACAGCAACCGATGCGCGCCTTCAATGAGCGACACATTCTGTTGGTGCCGTATTTTGAGTGGCAGCTCTATTCGTGGGATGACGAGGCGCGTACGCCGGAAGCGATGACCAAACTGGCACGCGACACCGAACTGCGTATTCTGGGTATCAACTGTAGCCCGCGGCCGACGTTAGCGATCCCGCATTTGTTGTCTATGGAGTCAGCGTGCTCTTACCAAGGCTATCTGCTGGCGCTGATGGCGGTAGAACAGACGCGGAACTACTTCCTGCAACGCGACGGCTATTTGACGGACAACTCCGCTATCGGGCCGGATTTGGCGCAGCACTATTGGTTGCCGGGTAATAGCGTGAGCCATGATGATACGCTGCGTAGCCTGACGGGTGAGGGGTTTAATCCCGCTTATCTGGCGCAGGCCTGCAATCTGACGGTCGATGAAGCCTGGCAACAGGCGCAGGGGACGATGGCGCAGGCCGCTCGTCGTCCTCAGCCAGCCGCAGATTTCGATCTGTCTGCCTGTATTCGAGTCGTCGATGGTAGCCGTGTGCTGGCGGATAACGTACAGGGCGACGAGAAGATGTGTCAGGATTTTGCTGCGTTTATTGAACGGGAATATCCGCGTTTACAGGGATAAGGCTGAAAAGAAGCAAGGGGGCGAAAGCCCCCTTGTTGATCAAGATACGTGTTGCAGGAATTCACGCAGTCGGTCGCTGGGCGGATTCGTAATCAATGTTTCCGGGTCGCCATCTTCTGCGATACGGCCTTTATCAATAAAGATCAGGCGTGAAGCCACCTTATGAGCAAAGCCCACTTCATGGGTGACGATCACCATCGTCATGCCTTCCTCGGCCAGATCTTTCATTACGGTCAGCACTTCATGACGCAACT
This sequence comes from Pectobacterium punjabense, assembly GCF_012427845.1. NCBI lineage: Bacteria > Pseudomonadati > Pseudomonadota > Gammaproteobacteria > Enterobacterales > Pectobacteriaceae > Pectobacterium > Pectobacterium punjabense. The sequence goes on from NZ_CP038498.1 coordinate 1,918,605, forward strand.
CTGGATCGAGTGCAGACGTCGGCTCATCAAACAGCATCAGTTTCGGTTTGACGGCCAGCGCACGGGCGATTGCCACACGCTGCTGTTGTCCACCGGAAAGCTCGGAAGGGTAGTGATGCGCGCGTTCTGATAGACCTACTTTCGCCAGTAATTCCAGCGCCAGTTTCTCAGCCTCAGCTTTACTTGCGCCACGCACTCGGATCGGACCGAACGCGACATTTTCCAACGCGGTAAGATGCGGGAACAGATAAAACTGCTGGAACACCATCCCGGCTTCCTGACGGATCAAACGCTCATCAACGCGAGGATCGTTCACTTTAAGGCCGTCAACAATCAATTCACCGCTGGTAATCTCTTCCAGCTTATTGATACAGCGCAGCAGCGTGGATTTACCCGAACCCGAGGGCCCGATGATAACCACAACTTCACCCTGATTGATGGTGAGATCGATATCGTGTAAGACCTGTGTCTTGCCAAAGTGTTTGGATACGTTTTTAAATTCAATCATATAATCTTAAGTCTTCTTTCCAGACGACGCAGAATAAAGCTGAGGACCAGCGTGATACACAGGTAAATAATGGCAACCGCAGTCCAGATTTCCAGCGCCCGGAAGTTGCCCGCGATGATTTCCTGGCCTGAACGCGTGAGTTCAGCCACGCCAATAACAATAAACAGTGACGTGTCTTTAATGCTGATAATCCACTGATTACCGAGCGGCGGCAGCATACGGCGTAGCGCGAGTGGGGCAATGACATGCCGTAACGTTGCGCGGCGAGACAGCCCAAGCGCTAAACCCGCTTCACGGAAGCCGTTATGAATTGATAATACCGAACCGCGGGTAATTTCTGCGATATACGCACCGGAGTTAATCATGATGGTCACTACGGCGGCGGCGAAAGGGTCAATTCGCACGGACGTGAAGATCATCGGTAAGGCGAAGTAAATAAACATCACCTGTACAACAATCGGGGTACCGCGGATTATTTCAATAAAAACGAGCGAAATGCGGCTGGAAAACCAGCCGCCGTAGGCGCGGGCAAAACCCGCGACCACGCCAATCACCAGGCCGCCAAGCAGACCCAGAACAGAAATCAACAGCGTCATTTTTGCCCCTTCCATCAGGAGGGGCAGAGAAGGCCAAATGGCACTCCAGTCAAACTGCATGGAATATCTCCAGATTAAATCGGCAATTACTTAGGTTCTACGCCAAACCACTTCTTGTAGATCTCAGCATAAGTGCCGTTTTCACGCAGTGTTTTCAGGGCGCCGTTCACTTTTTCACGCAGCTCGTTGCTGCCTTTCGGGAACGCGATGCCGTATTGTTGGGCTTTAATCGAATCACCTACCGCTTTAAACTGGCCGTTGCCTGCGGTTTTGATGAAGTAGAGAATGTTTGGCGTATCGTGCAGCACAGCGTCAGCACGGTTGGTGCCCAATTCCATATAAGCGTTGTCGATGTTAGGGAACTGACGCAGATCTTTGGTTTTGATATTGGCTTTTGCGTAATCAACGGAACCTGTGCCGCTCTTCACCGCAACCACTTTACCGGCCAAGTCCTGCTCACCTTTGATATCGTTGTTGTCCGCTTTAACCATCACCAGCAGGCCGCTGTTGTAATAACCGTCAGAGAAATCGATTGCTTTTTGACGCTCTTCGGTAATGGTAATGCCTGCGAGCGCCAGATCGATGTTACGCGTTTGCAGAGCAGGAATAATACCGCCGAAGTCCATTGGCTTCAGGGTGTACTTCAGGTTGAGCTGTTTAGCGATAGCATCCCAGAGGTCAATGTCAAAACCGACGTATTTGTCGCCTTGTTTGAATTCAAAGGGGACGAAAGCGGTGTCTGTTGCGACAATCAATTCTTTCTCAGCGGCATAGCTGGATACGCTCATCATCAGCGTCAATGCAGCCAAAGAGGCCTTAAGTAGTGATTTCATCAAATCCTTCCTATTTAGCAGTTGTGGGAGCTTTTTGTTTTACAGGCGTTTTAAGCATAGTACGAAAGTGGCACCCGTTAGAACATTAGGTCAATTATCATGCGTTGTGCTTAACCTGTTGTTTTTATTTTATTACCTTGCAGGCGGTGAAATTTTCATCTCCGATTCGCTTGGGCAAGGCGCTGTTATGATTAACTGATTTATACGAGGGAAACAACCGTTGATTGGCGTTCTGGTCAATTAATGGAGGCAAAAGCTAATTTTTTGAGCGTCTTAACGGATAAAATGCGTAGTTTGTGCGGATTACATGACAAAAGAGGGAGCTAGAATAGATTGAGCTGGCAGTAAAAAGGCTGCCTTAGCAGCCTTGAGAACGTTTGCGGGACGATAGCGCAAATTATTCAATATTTGATTCAATAAACCACAGAAACTGATCCAGATCGCGTGATGCAGCGGTCAGAATGTCCGCAGAGGCCTCATCTTCCGTTTTACCAATAGCACGACGAACATTGTTCGCGACAATGGCATAACGCTCGGCCAGCGCTTTTAGATGATCCTGAACGCTATGGATATTAGTCGGGTAGCTCTTCAGCGAAGTTTGTTTACCGACAATTTGCACAGTACCCAATGCGACACCGCCTATCTGCACGACGCGTTCGGCGATGGTATCCTGATGGTCAATAATTGAGGTGCGGAAGCCGTCCAGCATTTCATGAACGGCGATAAAGTTTGCACCGCGCATGTTCCAGTGTGCCTGTTTGGTAATCAACGACAGGTCGATAAAATCAACAACCAGTTGGTTTAACAGTGCGATCGTCGAGGTTTTCACGCTATCGTCCAAATCATTGCGAGTGTAAAGCAGTTCGGACGGTGCTGATTTCACGAGTTTGGCGGTAGACATAATAGTTATCCTCTCTTTAATTATTCATAGTCTTACTGTTTAACGTGATTAATTATAACAGCGATAAAAATTAATATTGAAAAGAATTGCCTATCAAATGAATAGCCATAGCATAGCGATACTATGGTTATTTGTAGTCAGGATTTATCTGATACCAATAATGTGTAAATGGCGAGGGATGGAAATATTTTATATTGTCCTTGCAACACAATTGCATATATTGATAAATATCATTACTTCTGAAGTGAAAATAGTTATTATTCTATTTTTTTTCTTAAGGCATATAATGTGTTATTAAAGGCGTCATGAAAAATGAGAATCAATCTTATTGGTACTAGCGGAAGTGGAAAATCTACGCTCGCTCGTCGTTTGTCTGAGCAGTTGGATGTACCCTACGTTGAAATGGATGCGTTGTTTTGGTTGAGCAACTGGCAAGGAAGAACAGATGCCGACTTTTTTCAACGGCTTGAAAGCGCACTGGCGCCAGACAGCTGGGTACTGGATGGCAACTATAACCGAACGCGAGATATTAAATGGCGCAATGTTGATGCCGTGATTTGGGTCGATTACGGTTTTACCCGCACGCTTTTTCAAGCGGTGCGGCGTGCTTATCTTCGGGCATGGCGCAAAGAGGAGCTCTGGGGCGGAACGGGCAATAAAGAGTCCTTTATTCGCAGTTTCTTTAGCCGGGATTCGATTATCCTCTGGACAATAAAAACCTATTCAAGAAACCGAAAACGCTATCTGGCGGATTTAGCTGACCCTCGCTATCGCCATATCCGTTTTATTGTTCTGCGTTCACCTCAGGAATGTGAGACGTTTCTGCAACATTTTCCCAAGGAAATAAGTACGCATTCTGTTTAAGCTTTCTCTGCTTTTCGTACCTCTGCTGATTTTATTGTCAACGTTGCGCCTAGTGATGCGATGATAATAAATATCAGCGCCATCCACTGTATCAATGAGAGATGTTCGCCGAGGAAGAGTATCCCAGATAAGGCGGCAATCGCGGGCTCCATACTCATTAGAGTGCTGAACGTTCTGGCGGGTAGGCGCGTTAACGCCACCATTTCCAGAGAATAGGGCAGCGCAGTGGACAGAATAGCGACGGCAATGCCGAGTGGGAGTATCGTGAGCGAAAACAGTGTGCTTTCCGCATAATAGGCACCGATAGGGCAAAAGATAAGTGCAGCAATACAGGAGCCAATAGCGACAGTGCCCGGCCCGTGATTTGCCCCTGCTTTTTGCCCAAATAGGATATAGAACGCCCAGCAGGCGCCTGCACCGATGGCGTAGGCGGCACCTGTTAAATCAACATTTCCGATATTGTGACCCAGCGGTAATAAAAACCACAGCCCTGCAACGGCAAGACAGACCCATAGAAAATCAATCGGCCGGCGTGATGCTAACATAGCAACGGCAAGTGGGCCGGTGAACTCCAGCGCGACAGCAATGCCAAGCGGCACCGTTTGCAACGAGAGATAAAATAGAAAATTCATACCGCCCAGCGTAATGCCATAAATCAACAGCGGCAGACGGTTACTACTGAAGCGCATACGCCATGGTTTAAAAATGATGCACAGAATGATCGTCCCAATTCCCAGACGTAACGCCGTGACGCCAGTGGCACCGATGAGCGGAAACAGATTTTTGGCCAGAGCGGCTCCGCTTTGGATCGATAACATCGAGATAATGATGAGCAATACAGGGATGAATGATGATGAACGATGGGGAAATAAGGTCATTCTTTTGGCCTTAAAAGCAGGTATAACATTCTGTTGCTATCATATCCAATTGTAAACAATTTGTCTGGTATGAATTGACTTTTATTGACCTTTATTTACGCATCATTTAACTGGTTTTTTTTCATTCAATACAATTAGCATACAAACTGAGCGGGAAATTAAGAATTGTCTGTTTTACTAGCCTGTGGTGAATTTATTTTTAATCTAACTGTCACAATGAAAAGTTCAATATAATTAGTGTGATAGCTTCTGTTTGACAATATTTGTTACATCTAAAGCCTAATTGATAAATATTTATAGGGCGGCAAGCACCGCACTTCTTTGTTATATTTACTGCGTTAGTTAGTCTTTCATAAAATGAATTTGAGGCTGTAAATATGAAAAAAATCGCGTGTCTTTCCGCTCTGGCTTGTGTATTAGCCGTTGGCGCAGGTTCTGCATTTGCTGGTCAAAGTACCGTAACTGCTGGTTATGCTCAAGGTGATGCTCAGGGCGTACAAAATAAAGTTAAAGGCTTTAACCTGAAATATCGTTATGAGCAAGATAATAACCCACTGGGCGTTATTAGCTCATTCACCTACCTGGAAAAAAATGGTAGCGATGGCAGTGACTACAACAAAGGCCAATACATGGGCTTCACTGCTGGTCCTGCTTATCGTCTGAATGACTGGGCAAGCCTGTACGGTGTTGTTGGTTTGAGCCACGGCAAAGTAACGAATAACGCTACTAACGGCCTGGGCAATAGCAGCAATGACGATTACGGCTTCACCTACGGTGCTGGTGTTCAGTTCAACCCAATCCAAGACGTTGCTCTGGATGTTGGCTACGAACAAAGCCGTATCCGCAATGTTGACGTTGGTGCTTGGGCTGTTGGCGTAGGTTACCGCTTCTAATCTAACCCTGTAGGGTTTTTACCCTCAGTGTTGGTGTTAGCTGTGTCAAAAGAATCCGCTCTTTTTAGGGCGGATTTTTTTATGATTTTTGTTTAAACCCGTGCGAGTTTTGTCAGTAGCTTTCCTACCGATCACTATTCACTTGCCCATATTGATCGCATGTAGTGCTCATCTGTTAGATGATTTTATCTTGACGTTAAGATTCTTTGTGTGAAGATAATGATCATCAGTCAGCAGTGATTTATTCAATCTATTGAGGTTATACATGGTAGTGACATCGACAGCCCGCGCGCGGGCTTTTCTTTTCTTCACAATTATCCTGTTGGGATTGAATTTACGCCCTGTTCTGGCAGGGATTGGCCCGTTGCTGAATCAGATTCAGGCTGCAACGGGTCTGGATGACAGCATGGCCGGGATGTTAACTACGCTCCCGGTGTTCGCTATGGGCTGGTGCGCGTTGTATGGCGGGCAATTACAGGCGCGTCTCGGCGAGTATAGAGGGATTACGCTGGGTATCGTGGTCATTGCCCTGGCGTGTAGCGCTCGCTGGTGGCTCAATAGTGGTATCGCTCTGTTGGTTAGTGCTGCGTGTGCTGGAATCGGGATTGCCTTAATTCAGGCGCTGGTGCCGTCGTTTATCAAGCTCCATTTCGGTCGTCATAGCAGCCTTCTTATGGGTTTTTATACCACGGCGATTATGACCGGTGCGGCATTTGCGGCGTCATCGGTTTCTCCACTGGCAAATGCGTGGGGTTGGCAAAGTGCGTTGGCCTGCTGGGGTGTTGTTGCGCTGGTTGCGACGGTGGCCTGGAAATGTATTCCTAAAGCGTATACCACGAAGCAGGATGCCGTGAGCGTTTTAGCCACGCACCGAAGCGGAATGGACTGGCTGCTGATGGTATTCTTCGGTATTGGGACGGGAGCGTATACTTTGGTGCTGGCGTGGCTGCCGCCGTATTACATGCAACTAGGAGTCAATGCGACGCAAAGTGGCCTGATGTTAGGCGGATTAACGATGACGGAAGTGATTTCCGGTCTGCTGGTATCAACGTTTATTAATCGTTTTCCCGATCGACGTAAGCTACTGCTCCCTATTTTGGCTGTAATGCTGGTGGGGATGGTCGGGTTGATTGTCGCCCCGCTGACGCTCACGTACCCCATCATTATCATGTTGGGGATTGGGATTGGTGCGCTTTTCCCACTGTCACTCATCGTGGCATTGGATCAGGTGACGGAACCGCATAAAACCGGTTCACTGATGGGGTTTGTGCAGGGCGGTGGCTATATCCTCGCCAGTTTAATGCCGCTGCTCGCCGGGTTTATACGTCAGCATACGGCGGGTCTGGAACAAGCCTGGATGATTATGACGGTTGGTGTGGTCATACTGATTATCATGGCGACCCGCTTTGCTCCGCTTAAAAACTCAGGTCGCTAAGTACGTTACTTTGTTGTACGCGAGCGGATTTCCCCGCTCGCTGTCATGAGTCTGCCGGGGAGCGATAGCGCCATAGCCAGCGGCCACTCATTAGCCGGCGATAATAGAAGAACCCACGTACAATCCAGTCAAAGAACATCCCCATCCACACGCCGATCACGCCAAAGCCGAGCATTACGCCGAGTATATATCCCGCGATGACTCGACATCCCCACATGCCTGCCATTGCTACCCACATGGTGTAGCTGGCATCTTTTGCGCCTTTTAGCCCGGCAGGTAATACCCACGATGCCGCCCAGATTGGCATAAACAGCGCGTTGAGCCACAGGAGGTGTTTTGCCACTTCGATCACTTCCGGCTCATTGGTATAAAACGACGCCAAGAAGCTGGCGCTGGGGACCGACAGTACGGCAAGAACACATAGCCCAATATTGGATAACCAGAAAATATGTTTTAGCTGGCGGGTAGACTGCATGATCTGGCCTTTTCCCAGCCGCGTACCAACGATGATCGTGGCAGCGGCGCCGAGCGAATTACCGGGCAGGTTAATCAACGTCGAGATGGAGAAAGCAATAAAGTTTCCGGCAATGACTTCGGTTCCCATGCCTGCTACAAAGCGCTGTGTGATCAATTTGCCGATGTTAAACATCACGGATTCGATGCTGGCTGGAATCCCGATACTGAGCACTTCATAGAGAATCGACACGGTAAAAGGTGCAAAATAAGACCTGAAGGGAATGCGCAACGCACCGTTAAAGCCGTGCATCAGCGTCAGAATCACGAGTATCGCCCCGATATAGCGTGAAATGGTAATCCCGATGCCTGCACCGATAAAACCGAGGCCATCCCAGGAGAATGCGCCGTAAATCAGCAGACTACTGATGGCAATATTAAGAATATTCATCCCAATATTAATGACCATCGGCAACTTGGTATTGCCCGCGCCACGGAGCGCGCCGCAGCCGACTAGCGCGACAGCGACGGCGGGATATCCCCACACTGTCCAGCGAAGGAACGTGAGGGCCAGTGCTTTAACCTGTTCATCGGCTTGCCCAGCAATCAAGTCGATAATCGTGGAACCGGCGAATTCAACCAGCGCGACCAACAGAAATGATGAAAGAACCAGCAATGACATCGATTGGCGAGCGGCTGAGCGTGCTTGCTTTCTATTGCGCTGTCCCAGGCTGAAAGCGACAACAACGGCGGTCCCCAACGCGACGGCGGTAAAGAAGGCGATGATGACCATATTGAAGCTGTCAGCCAGACCGACGGCCGCCATGGCTTCTTTCCCCAGCCAACTGACCAGGAACGTACTGAAAACCCCCATCAACACGACGCAGAGACCTTCAATAAAAATGGGGAAGGCGAGCGGTGAAATTTCTCTCCAGAAGAGAACGCGGTTGGAGTAACGCTTTTTATACCAGTCTGTATCTTTTAATTTTTTCATGAAACGGTCTTGGAGATATCTCAAGTTTCCCAGTCAGCAAGGTAAACAAAGCCATAGAATGGCTCGCAAATAGCACCATTTTTGTACGGCGCATTTCTCTATTTTGTGCGATCGCGGCAGCATGGCTGTTTTTAAAATAGCGTTTCTATTTACAGAGTATCAGCCGCCAAATCGATGTCCAGCCTGGATTGCTTTCCCAGCATGGAAAGTTGTTGCACGTGCCCATTATTTAATTTAGAGTTTACTTAATTAGTTTTATCTAAACTAAAGGTGAGACGCAGATCATCAGCGATATCGCCTTCCTTGTCGGCTTAACGCCACGTTGAACGGTTGCATTATGACGGGTTTCAGCAGCTCAAAAGAGGATCACGATCATGCCAACGCCACTTGCTATCTCACCCATCCAGGCCCGCAAATTGTTAGATGAAGGGGCGATACTCATTGATATTCGCCAGCCGGAAGAGTACGCCCGCGAGCACATCGCACAGGCGAGGTTACATCCGCTGAATTCCTCTACCGGGGATGTTCTTCCTGATAATGACAGAGAAGGAAGGGTTGTTATTTTCCATTGTTTGTCTGGAATGCGTTCAGAACAGAATGCTGAGATTCTTATGCAGTCCGTGTTCCCGGCGACGGCTTTTTTACTCAATGGTGGAATGACTGCATGGAAAAAGGCGGGTTTTCCAACAGAAATCAATGATAAACAGCCGATTGAACTCATGAGGCAGGTTCAAATCGCCGCTGGCGTACTGATTCTGAGTGGTGTATTACTGGGTTACAGCGTAAACAGTGCTTTCTTTCTGCTCTCTGGATTTGTGGGGGCGGGGTTGCTGTTTGCAGGAGTTACTGGCTTTTGCGGTATGGCAAAGTTGTTAATGAAAATGCCGTGGAACCGAGCAGCCAAACGCTGATTTGCCGGGATAGTAAGCGGAGTGTTAACTAACGACGTTAAAGAATAGGGGCAGTAATATGGATATGAAGAACATTCCGTTTGGTACAACTGATTGGTCACAAATAGAACCGACTGAGCATAAGGGAGAGTCGGGGATCGCATATTGGCGGACACAGCATTTTGATAATATCCGCGTCCGTATTGTCGAATACACGCCCGGCTATCTGGCCGATCACTGGTGCTCAAAAGGACATGTCCTGCTTTGCCTTGAAGGCGAACTTCATACGGAATTAGATGATGGTCGTGTTTTTGTTCTCAAACCTGGAATGAGCTATCAGGTCGCAGATAACGCGGAAGCGCATCGTTCCTACACCGAAACTGGCGCTAAGCTGTTCGTTGTGGATTGATGTCATGGGCTACGTGGTGCTGCGCAGAGAGATTGTGCTGTTGTTTCATCATTCAATCGAACTAGCATGATGCACAACGTGGCGAAATAATTCAGTGGACTGACTCGTGGAGTGCTTTGATTGCTGGCGGAATTTGTGAAAGAACGGCATATCACGGCGTACTGAAGTCAGTTAGCGATGCCGAAATCTTGCTTATGAATAATGGAGCAGGATTTCGGCACAGGAACAGTCTTAATTATTTCACATTTTGAGCTGTTTCACCGTGGCATCTACATCTATCTCATCTTCCGAGAAGATTAACGTCGTTCCCTGGAAAGTGGTGATCGCCAGTTTTTTTAGCGAGCGCATTTCACCAGGTTTAGCGCTTGATTTCGGTCTGATGCTATTCATCAGTACTCCCACAGACAGCACCACATTGTCTTTATCAATACGGGTATCGGCAGGCACTTCTTCGCTGTAAACCACGAAAGACTTAAGCGACGTGAGCTTTAAACGCTCGCCCGCGATATAGATGTATTTACTTTCCGGCACAACTTTCACAGCATACGCTGATAGGCCCTTGTTATTCGTGGTGGGCTCGAAGGTCACCGCCGCATCTTTTTTAATCAGATCAGGGTTGGCGACTTTAATCACATGAAAATAACGGTTATCACCGTTTTCATCTTTGATAAATCCAAAACCTTTATCTTTAAACCAGGTTGTGATCGTTCCGTTCATCGCCATTGCCGCCTACTTAATCGTTTATCTACTCAATTTTTACAGCGCGCAGTGTAAAACACATTTCCTGCGCAGACTACGCCTTTGATTTAAGTCTGGACGATAAATTTCTGATAGGCGAGGGGATGGTGACGATATAAGCGATGGAGAGTAAAACGCTGCATTCAACAGTGGCGGAAACGCTAACCGTGCTGGTGACTAGCTAGGATAACCCTGCGCTTTTCATTGGCTGACGAAACATAACATCTGAATGAAAAGCCCTGAGGGACTTTCCATTCCTAAGTATTTGTAAGACGTTGATTACCACATTAAATCATCGGGCACTTTAAAATCGGCATAGGGATCTTCTTCGTCTTGTTCTTCCTGACTAAGCGCACTATTCAATACAATGCTGTCTGCATCTCGTTGCATAATTTTATCGGCTACAATCGCGGGGATAATAGCGTATTCACTTTCACCACTGCTATCGAGAACCAAACGTGCGATGGCGAGACGACCGCTAATCAACTGAGCTTGAGTCAGCTTATCCACATCTATTTTTTTAATTAAATTATTATCTGTGAAATTAAAGCCAATATCGCCTTTTGACATGATGATTCTATTCATTTCAATAAGCTGCTTAACCTGAGCTTTATACTCTTTAGATAACGTCGCTTGTTTTTGTTGTTCGCTTAGCTGTTTATCACGCTCAAGTTGTGCTTTTTTATTTTCTTCTACAGCCTCTCTTGCCTCACGAGCCTGAACTCGTGATTTTTTAGCTGTTCTTTGGACTTTGGCCATTTTTTTGCTGGTGACTAATCCAGCTTTTAGCATCTGCTCTTGTAAGGTGAGTTTTGTCATCTTCGTTTCTAAACCAGTTGAATAATGAGTGGGATTATACCTGTAATTTTTGAGGCTGTACCAGATGGCAGGAACTGATGAGCGTATTGCTTGAGTTTGGTGGGGGCTATCAGCGGTTGGCGTGAACTGACTTCAGGATGGGATACAACATTCAGCGTTGGGCACTATCCGTCCGTGAGCAGTGCCTGGATTTTGGGGGCTACAGGTAAGATACGATCAGAACATCGCTACGTTGTACTCTTTTAAAAACTACTCATTGCCCCATTGATTCAGAAACATCGCTATCTCATCAATACGTCGCCCGTCGATGCCAGCTTCACTGGCCATCTCTCTCTGAGCATCCTCGCTGATTTCTTCGTTATTCATTAAGCGGGTGATCAGCAACTGGAAATAGCGTGCCAGAGATTCACGTTCTGACTCGCTCACTGGCTCCGCAGATTCTGTCGAATATTCATCCGCGATGTCATAATATTTAAGTGGTATTTCATTGTTCATCAGTAGTCCTCGGGGTTAACGCCTATGCCATTTGCGGTCAGCATTGTCTGGTCTTGATAATATCATTCTTATTCCATGAGAGTAATTCCAGTGGCGCGAATTGCCTACTGTCGCCAGCCAAAGAAAAGAATGCCCAGTAGTTACTGTTCTACCGTATTGGTGTTGCCAACGGGCTGCTTCATGTGTAGTGGTTTAATGAATTTGGCCACCTGATAAGAGGTGATATTCTTCATCTCATAACAACACAGGTGACACAATGAGAAGACGTTTCAGCCCCGAATTTAAGCGTGAATCTGCTCAGTTGGTTCTCGACCAAAATTACACTGTTATTGACGCCGCCAATGCCATGAATGTTGGCCTGTCGACTATGACGCGCTGGGTCAGACAGTTACGAGAAGAACGGCAAGGTAAATCACCAAAAGCGTCACCCATTACACCTGAACAGATTGAGATACGTGAGTTAAAGAAAAAACTACAACGTATTGAAATGGAAAACGAAATATTAAAAAAGGCTACCGCGCTCTTGATGTCAGACTCCCTGAACAATTCTCGTTAATCGGGAAACTCAAGACGCGTTATCCCGTGGCAACACTTTGTCATGTGTTCGGGGTTCATCGCAGCAGTTACAAATACTGGAAAGCACGACCAATCGAACCGGATGCCCACCGGATACATTGTCGCAGTCTGGTTCAGGAACTGCACTGCGCCAGCCATGGCTCCGCAGGAGCAAGAAGTATCGCAACCATGGCTACACTTAAGGGCTTCCGAATGGGACGCTGGCTGGCTCGTCAGTTGATGAAAGAGTTGGGACTTGTCAGTTGCCAGCAACCCGCGCACAGGTATAAGCGAGGAGGTCAGGAGCATGTTGCCGTCCCAAATTATCTTGATCGTCAGTTCGCAGTGACAGAACCCAATCAGGTATGGTGCGGCGATGTGACCTATATCTGGACAGGCAAGCGTTGGGCTTACCTTGCTGTTGTTCTCGATCTGTTTGCCAGAAAGCCGGTGGGTTGGGCAATGTCATTCTCACCCGACAGTAAGCTCACGTCTAAGGCACTCGATATGGCTTGGGAAACCCGAGACAAACCTGCGGGTGTCATGTTCCATAGTGATCAGGGTAGTCATTATACAAGCAGGCAGTTCCGGCAGTTGCTGTGGCGCTATCGGATCAAACAGAGCATGAGCCGACGCGGGAACTGCTGGGATAACAGTCCGATGGAACGGTTCTTTAGAAGCCTGAAAAATGAGTGGATACCCGTAATGGGCTATATGAACTTCAGCGAAGCCGCTCACGCTATCACGGACTACATCGTGGGATATTACAGCTCACTCAGGCCGCATGACTATAACGGTGGGTTGCCCCCAAACGAATCGGAAAACCGATACTGGAAAAACTCTAACACGGTGGCCAGTTTTTGTTGACCACTACATCTCAAGCCTGCCAGCGGCATGAGTGGGCTCTAACGCTCCAATAAATCGTTGAGCCGTGATGTTAGCAATAGGCATAGAGCCAATGTGTGGGAACACATACTTGCTCATGGATCGCCAGATATCGTTCAACGTATGTGTTGCCAAACCTGCTGATTCTTTAGTTTTAAACCATTCGGCAGCAACTTTTTCAAATGTGTTTTCTGTAGCATTTTTTTTCCGTGATTGCTCTGCTTGCTTATGCTCCTGCGGATCAACGTCTTTGCTAAGAAGCAGTCGTGCATCTTCGCGGAGCTTACGCGCTTCGGCAAGAGATACCGAAGGGTAAGAGCCAAGGCTAATCATTGCACGTTTGCGAGTGAAGGGTTTGTAGTAGCGAAAACGCCAGAGTTTTGAACCGCTCGGAGTGACCTGTAATTCTAAACCGTCTCCATCGTAGAGGGTGATGGCACGGTCAGTTGCCTTGGCGCTTTTGACCTCAGTATTGTTCAGGGGCTTTGTCTGACGTGCCATATCGCTCTCCAATCAAATCCGCAAAGCTGTTTAGGCATAGAGTTTAGGCTACATGTTGCGTCGTATGCCTATATCTATGCCTAAAAAGTGTGGATTATCAAATGCTTATCAACCTACTGGACTTCAGTAGACAAAACGTTGGGGGAAATTTGGTCGGCACGAGAGGATTTGAACCTCCGACCCCCGACACCCCATGACGGTGCGCTACCAGGCTGCGCTACGTGCCGATGCTATGGGCATTTATACTACATTTTCCTGACTTTATTGCAATAGTCAGATGGAACGACTGCTTTAGATTTAAGCAGTTAGTTAGCAATAAAGCGCCTTTCGTTCGTTAGTACCTGCAAGAGCAGAGCAAGCTGCGGTTTTTCATCATTCAGCCGATTTCCCGCCATGTCGTAAGCCCGGTAGTTGCCGTTGCTTTCCAACACGATGATCTGTTCCGGCGTCGTGATCAGTAGCGTGCCGCCGTTGCCGTTAATCAACCACGGATAGCGTCGTTGGGCAGAAAATAGGTCTTCGCCTTGTGAATAATCATCCGTGTTGTTTTTAACATGGAGTAGACGCTGCATGAGCGTAGTCATGACGTCTTTGTTGTCCGTCATTTTCGTAATGGTCTGCGCAGGCGTATTCGGCCAGTGAACAATAAGCGGCGTTTGCCATTGTGTACGTGCGAAACGGGTTGCGTTGCTGGTATTGGCATTCTGGTTTTGTGCGGTTGTCACGATGATGACGGTGTTATCCAGAATGTTCTTTTCCTGCAAAGTGCGAATGATTTGACCAATCTGACGGTCAACATCCTGAATATTTATCCGGTTGCTTGGATCTACATCTTTGCTGGAAGCGTGTTGTGGGACGCTGCTCAACTCAACATAAGAGAACCACGGTGCTGGATTATTATCGAGATTGAGCCATTCTTGCCATTGCGTGATGATGGCGTCGCCACTTTGTTGCTGTGGCGCGGGCAAGGAGAAATCAGAAAGCAGCGCTTGGCGATAGAGCGGGCTGTTGAAGCCGTTCGATGAAAATAGCCCAAACTGATAGCCCTGCTGGCTTAATGCAGCGATTAACGCGGAAGGTTTCCGAGCACTCAGGACGCCATCCATATAGGTCGTTGAAAGGCCGTAAAATAGATTAAACAAGGCGGCATCTGGTTGAGAACCTGAATCATAATGATCGCTGAAGCGCACATTTTCTGAGGCGAAACGCGACAGGTTCGGCATACGGCTTTGTATCGCGTCAGGCTGCGTATCGTCGATCATCACCATCAGCAGGTTATAGCCACTGCCGCTATCGCGGAAGGTGATGCTATTGAGTGGATACTCGACCGTTATCGCCTCAGGATTACCCTGCTGTGACAGTCGACGCTGGTATTCCTGCGCATCCAACAGGCCATGTTTTTCCAGAAACCGTCGTGCCGTCATCGGATAAGATAGCGGTAGATTGGCGCGCTGCATGGTAATCGGGCGATAGAAATTTGCGTCGGCCCAGATATACATCAGGTGCGACGCGAAGAACGCCGAGATGAAAACGCCCGCCAGCGGCTTGCCAAAATGACGGCGATTCAGACTGCGTAATTTTTGCCAACACCAGGTGCCAAATAGCATCTCTGCCATGAAGATCAATGGAATGCCGATAAACATCCACTGCCAGTCGCGTGCAATTTCCCCCTGTCCTGGGTTGACGACGAGTTCCCAAACGGTGCTGTTAAGATGCAGATGAAAACGGGTAAAAACCTCAACATCGACTAACAGTATTGTTAGCCCAGCCGTTGCCAGCGCCGCAGACAGGAACCGCAGCAGGCGCTGCGACATCACAATAAACGTGAGCGGGAAGATGATCAGCAGATAGGCGGCAAAGACGATAAAACTAAAATGACCGAGCCAGCTAACCAGCGCATAAATTCGGCCGAACAGGGAGATCGGCCAATCGGCAACAAACAGGTAGCGGCTACCCAGCCCCAAGGTGAGCAAAATGTTGAATAAGGCGAACCAGTGTCCCCAACTGATCATCTGGGAGACTTTTTCGCGGTAGCGCTGACGGTTGGTTACCATACGTTGGTCAAAACTTAGTGAGCTTTATCGGCTTTTTTAATCGAAGCCTGTAGGGCTTCAGCGAAAGAACGCGCCAGAACCTGACGTTGCGCTGGCGCGATGCTGGTGTTAATCAGGTTCGTCACCATGTTACCGAGCACCATCAAAGCAAGATCGGTCGGGGCGTGGTGCTTTTCCAGAACATTGACCATCTCAGAGAGCAGTTGTTCAACGTGTTCGTCACTATAACGGGATGATTGTGGCATAAAATGGCGTATCTCAAGCAGGTAAAGTCGCTTATCTTACCGTATAGGCTTATGCTTTTCCGCACTTTTATCATTAATGCATTTTTATCACTGACGTGATTCCACCAATAACAACGAGTGTAGACGCTTAGCGCGTACAGATGTGACGGCAGCTTTATGTATTGCGGCCTGCTCGTATCAATGTTTGAATACGCGCCTTGCTAAAAGGAGAGTTTATCATGAGTCTGGATATCGCCCAGATTGCCCTGCATCAACTAATTAAACGCGACGAACAAACGCTGGAAATGGTGTTGCGTGATTCCCTGCTGTCGACTAACGCGGCAGTCGAAGAAATGATGGCGGAACTGCATCGTGTTTACAGCGCCAAGAGTAAGGCCTACGGGCTGTTTAATGAGCAGAGCGAGCTGGCGGATGCGCTTCGCGCTTGTCGCAAAGGGGATGAGGACTTTTTGAGCTTCTCACGCGCTGCGACAGGGCGGTTGCGTGACGAACTGGCGAAGTATCCGTTTGCTGAAGGCGGTATCGTGCTGTTCTGTCAGTATCGTTATCTGGCGGTCGAATATTTATTGATATCGGTGCTTAATAGCTGCAACAGCATGCGGGTTAATGAACAGTTGGATATCAGTACCACGCATTATCTGGATATCAATCATGCTGATATCGTTGCGCGTATCGATTTGACAGAATGGGAAACCAATCCAGAATCGACACGCTATTTGACGTTCCTCAAAGGTCGCGTTGGGCGCAAAGTATCTGACTTCTTCATGGATTTTCTGGCCGCGTCAGAAGGGCTGGACACCAAAGCACAAAACCGTGGCTTGCTGAAAGCAGTGGATGAGTATTGTGAAGAAGCCCAGTTAGATAAAAACGAGCGCCAGAATTATCGACAGCAGGTGTATAGCTACTGCAATGAACAGTTACAGTCCGGCGAGGAGATCGAGCTGGCGTCGCTGTCGCAGGAATTGCCACCGCTGGGTGAGAAAACCTTTCAGCAGTTTTCAGCCGATCAGGGGTATGAGTTGGAAGAGAGCTTCCCTGCCGATCGTGGAACGCTGCGCCAATTGACTAAATTTGCGGGCAGCGGCGGCGGTATTAGCCTGAATTTTGATGCGTTACTACTCGGCGAGCGGATTTTCTGGGACCCCGCGACGGATACGTTGACGATTAAAGGCACACCGCCGAATCTGCGCGATCAATTACAGCGCCGAACGAGTGGCGGTAAGTCGTAGAAATAGCGTCAAAAGACGGCGCTGCCCCTTTCTTATCGTCATAAGAAAGGGGCAGCAACGGATAACAATAACAGTTAGAAATATTTCAGCCAGCGGATGTCTCTGCGACGGGCTTTCAAGCGTGCAAACGCCCGAACGGGTGAAAACAGCACGGCCATCAACAGCAGAGTACACGCCCACAGTTGCCAGACGGCGGAAAAGCCGAACCACGCCCCCTGATTTTTCCCCCAGATTGCTAACGCGGTTAAATACATACCTTTTAAAACATACAGATGCAGTAGGTAGAAAAACATCGGCGCCGCGCCGAAGCTTGCTAACATAACAAGCCAACGCTTTTGCTGCTGACGTTCAAACACCGCAAGCAGGCACAATCCAATAGCGAGCGTCAGGCAGAGGAACAGCAGCGACGGTGGATATTTCGTGATGTTGAAATAGCTCATCAGTGTCTGCGCGATGGTTTCACCCTGTTGCCAAGGTTTATCGCCGTACAGATTGATGCTGCGCAGCACGAAGAACAGCGTTAGTGTGATGCCTGCCAGAACGAGCAGGGCTTTTTGGCGCTGAAGCGGAAAGACATCTTTCCGGTATAGCGCGCCAGCCGCGTAGCCAAGCGAAATGACGCCAATCCAGGGGAGTATTGGATATGAGGTTCGCATACGCAATGTTTCGCCGATTTCTATCCAACCGCGATCGTGCAGAATCGCCCAGGGAATTGACCACATGGAGCCTGCGGAAGCATGCAAAGGGTCAAGTAGGTTATGTCCGCCCACGATAACGATGCCGAGCATGAAAACCAGCCCGGCAGGTAACCAAATCAGCGCGCTGAGGGCAAGCATGCTCATGCCAATGGCCCAGATAACCTGTAAGTAGATAACCTGTGGCGGGAATTGAAACGTCCATGCGAAATTGATTAGCGTGATCTCAAGAACAATCAGAATTAAGCCGCGCTGGAACAGAAAGAGGGCCGTTTGCCGACGATCTTGTCCTTTCTGATGATAAAGCGCCGCTGAAAGGCCAGTTAAAAAGACAAACACGGGGGCGCATAGGTGAGCCAGCGTGCGGTTGATAAATAGCATGGGATCGGTGCTGGTGACATCAATAGGGTCGGCGAGCTGGAGGTGCAGATAAAAGGTTTCCCGCACATGGTCTAGTAGCATGAGTACCATCACCAGACCGCGCAGGGCATCGATAGCGATAAGCCGCTGAGATATCTCTCGAGACATGTTCACATTCCTTTGTGAATGAATAAATTTTTATAAAAAAAACGCCGCATAAGCGGCGTTCTTCTTTTTCCGGCGTCCCGGAAAACGACTTCAGCGCAAACTAAACGCGAACGAAGTCGATATGAGTCAGTTTAGGCTTGTAAACGTGACGTTGTACAGCCTGAACTTTAACTTGCACTTCTTTGCCATCGATAGACAGGATCAGTGTTTCACCGTAGAAGCCATCTTTAACTTCTTGGTTTTTCACTGAGTCGTGATCCAGTTCGATAGATACTGGTGCTTCTGAACCACCGTAAACGATGGCTGGGAATTTACCAGCGGAACGCAGGCGGCGGCTCGCACCCTTACCCTGACCTTGACGTGCTTCTGCTTTGATAGTAATCATTTTCTTCTCTACTTATATAAAGTAATCCTGCTACAGGCGACCCAGCAGCAGGTTGGGGTATTCAGCTTCTGCGAACAAAAGCGGGCTAAATTCTAGCGGAATATGGCTTCGTGGGCAAATGAATCCCAACATTACTCGTCATACTTCAAGTTTCATGTGCGTTGGCAGCATTACTCGGCACACTGGCGTGTACCTCGCCCCGTTGGGGCCGCTGCAAGCAGCGTTCAAACTTGCCTCTGGCAGGTTTGTCAGTCACCCGAATCACTTACCTGAGTAAGCTCATTGGGATTAAATGAGAGACATCCTGTCTCTCACTGGAGGCCAGCCGTTGGCTGGTCAAATTCGTTCCCGACGAATTTGTCCCTCACTTGCCGCCTGCCTGAAACTCGAATTATTTAGAGTATACATTAGCCGCGGAGTTCGTTGGCGCGGCGAAAGCGCCCCTGATAATCAAAGATCTTTTCGCGTATTTGCCAGAATTTTCCGTTTTTACGCGCGACGACAAAGTCGGGCGCACGTAATAATTTCTGTTGTGCAACGACGTCAGCGGCATTTTGCCAGCTAAACGGCGTTCCCGGTGCGCGTTGGTGAACGCGTAAGAACTGTTGCAGGAAAACGTGGCGTTGCGCGGTAGAATGCAGACGAAAACGTTCGCTCACTTCCGCACCGTCCTCATCGTGGTAGAGGATTTTCAGCCATTCTCCTTTTGCGTCTTGTCCCTGTTCAAAACTCATGCCACTACAGCGCAAAACCAGCGCATCTTTCAGCTTCAGCGCCGCTTTCAGCATGTCGTCGGGATCGACTAACACCTCGTCACACTGGTGACAGCGCCGCGCCGCGATATCATTCTCCGCTCCGCAGTGCGGACAAACTTTAAACCGAAACCGAAAATCACACTGTTGGCGTTGGCCACTTTCTGCTATTTCCCAACCCTGACAGCGGCGGCCATAGTGTTCGATGATATCGCCATCGGGAGTGGTTTTTCCCCAGAACAGATTGGCAAAACCACATTCAGGGCAGAAAACTTGCACTGGCTGGCTGCCAGCATGCGGTTTGCTGTTGCCGACTTCTGGCGTATAGAGATCGTGCGGGTTACCCGCGTAATCCAGTATCAGGCAGTCCGTTTTTCCCGGATATAAACGTAAACCACGCCCGACGATTTGCTGATACAGGCTGACGGATTCTGTTGGCCGAAGGATAGCAATAAGGTCGACATGCGGGGCGTCAAACCCGGTCGTTAGCACCGCCACGTTGACCAGATAGCGCAGCGACTGCTGTTTAAAGGCATCAATCAGCGCATCTCGCTCGGCCGCTGGGGTATCGGCGCTAACCAGTGCAGCCTGTCCGGCCGGTAGCAAGGTCGTAATTTCTTTGGCATGTTCGACGGTGGACGCAAAAATCATCACGCCGCGCCGCGTTTGCGCATAATCGATGACCTGGCTGATGATGTGTGGCGTAATGCGCTGCTGACGTTTGAGTTCGAGGTTCAGGTCGGCTTCGCTGAATATCCCGCTGCTGCGGGCGACGAGCTTACTGAAATCATATTGCACCACTGGCATATCCAGTCGATCAGGCGGCACCAGAAAGCCATGCTTGATCATATAACGCAGCGGCAGCTCATAGATGCAGTCGCGGAACAAACTGCGTTCGTCGCCACGGATCATGCCGTGATAGTGATACTGATATATCCAGCCTTTGCCAAGCCGATAGGGCGTCGCCGTTAAGCCGAGCAATCGCAGCTGTGGGTTAGTCTTTTGCAGATGCTGGATGATTTGTTGATATTGGCTGTTATCGTCGTCGCTGATGCGGTGGCATTCATCAATGATCAACAGTGAGAACGCATTATCAAACTGGTTGAGATTACGGGCAACGGACTGCACGCTGCCAAAGACCACTTTTCCCTGACTCTCTCGCTGTTGCAGCCCTGCCGCGAAGATATCCGCTTCCAAATCCCAGGCGCAGTATTTAGCGTGATTTTGCGCCACCAGTTCTTTAACGTGTGCGAGCACCAAAACACGGCCGCGTGCAAGCCGTGCCAGTTCGGCGATGACCAGGCTCTTCCCTGCGCCAGTAGGCAAAACGATAACAGCCGGTTGGGTATGGCGGCGAAAATAGTCGAGCGTGGCGGAAACAGCCTCACGCTGGTAAGGCCGTAGTGTAAATGACATCGCTAGTGCTGGCAGATTTTACTGGCGCTGGTAGTGAACCCAGCATCCTGCGGGATAAACTTTCCGCGTTCAGACAGAAATTGCACCAACATTGACGCCGTCATGTTTTCGGCGGAACAGGTATGAAAACGCGCTGCGCTGCCGAAACGGGTTTCTATGGTGCTAATTAACTGTTCGGTGGTAAATGATTCACCAGACGCGAGCATCATTTGCAAAACTTCATGACCATGAATAGATGACATAGTGTTGTCCTTAAAATGTAAGAAATTGTCCCTATTATGCCTGTTGATAATACCTAGTGCGAGGGATGCGCAGCCTGAATACGGGCTAAAAAGAGCGGTCCACCGACGGTGAATTGCAGGACGAGCGGGAAAAGCCTCGTTATACTATCCTCTCACAATTCAGGGCCTCACGATTTGAGTCAGGCAGTTATTTGAGATAGGTAGTCAGTGTTAATGCGATTGGACAAATTTTTATCCCAACAGTTGGAAATTAGCCGTTCACTGGTGGCGCGTGAGCTCCACGCACAGCGCGTTACCGTCGATGGTGAAGTGGTAAAAAGCGGCGCATTCAAGTTATCCCCGGAGCATAACGTTGAATTTGATGGAAACCCACTGAAACAGCAGAATGGCCCACGTTATTTCATGTTGAATAAGCCTCAAGGCTACGTTTGTTCAACGGACGATCCCGATCATCCGACCATTCTGTATTTTATGGATGTGCCCGTGGCGTACAAACTGCATGCGGCAGGGCGGCTGGATATCGATACCACGGGGTTGGTGCTGTTAACTGACGATGGTCAATGGTCGCATCGTATTACTTCGCCTAAACATGAGTGTGAAAAAACCTATCTGGTGACGCTGGAGCAGCCGCTGGCCGAGGATACTGCCGCACAATTTACGACGGGCGTGCAGTTGCATAGCGAAAAGAATCTCACTAAGCCCGCTACGCTAGAGAAGATAACGGATCACGTCGTGCGGTTGACGATTAGTGAAGGCCGGTATCATCAGGTGAAAAGGATGTTTGCTGCGGTGGGGAATCGCGTTGTGGAACTGCATCGCGAGCGTATTGGCGGCATTTCTCTGGATAGTGAACTGGAACCGGGAGAATACCGCGAATTAAGTGCTGAAGAGGTAGCCAGCGTAAAATAAGCGTATTCAGAACGACCTTCTTTCTTATCTGGAGTTATTAGTGCAATTACGCCGACCTTCTCATCTCGGGCTGATTTTTATTCTTGGCCTGATTTCGATGCTAACGCCGTTAGCTATCGATATGTATTTACCGGCGTTGCCGACCATTGCTAACGAGTTTGGCGTGGGGGATGGGCATGTCCAAATGACGCTCAGCACCTATGTGCTGGGCTTTGCTATTGGTCAGATGTTTTACGGGCCGATGGCGGATAGCCTGGGACGTAAGCCTGTGATTCTCGGTGGCACGCTGGTTTTTGCGTTCGCTGGTGTAGCCTGTGCGCTGGCGCAAACGGTGGAGCAACTGATCTACATGCGTTTCCTGCATGGGGTTTCCGCCGCGGCGTCTGCGGTCGTTATTAATGCGCTGATGCGCGATATGTTCTCGCGGGATGATTTCTCCCGCATGATGTCATTCGTTGTGTTGGTGATGACCGTTGCCCCCTTAATCGCTCCGATTGCCGGTGGGTGGCTGTTGCTGTGGTTTAGCTGGCATTCCATTTTTTGGGCGATCTCTGGCGCGGCTTTTCTCGCATCAGCGCTGATCTTCTTTTTTATCAAAGAAACGTTACCGCCTGCGAAACAGCAGAAATTTCATCTCCGCACCACCATCGGGAATTTTACCATCCTGTTTCGCCACAAGCGGGTATTTAGCTATATGGTGGCGAGTGGGCTGTCGTTTTGCGGCATGTTCTCTTTCCTGAGTGCCGGACCGTTTGTGTATATCAATCTGTATGGCGTTTCTCCTCAGAATTTTGGCTATTACTTTGCCCTGAACGTCGTTTTTCTGTTTGTAGTGACGCTGTTTAACAGCCGTAATGTTCGACGGTTGGGGGCTATGGCGATGTTCCGCACGGGGCTGGTCATTCAGTTTGCGATGGGGATATGGCTGGTGATTGTCTGCCTGTTCGACCTTGGCTTCTTACCGCTAGTGTTTGGTGTCGCGCTGTTTGTTGGCTGCATTGCGATGGTGGCGTCGAACGCGATGGCGGTCATTCTTGATGACTTCCCTCATATGGCAGGGACGGCATCATCGTTGGCTGGCACACTACGCTTTGGTCTTGGCGCGATCGTGGGGGTTATCCTCTCACTGGCTTCATTTAACAGCGCCTGGCCGATGGTGTTATCGATGGCACTTTGTTCTATCGGTGCATTTCTGCTGTATCTGTACGCACACCGTTCCGCTTCGTCCTGATTTTTCCCTTCTCTTCAGGTGCAGGTAAGGTATTCCTGCACCTGAATGTGTTCTTCTATTCTTGGTTTTCCTTCTGACGACGATAGTCTGGCATTCCCTTTTGTTTTGGTAATGTAAAATACTTGACCCAAAAGTGAACAAATAGGCCAAAAAGGGTTGAGATATTAAGTGGAAAAGGTTACATATAGCCGGAAAAGAAGAGCAATTCGTGATCGGTTTGGCATTAATAGCGCTTGCAATCAGGCTTGTGAGCCACTAGCACGATATTTAAAACGTGTATTTGTTGTTTTTTTGTTCATCAAAAGTGGCGGAAAATGGTGTGAACACGCTACTATGATAAATATGTTACTATTTTGTGAATTATTACCTGAGGGAAACAGTAGTGGACGGTTTTCAACTTTCGGTAGTTCATCGTTTGCCGCAAAGTTATCGCTGGTTATCGGGTTTTACAGGTATCAATGTTGAACCGATTCCGCTGAGCGGCAGAGAAGAAGACAATAATCTGATTGGCCTCAAACTCTTGAGCCATGATGGCGATATCGCATGGGAAATTATGCGTCAGTTGAATCACTCCCTGTCTGAAATACAGGTGGAATGCGCCGTTCTGGAATGGGAAGGCGAACCCTGTTTGTTTTTACATCGTACCGATGAAAGTACTGCAATGTGCCGCTTGAAGAATGTCGGTGTTGCTATCGCGGAATCGGTATCGGCACAGTATCCTTTTTGAACCGCAGCGTCAGTAGTGGCGCTGCGGTTTTCTCTCGCTGGTTTCCGCTGTTTTTCTGCCACTCAGGATGAAAACTGTAGCAGCTCCCGCGTGTACTGTTCGGCAGGATGTGTGAACACCTGTTTACATTCGCCCTGTTCGACGACGTTGCCTTGGCGTAACACAATAACCTGATGGCATAGTGAGCGAATAACCTGCAAATCATGACTGATAAACAGGTAGGCAATTTTGTGCTTTTCCTGTAATGATTTCAGCAGTGCCAGAATTTGTGCCTGCACCGTCCTGTCTAGCGACGACGTCGGTTCATCGAGGATCAGCAGTTCCGGTTGCAGTATCAGTGCTCGAGCGATGGCGATGCGCTGACGTTGACCGCCGGAAAATTCCGAGGGATAGCGGTAGCGGGTGGTAGGATCTAGCCCCACTTCCTGCATCACCGTGACTACGCGTTGTTCGCGTGCTTCTTTGCTCAATGTGTGATGGACGGTTAATCCCTCAGCAATGATTTGCTCCACATTCAGCCGCGGGTTCAGCGCGGAATTGGGGTCCTGAAAAACGACCTGAATCCGGTGACGAAAAGGCAGCATTTGCTTACGGGTGAGTCCCTGCAAGGGCTGGCCGTCAAACCAGATATCGCCGCGCGATTGAATCAGGCGCAGCAGCGCTAATCCGGTGGTGCTTTTTCCTGAACCGGATTCTCCCACCAGACCCAGACTTTCACCGCGTCGTAAGGCAAAGGTAATATTGTTAACGACTTGCTTTTCATCAACGGTACGGCGCAAAAGGCCACGTTTGATGGGAAACGAAACATGCAGTTTTTCCACCCGCAGAAGTGGTTCACCGTCATCTTCTATCGCAAGCGGCTCACCCGATGGTTCTGCGTCCAGTAATTGGCGCGTGTAAGGATGCTGAGGCGCGCTGAAAAGCTGCTGACAGCTGTTGTGCTCCACCGCCTGACCTGCTTTCATCACCGAGACATTATCAGCCAACTTACGGACGATATTCAGGTCGTGGGTGATGAAGAATAAACTCATCCCCAGTTCCTGCTTCAGCTCGTTCAGCAATTTCAATATTTGCGCCTGAACGGTAACGTCTAACGCCGTTGTGGGCTCATCGGCAATCAGTAAATCGGGCTGGGTCAGTAGCGCCATCGCTATCATGACGCGTTGGCGTTCCCCGCCGGAAAGCTGGTGCGGGAAATCATTCAACCGGCTTTTCGCCTGACGGATGCCCACGCGATCCAGGCAGGAGATGACCTCGCTGCGGGCTGCCTCGGTGCGCATTCCCCGGTGTAACGCAAGCACTTCGATCAGTTGCTTCTCAACACTTTGCAGGGGGTTAAGCGATACCATCGGTTCCTGAAAGATCATTGCGATCCGATTACCGCGTATTTGACGCAGGGTTTTTTCATCGGCATGTAGCAGTGATTGTCCTGCGAAACGGATATCCCCTTGCGGATAAACCACGGGGGGAGAGGGGAGCAAACGCAAAACCGACAGTGCCGTGACGCTTTTCCCCGAACCTGATTCACCGACCAGCGCCAGCGTCTCACCTGCGTTCACCGACAGTGAAAGCTGGTCGACAACGCGCTGCTCCTGCTCGCCTTTGCGGAAGGCAATGCTGAGATTATCTATCTGCAATAAAGGTGAACTGGACATATTAATGCGCCTTGCTGGGGTCAAAGGCGTCGCGTACCGCTTCGCCGATAAAAATGAGTAAGGAAAGCACGATGGAAAGCACCATAAATACGGTAATACCTAGCCACGGCGCCTGGAGGTTATTTTTTCCTTCCAGCAATAAGGTACCTAGTGATGGTGAACCCATCGGCAGACCAAAACCGAGAAAATCCAGTGACGTCAGTGTGGTAATCGATCCGCAGAGAATAAAGGGAAGGTAGGTCAGCGTCGCGACCATCGCATTTGGCAGCATGCAGCGGAACATAATGGCGCGGTCGCTGACGCCCATTGCCTGCGCGGCGCGAATATAGTCAAAGTTTCGCGTACGTAGAAACTCTGCTCTTACTACACCAACCAGACTCATCCAGCCGAATAGTACGGTAATGCCTAATAGCCACCAGAAGTCCGGTTGGATAACGCTGGACAGTAGGATGATGAGAAACAGCGTCGGCATGCCGGACCAGACTTCGATAAAGCGCTGGCCCCATAGGTCGAGGCGTCCGCCGTAATACCCCTGTGTTGCCCCGACAATAATGCCAATCACGCTGGACAGGATCGTCAGCGCCAGGCCGAACAGCAGTGAAATGCGGAAGCCATACAGTACCTGTGCGACCACGTCTTTACCCTGACTGTCTGTTCCCAGCCAGTTCTGCCACGAGGGGGCGGACGGGAAAGAGGCGGTAGTCGCGTAGTTTATGGTGTCGTAGCTGTAGCGAATCAGTGGCCAGATGGCCCAACCGTGGTTGCTGATACGCTCTGCGATATAAGGATCGCGGAAATCAGCGGTGGTATCTAACTGCCCACCGAATGTTCTCTCGCTGTGGTCAATGAGCACTGGCGTATAGAGCTGGCCGTCATATTTCGCCAGCAGCGGTTTATCATTGGCGATCAGTTCGGAAAACAAACTGAGAATAAACAGCACCATGAAAATCCACAGCGACCAGTAACCACGACGATTACTTTTAAAACGCGCCCAGCGCGCCTGATTAATCGGGCTTAAGCGGCTCATTGGCGTCCCTCAAAATCGATACGCGGGTCCACCAGCGTATAGGTTATGTCGCTGATGATATTCAGTAATAAGCCGATCAGCGTGAAGATATACAGCGTGCCGAACATGACGGGATAATCACGTTGCAGCGTTGCGTCATAGCCCAACAGACCCAACCCGTTGAGAGAGAACATCACCTCAATCAACAGTGAGCCGGTGAAAAACATGCTGATAAAGGTGGCAGGGAAGCCTGCAATCACCAGCAGCATGGCATTACGGAATACGTGGCGGTAGAGAATGCTCTTTTCATCCAGCCCTTTAGCGCGCGCGGTAACAACGTACTGCTTACGAATCTCATCCATAAAGGAGTTCTTGGTGAGCATCGTTAGCGTGGCGAAACCGCCAATCACGGAAGCCAGAACCGGTAGCGCGATATGCCACAAATAGTCAGTAATCTTGCTATACCACGGCAAGGTATCAAAATTGCTGGAGACCAATCCTCGAAGTGGGAACCAGTCCAGATAACTGCCGCCTGCGAACAGCACAATCAAAATGATTGCAAACAAAAATGCCGGAATCGCATAGCCAATAATGATGAGCGTGCTGCTCCAGGTATCGAACGGTGTCCCGTTCTTCACCGCCTTTTTGATGCCAAGTGGAATGGAAATCAGATAGACGATCAGCGTACTCCACAGTCCCAGCGTAATCGAAACCGGCATGCTCTCCTTGATGAGCTGCATCACCGAAGAGCCGCGGAACAGGCTGTCACCGAAGTCAAAACGAACATAGTCCCACAGCAGTTTAAAATAGCGTTCATGGATCGGTTTATCGAAGCCATAGCGTTTGGTGATTTCCTCGATGACTTCTGGGTCAAGCCCGCGAGAGCCTCTATAAACGTTCTCGATATTGGGGGCACCGCCGGTGCCAGCGCGTGCCATGCCGGCATCCATTCCACTATTGGCGGTATAGCCACTGCCATGCCCCATTTCGATCGCGGCGATGGCCTGATCGACCGGACCACCGGGGGCAATTTGTACAATGAAGAAGTTAATCGTAATAATCGCCCATAGGGTTGGGATGACCAGCAAGAGGCGGCGTAACAGATACGTTCCCATTTTGATTCCTTAACGTCGCTCTGCGGGCAGCGTGGCTGCCTGTTTGGTATCGAACCACCAGCCATCAAAACCCAGCGAATAGGCTGGGCGTACCGCAGGCATGGCAAATTTGTTCCAATAGGCGAAGCGGTCATGGTTGGAATACCACATCGGAATCATAAACTGATTCCAGGTTAATACCCTGTCCAGTGCACGGCCTAATGATAGCAGGGGGACTTTTTGCCCTTGATGCTTAACGATGTTTTCAATGAGCGAATCAATCGCGGGATCGCTAACGCCAGGTCTGTTGTAGGTTGAATTGATGTACTGTGAGCTCCAATACACTTGCAGATTGTCATTGGGGTAGAGGGACGCAGGGTACACCATAGCCGTCATGTCGAAATCTCGCTTGCGGATACGATTATTGAACTGCGTACTGTCGATGTTGCGCACGTTCATGGTAATGCCCAGTTTTTTCAGACTTTGCTGGAAAGGCAGGACATACTGCGAGTTACCTGCACTGGGTAGCAACAGTTCAAACGTAAATGGCCTTCCAGTTTGGCGATTGACCAGCTTTTGATCTTTCAATTCCCAACCGGCTTCTTCCAGTAGTTTGAGCGCCTTAAGCCAGTTTTGTCGGTCATAGCCGCTGCCATCGGAGGAGGGCGGTTGATAGCTGGGGCCGAAGACTTCTGCGGGCACTTTGTCTTTGAGTGGCGTCAGCCAGGCCAATTCCTCGGTGCCAGGTTCACCTTTAGCGGCATATTCGGTGTTTTGGAAATAACTGTCGGTCCGCTGATAGGTGTTGTAATACAGCGCCTTGTTCATCCAATTGAAATCAAATGCCAGCGCTAATGCCTGACGTACACGGCGATCCTGAAACAGCGGTCGCTGGATATTGAATGTCAGCCAGCGCGTATCCTGAGCGGATTGATTGGCCTGATCCTGTTTGATGATATAGCCACGCGCAAAATTGCCGCCTTGATATTGGGCTGCCCAGTTTTTTGGCGATCCTTCCTCACGCAGATCGAAGGCACCCGCTTTAAAGGCCTCCAGCGCGACGCTGTCATCCAAATAATAGTCGTAGCGAATTTTATCGAAATTGTACTGGCCTTTATTGACCGGTAGATCGGCACCCCAGTAGTCTTTTACGCGTGAATAGGTGACATATTGTCCGGTACGATAGGCGGTGATGCGGTAAGGACCACTAGCCGGAGGCGGATATGAGAGTGGTTCGTTGAATTTGTGATGCTTCCAGAACTTCTCCGGCATGATGGGGAGCGTCAGCAGACTGAACATGCGGTTTTTGTCGGGCACGGGGAAATCGAAGCGTACGGTCAGCGGTGCAACGGCCTTGGCGGTAACATCTTTAAAATAGATGCGAAATTGCGGCACGCCCTGCGTCATAAACATGTTGTAGGTGAACGCGACGTCAGCGGCGGTGATCGGTGAGCCGTCATGAAAGCGGGCTTTGGGGTTCATCTCGA
Source organism: Pectobacterium punjabense (assembly GCF_012427845.1). Classification (NCBI taxonomy): domain Bacteria; kingdom Pseudomonadati; phylum Pseudomonadota; class Gammaproteobacteria; order Enterobacterales; family Pectobacteriaceae; genus Pectobacterium; species Pectobacterium punjabense. Next base: position 1,947,907 of record NZ_CP038498.1, read on the forward strand.
TTTCAATCCAGCGAAAATCCGCCGAATGGCGCGTCGTTAGGGCGACCAGCGGATAATAACTGCCGGGCTCGTCATCAGAAGACGTAAAGAGCGAATCGTAGAGTCGTTCCGTACGTGCTGCCGCCACGCCGCGTAGCGCGAAACGGTTGAAATTATCAAAGGTACCTAGCGCACTGAGAGTAATGCTGCCGCCTTTGGGGGCATCAGGATTGACATAATCAAAATGGCTGAAACTCTCGCCATATTTGGGTTCACCCAAAAGTGCGAAGCGGGTGCTGTTTTCAATCGTTTCGGCATGCAGCCCAAAATGGGCTGTGCAAAGCAATACGGCAGCGATAACGCGTTTTAACATCTGACGGCAATCTCCTGCGAGTGGACGTTATCTGATTGGGCATCTGATGTAGATATGCCATATCGTAATGTCGATGATGCCAATTTTATCGGCATAAAGTTCTTGAAATAATTAACATTCCCATTGGGACGTTGCGTGTTTTCTTTTTATCATGAAATCAGGTAATAAACCTACCTTAATCACGACTCGTTAATGTTTCAGGTTGTTGAGTCAGTCATATTTTGTGCAGTATGCCGAAGGGGGCGGGGTGATATACTAGGGGGTGGGGATAAAAAAACGCCGCTTAGATGCTAAGCGGCGTTAGTGTCGTCTCGTTTCGTTGGCTAATAACAGCACAATACCACAGCAAGGGACAGGTATTGTTTAGCTGGTTTTTCCTTTACTCAGAACACGGCGTCCTTCTTGATAACGCTTATTCCAGTAGTCTTCCGTCATTTTGGAGATGATGACGCCACTGCTGGTGGAGGCGTGGACGAACTGATCGTTGCCGAGATAAATGCCAACGTGGCGTCCGGTTGAACCCGCACGGAACAGAACAAGATCGCCAACACGCAGTTTGTTGCGCTGAATTTGCTGGCCCATTTCTTGTTGTTCATAAGTTGAACGCGGTAGATCCATACCAAACTGTTCGCGGAAAGTGCGCTGAACGAAAGCTGAGCAGTCAATGCCACGGCGACTATCACCACCTAAACGGTAACGGACACCTTTCCAACTGGCATATTGGTTAAGTAATTTGGACTTGATGTCCACGTTACGAACCAGTGCTTCAAATTCATCCTGAGAGGCTTGCAGTAAAAGACCATCTTTATCATTAACTGCATGCATATCAGTTTGAGCTTTATGGTTGTATGCACTATTACTTCCACATGCGGAGAGCATCATTGCTACCGCGACGGCAGGCACTGCCCGCCAGATATATCTCAGAATCGGTTGAGACTTGACCATTATTGTTATGTTCCCTTGCTGTCCTTAACGATAAAAATCGCTATGTAGTATCCCCATTTCTCAGGGGTATAAATGCCAAACGAAAACGAGACTCAGACTAAATCAGAGTTTCTTCTTAGCCAAACACTCATCAGCGAAAGTGTGCCAGAATGCACATTATTTCTCTTGCTGCGGGTAGTTCAGTGTGCGCTAAAAAGCAAACTTGAACGAGACTACCGCAACAGCAGGAGGATTGCGAGAAGTTTTAACTAATTTATTTATAAGATTTAATGATGTATTCAGCTAAAAAATGTCGATGTAAAAAATCTGAAATCATCTGAATTTATACTGTCGATTTTTTAGGTAATAGCCGGTTTAACAGGGCAATAGCCGCATCGCTTGCTGGCGTTAATAACCACCAACTTAGTCCAACCAGAACAACCGAGAGCGAACCAACAGCAATATCGGTAAACCAATGTGCACCGATCATGATGCGAGGTAATGAAAAAACCACCATGATGGTCAGGCCGATAGCGAAAGCGGTGCGGGTAAAATAGCGCAGCATAAAGGCAGCAAAGATCATCAACATCATACCGTGGTCGCCGGGGAAACTGTCCGATGAAGCGTCTTTGGTCGGAATGCCCGTTAAGTCTGAAACGCGGTTGATGTCGCTAAAATAGAGCGTCGGGCTGGCATGTTGAACAGGGAGCAGATGTCCTGCCTGATTCAGTACCACGGCGGTTAACAGCATGATGAAGCCGATGATCAACAAACGGCGACGTTCAGCGGGCGTGGCTTTCACATAAAACGATAAATACAGCAATCCCATCGCAATGAGTGCACAGCCATCAAAGGCGCGATTATTGGTAATAGCAACCAAATGTAAAAATGTCGGGCTATCAACCAAAAGACGGTTGAAATAGAAAAATATATGGCTGTCGAGCGTGAGCCAAAAACCATGGTTTTCTGGTAAATACCAGGATAAAAACAGACTGATGCCCAACACGTTGAGCACTAAAATAGAAGAAAAACGGGCAAATGACATAAGGCAAAGCATCCAAACAAAGACGAAAAAACTCCAGTTTAGTCCACGTTAGCTAAACGAGCCTTTAACAGTGAGGCTTGTAACGTATTCCATTCTGCTGGTGTTTCATTGATGATTTCGATTCGGCTATCAATCGGTGCCGTCGATCGGGTTTCTATATGAAGGTCGTGTCCCTGACGGTTGACGACGAGCGTCCCTTCTTTTATACGCATTACCCCTTTAACCCGGCTCACGGGGGAAAGACGAACCCAGTCCAGCAGGGCGGCGGTGTCAAAAGCGGTTTCAGATTCGAATATCCAACCGCAGGCGTGATAACCCTGTCCCTGATTGAGAGAACGCCGCCAGGATTGACCCTCTGGTAGCTTCAGCGCGGCCAAACCATTTGTGGGCTTATGCGCATGGTGGTGGGTGCCATCAGGCAGTTCGCGCAAGTTGTGTCGCGCTTGATCGAGCTGCTGCCGGTCAACGTTTCCCTGGCTCACTTCGATAACGTGTCGACCATCGCCACTTGCCTGTTGCCACTGCTGTAATGCTGCCAGATCGTCGGCGGTATAAGTGTCACGCTTGTTAGCGATAATCATGTCAGCGGCAGCGAGCTGATCGCGAAAATTTTCATTTTCCGTGTAGCGCGTGTCGCGTAATTGACGCGCATCCAGCAGACACAGCGTAGCCTGCAACGTCAGCCAGGGCTGATAGATATCACTCGTCAGCAAGGAGAGAATTTGTTTCGGATGACCAAGCCCGGTGGGTTCGATAAGCAGCCGATGAGGTTTTTTCTGTTGCAGCAGCATATTCAGGCCAACTTGCATCGGCAAACCATTTACGCAGCACATACAGCCACCGGGAATCTCTTTCAGAACCGCACCGCTATCTGCCAGTAGTGCACCGTCAATACCGACTTCGCCGAATTCATTGACCAGTACTGCCCAGACTTCGTCTTCAGGCTTTTGCGACAGAAGATGACGAATCGTGGTCGTTTTTCCACTACCGAGAAACCCGGTAATCAAATTGACTTTCGTTAGCATGGCAGGCTCCTATGCGGGGGAGAGTTGACGTGTGCCGGATAGATCATCCGGCGACAAGTATTGTGCGGGAAGCACAAGGTAGAATGTTAGTCAGCGCGACCCATATAGCGACGTTCTGGAATGTGAATACGGATTTTTTCACCCGCGCTCAGGTATTCTGGAACAGGGATGACCAAGCCGGTACTCATGGTGGCGGGTTTGTTGCGTGAGCTGGCGGAGGCGCCTTTAATGCCTGGTGCCGTCTCGATGATTTCCAGATCTACCGTTTGTGGCAGTTCCAGTGCAATGATTTGACCATCCCAGCTCAATACCTGAATCCCCGGCATACCGCCTTCAGGGATAAACAGCAGTTCTTCTTCTATTTGATCTTTCTTGAAGAGGTAAGGGGTGTAGTCTTCATCATCCATAAAGACGTATTCGTCACCGTCGATATAAGAGAAGGTCACCGTGCGGCGTGTCAGCGTGATGGTGTCGATAATATCATCGCCTTTAAAACGTTCTTCCACTTTCAAACCCGTGCGGACGTCAGAAAAACGCATTTTATACAATGTACTGGCACCGCGGGCGCTGGGACTCTGGACGTCGATGTCCTTCACCAGCAATAACTTGTCGTTATAGTTAACGACCATACCGCGTTTGATTTCGTTCGCTCTTGCCATAAAAATTACCTGCTATAAGGAGTGTGATTTTTGTGGCGACACGTTACTCGCGCCGAAGAGTTCAGGCAAGTATATACTCGTCATCCTTCAAATTTCATGTACGTTGGCTACGTTCACTCACCCGAATCACTTACTTGTGTAAGCTCATCGGGATGAAATGAGAGACATCCTGTCTCTCACCGAAGGCCAGCCGTTGGCTGGTCAAATTCGTTCCTGACGAATTTGTCCTTCACTTGCCGCCTGCCTGAAATTCGAATTATTTAGAGTATAAGGAAAAAAGGACTGATATTGGTTTTTTGCTATCAGGCTGCTATTGTGGCGAGCTCTATCCCTTGTCAGCCCACCGGAGAGCTTGCTGATGGACTGTCGCCCCCATTGCGGTGCCTGTTGTACCGCGCCATCGATTTCAACACCCATGCCGGGGCTGCCGCAGGGCAAGCCAGCCAACACGCCCTGTATTCATCTCGATGAGGCGATGCGTTGCGGATTGTTTCATTCACCGCTGCGACCCGCGGTTTGCGCAGGGCTAAAACCGCGGGTAGATATGTGTTTCAGCCATCGCGATGAGGCCATGATTTACCTGCTCAGGCTGGAAGCCGATACCGCACCCTAACTTGTGGTGGTCAGACATCCTTGATGCGCCACATACAATAGATAGAGCCGACGATCATCAGCAGTGCGAAGAAGAACACGGCATGATAGCTCCAGATTTCAGCAACGATCCCGGCCAGCGAACCGGAGATGATCCAGCCAACGCGCGTGGTATTGGTAAACAGCGTCGTCGCCGCACCGGCCTGTCCAGGCATTAAATCCTGAAAATAGAGCATACCGATTCCGGCCAAAATACCGATGAAAACGGCGTTCAGCACCTGCAATGCCAGCAGCGCGATTTCACCATTCAGAAACAGTAGGCCGCCGAAGAACAGTAAACCTGAGGCGACGGCAAGCCGCATCAGGAATCGCTTTCCGAAGCGTTTGGCAACGTAGCCTGCAATCAGCATCACCGGAATTTCCAGACCAGCGGCAACGCCCATCATGATACCCGCCAGCTTTTCCGGTAGATGCAGTTCATGCACCAGATACAGTGGCATATTAATGAGGTAAATCCCGTTGCAGGTCCACATCAAGGTGCATGCAACGAACAACAAGAGCGTGTCGCGGCGGTTGCGACGCGGTGATTCCAGCGTGGAGGTGGTTTTTTCCACCGCTTTGGGCATGGAGGGCAAAAAGAATTTGACCAGAATACCGCACAAGACAAAGACAACGGCGGCAGTCAGATACATCGTCGTGAAGCCGAATCCGAGTGCCAGCGCAAAGGCGATAGGCGGGCCAACAACCCAGGCGAGCGAAATTTGGGCGCGAAGGATTGAGCTAAACATCGCTGCTTCACGACCGGTTTTATCCGCGTGCTCGCGCGCCAGCGCAAAAAGTTGCGGGTTTGCCGTCGATCCAAAACTGCTCAATAAGACGCCGATAAAGAGCAGAATAAAGTAGTTACGGTTCCACGCAAACAGCATGCAGGCCAGAGCCCCCAGTAGGCAGCAGACGAAGATCAGCGATTTGCGATCGCCTTGACGATCCGAGCGCGTTGCCAGTATTTGGCTGACGATAATGCCGATAACCGCACTACCGGTATAAAACATGCCAACAAGGAAAGGACGTGCCTGTACTTCACTGGAAAGAAAAAGGCTGAGCGTGGGAAGTTGCAGAGCTCCGGCCGTTCCAGTCAGAAAGGCGATAACCAAAAATGCTGACGATGTCAGGTCAAGCGGACGTCGTGTAGTGTTTGCAGGAGTGAACATAAATTGATAGCGCTTGGAAAATAGGCAGAGACTGTCGAGCGCGACAGTCTACTCGCGTTTATAATGAAACCGAAATCTTGTTTCATTATTTTTCTTCAGCACGGCTTCAGCCATTTAATGATTTTTATTGGCAGGCAGCGCGCCATCCACGTTAAAATGTGCGTTATGTCAAAATTTTGTTACGTCAGCAGCGTAGAAAGCTTGCATAAATGTCGTAATAGAATGAGACTTTTGAAACGTTTCAGCGGAATTTTTTTTGAAACGCCCTAATAATCGACACATTTTTTTCTCATAAAAGCTGAAACGATTCAACTTTCAGCAAGAGAGGAGAGCCATGTTCCAGTTGTCACAGCAAGATATTCATTTGGGTGCAGCGGCCAGTAACAAGCAGGAAGCTATCCAGCTTGTTGCTTCAGCACTGACTGATGCCGGGTGCGTTAACGCAGGGTATGTCGACGGCATGCTACAGCGTGAACAGCAAACATCGACCTATTTGGGAAGCGGCATTGCTATCCCGCACGGCACCACTGATACCCGCGATCTGGTATTGAAGACCGGGGTTCAAGTATTCCAGTTTCCTCAGGGTATTGCCTGGGGTGAAGATCAAACCGCCTATGTGGTGTTGGGTATTGCGGCTCGCTCTGATGAACATCTGGCGTTGCTGCGCCAATTGACTCACGTCCTGAGCGACGACCGCGTAGCGGCACGTCTGGCAAGCACCACATCAGCAGAAGAACTGCGTAGCCTGCTGATGGGTGAGCAGCAGTTGGCGGAGTTCCGCTTTGACACCTCGCTGATTGCGCTGGATGTGGCGACCGATAATCTGTTGACGCTTCAGGCGCTGAACGCCGGTCGCCTTCAGCAGGTTGGTGCCGCAGACGCCAGTTTTGTCAGCACTACCGTCAGCAATAAACCGCTGAATCTGGGACAAGGTGTGTGGTTCAGCGATAGCGCTGTCGGTAACCTCAGCAGCGCGGCTGCGGTGGCACGTCCGGCTGCGCCTTTCAGCGTTGACGGTGAAAACGTGGCTTTGTTGGTCACGGTTGCGGCGGCTGACGATCAGGCTTTTGCGCCTATCGATTACCTGAGCAACTTGCTGATTGCGCAAAAAGCGGAACGTCTGCTGACGGCTGATGCCCCGACGCTGCTGGCACTTTTGACCAGCGACGTACCGGAAGAAAGCGAAGTGCTGACGGCCGAATTTACCATTCGTAACGAACACGGTCTGCACGCTCGTCCGGGCACCATGCTGGTGAACGTGATCAAACAGTTCACCAGTGAGATTACGGTGACCAATCTGGATGGCACAGGCAAACCGGCAAATGGCCGTAGCCTGATGAAGGTGGTCGCGCTGGGCGTGAAAAAAGGTCACAAACTGCGTTTCACCGCCAGCGGTAACGATGCGGAGCAAGCACTGGCCGCTATCGGCGACGCGATTACGTCCGGTTTGGGCGAGGGGGCAGCATGAGCAGGAGAGTAGCCACAATCACCCTGAATCCAGCTTACGATCTGGTTGGCTATTGCCCAGAAGTTGAGAAAGGCGAAGTCAATTTGGTTCAGACAGCGGGTCTGCACGCCGCAGGTAAAGGTATCAACGTTGCCAAGGTGCTGAAAGATCTCGGGATTGATGTCACGGTAGGTGGCTTTCTGGGTAAAGACAATCAGGATGGTTTTCAGCAATTGTTCAGTGAGCTGGGCATTGCCAACCGTTTCCAGGTTGTGCCAGGACGTACGCGTATTAATGTCAAATTAACCGAAAAAGATGGCGACGTAACCGACTTCAACTTTTCCGGTTTTGAAGTGACACAGCAAGACTGGCAGCGTTTCGTCAATGATTCGCTGAGCTGGCTGGGACAGTTCGACATGGTCGCGGTGAGCGGCAGTTTACCTGCTGGCGTCGATCCTGATGCATTTACCGACTGGATGTCTCGCCTGCGCACGCAGTGTCCTTGCATTATTTTCGACAGCAGCCGTGAAGCGCTGGTGGCGGGACTGAAGGCCTCTCCTTGGTTGGTGAAACCAAACCGCCGGGAGCTGGAAATATGGGCTGGGCGTAAATTACCTACGCTGGCTGATGTGGTGGATGCCGCTCACGCGCTGCGTGAACAGGGTATCGCGCACGTTGTGATCTCACTGGGCGCGGAAGGTGCACTGTGGGTGAATGCATCTGGCGCGTGGCGGGCCTTACCACCAGCCTGTGATGTGGTAAGTACGGTAGGGGCGGGCGACTCCATGGTTGGGGGGTTGATTTATGGCTTATTAATGCGTGAGTCCAGTGAGCACACTCTGCGTTTGGCTACGGCGGTTTCGGCTCTGGCCGTCAGCCAAAGTAATGTAGGTATTACCGATCGTCCTCAGTTGGCCGCGATGATGGCGCGTGTCGACCTGAAACCCTTTAACTGATACAGCAGGAGACAAACAATGAAAACGCTGCTGATTTTGGATAAATCACTGGGCCTGGCGAGAAGCCAACTGGTGAAGAACCTACTCGGCGCTGCCGCTGCGAAAGCAGGGGTGACGTTTACAGAACACGCTAACGACGCACAACTGGCGATCGTTCTGGGTGCATCCGCTGCGGCGGACAGTGCTCTGAATGGCAAGCAGGTTTATGTCGGTGATATCGAACTGGCTGTTTCGCAGCCGGAGGCCTTTTTAGCGAAAGCACAGGCTGAAGCCACGGTCTATCAGGCCGCTGCGTCAGCTCCTGTTCAGCAGCCAGCAACTGCCAAGCGTATTGTGGCGATAACGGCGTGCCCGACGGGCGTTGCGCACACGTTTATGGCGGCAGAAGCGATTGAAAGCGAAGCCAAAAAACGCGGCTGGTGGGTTAAAGTGGAAACGCGTGGCTCTGTTGGCGCAGGTAACGCGATTACCCCAGAAGAAGTGGAGCAGGCCGATCTGGTGATTGTTGCCGCTGATATTGAAGTCGATCTGGCGAAGTTTGCTGGTAAGAAGATGTATCGCACCTCGACGGGGCTGGCACTGAAAAAGACGGCGCAAGAGTTAGACAAGGCGCAGGCTGAAGCCAAAGTGTATCAGCCATCCGGGCAAGCAAGCGCGGCAAGCGCGAGCGAGTCTGGTCAGAAAGGCGGGGCAGGCCCGTATCGTCACCTGTTGACCGGCGTGTCTTACATGCTGCCGATGGTGGTAGCGGGTGGTTTGTGTATCGCACTGTCGTTTGTCTTTGGTATTGAAGCGTTTAAACAGGAAGGTACGCTGGCAGCGGCGCTGATGAAGATCGGCGGCGGTTCTGCCTTTGCGCTGATGGTACCGGTGCTGGCGGGTTATATCGCTTTCTCCATTGCGGATCGTCCGGGGTTAACGCCGGGTCTGGTTGGCGGGATGTTGGCTGTCAGTACAGGTGCGGGCTTCCTTGGCGGGATTATTGCCGGTTTCCTGGCGGGTTATATTGCCAGAGCGATCAACAATAAACTGATTCTGCCGCAAAGTTTGACGGCGCTAAAACCGATCCTGATCATTCCGCTGTTTGCTACGTTGATCACCGGCCTTATCATGATTTACGTTGTTGGTACGCCAGTGGCGAAAATCCTGACTGGCCTGACAGGCTGGCTGCAATCCATGGGCACGGCGAATGCGGTGATTCTGGGTGCAATTCTGGGCGCGATGATGTGTACGGATATGGGCGGCCCGGTTAACAAAGTTGCTTATGTGTTCGGTACCACCTTGCTCAGTAGCCAGATTTACGCGCCGATGGCCGCCGTCATGGCTGCGGGTATGGTGCCACCGCTGGCGATGGGTCTGGCAACCGTACTGGCAAGTAAGAAATTTAACCCGACCGAGCGTGAAGGGGGCAAAGCGGCCTTTGTACTGGGCCTGTGCTTTATCTCCGAAGGGGCAATTCCTTACGCGGCGCGTGATCCGATGCGCGTTCTTCCTTGCTGCATCATCGGTGGGGCACTGACTGGTGCATTGTCAATGGCGGTTGGGGCTAAGTTAATGGCACCACACGGCGGTTTGTTCGTGCTGTTGATTCCTGGCGCGATTACCCCGGTTATCGGCTACCTGTTAGCGATCATTGCGGGTACTGTCGTCGCAGGCGTGCTGTACGCACTGCTGAAACGCTCTGATGAACAACTGGCGAAAGTTGCGTAAGTTTGAGCATCGTCGTGAATCAAAAGTAATGGCATAACACAAGGATGTGGATGAGATAGCGCCAGTTGGTATTCACCAACTGGCGCTTTTTTTAGCATTGGGCTTCAGACTTGAGCCAGGCGATTTCGTCGGCCCAGATATCGGGGTTGATCGTTTCCAGAATCATCGGGATACCATCAAAACGGGGATCTTTCATGATGTAGCTGAAGGCGGTTTTGCCGATATTGCCTTCTCCCAGGCTATGGTGTCGGTCAACCCGGCTGCCGAACGCGCTTTTCGCATCGTTCAAATGCATTCCGCGCAGATAGCGGAACCCAACAATACGGTCAAACTCAGCAAAGGTCGCTGCACAATCTGCCTCTGTCCGCAGATCGTAGCCGCCAGCGAAAGCGTGGCAGGTATCGATACAGACGCCGACACGGCTTTTATCTTCCACTCCAGCGATGATGGCCGCCAGATGTTCAAAGCGAAAACCCAAATTGCTGCCTTGCCCGGCCGTATTTTCAATCACCGCGGTAACGCCGTCCGTTTCCGCCAGCGCGATATTAATGGACTCGGCAATACGTGCCAGACAGTCCGCTTCCTCAATCTGTTTCAGATGGCTACCGGGGTGAAAATTCAGCAGGCTTAGCCCAAGCTGTTGGCAGCGCGACATTTCATCAATAAACGCGATGCGTGATTTTTCCAGCGCTTCGCTGTCCGGATGACCCAGATTAATCAGATAGCTGTCGTGGGGAAGAATCTGTGCCGATGTATAGGCGTACTGTTCACACGCGGCTTTAAAACGGTCAATAACCTCTGTGCTGAGCGGTGCAGCCTGCCATTGGCGCTGATTCTTGGTAAATAAAGCGAAAGCCGTCGCCTTTATTTCATGTGCGCGAATCACGGCCTGATCGACACCACCTGCTGCGCTAACGTGCGCCCCGATGTATTTCATGTTGGTCTCCTCGATAACGAAGACATTATGGCATCGTCGCTTAGGTTAATGAGACGTTAATGAGTAAATAATTTATCGTTAGCCGAATAAATGCGCGAAGAACAGATTGATTCCCGCTCCACCGATCACCAGCCAGATAAATAAGATCAGTGCCAGCAGCAGCGGTTTTGCTCCCGCCTGACGGATGGCGCTGAATCGGGTTGTCAGGCCCAACGCAACCATCGCCATGGTTAGCAGCACATTATCGAGTTGAACTAAATGGGCGACGAGCGTTGGAGGAAGTAGTTGGAAAGAATTGAAACCAGCTACGGCGATAAACCCCAGCGCAAACCACGGGAACATCAGTGGCATGTTCTTTTCTACATCACTTTTTGGTGTCGCTTTCTTCAGGTACAACCCAAGAATGAGAAGGAAAGGGGCCAGCATCATCACGCGTAGCATCTTGCTGATGACAGCGATGTTTTCCGTTGCGTTATCGACGGCATGTCCTGCGGCAACGGCCTGAGCGACTTCATGTATCGTGGAACCAAAGTACAGCCCGACGATTTGCGGTGTGACCGCAATCCAGTGATGTTCGAGGTTGAGCTGATAGAGCCACGGATACAAAAACATGGCTGTCGTACCAAAAATTACCACGGTGGAAACCGCGACGGCAATCGCATTGCTGGACGCTTTGACTACGGGAGCTGTCGCCATGATCGCCGCCGCACCACAGATACTGCTGCCCGCACCGATGAGAATCACGGTTTCATTGTCGAGCTTCAGCCAGCGCTTTCCTACCCAACAGGCGAGCAAAAATGTCAGCGTGACCACGCTGAGATCGACTGCAATGCCCGTAAAGCCCACGGCAGCAACCTGCTGCAAGCTGAGACGAAAACCATAAAGTATGATACCCCAGCGCAGTAAATGCTGTTTGACCCACTGCACGCCCGGATCGCACAGAGGATGACGCTGCGGATAAACGCTATTCCCCAGCACGATCCCGGTCAGGATGGCCAGTGTCAGCGAACCAGGTCCCCAGTGGGCGATTTTCGGAATATTTGCCAGCCAGAGAAGTGAAAAAGTTATTACACTGATTAACAGCAGGCCGGGGAATCGCCGTTTCGCGCCATCGGGCGGTGCTATCGTTGTTAATACCGTAGGAAGAGCCATGGATTTGCTGCCTATTCTGACCGTACCGAATTGAGAAGCCAGCTTATAATCCACAAGATTAAAAGAGAAATTGATTATATATTTATAACCTATAGATATTTCAGATAAAGAGCGCACTATGCATATCACGTTACGTCAGCTGGAAGTCTTTGCTGAAGTCCTGAAAAGTGGTTCAACAACGCAGGCCTCCGTTGTACTCGCCCTTTCTCAATCGGCGGTCAGCGCCGCTTTGGCGGATTTAGAAGGGCAATTGGGCGTTCAACTCTTCGACCGCGTAGGTAAACGACTCGTGGTTAATGAACACGGCCGTTTGCTTTATCCCAAGGCGCTGGCGTTACTTGAACAGTCAATCGAGATTGAACAGCTCTTCCGGCGTGATAATGGGGCGCTGCGTATTTATGCCAGCAGTACCATCGGGAACTATTTACTGCCTGCGATGATTGCCCGCTATCGCCATGATTACCCTGAAATTCCGCTTGAACTGCATGTCGGTAATACGAAAGATGTCATTACTCGCGTGTCTGAATTCAGTGTTGACTTAGGCTTGATTGAAGGACCTTGTCATCACCCTGATTTGATTACCCAACCCTGGCTGGAAGATGAGCTGGTGGTGTTTTGTTCTCCCGAACACCCACTCAGTCGGGGCGCGGTATCGTTAGCCGCGCTGGCGGATGCACATTGGATCTTGCGTGAACGCGGCTCGGGCACACGCGAAGTGCTTGATCATTTGCTGCTAACGCACCTGTCGCATTTTCATCTGGTGATGGAGTTAGGCAATTCCGAGGCGATTAAGCATGCGGTTCGCCACGGAATTGGCATCAGTTGCCTGTCGCGGCATGTGATTGCCGAGCAGTTGGCGGCAGGCTCGCTGGTAGAATTGAAGGTGCCATTGCCTAAGCTCACGCGTACCTTGTATCTGGTGCACCACCGGCAGAAACATCTTTCAAATGTGTTGCGACGTTTCCTGAGTTATTGCTGTGAAACGGTATAGCGGAGCTATTTTCTGCTGCTAATAATCGGGCGTGAGTTATTAACCTCTCTTATAACTCGACGATCTTAACTATTCAGAGCAAGGCTATTTGCTACAATCCCGCCTCGATTTTTAGCACGAGCATGCAGGATAACAATGGCTCAGCACGATATTCAACAAACTACACAGGGCGCACCGACCCTGCGCCGCGAACTAAAAGCGCGGCATTTAACGATGATCGCGATTGGCGGATCGATTGGAACCGGGTTATTTGTCGCTTCGGGTGCGACGGTTTCACAAGCGGGCCCGGGGGGCGCACTCCTGTCATATGCTCTGATTGGGCTGATGGTTTACTTCCTGATGACCAGTCTGGGCGAACTGGCGGCATTTATGCCGGTTTCTGGCTCGTTCTCTACCTACGGTTCCCGCTATGTTGAAGAAGGTTTCGGCTTCGCGTTGGGGTGGAACTACTGGTACAACTGGGCGGTGACCATTGCGGTCGATCTGGTTGCGGCACAGTTAGTGATGGGATACTGGTTCCCCGAGGTTTCGGGCTGGATCTGGAGCGCCTTGTTTCTCGCGCTGATGTTCCTGCTTAACTACATTTCCGTGAAAGGGTTTGGCGAAGCCGAGTATTGGTTCTCACTGATTAAAGTGACGACGGTCATTATTTTCATTGCCGTTGGCGTAATGATGATTACGGGTATCATGAGCGGTGCGGAAAATGCGGGATTCCACAACTGGCAAATCGGTGATGCGCCGTTTGCGGGAGGATTCTCCGCCATGATCGGTGTGGCGATGATTGTTGGCTTCTCTTTCCAGGGCACGGAACTGATTGGTGTCGCTGCGGGTGAATCTAAAGATCCAGGGAAAAATATACCGCGTGCGATTCGCCAGGTTTTCTGGCGCATCCTGCTGTTCTACATCTTTGCGATTCTGATTATCAGCTTAATCATTCCGTATACTGACCCGAACTTGCTGCGTAATGATGTAAAAGACATTACGGTCAGTCCGTTCACACTCGTGTTTGAGAATGCGGGACTGCTGTCTGCCGCTGCGGTGATGAATGCGGTTATCCTGACGGCGGTGCTGTCGGCGGGTAACTCCGGGATGTACGCCTCTACGCGTATGTTGTTTACACTGGCATCGGAAGGTAAAGCACCACGTATTTTCGCTAAGCTGTCGAAAGGCGGCGTGCCGCGCAATGCGCTGTATGCCACAACGGTGGTAGCGGCGCTGTGTTTCCTGTCTTCTTTGTATGGCAACCAAACGGTTTATCTGTGGCTGCTGAATACCTCCGGCATGACGGGATTTATTGCCTGGTTGGGGATTGCAATCAGCCATTATCGTTTCCGCCGTGGCTACGTGCTACAAGGGCATGACCTGAATCGTCTGCCTTATCAATCGCGTTTCTTCCCACTAGGACCGATCTTCGCGTTTGTACTCTGTCTGATCATTACGTTGGGGCAGAATTATCAGGCGTTTCTGGAAGATAAAATCGACTGGTATGGTGTGACGGCGACGTACATCGGTATTCCGCTGTTCCTGCTGATTTGGCTCGGTTATAAGCTGTATCGTGGAACGGGCTTCATCAAGTATCAGGATATGACGTTCCCAGATCATAAAGATTAATCAGGGTAATGCGGTCAATGCGGGCCGCTTTTTACCTCGATCTCTCCTCACGCCACTGATGAAACTTTTATCAGTGGCGTTTTCTTTCTTCAAACTCATCTTTTTGTATCAAATATTTTGAATGTCTTTGTTGCTGCCTGCGCCATCCTGATTATTTTCTATTCTTTCAATTAAGTGAGTTCTCACTGCGAAAATCGACATTTATAAACGGGAGTTAAACGAAATTAAAAACGCTAATAATTATCATTTACGTTTTTATGCATTCCTTTACACTATTTTTCGCAAAAAAATTCAATAAAATAACGAGGAATCATGAAAGGAAATTCTCTGATTAATCTCAAAAATGCAGTGGCTCTGGCACTAGCGGCAACCGCAGCAAACGCAGCAATGGCGGCAGATAACAATGATGTTCTGGTTGTCACCGCGAGCGGTTATGAGAAAAAATTGACGAATGCGCCAGCTTCCATCTCTGTCGTCAGCGAAGAAGAGCTCTCTCAAAAAAGTTATCACGATCTGGGAGAAGCGTTAAGCGGTGTAGAAGGCGTTGATGTACGTAGCGGAACGGGTAAAACCGGCGGCTTGGACATCAGTATCCGCGGTATGCCTAGTAGTTACACCCTGATCCTGATTGATGGTGTGCGTCAGAATGCCAGTGGCGATGCGACGCCGAATGGCTTTGACACCATGAATACGGCGGTGATGCCGCCATTGTCTGCCATTGAGCGTATTGAAGTGATTCGCGGGCCGATGTCGACGCTGTATGGTTCTGATGCGATTGGTGGTGTGGTCAACATTATCACCAAGAAAGACAGCAAGCAGTGGCGTGGCAGCGTTAACCTGTCGCATACGGTGCAAGAACACCGCAAGTGGGGTGACAGCTCCACGCTGGGGTTCTATACCTCCGGCCCGTTGGTGAATGACCAATTTAGTTTGGCATTGCGCGGTAATGTTGAGCATCGTCAGGCTTCTAGTGTGACCTCATTGAACAGCAATGGTGGTGATACTCGCATACCTTTCCCGACCAAGACTGATAACTACAATGTCGGTGGGAAGCTGAGCTTTAAAACCAGCGATGTGAATACCCTGTGGGTTGACGGTGATGTATCTCGCCAGACTTACGATAATAGCTATAGCCAATTAGGACCTATTGGGGTTACTGGCGGCGGTTATCGCGATGAGTTGCGTTTTGAGCGTAATAAGCTGGCGATAGGGCATGATACCGATCTGTCATTTGGTCGCTGGAGCTCAAACCTGTCATATACCATGACCGAGAACAAGGGACGTCTGCTGACACCACGTGTGTTGATTCCTGCCAACGCAACGCTTTCAGGTCGCGACCGCGAACTGAAAAATACTAATACGATCTTTGATACAATGCTGGTGTCGCCAGTAGGGGACGATCATTTGTTAACTGTCGGTGGACAGTTCTGGGACGCACGCCTTAAAGATGGGATTGTGCTGGCAAACAGTGGCGAGACGTTCGAACAAAAAAGCTGGTCGCTGTATGCGGAAGATGATTGGCAGTTACTTGAACCACTATCTCTGACGCTCGGTGCCCGCTATGAGAAACACGATAGCTTTGGTGGTCACCTGAGCCCGCGTGCCTATCTGGTATGGAATGTTGCAGATGACTGGACGGTAAAAGGTGGCGTGAGTACCGGTTACAAAACCCCTTCTTTGGCGCAATTGCATAACGGCGTGAGCGGTATTGGCGGGAATGGAACAACGAGTACCATTGGTAACCCGAATCTTAAGCCAGAAGAGAGCACCAATTTTGAAACGGGTGTGTATTACGAGAACGCGGCTAATGTGAAGGCGAATATTACCGGATTCGTCAACCATTATAAAAATGCCATTGATTCGGTTGAGATCAGTAATAGCTCAATCGGGACATATCGCAACATTGGCAAGGCCAGAACTCAAGGTGTAGAACTGGCAACGTCCTTCCCGGTATTCGTGCCAGATGTCACCCTTGCGTTGAACTACACCTATACGCATAGCGAACAAATCGGTGGGAACAACCCAGGCGCGGCGTTGACCACGACCGCTAAGCATATGGCGAATGCTCGCTTAAACTGGCAGATCGATGAGCAGTGGAATAGCTGGTTGGCGGCAGAATACCGAGCGAGTACGCCTCGTTTTACCAACAATTATGCGAATTTGAATGACGCTCAAAAGCTGGTATATGACGCGCGTGGCGCTGACCTGAAATCCTGGACGGTGGTGAATCTGGGTACGTCATATAAAGTCACGAAAGATGTTACGCTGAACGGTACAGTGAATAATCTGCTGGACAAGGATTTCTCTCAGGTACAGCGCTATACATCGGGCCGTAACACGTATTATGCCGGTGATTACTTTGGGAGCAGTTCCTTTACGACAGGCTATGTTATGCCAGGCCGTAACTACTGGATGTCAGTCAACGTAACCTTCTGATTGTCATCTTTCCCCGAAACGGATGTTCATTCGTTTCGGGGTGTTAACATGTTGTATCTTTAGACACCCTCGTCCACATTTCTGCTTCATTTCTCTTACGCTAATTCTGCCCACTTTTCACTGCCCATTTATCTTTTCTATTTCGATTATGGTTTACCGACCTATTTTTTGTGATATTTCTGAATATCGCCGATAACAATGTCGATGCGCGAAATTCATTATATTAGGTATTGTTAATTGCTTTAATGCTGACTACGCTTCACGTTACGGAGTGATGGATTTTCGATGAGATAGGTGATGTAACGTTATTAATACGTTCGTTGTTCTGTGTCATACAGAGAATTTAATTCATTAGTTTTGTATGAGAATACCTGTCGTGATTACCGATTGCGGAGTTCTTGATATCTGAAATCGTTAATCAGTGTATGAATAGCAACCAGGGCACGATGATGTTAAAAATTACCTTTTTGGATAAAGGCTCACTGCCGGAAACCATTTTCCTAAAAAAGACAAGTTTTAGGCGTCCACAATGCCGCCATGAATGGATTGAATATAGCTATACCTCTCCTGAACAAGTTATCGCCCGAGCGAAAGATACTCACGTTATCATCACGAATAAAGCACTATTAACGCGGGATACCTTAGTTGCGTTACCTGCGCTGAAGCTGATTGCCGTGACGGCAACAGGAACCGACAATATCGATCTTGCTGCCGCCAAAGAGCTGGGTATTACGGTCAAAAATGTACCGGGCTATTCTACGCAAGCCGTGTCTGAACACGTGATTGCCATGATGTTCGCGCTGAAACATAGCCTTATGGCCTGGTATCGCGATCAACTGAGCGATCGCTGGGCCAGCCAGTCGCAATTTGCTTATTTTGATCATCCGGTCAAGGACATTGCGGGTTCCACGTTGGGCATCATTGGTGCAGGTACGATTGGGCAGGAAGTGGCTCGTCTGGCGCAGGCGCTGGGAATGAAGGTGATTTTTGCCGAACATAGAGGCGTCTCGCAGTGTCGAGCCGGGTATTTACCGTTTGAGGATGTCCTGCGTCTGGCTGATGTCATTTCACTCAACTGTCCGCTAAATGCGAGCACGCAGCATCTGATCAATTCGGAGACGCTTGCGCTGTGTAAGCCAACTGCGTTTATTATTAACACCGCCAGAGGTGGGCTGATTGATGAGAACGCATTAGCTGCTGCATTGCTCGAGCGCAGCATTGCCGGTGCCGCGTTGGACTGCCTGACACAAGAGCCGCCGGAAAAAGAGAATCCCCTGATGGTGGCGGCCAAAACTCTGCCTAATCTTCTGATTACACCACATATTTCCTGGACGTCAGCCTCATCGCTGCAACTGTTGATGGAAAAGACGATTGAAAATATAGATGAGTATGTTCAGCAGAATGGGTACAAATAAGCGATAACTTGATTCAGCCGGGTATGAGGGAATATTGCCCGGCAGCGGGAATATGATATTCATCAAATTTAACTGTTTATCAAAATTTAATGTTTCATAGAGTGTCTCATTCGCGCTATACCCATAAAGAATGAAACTGTTACGTACAGGACGTAAAGTAAAACGTTATTATTCTCGTTCCACTGCAAGTGAGCTGCTCATTGGCGGCGTTCACTACCCGAATCACTTACTTACCTCGGTGGTTCGGGATTAAATGAAAAAGACTCAATCGCCTATCTCCGCTTTTCATCTTCCTTAAAATAGAATTATTCAGGCTATTTCTGTGATTATTCTTATTTTTAATGGGGGTAGTTAATTATTAATAATAATGACCGTACATAACGTAATAGCATGAGTACGGTGATATGTTCTGTGGAAAAACTGAGTAGATCAAGGGCGGAGTGGATTGTGCATCCGCCCACATTCGGGTGAAAGGGGCGGATGCGAGCAGTATCAGCGTTTCTGGATATACGTCATTGCCAGCGCGAGCGCCAGAACCAGACCTTTGATGATATCCATGGCGTAATAAGGAACGGAGAGCATCACCAGTCCATTCTGTAAGACGCCAAGGATGACGGCTCCGAGTAGCGTACCCAGCGCATTCGGTTTGCCGGAACCGGCTAGCGAGAACCCGATGTAGGCTGCGGCAACCGCATCCATTAAATAGCCGCCGCCAGCATTGACCTGTGAAGAGCCGATGCGTGATGCGAGTAGAATACCGCCCAGCGCCGCGAGTAGTGAGGAGAACACATATGCCTGTACTCGATAACGCGCAGTACGAATGCCCGCTAGTCGAGCGGCTTCCGGGTTGCCGCCAATCGCGTACATCCTGCGACCATGCTTGGTAAGGGACAGATAGAGCTGCACCAGCACCGTCACTGCCAGCATGATGACAACAATGACTGGCACTTGGCCCAGTGTGGCAAAGAATTCGGGAATGATGCCTTCCGCCATTTCGCCGCTGGGCAACACCATGTTCTGCGTGATGGAGCCGCCATAACTATATGTCATCGCCACGCCTTGAATGACGAACAGGCTGGCGAGTGTCGCTAGCATATCGGGAATTTTTAGCACAACGATGAGAAAGGCGTTGAATAGCCCGACCAGCGTACATAGCAGGAGCGTCAGAATAATCGCGCCAGTGGTGCCGAATCCATGCCAGACAAAGAGTGAAATAACCAGTGCATTGGCCAGTGACGCTGTCGACCCCACGGAAAGATCGAATCCACCTACGGAGAGCGAGATAGAGACGCCAATCGCAATCACCGTAACAATGGCGATAGAACGCAGAATATTGATGATGTTATACGGATCGAGAAAGTTGTCCGATGCCAGCCCGAAGAGGGCAATCAACGCGACAACCGTGATCAGCATGCCCCACTTATAGAGAAACTCGAAAACGTGGTGACGGAAGGGGAGCGCCCCGTTAGATGAAAGTGGGTGACTCACGCGGGAGTTCCTCCAGTTGAATATAAAAGTAGAGTTTCTTCGTCAATGTCAGCAGCGTTCAACTCTGCGACAATTCTGCCATCCCATAGTACGCAGATGCGATCGCAGAGTCCGACAAGTTCGGAGAACTCGCCTGACGCATAAATAATGCCTTTGCCCTGACGGGCGAGGTTGTCAATCAGCGTGAACAGATCCTGTTTGGCCTTGATATCCACGCCTTTGGTGGGTTCATCAAAAATCAGAACCTGTGCTTCGCTCCGTAGCCATTTGCCGATGGCCACTTTTTGCTGGTTGCCACCCGATAGGCGCGCCAGCTTTTGCGCCGGGCCTGTGGTGCGAACGGCAAGCTGTTCAACGATCTCTTTCGCCCAGCGCAACGCTTTGCCTCGGCTGAATAGACCCCAGCGAGAAAAGCTGTCGGTGGCGGTGATGCTGAGATTCATGGTGACGGATTCATCAATAAAAATGCCTTCTTTACGCCGTTCTTCCGGAACCAGCGCCAGACCTTGCTCTACGGACTGATGGGGCGAATGCGGCTTCCAGGGTTTACCGCGATATTCTCCCTGTACGATCTGGCAGGGTTCTGCGCCGAACAGCGCTTTACACAACTCGGTTTTACCCGCACCCGCCAGCCCGGCAATACCCAGAATTTCCCCTTTGCGCAGCGTGAGTGAAATATTGTGCAGCCGCGTTTCGTCGTGCAAACCGGTGACCTGAAGCAGCGCGTCGCCTGAAGGTGTGGCGCGGCGCGGTGGGAAGATATCGTCAAGTCGATGCCCCAGCATTCTTTCTACAATTTCCTCACCGCTCAGCCCCTGCATCGTGCCGCTGCTGACAAACTCACCGTCCCGCAGAACGGTCAATGTATCGCAGATTTCACTCAACTCATGGATACGGTGGGAAATAAACACGATACCCATTCCCTCTGCCTGTAACCGGCGAACCACCTGAAAGAGGCGCGCGCTTTCCGCTTGATCCAATGGGGCGGTGGGTTCATCTAAAATCAGGAAGCGGCATTCGTGGGATAACGCGCGGGCGAGCAGGATTTGCTGTTTCTCAGCCAGCGAGCAGGCATCCAGCCGTTGACGAACATTAAGGTGAACGCCAAGCTGATCGAGCAGCGTCTGCGCCTGACGGTATATCTGCGACCAGCTCAGCAGATGCCCGTCCTGCGCTAGCGTATCCAGCATAATGTTTTCCGCTACGGACAGCGTGGGAACCAGCGCGACATCGACTTCTTGCTGCACCAGATGAATACCGTACCGCTTGGCATCACGTGGCGAATGGACATCGACGGGTTTGCCGTTAATCAGAATATCGCCTTGATAATGATTGTAAGCACCCGACAAAATCGTCATGAGCGTGGATTTACCCGCACCATTTGCACCAGTCAGGGCATGAATCGATCCCCCTTCCAGAGTGAAATTAACCTGTTTGAGGGCGTGGAAACCAGAAAAGGAGATGGAAATGTTGCGCATTTCCAGCCGGCTTTGGGGGGTAGGCATCATGGTCGGTAACGCTCTTGGCGATCAAAGTCATGAAATAACGGAAAAGAAAGGTAGCATATATCCCGGAGAATTTAATACAGCTTCATGTCTTTGAAAGATGTTGGCTATGAACGAAAAGGCATAAATTAAGAAAAAAAGTTCTTAATCTGCCGTAATTAAGTGAATAAGATGACGTTATCAACAGGGTAGCGCAGAAGATTCATCTACCAGGCAAACATAAAATAGAGCCGTGCTCAAAAGAGAGCGCGGCGAGGAATAGTCAAACATGCACACAACAACCGTTCGCGTTCAGGTGGGGCCCGCCAACTACTTCTCTTTCTCTGGCGCGATCGATAAATTGCTGGAGTTTTATCCGCCAGAGGTATTGAAAAACGCACTGTGGATCTACGGTGAGCGGGCTATCGCCGCGGCGCGACCTTATTTACCCGCTGAGTTCGATGCGCCTTCAGCCCGACGCGTTCAGTTTGGCGCGCATTGCAGCGAGGGGGAAGTGGCAAAACTGGTCGCGCAGGCAGGCGAGGCATGTCAGGTCGTCATTGGCGTCGGCGGCGGGGCGGTGCTGGATACCGCGAAGGTTGCTGCGCGCCATATCGGCGTACCGCTGGTGGCGATTCCTACCATTGCGGCAACCTGTGCGGCCTGGACGCCGCTGTCCGTTTGGTATAATGATGCCGGGCAGGCATTACGCTTTGAAATTTTCACCGATGCCAACCATCTGGTGCTGGTTGAACCGCGGATTATGCTAGCCGCTCCGGTAGAGTATCTGCTGGCTGGGGTCGGAGATACGCTGGCGAAGTGGTATGAGGCTGTCGTTCTCAGCCCCCAACCTGAAACGCTACCGCTTTCTGTCCGTCTTGGTTTACAGACTGCGCTGGATATTCGCAATGTATTGTTGCAACAAAGTGCAGCGGCATTAGAAGCCGTCAAGCGTGGCGAGTTGACGCAGGATTTTCTGGATGTGGTGGATGCGATCATTGCCGGGGGCGGGATGGTTGGCGGATTGGGTGAGCGATATACCCGCGTAGCGGCGGCGCATGCGGTTCATAACGGCCTGACAGTGTTGCCGCAAACTGAACGTTTCCTGCATGGTACCAAAGTAGCCTATGGCATTCTGGTGCAGACTGCCTTGTTGGGCGATCGCGAAACGTTGCGCCAGTTGAAGGCGGCATTCAACGTTTTTGGTTTGCCGACATCGCTGGCTGAATTGGATGTAGATATTCACGACCGCGCTGCGCTTCAGGCCGTGATTGCCCGTACTTTGCAAACGGGGGAGTCTATCCACTATCTGCCATTGGCGCTAAATGAAGAGGTCTTGCTGGCGGCGTTTACTACCGTTGATGCTACCGAAGCATAGCCTAATGGGAAGAGAAGAGGCGGAGAGTCATCTCCGCTCTTAAAGACTATTCTGTATCTTTAAAAACTACTGTGTTTTCTCGTAGGCGAATGAATTTTTGATATAGCTGACGTAGTAGCGGTACTTCGTTTTGCTTGCCATTAACTCTTCATAAATCATGCGTGCTACGCCGCTGTAGAGATAGATGCTCCCATTGAGTAATTCGACTTCTAACTGACTTTTTTCTGCATCGTATCCGACTGAAAACAACTCTGTTGATGAAACTCGTTTTCTCTGCAAAATTAATCACTCCCAACGTATCAATACCGCGTCCTGACGATATACCATCTTTAGAACTTTATAACCACATTGTGTTATAGCTTGGAATATATCGGGGTTAAACAGCAGCATATCGTTATTAGATCATCAATAATCAGTAAACGCTCACAGAATTCTTGCTTCGCCGCTCATCGCGCGGTTTGTCATTCATCGCCAGTGAGACGATGTCTCGATCGTATCGTTAATCTTGAGCGAGTGCCTGCTGAAAACTTGGCTGGTTTTCTATTCGCTCAATGTACTGCTTGATATGTGGGTAACGGCTGAAATCCAAACGCGTCTTCGCCAAAACCAGCGGTACTGCCATTTGTATATCAGCACCGCTGAACGACTCACCGGCAAACCAGTCTTGTTTACTCAAATGTTGTTCGATGAACTGAAGTTGCGTGGTGAGACGTGGAACAATAAAGGCCTGCTCAATACTTTGTACAATTTTGCGTGCTATGGGCCGAATGAAGAACGGCATCGGTGCGGACTCTGTCTTCGCCAACACCAAACGCATCACCAGCAGTGGCATAAGCGAACCTTCAGCAAAATGCAGCCAGAAGCGATAATCCAGCAACGCTTGCCCGCTCTGTGGACGGAGCTTACCGTTGCCGTAAGTCTCAATCAGGTATTCCACAATGGCTCCAGATTCGGCAACCGTCAGTTCGCCATCGGTAATCACTGGCGATTTCCCTAGCGGGTGAACCTGTTTGAGGGCGGCCGGAGCGCTAAACGTTTTTGGGTCGCGCGTGTAGCGAACAATTTCATAGTCAACACCCAGCTCTTCTAGCAGCCAGGTGACACGAGTCGAACGGGATTTTTCGAGGTGATGAACGCGTATCATCCATTTCTCCTTTTTGTTTATCTTGGTTCCGTCATTCAGCACGGGGCAGGTGTGTGATCGTATTTTTTTGCGATTGCGTTCTAACAGCGAAGAGAAACCGCGCTCAGAGTGTACCTGAGCGCGGTTCTCAACGAGATAAGCATAGCACCATTATTCGCACAGCTATCGTGCGAACAACTATTCTTCAAACAGATACTGAGCGTGGAAGCGCAGGTGATCTTCGATGAAACTGGCGATGAAGAAATAGCTGTGATCATAGCCGGACTGTGTCCGCAGCGTGAGCGGCCATGCGTACTGGCTTGCCAATTCTTCCAGTTTCGCTGGTTGTAATTGGTCGGGCAGGAACTGATCGCAATCGCCCTGATCGACCAGTATTGGCAGCGTCTTCTGGCTATTTGCCAGCAAATGACAGCTGTCATACTGCAACCACTGCGTTTCATCCTCGCCGAGGTATGCGGTAAGCGCCTTGCGCCCCCAGGGAACCTGGCTTGGGTTAACGATCGGCGCGAACGCCGATGCCGAGCAAAATTGCTCAGGGTTGCGCAACGCCAGCATCAGTGCGCCGTGCCCGCCCATCGAATGTCCACTGATGGACTGGCGATTATTGACGTTAAAATGTTGCTGAACCAGCGCTGGTAATTCCGTACTGATGTAGTCATACATCCGATAATGTGCCGCCCAAGGTGCTTGCGTGGCATTCACATAGAATCCCGCACCTTGACCCAGATCGTACCCAGCATCGTCTGCTACGCCATCGCCGCGCGGGCTGGTGTCCGGCATCACCAGCACCAGACCCAGTTCGGCGGCAACGCGCTGTGCGCCAGCTTTCGTCGTAAAGTTCTCGTCGTTGCAGGTTAACCCAGACAGCCAGTAAAGTACGGGCGGCGGGGTGTCATCCTGTGTCGGTGGCAGATAAATGCTGAACGTCATTGCGGTGTTCAGCGCCTCTGACACATGGCGGTAGCGCTGTTGCCAGCCGCCAAACATACGGTGTTCTTCCAGCAGTTCCAGTGATGCGTTCATCGCTGTACAGCCTCCTTTTTATTCCTGACAGTGGCGCGATTAATCGAAATGAATCACGGTGCGAATCGATTTGCCTTCATGCATTAAATCGAATGCGGTGTTGATGTCGTCCAGCCCCATGGTGTGGGTGATGAAGTCATTCAGCGGGAATTCGCCTTTCAGGTAACGATCGACAATGCCCGGCAGTTGGCTGCGTCCTTTCACCCCACCAAAAGCAGAACCGCGCCATACACGACCCGTTACCAGTTGGAATGGACGGGTTGCGATCTCTTCGCCTGCGCCAGCGACACCGATGATGATGGATTCACCCCAGCCTTTATGACAGCACTCTAACGCGGAACGCATGACGTTAACGTTACCAATACATTCGAAGGAGAAGTCCACGCCGCCATCAGTCAGCTCAACAATGACATCCTGAATGGGCTTATCGTAATCTTTCGGGTTGATCAGGTCGGTAGCACCCAGTTTGCGTGCCAGATCGAATTTGCTGGTGTTGAGATCGATACCGATGATGCGTCCGGCACCCGCCATTTGCGCGCCGATAATGGCTGACAAACCAATGCCGCCGAGACCGAAAATCGCAACCGTATCGCCAGGTTTAACTTTGGCGGTATTCAGCACGGCACCCATACCGGTGGTTACGCCGCAGCCCAGTAGGCAGACTTCTTCCAGCGGCGCTTCTTTATTCACTTTCGCCAGTGAAATTTCAGGCACGACGGTGTGCTCTGCGAAAGTGGAGGTTCCCATGTAGTGGAAGATGGGTTGGCCATTTTTGGAAAAACGCGTGGTGCCGTCTGGCATCAGGCCTTTACCCTGCGTAGAGCGGATAGCCTGACACAGGTTAGTTTTCCCTGAACGGCAGAATTTACATTCGCCACATTCCGGGGTGTAAAGCGGAATAACGTGATCGCCAACGGCAACGCTGGTTACACCTTCACCAATGGCTTCTACAATCCCGCCGCCTTCATGGCCCAGGATGGCCGGGAATACGCCTTCAGGATCTTTGCCGGATAGCGTATAGGCATCAGTGTGGCATACGCCGGTTGCAACGATGCGCACCAACACTTCACCTTTCTGCGGTGGCATCAGATCCACTTCTTCAACCGACAGTGGTTGGTTTGGCCCCCAGGCGATGGCAGCGCGGGTTTTAATCATTTGCATGGTGATGACTCCTAATAGCATACGGTTATGGGTTGTAAGTTGCATGAGAGGACGCATGGGTTCATCGCTGCGTTGTGCTCTCGTGAAATGTGCTCTCGTAAAAAGGGTTGCTCAGGGAAAATAAGGTGTTATTCCTGCTGAGCGGGTGGTTCAATCATGCTGCACTGTTCAATGATAAGCTTTTTAAGCGCTTCAACGTTGGGGCCGAAAGCGTCACGCCGCCATACCAGCCAGGTGGAAACCGCCGCGATGTCGGGTGGTAATTCATGTATCTGAACGCGTGCGACGGCGGGCAGTGATTCAAGGACGGCATAGGGGAGTATGGCCAATCCGGCTCCGCTGGCCACACAGGCAAGCATGGCATGGTATGAGTGAATTTCTATGATCGTACCGGGCACAACGCCATCTTGTTTGAACCAGTTTTCGAGGATCTTTCTGTAAGAACAGCTAGGACGAAAGGCAAACAGCGTATCCTGGCTGGCATCCCGTGCATGGGCAATCGGTGAGTGCGCAGGGTCGGATATCAGCACGAGTCGCTCCGTAAAACATGCACACCCATTTAGCTCATCATAGACAACAGGACCATCGACTAGCGCTGCTGCCAATGTTCCCGCCCGCACACGCTCGATAATCTCCCCTGATGTTCCAGTATTCAGAGATAAAGAGACATTGGGGTAACGTTGGTGGTAAGCCGCTAATAGTGTGGGTAAGCGGGTCGCCGCAGTGCTTTCTGTCGATCCTAACGCGAAATTACCCGCGGGCTCGCCAGTGCGCGTCATGCTAATCGCTTCCTCGCTGAGCGCGAGAATGCGTTGTGCATAACATAAAAAATTGTGACCAATCGGCGACAGACGCAAACGCTGTTTCTCACGGATAAACAGATCGGTGCCCAACTCCAGCTCTAACTGACGTAGCCGCGTAGTCAGATTTGAAGGCACCCGATGAAGTTGCTCTGCGGCACGCGCGACGGAGCCTGTTTCGGCAACAAGACAGAACATACGGAGCTGGGTCAAATCCATGTCTTTCTCTTTTTGTAATGAACTATTATCTTATTATTCATTTTTTGTGAAGTGTAGCGGTAAGCTATGCATTTCGCAACTGGCTTACACCATGCTGATGTAAAACAACGCAGACCCTGCGGAGGGAAATGTGTCCTGAATGATGAAAATGACGGCCGTAATTATCATCAGGATTAATATCTGGGGGGAGAAAGAGAAGAAAGCGATAAAATGATCGCGGCCTAAATTAATAGCACCGCAAGCAATGATTGCCGCGAAGAAGGACATATTTTCTAAGAAAGAGAGCAGAATGAGAAAATAAGAATAATCACAGAAAAATAAAATCATATTTCCCACTGATAAAACAGTTAGGGAGGGGAAATAAATAGATAATTAAAATAAACAGTTAAATGTATAAGTAAATGATTGTAACCAAGCAATAGCCAAAAACTATCATCATTCTTTTTTTTGATCGCATTTGTTGATGCGAAAGCGTAAAGTGCCTGCCCAAAGTGCCGATAATGATGATGAATGGTAGGAACATCTTATCGTTATTGTAAGGAAGAGTATCTTTTTGTCATTAAAGGAAAATAACTCTAACTAATGAGAGCCTCTGCTCTTCATTAAATGACGTAACACCCGGCGTATTTCCAATTAAAAATGTGCAGCCATGTTGCAGAAAGCGCAGAGGAAAATCGCCAGATAATTTATAGGAGTTTTCTGTGAACTTTTTAAAAAATATCACCATCAGGGCAATGCTTTTAACAATATTGGGGCTGTTTCTGATTGTATGGGGTGGAGCTTCTTTCTTTACTTCCACTTCATTAAGCAGCATGACCAAGTTATTGGAATCCGGTGAAACTCAGCGTAAGAACGTAGAGATGCTGGTAAAAGGCAATGACCAGTATTTTCGTACGGTTACTCGTTTGTTGCGTTCGATGGATTTCCAGCAAACTGGCGAAACAGCGGAAGCAGAGAAAGTATTTACGTCCGCGACTACGGCATTTAAAAATACGTCAGATCAACTGGCTGCGTTTAAAGCGGTTGGGCATGTCGGTGTTGATAAAGAAACGGCAGACAACATGATCGCCGCGTGGACTCGCCTGCTGGATAACGGGTTGACGCCGATGCTGAACGCTGCGCGTGAGAACCGTCAGGAGGAATTCCGTCAACTTTTCCGTACAGCATACCCGCCGTTGAGCGTGGCGTTTGGCAGTAACATGGATAAATATCAGACAGCGATTATTTCATCGTCAGAGACGTCAATGAGAGAGGTCTACGGTCTGGTTGACTGGAGTAACTATATCCTGCTGGGTGCTGCGATTCTTGGGTTGTTCATCCTGTTGTTGACGGATCGCTATCTGGTTCACTATCTGGTCAAGCCGTTGAATATGATCAAAGGGTATTTTCAGGTGCTGGCTGCCGGACAGCTTGGCCACCCGATTGACGAGTTTGGTCGCAACTGTGCGGGACAGCTGATTCCTTACCTGAAAGAGATGCAGGGAAGTCTGGTTAATACCGTTTCCATTATCCGCGACAGTTCAGCATCGATTCATCAGGGCTCAAGCGAAATTAAAAGCGGTAACAACGACCTGTCCGCTCGCACCGAACAGCAGGCGGCCGCTCTGGAGCAGACGGCGGCCAGTATGGAAGAATTGAGCGCGACGGTGAAACAGAATGCCGATAACGTCCATCAGGCGACGAAGCTGGCGCAGGAGGCCTCCGTTGCAGCGAAGAAGGGCGGAGACGTCACCGCAGATGTGATGGCGACGATGGCGAGTATTACAACAAGTTCGAAGAAAATAGCTGACATCACCAGCGTGATTAACGGCATCGCTTTCCAGACCAACATTCTGGCGCTGAATGCGGCGGTAGAAGCCGCCAGAGCCGGTGAACAAGGTCGTGGTTTTGCGGTGGTTGCGGGTGAAGTTCGTAATCTGGCACAGCGCAGTGCTCAGGCGGCGAAAGAAATTGAAAGCCTGATTACAGAATCAGTTCAACGCGTCAATATGGGATCAAATCAGGTCACACAAACGGGTGAAGCGATGGATTCCATCATTTCCGCAATTACTCGTGTGAACGATCTGATGGGGGAAATTGCCTCGGCGTCGGATGAACAGAGCCGCGGTATTACCCAGATTGGTCAGGCGGTTACCGAGATGGATGGCGTCACGCAGCAGAACTCCGCACTGGTACAGGAATCTGCGGCGGCCGCGGCGTCGCTGGAAGATCAGGCTCGTCAGTTGACCGAAGCCGTATCGGTGTTCCAACTGTCTGCAACAGATGGACATCGTCGTCCTCAGCAACGTTTGGCAGAGAAAGCGCCAACTGCGCAGAAGCCGATGTTACTCGCAGCCGCAGCCGCTGGCGGTAAGAAAGGCAACGCTAACGACAACTGGGAAACCTTCTGATCATGTCATGACAAACGGCGTCGGAAGCGTGACAGCTGCAAAAGTCAGGCGATTTATCGTTAAAAGCACTGAGCGTATTTTCTCAGTGCTTTTTTATTTATCGCTAAATAGTCGTTTTTCTGTACGTATTCTTTGACCCCCGTTACTGCGCACAGACACATCCGCCGTGTTTGATAACTTGAATCTATTTCAACAATCATGACATACAATCGCTGGATAATCGTTACTCTCTCAACTAGAGTGTTGACGGCACTAGGGTCTGACTAAGACCTCGATAGATAGAGTTACACCTGCAGGAGAATAATAATGTCATCACTAAGTAAAGAAGCCGTTATGGTGCACGAAGCGCTGCTGGCACGCGGTCTGGAAACGCCGCTGCGCGGGGCGTTGTTGGATCGGGATACGCGTAAGCAACGTATTGCCGAGCATATGACGGAAATTATGAATTTGTTGAGTCTCGATCTGAGCGATGACAGCCTGGCTGAAACACCGACGCGCATCGCCAAAATGTACGTTGATGAAATATTCTCCGGTTTGGATTACGCCAACTTCCCTAAAATCACCATCATTGAAAACAAAATGAAGGTCGATGAAATGGTTACCGTGCGGGATATCACGCTGACCAGCACCTGTGAACACCATTTCGTGACGATCGATGGGAAAGCGACGGTCGCCTATATTCCGAAAGATGGCGTCATCGGGTTATCGAAGCTTAACCGCATCGTCCAATTTTTCTCGCAGCGCCCTCAGGTGCAGGAGCGTTTGACGCAGCAGATTTTGGTCGCGCTGCAAACGCTGTTGGGAACAAACAACGTTGCCGTCTCGATTGATGCTGTGCACTACTGCGTGAAGGCGCGTGGTATTCGAGATGCGACCAGTGCCACGACCACGACATCGCTCGGCGGGTTGTTTAAATCCAGTCAGAACACGCGTCAGGAATTTTTACGCGCGGTACGCCACCATAATTAAGCTCGCCCTTATTGGCGATGATGAAGCAAATAACATGCTGTCATCGCCAAATGGAGCGCTGCCAAATCAGCAAGTCTCTTCGCTTTTTCTCTATTTGTGCATACAATCGCTACTTCGATGATTTTAAAATGTAATTTGTATGCCTTCTCATTCACTATCGTCATCACATTCCGCTTCTTCACGGATCGTTACGCTGGATTTTGCACGCGGCGTCGCCATTTTAGGCATTTTATTGCTGAATATTACGGCGTTTGGTTTGCCCCATGCCGCATACCTAAATCCCGCCTGGCAGGGAAAGCCTGCGTTATCTGACGCTTTGGCATGGGCCGCGATGGATTTGCTTGCTCAGGTGAAATTTCTGACGCTGTTTTCTCTTCTTTTTGGTGCCGGGTTGCAACTGCTGTTATCTCGGGGATGCCGTTGGATACACGCACGGCTATTTTGGTTGCTAGTCATCGGTTTTATTCATGCCATTTTTCTGTGGGATGGCGATATTCTGTTTGACTATGCCCTGATCGGGCTGGTGTGTTACCACATCATTAGTCATGCGACGAGTAGTCGACAACTCATTATCATGGGCTCGCTTCTCTATATGGTGGAAATTGTCGTCCTGTTTGTGTTGAACCATATCTTGACGCTGCAACCGGGGCGATTCTGGTTGCCAAGCGTGGCGGATATCACCTATGAAACTTACTGGCGGACATTAGGTGGGCCCGAAGCATGGAAAAATCGTTTTGATCTCTTAACGGAAAGCCTTTTGTCGTTGGGGATGCAATATGCTTGGGTATTAGCGGGAACGATGTTGTTGGGGGCCGGATTGATGCGCAGCGGCTGGCTGAAAGGTGAGTTCAGTACCGCCCACTATCGCAAGGTTGCCCTATGGCTGATTCCGCTGGGCGTGGCAATTAACAGTATTGGCGTAGTGGGTCAGTGGCTGGTGGGTTGGGAATATCGCTGGAGCGGCTTGTTATTGCAGATTCCGCGTGAGCTGAGTTCACCAGTGCAGGCGGTAGGGTATCTTGCGCTGTGTTATGGTTTTTGGGCCACACTGTGTCAATGGCGAATAACGTATTGGATTACGGATATCGGGCGTATGGCGTTAACCAACTATTTGTTGCAGACGCTGATTTGCGTGGCGCTGTTTAACCAACTGGGCCTGTTTATGGCCTTTAGCCGCCTGCAACTGCTGGCACTGGTTCCTGCTATCTGGGCCGTCAATTTGGTCTTTTCCCACTACTGGTTACGTTATTTCCGTCAAGGGCCGCTTGAATGGTTATGGCGTAAACTCACCAATGCACTAGGGAAAACGGCGTAGGGAATACGTTACGGTGTGGTCTTCTCGTCCTGCTGCTTGGGGGCTGGTGCAGTTCTCATCAGTTGGTCAGGTTTAGCCTGACTCACTGGTGGAGTGAATACCTGTTCCGGCAGAACGGCAGGGTAGTCTGGCGCATCTTCTGGAATCTTATGCTCTGCTGGAATCGGTACCTGTGGTCCTAAAAAACGTGGCTCGCGTTTGAGAATATACAGATCGAACAGTGCGCCCAGACGCGCACCAAATTCACGAATTCGCACGGTCATCATATTTTTGGGGGAAGGCACGGCGTAACACTGTGCCTGAATGCCGAGGTGCAACGCGATGAATAATGCACGTTCACAGTGAAAACGCTGGGTGATGATGGTGAAATCGTTGGTATCAAATACTTTGCGCGTTCTGACGATGGAGTCCAGCGTGCGGAACCCCGCGTAGTCCAGCACAATATCTGAAGGCGGAACGCCAGCAGAGATCAAATCGCGGCGCATCGTCATCGGTTCATTATAACTTTGCAGCGCGTTATCACCACTTAATAACAGATAGCTGACCTTACCGCTGTTATAAGCGTTAATCGTTCCTTGCATGCGGAATAGGTAATACTGATTGAGCACGCCGGTACGGTAGTATTTTGCTGTTCCCAGCACCACGCCGACCTGGCGCTTCGGCAAGGTCTGAAGTTCATCATAAATAAAAGGCGCGGTTTTCCAACTGATCCAGCGATCGAGCGCAAAAGCAGAGAGCAGCAGTACGCCAATGAGGGCTAACAAACCGAATGTCAGGCGTTTCCACATGCTTATGCCTCGGGTAAGGCGAATAGACTCATCATGTCCCAAGGCTACTTTACCTGACAGGGGGACGCAAGACGCAGGCGAGAAACGGGTGGTTTATTGATTGAATTTTCAGCGTTCGGAGGGCGATGGTGTGAAAATAAAACGCCAGCCTTTCGGGCAGAAAAGCTGGCGTGATGGATAATACTGGTTACTTAGCCCGTTGTTAGGGGAAACACAGGGGGAGGTTCCCGCAGGGAGGCCTCACCCCTGTGGTCGCCCCGTGTATCTCGATCTTTAAACGATCAGTATAGGCGTAATGGACGCGTTAAACTCGGCTACCCCACAGATCGTATTCGTCTGCATGCTCGATTTTTACTTTGACGATGTCACCGACTTTCACGTCAGTTTCGCCGTTCAGGTAAACTGCGCCGTCAATTTCAGGGGCATCGGCCATGCTGCGGCCAATTGCACCTTCTTCATCGATTTCGTCGATCAGCACCAGCACTTCACGACCAATTTTGTCCTGCAAACGTTGGGTGGAGATCGCCTGCTGCAATTGCATGAAGCGGTGGAAACGTTCTTCTTTAACGTCTTCCGGCACCTGATCGGGCAATGCATTTGCCGACGCACCCTCGACTGGGCTGAATTTGAAACAGCCCACGCGGTCGAGTTTGGCTTCCTGTAGGAAATCGAGCAGCATCTGGAAATCTTCTTCCGTTTCGCCAGGGAAGCCGACAATAAAGGTCGAACGCAGCGTTAAGTCTGGGCAGATTTCACGCCAGCGCTTAATGCGTTCCAGCGTTCTTTCTACCGCTCCCGGGCGTTTCATCAGTTTTAGAATTTTCGGACTGGCGTGCTGGAGCGGGATGTCCAGATAAGGCAGGATTTTGCCTTCAGCCATTAATGGGATCACATCGTCTACGTGCGGGTAAGGGTAGACGTAGTGCAGACGCACCCACACGCCTAACGACGCCAGTTGTTCACACAGGCTGACCATGCTGGTTTTGACCGGTTGCCCGTTCCAAAAGCCAGTGCGTTGCTTCACATCTGCACCGTACGCCGACGTATCCTGAGAAATCACCAGCAGTTCTTTTACGCCGGCATCAACCAAACGTTTCGCCTCATCCAGCACCGAACCAATTGGACGGCTATCGAGATCGCCACGCATAGAAGGAATGATGCAGAACGTACAACGGTGGTTACAGCCTTCTGAAATTTTCAGGTACGCGTAATGACGCGGCGTGAGTTTTACGCCCTGCTCGGGAACTAAACTGGTAAACGGATTGTGCGTCGGTTTTGGGACATATTGATGCACGTGTGACAGCACTTGCTCATAGCTGTGCGGACCGGTAATTTCCAGAACTTTGGGGTGCACTTCGCGTATTTGATTTTCTTTGGCACCCAAACAGCCAGTTACGATGACTTTACCGTTCTCATTCAACGCTTCGCCGATGGCTTCCAGCGACTCTTGTACGGCGCTGTCAATAAAACCACAGGTATTGACGATCACCAGTTCAGCGTCGTCATAACGTGGCACGACCTGATAACCTTCAGTACGCAGTTCGGTCAGAATCCTCTCGGAGTCGACGAGGTTTTTCGGGCAACCGAGGGAAACAAAGCCGATACGTGGTTGTTGCATATTATTCGCTCACAAAATAAACAGAAAATAAAAACCGGAGGATTCTACACCATAGTTGATTGTCCTTACAGTCAGTGGTGTAAAACTCAGCATTTTATCGCTATTAGGGGGGCGTTTTCGTGGAAGGCGCTTCGCAAAGAGGCGCTAAATAACAAATGTGCGTAGAACGTTATGGTATACTTTTTCATCATTACCATGATTCAGGAGGCATGATGATGCAGCGAATTAAAGTTGTGCGAAAGCACCAGCGCAAAAGCAAAATTGATGATAATCGAACCTTGATGCAGGTCGGCGTCCGTGCCTCAAAGCAGGCGATTAAAGAAGCGTTAGATTCCGGGGTATCAATCGCTTATATCAAGGATGGGCGACTGGTCAGCCAAGCCCCTGATGGCACGCTCTCGGAAATTAAACCTGTAAACGGTCAGCCGCCTCTCAAGCTTAGGGAACTACTTTGCCGAGCTTGAGATTGGTTGCAGGCCCGAATGGGTCGGGTAAAACGACACTGACGAAAGAACTGCGAGAAACGTATGCGGTTCCTCTGGGGCAATACCTTAACCCCGATGATATTGCAAAACACATTGATCTACCGGCATTACTGAGCGGAAAAATTGATAAGACGCTGTTGCCTGATGAATCTGCTGCCAGACTGGCGCAGAAGATTTCTTTAGGTCTGAGAGAGGACTGGATTCGCGATCGACTTTCTTTTACCTATGAATCAGTGATGAGTCACAAAAGTCATCTTGAGTTTGTAACGTTGGCGAGAAAAAACGGCGATAAACCCTACCTCTACTACGTTTGTACATCAGACCCAGCACTCAACGGGGAGCGAGTTACTCAGCGTGTTGCATTAGGTGGACACAGTGTGCCAGAGGAAAAAATTTTTAGTCGTTATCAGCGTAGCTTGGCAGTGCTTTCTGAGATGATTAAGCTCTGTCATCGTGCTTACTTTTTCGATAATTCAACGACGACGCTGACATTTCTTGGTGAGGTGACGCCGGATGGCTTCCTTAGATGTCGTCGAAGAGTCGTTTGATAACGTGCAGCCTATGTGGTTGTACAAGAATGTGATGTCGTCGTGGGATGAAAACAAAATCAGGATGATTCAGCCGAGATAATCTAACTTATTCATTTCCGCTGCTTTAGCGTCTGGCCCTTCTGAATTTCTTCAATAAATGTAAACCTTGCTCCGTTTTTTTGCACAAACATCGCCTGCCACCTAAATTTACAGGACTTTTGTTGGATGGAGACAACGCTATGCCCGCTTGCTTGATGCCCCGTAATTCTGCTTCACACACCGTGTTAAAACGATTTTCTGTGGCGCCGCACTGGCTGCTTAGCGCAACGCTGCTATTTTCCAGCCAGCTATTGGCAGCGGAACCAAAGGTGACGGAATTGCAGGATAAGTTGGATCACCCATGGTCATTAGCGTTTTTACCGGAAGAACAGGGGATTCTGATTACAGAACGTGCTGGGAATTTACGCTTATGGAAAGCGGGCAGCGTGCTGTCTGCACCGATAACGGGTGTACCGAAGGTTTTTGCGAAATCACAGGGTGGATTACTGGAAGTCGCGCTATCACCGGAATTCGCGCAAAATCGGCGCATCTACCTGAGTTTTGCCGAAGAAGGAAGTGATGGTAAAGCAGGCACCGCTGTCGGTTATGGCAAACTTTCCGCAGATAATAAGCGATTAGAAAATTTCACGGTCTTCTTCCGTCAGGAACCGAAGCTGTCGACGGGTAACCATTTCGGCGGCAAACTGGCCTTTGATCAACAAGGGCATCTGTTTATTGCACTGGGCGAAAACAACGAGCGCCCGACCGCACAGGATTTGGATAAGCTACAAGGCAAGATTGTTCGCCTGACGGCGGATGGCAAGGTGCCGTCCGATAACCCGTTTGTGAATACGCCTAACGCACGGCCGGAGATCTGGTCTTACGGGCACCGCAATCCACAGGGGTTAGCGATTAATCCGTGGTCTGGCGTACTGTGGGAAAATGAGCATGGTCCGAAAGGCGGCGATGAAATCAACATCCCTAAAGCGGGCGCCAATTACGGCTGGCCGATTGCGACACACGGCATTAACTATTCCGGGTTGAAAATTCCAGAAGCGAAAGGAAAAGAGATCGCAGGGATGGTTAACCCTGATTTTTACTGGGAAAAATCACCGGGCATCAGCGGAATGGCATTCTATAACAGCGATCGTTTTCCTCAATGGAAGAATTCGGTTTTCATCGGTGCTCTAGCGGAGAAGAACCTGATTCGCCTGACGCTTGATGGTAACAAGGTCACCTCACAAGAGCGTTTGCTGGGCGATCGCGGTGAACGCATCCGCGATGTAAGGTTGGGGCCTGACGGCTATCTCTATTTGCTGACCGATCACGATAACGGCAAGTTGCTGAAAGTCGGATTGGAGTAAGTAATCAGGCACCTCACGGTGCCTGTTTCACTTAAGACAGCGGGATCATAACGTGTTTTTGATAAGCCGGGCGTTCGGTGAGTTGCTGATACCAGCGTTCCAGATGAGGATGTGCCTGCCGTTCAATTGGCATATTCAGCCAGCCGTAGACAACGCAGCCTAGCGGAATATCGCCAACGCCAAACCGATCGCCGGATAGCCACGGCTGATTAGCCAGAACGGCATCGACAATACCGAACAGCCGTTCGCACTCAACGATGCCTTTCTGTATCAACGCCATATCGCGTTTTTCTGGCGCGATGCGTACCATATTAATGAACACCGGACCGAAAGAAGACGCAAGCGAACTCGTCCAGTCCATCCATTTTTCGGCACCTGCTCGCTTGCCTGCATCGGCAAAGTACAGCGAATCTTGACCGTATTGCGCTGCTAAATAACGCACGATGGTATTAGATTCCCACAGTACTAGTTCGTCGTCCTGCAAGCAGGGGATAAGACCATTAGGGTTCATCGTCAGATAATCAGCATCCTGGTTACGACCAAATTGTCCGCCAGCCGCAATATGTTGATAAGGCAGCGCAAGTTCTTCTGCACACCACAAGACTTTCTTTACGTTGGTCGAATTATCACGACCCCAAATCGTTACCATATCTACCTCTTTCTTCGTTAAGTCATGCACGGCTATCCGCGACCGCCGATGAGAATAATGATATGCCTTTTTAGTCTTTATGATTTAACTTGTCATTCTTAATAATGACAGCAAGTTACATTCAGACAGGAAAGTTACACAATGAAATTGACGCATTCTGTTCGTGCCGCTCTGGGGATCACCCTGCTTGCCGCGGGCATGCAGTTGGCGATGGCTAACAGCGATCCGCAGACGATCACCTTTGGCGTGGCTCCGGGGCCGTATGGCGACATGGTGAATCTGGCGATCAAACCTGAGCTGGTGAAAAAAGGCTACAAGGTCGTGGTGCGTGAATTCAGTGATTACGTTCAGCCCAATTTGGCGTTGGCCAACGGTAGCATCGATGCCAACCTTTTCCAGCATACGCTCTATTTAGAAAAATTTGCCGCCGATAAAGGGTTAAAAATTTCGCCGCTGATCATCGTACCGACGGCCAGCATGGGCTTCTACTCGAAGAAAATCAAATCGCTGGATGAGCTGAAAAAAGGAGACGTGGTCACGCTCTCTAATGACGCCACCAATCTGGCGCGTGGTCTACGTTTCCTGCAATCGATGGGGCTGATTACGATTAAGGCTGATATCGATCCAACCAAAGCGTCTGAGAAAGATATTCTTGAGAACCCACGTGGGCTGGTTTTCAAACCGATGGAGGCGGCACAACTGCCGCGTACGCTGGATAGTGTGACGGCATCGCTGGTGAACGGTAATTTTGCGCTGGCATCCGGTATGAAACTGTCGTCGGCCATCAAGCTGGAAACGCTGGATGAGAACCTGAAAAATATTATTGCTGTGCGTACTGACGATCTCGATAAGCCATTTGTTAAAGATACCAAAGCGATTGTTGAATCACCTGCGTATGCTGCGGTGATCAACGATCCGGCATTGATGTATAGCCAGTTCCAAAAGCCTGAGTGGATGCAGGCGAAAACGCCAGCGCCTGCACAGTAAAGCTTCAGGTTGTACAACATACCATTTGGCCGGTCTATGACCGGCTTTCTTCTTTTCCGCTCTGGTCAGGAGTTTGCGGATAATGATCCAGTTAGAAGAGGTAAGCGTTGACTTCTCACACGGGAAGCAACCAGAAAATCGTGCGGTAGATAACGTATCGCTGCACATCCAGCGCGGAGACATTTACGGCATTGTCGGCACCAGCGGCGCGGGGAAAAGTACCCTGCTGAGAACCATTAATCTCTTGCAGCGTCCGACGTCAGGTCGTGTGCGCATCAACGATGTGCTCATCAGCGAATTAGCGGGGCAGCCGTTGCGGGAGCAGCGGCAAAAAATCGGTATGATCTTTCAGCATTTTAATTTGATGCAGACGCGTACCGTGACAGAAAACGTCGCGTTCAGCCTGAAAGCCGCCGGGAAATCCAACGCGGAAATTACTGTGCGCGTGCCGGAAATTCTGAATCTGGTCGGACTGGCGGATAAAGCGTCAGCGTATCCGGCGCAGCTCAGCGGTGGTCAGAAACAGCGTGTGGGCATCGCCAGAGCGATTGCCAACGATCCCGAAGTTTTGCTGTGTGATGAGCCAACCTCGGCGCTCGATTTGGAAACCTCCGCCGCGATTTTGGCGTTACTGAAAGAGATTAATGAGAAACTGGGTATTACCATCGTGCTGATTTCTCATGAGATGAGCGTGATTAAGGCCGTCTGCGATCGGGTAGCGGTGATGACGGGCGGTCGGGTTGTGGAAGAGGGCGATGTTTTCGATATCTTTGCTACGCCGCAGCACGCCTTTACGCGTCAACTGGTGTCCCATACGCTGGATCTCGCGTTGCCGCCACGTTTGTTGGTGGATTTGCAAGGCACATTATTGAAGATTCTGTTTGTTGGTGAATCGGCGGAGCAACCCGTGCTGTCGGACGTTGCGACGCGCTTCGGCGTATCCGTCAATATCCTGCACGGTAAGATCGAATACATCGGTAACCGTGCGTTAGGTATCCTCGTGGCACTATTGACCCATCCATCCGATCCTGGAAAAGTGGCGCAAGCGGTGGAGCATATTCAGATAAGAACGGCGAATGTGGAGGTGTTACATGGCTGATTTATGGATTGATCTGGTCGCAGCGTTCGGTGAAACGTTCCAGATGGTAGGGATCTCCACGCTGTTTGCCGTGATCGGTGGTTTACCGCTGGGGCTGCTGATTTACGTTACGGACAAGAATCTGTTCTGGCAAAACCGCGCCGTCTATCTGTTTGGCACGGTGTTGGTGAATATCATTCGTTCTATTCCCTTCGTTATTCTGCTGGTGCTACTGCTGCCGCTTACGCAGATTTTGTTGGGCAATACCATTGGTCCAGTGGCTGCGGCAGTGCCGATGTCGGTCGCGGCGATCGCATTCTATGCTCGTCTGGTGGATAGCGCACTGCGTGAAATTGATCCCGGCATCGTGGAAGCGGCTGAAGCGTTCGGCGCTAGCCCAATGCGTATTATCGGCACTGTGCTGTTGCCAGAGGCAAAAGCGGGACTACTGCGTGGCCTGACAATTACGTTGGTAAGTCTCATCGGCTATTCAGCGATGGCGGGCATTGTCGGCGGTGGTGGCGTGGGTGACTTGGCGATCCGTTTCGGTTATTACCGATACGAAACTGAGGTCATGGTGATTACCGTGATTGCGCTGGTTATTTTGGTGCAGGTGGTACAGACCTTAGGTGATTGGTTATCAAAACGTGCAGATAAGCGCGAACGCCGCTGAGGGTATTTTCATACGAGGCACGAGGCAATATTGAACGGCTATGGTTCCTCGTGCCAGTTGCTATTTTTTTGATGGCCTCGCCGTCTGTATTTTCAGATATTCCTTACTCCTTCCTAAGTCCCTTTTTTATCTGCATTTTTTTAGAAGCTTTCATATCTTTGACTATCTTTACAGAATGAACGGTTTTCATCTCAGGGATGACGCGTTACCTTTATATGTTACTAAAGTTTTCAAAACATATTGAAAATTAAGAATTTTTAACGACTGATGGACATTGCGGCGAACTCATGAAAACAACCCCTTTCCTGACCAGACTCACGTCTTTCTCTGTAGGTACAGTATTGCTTGTTGGCTTGGCGCCATTTACCTATGCGGAACAGTTGCCTGCGGTGCCGCAGATTGACGCCAAAGCCTTTATCCTGATGGATCACGCCAGCGGTAAAGTGCTGGCGGAGAGCAACGCCGATGAACGCCTTGATCCTGCCAGCCTGACCAAAATCATGGCGAGTTATGTGATTGGGCAGGCGATAAAATCCGGTAAAATTCGCCCGACGGATGAAGTGACCGTCGGAAAAGATGCCTGGGCAACCGGTAATCCAGCACTGCGTGGATCGTCACTGATGTTCCTTAAGCCGGGCGATCGCATCCCCGTTTCTGAGTTAAATAAAGGCATTGTCATTCAGTCAGGTAATGATGCCAGCATCGCACTAGCAGACTACGTAGCGGGCAGTCAGGATGCGTTTGTCAGCCTGATGAACAATTATGCGAAAGCACTTAACCTGACGAATACGCATTTCCTTACCGTGCATGGCCTCGATGCGGTAGGGCAGTACAGCACCGCGCGCGATATGGCGCTGTTAGGGCAGGCGCTGATCCGAGACGTGCCAGAAGAGTACGCGTTGCACAAGGAAAAAGAGTTCACCTTCAATAACATTCGTCAGCCTAACCGCAACCGCCTGTTATGGAGCACCAATCTGAATGTGGACGGCGTAAAAACAGGCCATACCAACGGGGCGGGACACAATCTGGTGGCCTCGGCAACGGAAGGTAATATGCGCCTGATTTCTGTGGTGCTAGGGGCGCAAACGGATGCCATTCGTTTTCGTGAAAGCGAAAAACTGCTCACATGGGGCTTCCGCTTTTTTGAAACGGTAACCCCAATCAAGGCGGATGCGCCTTTTACTACGCAACGGGTGTGGTTTGGCACGCAGAAAGAGGCACGGTTGGGCGTGGCGCAGGATGCCGCGCTGACCATCCCCAAAGGGCAGATGAAGAATCTAAAAGCCAGTTTCACGCTGAATCAATCGCAGCTTTCTGCACCGCTTACCAAGAATCAGGTGGTCGGTACCATCGATTTTCAACTGGACGGAAAAAGCATCGGACAACGCCAACTGGTCGCGATGGATGATATCCCCGAGGCCGGTTTCTTTAGCCGCCTCTGGGATTCGGTGATGATGAAGGTGCAGCAGTGGTTCGGTGGGTTATTCGGTTAATCCCCTGAGTGAATTAACTGAATGCCGTTGTTGGAGAAATAGCGTAGGTACTGTTCGTCCGGGGCGCTGTTGGAAATGACCGTATCAAACAGCGTCATCGGGCCAATGCAGGCGCGTTTTATCTGACCGAACTTGCTGCTATCTGCCACAATAATAATTCGCTGTGCGGTCGCCATCGCGCGCTGTTTCATGCCCAGTTCGGCAAAGTTAAAGCAGGTTGCTCCCGCGTTAAGCTCAATACCCGCCGCAGAAATAAACGCTTTATTCGGGCAGATGTTGTCCAGTTCGCTGCGCTGGTTGAGCGGGGTGAAGATCGCATTATCTGGATGGTATTCCCCGCCACATAAAATCACTCTACACGCCTTTTTTTCCTGTAGTGCTAAAAAGGTGTTCAGAGAGTAGCAGATCGCGGTAAAAGGCAGCTCATCAGATATCGCATCAATGATGAAGGGAATGGTGGTGCCACAATCGAAAAAAACGGTATCGTTTACCTCGACCAGATGGGAGGCGGCGACACCGATAGCCTGCTTTTCTTTTACGTGCTTGGTCTGTTGGTCGGAAACAAAATAGTGAGTGGTGCCGTTATTCTTCAGGTCACTGACAACGTAACCACCGAGCAGCATGACGCTGGTGGAATCTGCATTCAGATCGCGGCGCACGGTCATCTCCGATACGCCGAGTAGCTGTGCGGCGTCTTTAAGATGGAGTTTATCGGTTTTCTTTAATGCCTGAGCCAGTCTGCCGATTCGTTCGTCGCGCCGCGTTTCCATAAAATTCCCTGCTAGTAAGCTATTTTTGTTGTTAGTAGTTTCCTGCTGCGGCAGCATCACCTGAAACGATAGCAACGCCTGAACTTGTGCCGATACGAGTGGCACCCGCTTCAATCATTCGTTGTGCCGTTTGGCGATCGCGAACCGCGCCGGATGCTTTTACACCCATCTCGCTGCCGACGGTGTTGCGCATTAGTCGAACGTGCTCTTCGCGCGCGCCGCCGGTACTGAAACCGGTAGATGTTTTGACGAACGCGACGTCCAACTGATGGCACATTTCACACACCAGCACAATTTGTTCGTCATCAAGCAGACAGGTTTCCAATATTACCTTCAACGGTATAGCGGCGCAAACCTCACGCACGGCCTGAATATCTGCTTTGACAGCGTCAATCTTGCCGCTTTTCAGCCAGCCGACGTTAATCACCATGTCGATTTCCTGAGCGCCGGCGTCGATGGCGGCCTTGGCTTCAAAAGCCTTGCTGGAAGTCAGACCTGCCCCCAGAGGAAAACCGATAACGGAGCAGACGTGCACCGCCGATCCTTTCAGTTTCTCAGCGACTAAGGGAACGTAACCGGAATTAACACAGACGGCATAAAAATGATGTGCTATCGCTTCATCGCACAGCGTAATGATTTGCTGTTCTGTGGCATTGGCTGCCAGCAATGTGTGGTCGATATAGCGTGCATAGTCAGTCATGGCGAATCCTTAGTGATGTCGATAAAAATAAGATGCGACGATTATGACACTCAATGATTTTAATGTCACAAAAATAACAATGTAATTAAATTTTGTTATTTAAATAACAAATAATGAAATAAACCTGATAACAGCGGCATGGGAACGGGAAGAGGAGGCGGCTTTGAATTGTGTATATAAGAAAATAAAACGCCCATCGTTCTTGAACCTCAAAGGCGGGAACGATGGGCTTCCTCAATAAGGGGAATCAAAGAAAAGCAGTGGCACATATTCAGACTGTAGGTCAAAGAAAAAGTTCTGACCTTTTCGGAAAAAATTCACGATTTCTTACCTGTTTTTAGCCGGGTAATTCAGGCCAGATAACCACGATGAGTGAACCTGCTAATGTGAGTAATACGTTAGCGATGGCATAGGTACCCGCATAGCCGAGTGCAGGAATATTGCTTCGTGCCGTATCGCTGATGATCTCCATGGCTGGTGCGCAGGTGCGTGCGCCCATCATGGCACCAAACAGCAGCGCGCGGTTCATTTTTAGTACATACGCACCGAACAGAAAGCAAATCACCACAGGCACCAGGCTGACAATCAGCCCTGAAGCTAGCATCTGGATGCCGACGTCTCCCAGACTGCTGTTGATGGTGCTACCGGCACTCAGGCCGACACCCGCCATAAAGACCATCAGGCCAAATTCTTTGACCATATTGAGAGCGCCCTG
This sequence comes from Pectobacterium punjabense, assembly GCF_012427845.1. Taxonomy (NCBI): domain Bacteria; kingdom Pseudomonadati; phylum Pseudomonadota; class Gammaproteobacteria; order Enterobacterales; family Pectobacteriaceae; genus Pectobacterium; species Pectobacterium punjabense. Next base: position 1,991,629 of record NZ_CP038498.1, read on the forward strand.
CGGAATATAGCCAAAAGTAGGGTGATTGGCGCGCAGGAATCCCAGCATGATGCCCGCGAAAAGTAACCCGGCAGCATTACCAATGCCGAATGTGAAATTACTGAATTGGATTGTGATCAAACCGACCATGACGCCGATAACGAAAAAAGCGCAGAAAGCCAGTAGGTCGGTGACTTGGCTGTGGATAGAAATAAACCCGATTCTGTCAGCAATGCTTTTCACTCGACGGGCGTCGCCGCTGACCTGTAAGACATCACCTTTATTTAGCACGACGTTATCGTCAATCGGCATTTCAATCTGGCTGCGGACGATACGGTTAAGGAAGCAGCCGTGATCGGTCAGCTTCAACTGGCTCAGGCGCTTGCCGACGGCATTGTGATTCTTGACGACGATCTCTTCCGTCACGATGCGCATGTCTAGCAAATCGCGGTCGAAAACTTCCTTACCATCACGGAAATTGGAGTTCAAACGAGAGTGTGCATCGGGGTAGCCGACCAGCGCGATCTCGTCGCCGATTTGCAAGACAGCGTCGCCGTCGGGATTTGCCAAAATTCCGTTACGCCGAATGCGCTCAATATAGCAACCCGTCTGACGATAAATTCCCAACTCGCGTAAATTCTTGCCGTCCGCCCAGCCGACTAACTCAGGTCCGACGCGATAGGCGCGAATCACTGGCAGATATACTTTTCTTTGGCTATCCGCATCCAGCCCGCGTTCGCGAGCAATTTGCTGTGCGCTGGTGGGGAGATCCTGATGCTGGAGTTTAGGCAGATAGCGCGCACCAAAAATGAGGCTGACCAGCCCGACCAGATACGTCAGCGCGTAGCCCAGGCTCAGATGATCTTGCTCAATGCCGAGTTGGCTCCCCAAACTGGCGGTATTACGCAACGTGTCGCCCGCACCGACCAACACGGGTGTTGATGTCATGGAGCCGGCCAGCATTCCTGCGGTTAGGCCGATTCCCCAGCCAAAGAGTTTTCCTAAGCCTAACGCCAGTAACATGGCGCTACCGACCATCACCAGCGCGAGCATGAAATAATTTTTTCCGTCGCGGAAGAAAATAGAAAAGAAGTTCGGTCCGGCTTCCACTCCCACGCAAAAAATAAATAACATAAAACCGAGACTCAGCGCTTCGGTATTAATCGCGAAATGTTGTTGGCCGAGTAATAAAGAAACGACTAAAACGCCAATAGAATTACCAAGTTGTACTGGGCCGAAGCGCAACTTTCCCAGACAGAGTCCTAATGAAAGAACCACGAATAAAAGCAGGATGTAATTTCCGTTTAACAAATCAGCGACGTTTATATTCATGTAATGTAACTTGTTGTTTACCAGTAAGCTCTTGATATTATTCATTATAGCGGCTAGATTTAGCCATGAAATACATGAATTCCCGTGACGGCATGCAATACACGTCAGCTGAAAGGAATCAGCCTCATCAAGTATAATTTATCCGATAAAAATTGTTCAGTGTAATTATTGTTTAATTTAATGATTATGGTGGCGCTGTTGATAAAATACGGCGAGTTATTGTCTTTTTCTACGGACAACCCGTGCGTCGAATAAATCGTAGCGAAGCCTCATGTTTTCATATCGGGGAAGAGATATACCCATCATTTTTACCCTACCGCATGTTTTCGGTATCGGGTTGATGCAGGTTGGGAGGCATATTGAGAGGGGCGGTTTATGGCACGGAATAAAGGTTGGGTCGGCGCGGTTTGTTGTTTTCTATTGTTCACTATTGTGTTTCTAAGTCAAAAAATTGAAGTGTCGGATGCCGCAGTGAACGACGGACTGCGCGGTAGCCCTGGTATGTTACTTTTTCTGCTGCCGGGTATGATTGCCTGTCTTCTTTCTGCACGCGGTCGCTTGCTTTACCCGCTGTTTGGTGCGCTGGCGGCGATGCCGGTATGTTTACTGATGCTCCATTTGTGGAATACGCCGATGCGTTCTTTCTGGCAAGAGCTGGCTTATGTGATGAGCGCGGCCTTTTGGTGCGTATTGGGTTCACTGGGTGTACTGTGCTTACGTAGCCTATATCGACGCTACCTTCGCTGAATAGACGCTGAACACGCTGCTATAAAATAAAAAAGCGCGGACGTTCGCCGCGCTATTGTCTGACCTGTCTGATGATTATGACTGGAACAGGGACAAATGTTCTTTGGCATAGGCTTCAAAATCCGTGCAGCCGCCAATGTGTTTTTCATCCAGGAAAATCTGCGGTACGGTTTCAACGGGCTTTCCTACCGTTTTGGACAAATCTTCTTTTGAGATACCTTCTGCGTGGATGTCTACATAGCGGAAGCTGAAGTCATCACGCTGCTCGGCCAGTTTCTCTGCCAGTTCTTTCGCACGTACACAATAAGGGCAAGCTGGGCGCCCGAAAATTACAGCGAACATGTAAACTCCTTTGTAAAATTAGAAAAATACTCTCATTCTGAAAACGCATAGCGTGACGCTTGTTGTTGATAAGGTCACGGCCAAAAGTGTTACGGTTAATGAGGTTACTGTGAATGGCGCTACTATGCCCGCATTCATCGATGAAAAAAAGTAGTCATTACCTGTTACAACGATTTGTTCAATCTATTAGGTTACACCCGACGAACCAAATAGATGTACTTTACCGACTGAAGGATGCCAGTGTGACACCGACCATTGATTTGCTACAACGCCACCGTTCCATTCGTGCGTTTACGTCTCAGCCCGTAACGGATGAGCAACGCCATGCCATCATCACCTCCGCACAAAGCGCATCCAGCTCCAGCTTTTTACAATGCAGTTCGATTATCCGTATTACCGATTCTGCCGTGCGCGAAACGCTGGTTCACTATACCGGCGAGCAAACCTATGTAGCGCAGGCAGCAGAGTTTTGGGTATTTTGTGCCGATTTTCATCGCCATGTGGAGATCTTCCCCCAGGCAGAAACTGGGCTGATAGAGCAATTGCTGATTGGCTGTGTCGATACCGCTATCATGGCGCAGAATGCCTTGGTTGCTGCCGAATCGTTAGGGCTCGGTGGGGTTTTTATCGGTGGGATTCGCAACCGCATTGCTGATGTGACGCAGTTACTGCAATTGCCGACGCAGGTGATACCGCTGTTTGGCCTGTGTCTGGGGCACCCAGACGCCGAACCGTTGCTGAAACCGCGTATGCCAACAGCCATGATGTTGCATGAAAATGTTTATCAGCCGCTCGATCGCGATGTGCTGGCACAATACGATAAGCAAATGGTGGAATATTACCTACAGCGCACCGGTCGTCGTCGTGAAAGCTGGAGTGAACACGTTGAACTGACGCTGAAAAAAGAGTTACGTCCATTCATGCTGGACTACTTACATCAACAAGGATGGGCGATACGCTAGTATCGGTAGGATATTTATGAAGATAGCCATTCTGTCTCGTGATGGAGCGTTATATTCCTGCAAACGCCTGCGTGAAGCTGCTGAGGCGCGTAAGCATAGCGTTGAGATTATCGATCCACTTTCCTGCTATATGAATATTAATCCGGCGGCGCCGTCGGTGCATTACCGTGGACGCCGGTTGGATAAATACGATGCGATTATTCCGCGTATTGGCTCACAGATTACATTTTATGGCACGGCGGTATTACGCCAGTTTGAAATGCTGGGGAGTTACCCGCTGAATAATTCTGTTGCGGTGATTCGCGCCCGTGACAAACTTCATTCGCTGCAACTGCTTGCCCGTGAAGGGATTGATCTGCCGATTACCGGATTTGCCCACTCGCCGGATGATACTGGCGATCTGATTGCGATGGTAGGCGGTGCGCCGCTGGTCGTGAAATTGGTGGAAGGTACGCAGGGAATTGGCGTGGTATTAGCGGAGACGCGGCAGGCGGCAGAAAGCGTGATTGATGCATTTCGTGGGCTGAATGCACACATTTTGGTGCAGGAATACGTACGTGAAGCGCAGGGTAAAGATATTCGCTGTCTTGTGATCGGTAATCGAGTGGTTGCGGCGATAGAACGGCAGGCGAAGGCGGGGGAGTTTCGTTCAAATTTGCATCGCGGCGGGTCGGCGAATAACGTGAAAATTACGGCGCAGGAGCGTGCGATTGCTATCAAGGCGACGAAAACACTGGGGCTGAATGTGGCTGGGGTCGATATATTGCGCGCTAAACGAGGGCCGCTGGTGATGGAAGTGAATGCTTCACCGGGGTTAGAAGGGATTGAAACGACCACCGGTTTCGATATTGCAGGCATGATGATTGAGTTTATTGAGCAAAATACTCAGAAGCGTGTCGCAACATCGACAACAATAAGTAAAAGTTAGCTTTCTGAAACAGAGACTGCACCGTAAAATATGGCGTTTTCTGTTGGTGCGTTGCTGATAGGCGGCGTTCGCGACGGTGTATCGTCGCGCAGTAGAACGAGGAAAACGAGCCGTGGTGCGCTTTTATCATGGCATCGTTGCACAATATTCCGTAAGCTATGTGCCGCTTTTAAGATGGTTTCTGTTTTGAAACTGTTTCTGTTTTAACATCGTTTCTACGTGAACGGTGTTCTCTTTTCAATAACGCTGTCTTTACGGTGGCAAGTATGAGGCAAACATGATGGATTCACTCATCGTTCCGGATTTGGCTATGCTACGGCGGTGGCTGGATCAACTGAACATTCTGTATTTCGAATGTGATTCCTGTCAGGCGCTCCATCTTCCTCATATGCAAAATTTCGATGGCGTGTTCGATGCAAAAGTTGATCTAGTGGATAACGTGATTCTGTTTTCCGCACTTGCCGAAGTGAAGCCTAGCGCCCTGATTCCTCTGGTCGGCGATCTGAGCCAAATCAATGCCAGTTCCTTGACCGTCAAGGCGTTTATCGACGTTCAGGACGATAACCTGCCGAAGCTGATTGTTTGCCAGTCGCTTAGTGTTGCCGCAGGGATGACGTTGGAACAATTCAGGCATTTCATGCAGCAATCCGAAGAGCAGATCTCAATGGTGATCCTTGAAGCGAGCGCTAACAATCTGCTGTTTATCGGCGAGGAAGAAGAGGGCTCTGCTACACGAGTCACGACCTCACATTTGCATTGATACGGTTGCTGCCAACGGCAGCAATTGGTTTTACTTATTTTCCTTTCACCGCCATTTATTCTGGTTATTTCGCCTTATTGCCAGATATTTCTCTTTGTTTGTCGCTAAACGCCTTCATCACATCGACAAAATGTGAATAAATAATCGTTAAAACCCATTTTTTACGTTCAAGTATGGTGTGCATGATGTTGTGGGGTTATGCTTTATTCCTGTAAGCGACAGACTGTCGAATCAGGGCTATGTCTGTGTATGAGCGAATAAAAATCGGTGCATATTCATTCACCGATTTGATAGCGCGGCAGGACATGTTTTGTATCGGAACGATACATACTCCCACGATCACCCCCTTGTATGGAGGAAGGAACGGATGTTCACCCAACGTAAAAAATGGCTATCGGGTGTTGTTACCGGCTTGCTGATGGCCGCGTCCGTCACCGCATCTGCGGAAGAGAAAACGCTGCATGTTTATAACTGGTCCGACTATATCGCACCAAACACGTTAGCCAATTTCCAGAAAGAAACCGGTATTAAGGTCGTCTATGACGTGTTTGACTCCAACGAAGTGTTGGAAGGCAAGCTCATGGCGGGCAGCACGGGTTTTGATCTGGTGGTGCCTTCTGCCAGCTTCCTTGAGCGTCAGCTCTCAGCGGGAGTTTTTCAGCCATTAGACAAGAGTAAGCTACCGAATTACAAAAATCTGGACCCCGAGCTGATGAAGTTGATTGCCCAGCACGATCCCGATAACAAATATGCCCTGCCTTATCTGTGGGCGACCACAGGTATTGGTTATAACGTCGAGAAAGTCAAAGCGGCGTTGGGTGCCGATGCACCTGTTGATAGCTGGGATCTGGTACTGAAGCCAGAGAATCTGGAAAAGTTGAAAAGCTGCGGGGTTTCTTTCCTGGATGCGCCTGAAGAGATCTTTGCCACGGTATTAAACTATCAGGGTAAAGATCCGAACAGCACCAAACCGGGTGATTACAGCACGTCAGCGACCGATCTGTTGCTGAAACTGCGCCCGAGCATTCGTTATTTCCATTCGTCGCAATATATCAACGATCTGGCGAACGGCGACATCTGCGTTGCTGTAGGCTGGGCGGGCGATATCATGCAGGCGGGGAATCGTGCTAAAGAAGCGAAGAACGGCGTCAATATCCAATACAGTATTCCGAAAGAAGGCGCATTGGCATTCTTTGATGTCCTCGCTATCCCGAAAGATGCTAAAAATCTGGATGAAGCCTACGCGTTTCTGGATTACCTGATGAAGCCGGAAGTGATGGCTGAGATCAGTAACCACACCTATTACGCCAGCGGTAACCTGGCATCCTTGCCTTTGGTGAACGAAGAGATTCGTAACAACCCGGGTGTCTACCCGCCTGCGGATGTGCGTGCCAAAATGTTTACGCTCAAGGTGCAATCCCCTCAGATTGACCGTACACGTACTCGTGCATGGACTAAAGTTAAGAGCGGCAAATAGCCTTTTGGATCTGAAGGCCCTTTGGATCTGAAGGCCCTTTGGATCTGAATAGTGACCCAAGCGCTTGATGGTTGTTGGTTTCTGCAACCAGAGAATGGATGGGTATAAAATACTCTAAATAATTCAAGTTTCAGGCAGGCGGCAAGCGAAGGAGTCCCGATGAGCTTACTCAAGTAAGTGATTCGGGTGAGTGAACGTAGCCAACGCACATGCAATTTGAAGTATGACGAGTATTAATGTGGCAAAAAACAGGCGGAGATACCGCCTGTTTGCGCTCTATATTGTGTCACACCGCTGGATGCAAAAACGCCTCATCACGGCGGCAGCGGGGTGACTTGTTCTGCTTTTGCTGGAGAGCAATGCGAAGTGAATGACGCGATCCCACGCCCTCAATCAAAACCACAAAAAGCGGCTACGCCGCTGCTGGAAGTGCGTAACCTGACGAAGTCGTTTGATGGTCAGGCCGCGGTCGATGATGTCAGCCTGACGATTTATAAAGGCGAAATTTTTGCTCTGCTGGGCGCATCGGGCTGTGGGAAATCCACGCTGCTGCGTATGCTGGCAGGTTTTGAGCTCCCGACTCAGGGGCAGATTGTTCTAGATGGTCAGGATTTATCATTGGTACCGCCTTACCAGCGTCCTATCAATATGATGTTCCAGTCTTATGCGCTGTTCCCACATATGACGGTGGAAAAGAATATCGCCTTTGGCCTGAAACAGGACAAGCTGCCGCGTGCTGAAATCAAAGATCGTGTAGAAGAGATGCTGTCGTTGGTGCACATGCAGGAGTTCGCCAATCGTAAACCGCATCAACTTTCCGGCGGCCAGCGTCAGCGTGTTGCGTTGGCTCGTAGTCTGGCGAAACGTCCAAAACTGCTGTTGCTGGACGAACCGATGGGGGCGCTGGATAAGAAACTACGCGACCGCATGCAGCTTGAAGTGGTCGATATTCTGGAGCGTGTAGGTGCGACCTGTGTGATGGTGACACACGATCAGGAAGAAGCCATGACGATGGCAGGACGTATTGCCATTATGAACCGCGGTAAGTTCGTACAGATTGGCGAGCCGGAAGAGATCTATGAGCACCCGAATACACGCTTCAGCGCAGAATTCATCGGCTCGGTCAATATGTTTGAAGGGATATTGCAGGAGCGTCAGGACGAGGCACTGATCATCAAAAGCCCTGGGCTGGTGCATCCACTGAAAGTGGATTCGGATGTCTCGGTAGTGGATGGTGTACCGGTTTACATCGCATTACGTCCTGAAAAAATCATGTTGTGCGAAGACGTTCCGGCTGACGGCTGTAATTTCGCCGTGGGGGAAGTCGTGCATATCGCCTATCTGGGAGACTTGTCGATATATCACGTCAGGCTTAACAGCGGACAGATCATCAGCGCGCAGCTACAAAATGCCTATCGCTATCGTAAAGGCACACCGACCTGGGGAGATGAGGTTAGGCTGTGTTGGGATGCGGATAGCTGTGTGGTTCTGACGGTGTAGCGAGGAAGAATGTCATGACTTTATTTCCCGAACATCACACGGCGGAACCACCGGGCAAGGCCAGACTCTGGCTGCGTGTGCTGATGGCGCGCTGGCGTCAAAAACACGGGCGCAAGCTGGTTATCGCACTGCCGTATGTGTGGCTACTGCTGCTGTTTATGCTGCCGTTCCTGATCGTGTTCAAGATCAGTTTCGCTGAGATGGCACGTGCAATCCCGCCTTATACCGATCTGGTTTCCTGGATGGATGACAAGCTGGATATTTCCCTGAACCTTGGGAATTACCTGCACTTGTTGGACGATCCGCTGTATTTCGATGCTTATATGCAGTCGCTTCAGGTTGCGGCCGTATCGACGCTGTGCTGCTTATTTATTGGTTATCCATTGGCTTGGGCCGTTGCGCACAGTAAACCCTCAACGCGTAATATTCTGTTATTGCTGGTGATCCTCCCTTCATGGACGTCGTTTCTGATCCGCGTCTACGCCTGGATGGGGATTCTGAAAAATAACGGTATCTTGAATAACTTCCTGCTGTGGCTGGGCGTGATTGATGAACCGCTGATCATTTTGCACACCAATTTGGCGGTTTACATTGGCGTGGTGTATTCCTATCTGCCGTTTATGGTGTTGCCTATTTATACCGCGCTGACGCGGCTGGATTATTCGCTGGTGGAAGCGTCGTTGGATCTGGGCGCGCGGCCGCTAAGAACGTTCTTCAACGTGATCGTTCCGCTAACGAAAGGCGGTATTATTGCGGGTTCGATGCTGGTGTTCATCCCCGCGGTGGGGGAATACGTGATTCCAGAACTGCTTGGCGGGCCAGATAGCATTATGATTGGCCGTATCCTGTGGCAGGAATTCTTCAATAACCGAGATTGGCCGGTGGCATCTGCTGTCGCGATCGTCATGTTGTTGCTGTTGATTATACCGATTATCTGGTTCCATAAACATCAGAGCAAAACTGCGGAGGGTGAAGCGTGAATAATTTACCTGTTGTTCGCTCGCCGTGGCGTATTGTGATTTTGGTACTGTGTTTTACCTTCCTCTATGCGCCGATGCTGATGCTGGTGATCTATTCGTTCAACAGCTCCAAGCTGGTTACCGTATGGGCTGGATGGTCGACGCGCTGGTATATCGAGCTGTTTCATAATACGGCGATGATCAGCGCGGTGCTCTTGAGCCTGACGATTGCCGCCGCCTCGGCCACAATGGCTGTGATTCTTGGGACGATCGCCTCCGTAGTGATGGTGCGTTTTGGCCGTTTCCGTGGTGCCAATGGCTTTGCGTTTATGCTGACGGCACCGTTGGTGATGCCGGATGTGATTACCGGGCTGTCGCTGCTGTTGCTCTTTGTTGCCTTAGGTCATGCTATCGGGTGGCCAGCAGAAAGAGGAATGTTCACTATCTGGCTGGCGCACGTCACATTCTGCACCGCGTATGTCACCGTGGTGATCAGCGCGCGCCTGCGGGAACTGGATCGTTCGATTGAAGAAGCGGCGATGGATCTGGGGGCGAATCCGCTCAAAGTCTTCTTCATTATCACGGTGCCGATGATTGCCCCAGCGCTGCTTTCCGGTTGGCTGCTGGCGTTTACGCTGTCTCTGGACGATCTGGTTATCGCCAGCTTCGTGGCAGGGCCTGGCTCGACGACGCTGCCTATGTTGGTGTTCTCCAGCGTTAGAATGGGGGTTAATCCACAAATTAACGCATTGGCTTCTCTGATATTGTTAGTCGTTGGTATTATTGGGTTTATCGCCTGGTGGTTTATGGCAAGGGCAGAGAAGCAGCGCTATCGTGATATGCAAAAAGCGAGACGTGGCTGATTCGATTTCACTCCGTAATTTGTTAGCCTAGCGAAGATATCCAGCAACGCCGCCAGAGTATGGGGGCGTTGTTGTTTTATACGACTATCAAGTTTTATATCAGCACCACGTTTTATATTGGCATCGAATTTCATATTGATGCTGTATTTTTGGCCGATTATGGCTGCATGAAGGGAGAGCGTTGAAATTCTGTACACGAAGAAGGAAATGACGCAACGCAAAGTGTATGCCCCGGTGCCAGTGATGGTGGCGGGGATTGCGATTATTGCTACCCGTTTTTTGGGGATTGTGCTGCTGGTATGGGAGCTAGGGTTAAGCGATTTGAGCGGCTGGATTGGCAGCAACGCGGAAGCCTGGGATTCGACACTGGTATTATTGTTATCGCTTATTATTGTCGGCATTGAAATTCGTTGTGGTTTTGCCGTTTTGGCGGGTGTTAACTGGGGTCGATGGGGTTATGTGGCCTGCCAGGGGCTGGTGGTGTGTTACCTGCTTCTCGCATCCCTGAGCGAATTTATGCCAGCGATATTCCATATTTCAGGGGAAAATAACGCCGCCGTGCTGCATCAACTCCTGCTACAGAAGATCCCGGATCTTCTGGTGATGGTTTTACTGTTTCTGCCACGACGCAGTAAGCGCTTTTTTCTGCGCCAGAAATAGATATGTCTACCTCCTGAGCCATCTGGCTACTGGCGTCGCCCATGAGTAAGCGAAAAGGTCGCGGGGTGATGCCGTCAGGATGGTATAATCCTTTCATTCTGTATTTCTTCTTATAGTTAGATTGTTTATGCATTGTGCCCGCTACAGCACGGGAACCTGTCGTTCCTGCCAATGGTTGGAAAAAGCCTACCCACAGCAATTGTCTGATAAGCAGCAGCACCTTGAAAGCCTGCTGCAAGCGCACGCTGTGCAGCGTTGGTTGCCCGTGCAACCTTCTGCGCAGTCTGCATTTCGTAATAAAGCCAAAATGGTGGTGAGCGGCAGCGTGGAGCGCCCGCTGTTGGGAATGTTACACCGTGATGGAACGGCGGTAGATCTCTGTGATTGCCCGCTTTATCCGTCCAGCTTCGCACCAGTTTTCGACGTGCTTAAAGTTTTCATCGCTCGTGCGGGATTGACGCCGTATAACGTGGAACGCCGTCGTGGAGAGCTGAAATACCTGCTGCTGACGGAAAGTACGCAGCGCGGGACGTTCATGCTGCGCTTTGTCTTACGCTCGGAAACCAAGCTGACGCAGTTGTGTGCTGCATTGCCCTGGCTACAGCAGCAGCTGCCGCAGCTTGAGGTGATATCCGCCAATATCCAGCCGGTCCATCAGGCGATAATGGAAGGGAAAACGGAAATCATCCTGAGTGAAGCTGCCGCGTTGGCCGAACAGTTCAATCAGGTGCCGCTGTATATCCGTCCACAAAGTTTTTTTCAGACGAACCCGCAGGTGGCGGCCGCGCTGTATGCGACAGCACGCGACTGGGTTGCCGAGCTGAATATCACCAGCATGTGGGATCTGTTTTGCGGAGTAGGGGGTTTTGGCCTGCACTGTGCCTCCCCCGAGATGCGTTTGACGGGCATTGAAATCAGCGCCGAGGCGATAGCCTGCGCCCGCCGCTCTGCGGAGCAGTTAGGGTTGAGGCAGGTAGAGTTTCAGGCGCTGGATTCCACGCAGTTCGCGACAGGTAAAGCAGAAATTCCCGAGCTGGTGCTAGTCAACCCGCCACGTCGCGGTATCGGCAGTGAACTGTGCGCTTACCTGAGCCGGATGGCACCGGACTATATTCTCTACTCCAGCTGTAACGCTGAAAGCATGGCGAAGGACATGACGGAACTGGCGAATTACCGCGCGCTACGCGTGCAGCTGTTCGATATGTTCCCGCACACGGCGCACTATGAAGTGCTAACGTTATTAGTGAAATATAATATTGAATAAGAAAATATATTCGTCAAATAGAGAGGGATTTTATGATTGGTTTTTTTATTATTTTCATCTTTTTCATACTCCTCCTCACCTGGAATGTCATGTACGGTTTTGTTTATAGAAAGCCTCTCTTCATGATCGCTATTGGATTATGTTTTTGTTTTACAGGTGCCATTGTTATTTCTTCGTTTGATATATTGGAACCTCTGGAGATTTTTAAGGACGTAAAATTATCACTTTCCGTTGTTAATTATACCATTGCTGCTGCGGGAGGCAGTTTGATTGCTGGTGGACTTATGTTGAAAGCTCAGCACGCGGCACGAAATGAAAAAATAGCAGCGGAAAGAATCTTTTATCTTGAAGTCAAAATGGTAAATGAACTTATCAAATCTTTTGAAGAAAAAATGAAAAAGGCAGATAGCTTAGAGGCGAATGAATTTAAACAAAAATTAAGAGATGAAAAAATATTGATATATAAAATAATTTTCGAATTGCAAGAAAAGAAGAGAAAACTAGATAAGCTTGAATATGAATAAGTAGCAAGTACGTAAGCATTGGATGGTTTTACCACCCAATGCTTGTTTGACCTTATTGCGGGAACCATTTGTCGTTAATAGTTTTGTACGTGCCGTCGGCTTTGATGGCATCCAGCGCTTTATTCAGTTTTTCCAACAGCGCCTTGTCATCGGGACGGACGGCGATGCCTAATCCGGTGCCGAAGTATTCAGCGTCAGTTACATGCTCGCCAACTGTTGCTAACTCAGGGTTGGTCTTAATCCACTCGTTGACGACAGCGGTATCACCGAATACACCGTCGATACGGCCATTTTTCAGATCCAGTACTGCGTTCTGGTAGCTGTCATAAGAGACGGTTTGGACTTCCGGGTGCTTATCGTGCATGTATTTCTGGTGCGTCGTGCCGTTTTCCATACCAATACGTTTGCCTTTCATCGCGGCAAAGTCGCTGAATTTCCCTTTTTGCGCGATAACGACAGCGGAGTTGGCGTAGTAGGGCTGGGTGAACGCCACCTGCTTGCTGCGCTCTGGTGTGATATCCATACCGGAAATCACCGCGTCATAGCGGCGGAATTTCAGTGCGGGGATCAGGCTGTCAAACGCCTGATTGGTGAACGTACAGGTCGCTTGCATTTGTTTGCACAGCGCTTTCGCCAGATCCATATCAAAACCGACAATTTCGTTGCTGGCATCCAGTGACTCAAAGGGCGGGTAGGTGGCTGATGACGCAAAACGGATGGTGTCTGCCGCGGTAGCGCTGAAGGTGATTCCTGCTAGTAAGGTGGCGAGCACTAATTTTTTCATTACCTACTCCTGTCTGTTTTTCTTATAAAATAGTTACGCGGAAACATTCCGACGTCATGGCGATTACCATGCCATTAATTGAATTTGTATGCAATTAAAATGATTAATAAGTCGATTTTTTGCATGTTTCTACAGCAGCAGGCAATAAAAATTTCCGGGAGAAATTTTTAACGTTGCATGAGCAACGGCCCGTAAGGCGGCGGACAGGGATGGCACGCCATAAAAAAAGCAGGCTATCAAAGCCTGCTTTCTAAGGGGTGAAGTGCGGTAAGTATCAGTTACGGCGTTCGAATACCAGCGAACGGCGTTCAACCCAGCGCATCAATAATGTCAGTAAACCGTTGACACACAGATAGATAATTCCGGCTGCGCCAAACACCATCACATCATATGTCCGGCCGTACATCAGTTGGCTATAACCCATGACTTCCATCAGCGTGATGGTATAAGCCAGCGACGTACTCTTAAATACCAGCACCACTTCGTTTGAATAAGAAGACAGCGCGCGTTTAAATGCGAACGGCAGCAAAATGCGTAATGTCTGCTTCTGATTCATTCCCAGAGCGGCGCAAGATTGCCACTGTCCGGCAGGAATAGCTTTTACTGCTCCGTAGAACAACTGTGTGGTATACGCCGCGCTATTGAGTGCCAGCGCCACCATCGCACACAGCCACGGTTGTGACAGCAAGCTCCACAGCCAGGGGATTTGCTGGATAGAGGTAAATTGCCCGGGGCCGTAGTAAATCAGGAAGATTTGCACCAGCAGCGGCGTGCCGGTAAACAGCGTAATGTAGCCTTTCGCCAACAGCGATACGACAGGCGTTTTGAGCGTCAGCACGACAGTCAGCAGCAGTGACAGCACCAGCGCCACGACAATCGAGACGGCAGTTAATGTCAGGCTGGTATGCAGACCTTTTAATAGCTCAGGTAAATAAGCGAGCATCAGGATGGTCTCCGCTCAAAACGCGTGGTATGTAGGTCAATGCGTTTCAGCACATACTGACTTAACAGCGTAATCACCAGATAGATAGCCGCCGCGACGACGTACCAGGTGAAGGGTTCCTGTGTCCGTGTAGCAATGCTTTTGGTTTGCAGCATCAGATCGTTAACGCTAATCAGCGAAACCAGCGCGGTATCTTTCAGCAATACCAACCACTGATTACCTAATCCCGGGAGGGCATGACGCCACATCTGCGGCATGATCAGACGGAAAAAGATCGCGGATTTACTGAGCCCCAGCGCCTGACCTGATTCCCATTGTCCCTGTGGTACCGCTTTTAGCGCGCCACGCAGCGTTTGGGATGCATAGGCCGCATACAGCAGCGCCAGTGCAATTACGCCACACAGAAATGGGCTGATTTCAAACATGCCGATATCCAGTTTTACTGGAATCTGCACAATCCAAAGATTCAGGGTAAAGCCGTCCGCCAACATCAACAGCAGTTGGGAAGACCCGAAATAGATAAACAGCACCACCAGAATTTCTGGCAGGCCGCGCAATAATGTGACGACCGCTGTACCCGTCCAGCTAACGATTTTCCAGCGGACGGTTTCCCAAACGGCAAACAGCATCGCCAGCACAAGGCCGAGCACCAGTGCACAAACGGCAAGGCCGACGGTCATCCCGGCGGCGCTTGCAAGAGGTTGAAATTCAATCATTGAGCGTCAGATTACTGCTGGAACCATTTTTTGTAGATGGTTTCGTAAGTACCATCCTGCTTGATTTTGTTGAGCGCATCGTTGAATTTTTTCAGCAGCTCATCGTTATTCTGGCGCACGGCGATGCCCAGACCGATACCGAAGTAACCTTTATCCGTCACGCTTTCACCAACGGAGGCCAGCGTATCGTTCTGCTTCAGCCATTCATTAACCACGGCGGTATCGCCGAAAACTGCATCCAGACGACCGTTTTTCAGGTCCAGTACCGCATTCTGGTAGCTATCGTACGGCACGGTTTTGATATCGCTGTGTTTTTCCATCAGGTATTTTTGGTGAGTGGTGCCATTTTGCACGCCAACACGCTTGCCTGTCAGCGCCGCAACGTCGGCAACTTTCCCTTTCTGGGCGATAAACAGAGCGGCGTTATCATAGTAAGGTTGCGTGAATGACACCTGCTGCTGACGCTCTGGGGTGATATCCATTCCTGCGATGACGGCTTCAAAACGGCGGAATTTCAGACTAGGGATCAGGCTATCGAACGCCTGATTGCTGAACGTGCAATTTGCCTGCATTTCTTTGCACAGTGCATTAGCCAGATCGATATCAAAACCTTGAATCTGGTTATTGGCATCGACAAATTCGAACGGAGGGTAGGACGCTTCAGTCGCGAAACGAATGGTGTCTGCGGCGTTGGCGGATACGGTACCCGCGGCGAATAAGGCTGCAATAATCAATTTTTTCATTATCATTTTCCTGATAGTAATCAATGTGACAAATAACCAGCGAATTCAGGCGTCTGCGGCTGCGTAAAGTGCGTCGCATCCCCTTGTTCAACGATGCGGCCATTTTCCATATAAACGACTCGGCTAGCCGTTTTACGGGCAAATTCGACTTCGTGGGTCACGATCACCTGCGTAATACCGGTCTGCGCCAACTCACGGATGATGTTGACGACCTGTGCGGTAATCTCAGGGTCCAAAGCGGCAGTAGGTTCATCAAATAACAGAACCTGAGGTTCCATCATCAGCGCACGGGCAATAGCAACACGCTGCTGCTGCCCGCCAGAAAGATGAAGAGGAAAGCGATCGGCAAAATCATTGAGGCGCAGACGTGTCAGCAGCTTGTCCGCACGCGCTCTGGCTTCTTCTTTACTCAGCCCCAGCACGCGGCAGGGCGCTTCAATCAGATTCTGCGCCACGGTCAGATGCGGCCATAAATTGTATTGCTGGAACACCATCCCGACGTTCTGACGCAATTCACGGATTGCGCTGTCGGACGGCGTACGCTGAAAATCAAACTGATTACCGGCGATGGAAAGCGTGCCAGAGCGTGGCATTTCCAACAGATTAAGAACGCGTATCAACGAGCTTTTGCCCGCTCCGCTAGGACCGAGAAGAACCAGCGTTTCACCCGCAGGACACTCTAAGGTGATATCAAATAGCGCCTGGTATGTGCCGTAGAAACAGTTAATGCCGTTTAGTTGAATACTCATGCGTAAGAATTGAATAGACATTGATGCGGCGAATGTTAACGTTGGCAGAATAGTTATGCAATCACCGTGGGTTAAAATTTGCCAATAAGCGATTTGTTGGTTAAATAATAGCACAAAATAATGGCTTACGGCTTAGGGACACGGTTTCCCATTGCAGGCATTCGCTGAGCCGTACTGATATGCAGTAATAAGGAGACAACATGCAATTATCCACCACCCCGAATCTGGAAGGTTTCACCATTACTGAATACTGTGGCGTCGTGACGGGCGAAGCCATTCTGGGGGCGAACATCTTCCGTGACTTTTTCGCCAGTATTCGTGATGTCGTCGGTGGCCGTTCCGGTGCCTATGAGAAAGAGCTGCGTAAGGCACGGCAGATTGCGTTCAAAGAGTTGCAGGAACAAGCTGAAGATTTAGGCGCGAACGCCATTGTGGGTATTGATCTCGACTATGAAACCGTTGGGAAGGATGGCAGCATGCTGATGGTGACCGTCAGCGGTACGGCGGTAAAGGTTCGCCGCTAGCCGGTGAAAGGATAACGATAGGTGGCGGAAAATCAGCACAATAGCGGAATAACAATGTTGAAATGGGCGAGTTGCATTGCGTTGGCGCTGTTGGCGGGGTGCCAATCTGTCTCTTCCTCGTTGCAGGAACAGAATAATTATGTGCTGGAGACCGTATTGCAGTCGCGTGCTCAGGAATCTCGTATCCGTTTTTTGGTGATTCACTACACGGCAGAAGACTTTGCCACCTCGCTGAATATTCTAACGGACGAGCACGTCAGCGCTCATTATCTTATTCCTGCGCACCCTCCATTACAGCACGGCAAGCCGCTTGCGTGGCAATTGGTACCCGAATCTCAGGCTGCCTGGCATGCGGGAGCCAGTAGCTGGCGCGGGTTTAGCCGATTGAATCATTCCTCGATCGGTATTGAGATCGAAAACGCGGGTTATCAGCGCACCTTGACGGGCTATACGTGGGCGCCGTTCACCGGCTCGCAGATTCAGCTCGTGACCGCGCTCGCCCGCGATATTGTCGAACGTTACCAAATTGCGCCGCAGAACGTGGTGGCGCACAGCGATATTGCTCCACAGCGGAAACAAGATCCCGGGCCGCTTTTTCCCTGGCAGGCGTTAGCTCAGGCGGGCGTTGGTGCCTGGCCGGACGCACAGCGCGTGGCGTTTTATTTGAATGGACGGCAGCCGATGCAGCCAGTAGATGAAGCCGTGCTATTGGAAAAGCTGGCGCGTTATGGTTATTCGGTGCCGGAAACGATGACGGCGCGTGAAAAGCGGCAGGTGATTGCCGCTTTTCAGATGCATTTTCGACCTGATAACTATCAAGGTCAGCCAGATGCGCAGAGCGAAGCGATTGTCGACGCGCTGCTGGAAAAATACGGCAGCCGCTAAACCGTTTCCTTCTCTGCTAATTTCGCAATACGCGCCGCCATGCCACGGAAGATAAACAGGTGAGCGGGCATCATCAAAAACCAGTAGACCAGTCCGTTAAATCCAGAAGGATGCCAGCGGGCGCGGACATCCACGGTTCGATGAGTGCCTTTGTCCGTGATAGTAAAGTTGAGTTTCCCCAGCCCCGGTGCTTTCATGCCGAATAGTAGCACCAACTGACGCTGCGGTTTGATCGAGATAACTTTCCAGCCATCAATCTTGTCGCCCACTTCCAGCGTCGGGCGATCGGGGCGTCCATAAGTTACGCTGTTGCCGCAAAGATCGTCCAGCCGGGCGCGGATGTTCCACAGTGTATTCGCGTAAAAGTAGCCTTCTTTGCCGCCGACCTGCTGGATGACTTGCCAGAGCGACTGACTGGAGGCTGACGTCTCCATCGTATGGCCCGCCTGTTTAGGGTAAAAGCCGTAATTTGGCTTCCAGCGCGCGCGGACTTCGGTGTCATCTCCCCAGTCGGCCTGCTGTACGCTCTCCATTTCGCTTTGCAGCGTGAGGCGTACGGCGTCATCAAAGCTCATCAATTGTTGTGGAATCAACGTCTGTAGTGCGTGCCCATCGGCCTGTAAATCGTGCTTTAACCCTTGAATCAAGGCGCGGGCGATGGACGGGGGAACCGAGGTCACCAGATGCAGGAACCAGACAGACACCAGATGCGTTGGCATAGGAACGGGGATCAGCAATCTGCGTTTGCCGCTGATCTGAATGAAGCGTTCGAACATGGTTTGATAGCTGATGTATTCGGGGCCTGCGGCATCCATGATGCGATTTTCTGTCGCCGGGTGATGCACAATGTCGATGAGATAAACCAGCAGGTTTTCCAGCGCAATCGGCGACGATTTAGAGCGCACCCAGCGCGGCGGCGTCAGTATGGGCAGGTTATAGACCATATCGCGCATGATTTCGAACGCTGCCGACCCGGCGCCGATAATGATGCCCGCGCGTAGCTCCGTGACGGGAATGCCGCTACTGCGTAATACATCACCCGTGATCTGGCGCGCCAACATGTGCGGTGAGGTGTCATCTTTCGCCTGAAGCGAGCCCAGATAGATAATCTGTTTTACGCGGCTGGAGGCCAGCGCCAGCAGAAGATTCATGGCAGCCATGCGCTCTCTGGCGACGAAATCTGCGCCGTCGCCCATGCTGTGCACCAGATAATAGAGCGTCTCTGCGCCCCACAGGCCATCAGGCAGGCTTTCTGGCTTGGTGAGGTCAACCTGCTGGCAGTCAACGCCTGGCCAGTTACGTGATGCAAGGGATTCGGTATTCCGACCAGCAGCGATCACTCGGTTGCCCTGCTTGCTCAATCGCTCGGTTAAATGGCGGCCAATGTAGCCAGTTGCGCCCAGAATCAGGATCGGGGCTGAAGGAGATGTCATGCGCCAGCGGCTCCACAGCAAAATATAACCATGGCTTACTATAACGGGGAAAAAGAAGAAAGTGAGGAAAAGTGTGCGGCAACAGGGGGATATTTAACACGACCTACCTGCCCGATAGCCGTCGCTATCAGGCAGAAGGGGGTAAAACGGGAGGGGATCAAGCCAGAACGGTATCGCCTTGCAACTGGCAGCTACAGGCCAGAACATAACCTTGCTCAATCTCGGCAGGCGTCAGCGTCATGGTACTGCTGGTGGTGTAATTGCCAGACAGCACACGGGTTTTACAGCTCCCACAAACACCGGCGCGACAGGCGGCAAGAACCTGCACCTTATTCGCTTCGAGTGCGGCCAGCAGGCTGATACCCACCGGCACACGTAGGTTCTTCAGCGGACGGCTGATGGTTAGCGTGAGTTGGTCGGCATCTTCATCCACGACGTCATCCGTCGGGCGGAACTGCTCTTTAAAGATACGGTTGGAAGCCACGCCAAGCTGCTGACTCAGGGTTTCAATCTGGTTCATGTATGGCGCTGGGCCGCAGGTCATCACGGTGCGGTTGGTGATATCCGGCACACGTTCGACCAGCAGGTCACTGCTGATACGTCCGGCAAGGAAACCGGGCGCAGCGTCAAATTCTGCCATCAGCGTAAGATGCAGTTGCTGCGGATAACGCTGCACCAGATCTTGCCATTCGTTGGCGAAAATCACCTGCTGCGGGTTGCGTACGTTGAAGATAACGTGGATATCGGTTTGCGGTTTGTTTGCCAGCAGCCAGCGGCACATCGACATAATCGGCGTGACGCCACAGCCTGCTGCGGCCATCAGGTAGCGATCGCTGACTGCGTTGGTACAGGTAAATTCGCCCTGAGCATCGGACAGCCACAGATAATCACCGACTTTTAGCGTTTGAGTCAGCCAGCGGGAACCGACGCCGTCATCCAGCCTTCTCACCGTCAAGGTAATGAAACGGCTGAGGCCCGGAGAAGATGAGATCGTATAAGCCCGTAGCGTCTCCTCGCTGTTAGCAATGCTGACAAGTGCATACTGACCCGGCTGATACGGATAAAAATCATGATTAACCAGTGATATCGTCCAGACATCCGGCGTTTCCTGGGTAATCGAGTGCACCTGCATACGGTTAGAACAAAGCGGTGTCGGCCCAGCGTGTGGTACTGGCATCGTCATAGTCAATCTCCATAACAAACGGATACGGTGAAGCGTGTAAAGATAGCGGCCCATAAAAAAGGGGCTTAGCGTGAGGCATCAATGCCGATACCTCACGCTGTGTGACGAGGAACGCGCTCCTCCGTCCGCATTGATTCATCAAGCGGCCAGAATGGTGTTCATGTCTTGTTCAACGGTGGTAATCGCCCGCATACCGAATTTGTCGTTCAGAATGGCAAGCAGATTGTCCGTCAGGAAGCCCGGTGCAGTTGGCCCGGTGTAGATGTTCTTCACGCCGAGAGACAGCAGGGTAAGCAGGATGACAATCGCCTTCTGTTCAAACCATGACAGCACCAGACTCAGCGGCAGGTCGTTGACGCCACAGCCTAATTTTTCCGCCAGTTTGACGGCCAGAATAATGGCCGCGTAGGCATCGTTACATTGGCCGACATCCAGCAGACGTGGCAAGCCTTCCAGCGTACCGAAGTCCAGTTTGTTGAAACGGTATTTACCGCATGCCAGCGTCATGATCAGGCAATCTTGTGGAACGTTCAGCGTGAAGTCGGTGAAGTAGCTACGTTCTTCACGGCTGCCATCACATCCGCCAACGAGGAAGACGTGGCGCAGTTTTTTCTGTGCAACCAGGTCGATCACCGTATCGGCTGCGCTCAGCAGCGTTTCACGCCCAAATCCGACGGTGATCATGTGCTCGATTTCGCTGTACGGGAAGCCAGCCAGACCCTGAGCCTGTTTGATAACCGGGCTGAAATCGTCACCTTCCAGATGGTTCACGCCCGGCCAGCCGACGATGCTGCGCGTCCAGATACGATCGCCGTAGTTACCTACGTTAGGATCGATAATGCAGTTAGACGTCATGACGATCGCGCCAGGGAATTTGGCAAACTCAGTCTGTTGGTTCTGCCAGCCGCTGCCGTAGTTACCTGCCAGATGCTTGAATTTTTTCAGCTCTGGGTAACCGTGTGCCGGCAGCATCTCGCCGTGTGTATAAATATTCACGCCGGTGCCGTCGGTTTGCTCCAGCAGCATGCGCAGGTCTTTCAGATCGTGACCAGAAATCAGAATGGCTTTACCGGCAATCGGACGCACGTTAACAGAGGTCGGCTGTGGGTGGCCGTAAGCATCGGTTTCGCCCCGATCGAGGATTGCCATGACGTTGAAGTTCATTTTACCGATGCCCATCGCGTTGTTCAGCAGGGTATCAACATCGGCTGGCTGTGTGCCCAGCCACGCCATGAAAGCATGATATTCGGCATAGAGTGCGTTGTCATACTGACCGAGAACGTGGGCGTGCTCCATATAGGCTGCTGCACCTTTCAGGCCGTAGAGGTTAAGCATACGTAAGCCGTGAACGTCATCACCGATGATGGCTTTATCGCTATCCAGCGCAAATTCTTCCGCCTGTTGCAGTAAGGTCGGAATATCGTTGCCAGCGAGTTGCAGTGCTGCCATTGGGTGATCGACGGTTGCCGTGGCATCGTGCAGACGGCAGCGAACCGCCAGCGATTCGCGCAGAGTGATGGCTTCCTGTGCGTAGCCAATAATACGTTGGGAATCGAAGTTAACGTTGGTCAACGTAGAGAAGAAGGCGCGTGGCGCAAAACTGTCGACATCATGATCGATAATATCCAGCTCGCGTGCTTTCAGCGCCCAGGCAGAAAGCCCTTGCAACACAGCGACCAGCAGGTCTTGCAGATCGGAGGTTTCTGCGGTTTTACCGCACATGCCCTGCGCGTAAGAGCAGCCGTTTCCAACAGGGGTACGAATCGTTTGTTCACATTGCACACAAAACATAATGACTTCCTTTTTTAAGTTGCATTTAAAATGCTTGTTTAAAGCATAGTGTCAGCCGAGGCAGGTAAAAAGGCTTTTTTACTGCAACTTTAGGTAAATTTGATTTAGCGCAATTTTGATGATGGGCAATGAAAATCACTCTCAATCACGGCCCATAAACGAGAGTGAAAACGGTAAAGCGTAGGCTCTTATGAGGTAAAGAACGCCATCAATATGGGGGCGGCGAGGCTTAATAAAAAACCGTGTACGATAGCAGCCGGAACGATATCGACCCCCGCGCCGCGCTGTAAAACGGGCAGGGTGAAATCCATCGATGTTGCGCCGCAAAGACCCAATGCACATGAGCGATTGCGCTGCGCCAAGGTCGGAATCAGCATAATTGCCAACAGCTCGCGGGCCAGATCGTTGAAAAATGCCGTACTGCCGATGACGGGCCCGAGGGCGTCGGTCAGCAGAATGCCAGATAACGAATACCACCCGTAGCCGGATGCCATCGCCAGGCCCGTTTTCAGCGGCAGTCCCAGAAGCCACGCGGCAAGCAGGCCGCCACCGAGTGCGCTGATACCGACGATGAGCGCAATGACCAGCCCGCGACGGTTTAACACGATTTGGCGCAGCGTCATTCCGCTGTTACGCAGTTGAATACCGACCAGAAATAGCAGAAAAATCAGCGCGTACTCACTGCCTTTGCTGGCGTAGGCGAATCCTGACCATTGTGTTAATCCCAGTAAAAATCCACCGCAGACGACGCCGCAGAGCGTGAACGATTCAAGAATCATACGCAGGCGGGAAAATGGGGCGGCGTTTTTAAATTTGCTGTGCCATACGCTACGTTTTTCCCACAGCCACAGTGCAATGCCGTTTGCGGCGAGAATGCAAAAAGCGAAGACGGCCGTGTAGCGAAAAATCAGTAACAAATTGCTGCTGAGATCTTCCAGAAAAGACAGGCTCATTCCCATCAAAAACAGAATAACGTACACCATCCAACCCAGTAGTTGGTTAACCCACTGTAATGCTTTTTTGGCATGTAGCGGCACCAGATAGCCAATGATGAGCGGTAGTAAAATAATTAACAATCCTGAATACATCACAGAATCGGCGTCCTTACGCGAGAAAAATGGTGTTAACCCGTATGTTAGCGTTACCGGGGTTGTTGTTATCAGACCATGGGGCTTTCTTCTTCATTTCTACCCCGACAAATGCTGGCTCGGAGGAAATGTAAACCGTGAGTGGGCAACCGTCGTGGGATTCATCGGCTACACTTGGCGGGAAGAAACACGATAATCTATTAAAATTAAACAAATTATCGGGGTGAGTAAAGCGTTGTTTGGCAGGATATTCTGCATGATGGCTATCCTGACAGCAGAAAACCGTAGGCAGTCGCTACAGGAGATATGGATGCATCTGGAAAGTATTGAAATCCTGGGATTTCGGGGAATCAATCGTCTGTCGCTGGTACTGGACGAAAATAATGTGCTGATTGGTGAGAACGCCTGGGGGAAATCCAGCCTGCTGGATGCGCTTTCGCTGCTGCTGGCACCCACATTACCGCTTTATCATTTTGATATGCAGGACTTTCACTTCACGCCGGGGGATGAAAACAGTCGGGAAAAGCATCTTCAGGTTATTTTCACCTTTTGTGAGACAGCCCCTGGTCATCATCTCTCTCCTCGTTATCGCTCGCTGGGCCCTGTTTGGGTTGAGGGCGATGCGTCGCTACACCGCGTTTTTTATCGGCTTGAAGGGGAAGTGGACGAAAGTCAGTCAGTTTTCACGTGGCGCAGCTTTCTGGACGCCGACGGGCACCCGATACCGCTGGATGATATTGACGAACTGGCCAGAGAAATCATCCGCCTGCATCCGGTGTTGCGGCTACGCGATGCGCGCTTTATGCGGCGTCTGCGTTCGGGGACGTTGGCGGCGACGTTAGATAACAGTAATGAAAAACTGGCTCAGCAGTTTGAGCAACTGATGCGAGAGCTGGCGCAAAATCCGCAGAAATTGACGGATAAAGAGCTGCGTCAAGGTTTGGTAGCAATGCGGCAACTGCTGGAGCACTATTTTTCCGAGCAGAATTCCACGGGTAACGACCGCCGTCATCATCGTCATGCGCGAACACACAATGGTAAATCGTGGCGATCGCTGGACAATATCAACCGCCTGATTGCCGACCCCAATAGCCGCAGTCGCCGGATTATTCTGTTGGAGCTATTCTCCACGCTGTTACAGGCAAAAGGGTCCGTAGCGTTGCATCCTCATGCTCGTCCGCTTTTGCTGATTGAAGACCCGGAAACCCGCCTGCACCCGATCATGCTGTCAGTCGCCTGGGGGCTCCTGATGCAACTGCCACTCCAGAAAGTGACGACGACCAACTCTGGGGAGTTACTGTCTCTGGTGCCGATGGAGCAGGTGTGTCGTTTGGTGCGGGAATCTTCACGCGTTGCAACCTATCGGATTGGCCGTCAGGGAATGAGTGCTGAGGACAGTCGACGTATCGCTTTTCACATTCGTCTGAATCGACCGGCTTCGCTTTTTGCCCGTTGTTGGCTGCTGGTGGAAGGGGAGACAGAAGTCTGGATGTTGAATGAGCTGGCACGCCAGTGTGGTCATCATTTTGAGGCGGAAGGGGTGAAAGTGATTGAGTTTGCCCAGTCAGGCATCCGGCCATTGTTGAGATTCGCACACCGTATGGGAATCGAATGGCATGTTCTGGTCGATGGCGATGATGCAGGGAAAAAATACGCGGCGACGGCGAGAAGCCTGCTATCTGCACAGAATGAGAGCGAACGCGATCATCTGACCGTCTTGCCTGCATCAGATATGGAGCACTATATGTACCGCGAGGGATTCAGTCAGGTTTATCACCGTATTGCGCAATTGCCGGAGAAAGTACCGCTGTCGATGCATAAAATCATCATCAAGGCGATCCATCGTTCATCCAAGCCTGATTTGGCGATTGAAGTCGCGCTGGAGGCGGCGGCAATGGGCAGCGATGCAATCCCTCCGCTCATTCGTAGCATGTTCTCTCGTGTGCTGTGGCTGGCGCGTGGGCGGGCCGATTAATATTATGCCAAGATAAAAATGCCGTTCAGTATAGTGAACGGCATTTGTCGCATTATATTTTTTACTGTTTAGCGTCGTGTATTCTGAGTAGAAGTGTAGGGTGTGGAAGGAATCAGGATATGGCCTCGACGATTTGTGGGACGATCAGGCAAGCATGATTGCCTTTCGGCCCCTGATGTACGTCAAACCTGACAACCTGTCCGGCTTTTAGCGTTCGGTAGCCATCCATCTGAATAGTTGAGTAGTGTGCGAAGATATCGTCACCGCCCCCTTCTGGACAGATAAAACCAAACCCTTTGGCATTATTGAACCATTTAACAGTACCTGTCTCCATGCATTGACATCCTTCGCAAGAGTATTCTTTTTCAGTAAGGTGTGGTTATTTGGTTACTACGGATACGAATTGATTAAAACCCCATCAATTCATCCGTACACTTTAGTGAAATCGATCTCGACGTCAAGCAATCTACCGTGGGGTAGGTGAGGGAGTTTGTCAAAGTTTGATGCAGATAACGCTATTGCCTTACCCGCGAGCGCGGGGTGTAATCAAGATATCGAGTGTTGGCCTTGAATTTTACTTTCTGGGAACCATTTATTCCCTCAGGTGGTAAAATAAAAAGTAGACGTGCTACTGTGAATGTAGAGATACCTGTAATGTCGATCGTTTAAGGATCGAGATACCGGGGCTACCACGGAGCGAGGCATCCCTACGGGAGCCTCATCCCCGTGTTTCCCCCTAAAACCAGACTTAAATGGCCAACATTAAGAGATACCCGTCATCTTTCAAGTCGCAGGTGCGCCTTTCCTGCTTCTCTGATTTATTGGTAATAAACAGACCAATGTCGTGAGTCACGGCATTCGTTACATGATGTGGATAGAGAATGGGAAACAACAGCACGTGGTCACAATCTGAGAACCTGACCGCTGATAAACAGAAAGAGCAATTGCAGCCGCCATCCATGTATAACGTGGTGTTGAATAACGATGATTACACCCCGATGGAATTTGTTATTGACGTTCTGCAAAAGTTCTTTTCTTATGATATTGAACGTGCCACACAGCTTATGTTAACTGTGCATTATCAGGGTAAAGCAATTTGTGGCGTATTCAGCGCTGAAGTGGCTGAGACCAAGGTCGTACAAGTCAATCGTTATGCCAGAGAAAACGAGCACCCGCTGCTCTGTACGCTGGAAAAAGCCTGAAGTCAGGCGATTTATTGGGAGAGGTGCCTATGCTCAATCAAGAACTGGAACTCAGTCTCAACATGGCTTTCGCCAGAGCGCGTGAGCACCGACACGAGTTTATGACCGTGGAGCACCTGTTGCTGGCTCTGCTCAGTAATCCTGCCGCGCGTGAAGCGTTGGAAGCCTGTACGGTAGATTTAGCCGCACTGCGTCAGGAGCTGGAAGCCTTCATTGAACAGACCACACCAACATTACCGCAGAGTGACGATGAGCGCGAAACTCAGCCGACGCTTAGCTTCCAGCGCGTATTGCAACGCGCCGTCTTTCATGTGCAGTCTTCTGGCCGCAGTGAAGTGTCAGGTGCCAACGTTTTGGTCGCCATTTTTAGCGAACAGGAATCTCAGGCCGCCTACCTGCTGCGCAAGCATGATGTTAGCCGCCTGGATATTGTGAACTTTATTTCTCACGGCACGCGTAAAGAAGAAACCGATCAGGCGCCAAACCCTGAAAGTCCCGTCAATGAAGAACAGGCAGGAGGGGAAGATCGTATGGAAAACTTCACCACCAATCTGAATCAACTGGCTCGCGTTGGCGGTATCGATCCGCTCATTGGCCGGGATAAAGAACTGGAGCGCACGATTCAGGTGTTATGCCGCCGCCGTAAGAATAACCCGCTGCTGGTTGGCGAGTCCGGTGTGGGCAAAACCGCCATTGCTGAAGGGCTGGCCTGGCGTATTGTGCAGGGCGATGTACCGGAAGTGATGGCGGAGTGCACCCTGTATTCACTGGACATCGGTGCGCTGCTGGCCGGCACCAAATATCGCGGTGACTTTGAAAAACGATTCAAGGCGCTGTTGAAACAGCTGGAGCAGGATAAAAATAGCATCCTGTTCATTGATGAAATCCACACGATTATCGGTGCGGGTGCTGCATCAGGTGGTCAGGTTGATGCCGCAAATCTGATTAAACCGCTGCTTTCCAGCGGCAGAATTCGCGTCATTGGATCTACCACCTATCAGGAGTTCAGCAATATCTTTGAAAAGGATCGGGCGCTGGCGCGTCGTTTCCAGAAAATCGATATCACTGAACCTAGCGTGGAAGAAACCATCCAAATCATCAATGGTCTGAAGCCGAAATATGAGGCTCACCATGATGTTCGTTATACCTCGAAAGCCGTTCGTGCGGCGGTAGAACTGGCGGTGAAATATATCAATGACCGCCACCTGCCGGATAAAGCCATCGATGTGATTGATGAAGCGGGCGCGCGCAGCCGTCTGATGCCAGCCAGCAAACGTAAGAAAACGGTCAACGTGAGTGATATCGAATCCGTTGTCGCGCGTATCGCCAGAATTCCAGAAAAAACGGTTTCTGCCAGCGATCGTGATGTGCTGAAGAACCTCAGCGATCGCCTGAAAATGCTGGTGTTTGGACAGGATAAAGCCATTGAAGCGCTGTCTGAGTCTATCAAAATGAGCCGTGCAGGATTGGGTCAGGAGCGTAAACCGGTAGGTTCCTTCCTGTTCGCTGGCCCTACGGGGGTCGGTAAGACGGAGGTGACGCTGCAATTGGCGAAAGCGCTGGATATCGAGCTATTGCGCTTTGATATGTCCGAATACATGGAGCGTCATACGGTCAGCCGCTTGATTGGTGCGCCTCCAGGCTATGTCGGCTACGATCAGGGCGGTTTGCTGACGGATGCGGTGATCAAACATCCTCATGCGGTGCTGTTGTTGGATGAGATCGAAAAAGCGCATCCCGACGTCTTTAACCTGCTGCTACAGGTGATGGATAACGGTACGCTGACGGACAATAATGGCCGTAAAGCGGATTTCCGTAATGTCATTGTCGTTATGACCACTAATGCGGGCGTGCGGGAAACACAGCGTAAGTCCATCGGTATCATTCATCAGGACAACAGTTCGGATGCGATGGAAGAGATCAAGAAAGTGTTTACGCCAGAATTCCGTAACCGCCTGGATGGTATTATCTGGTTTAACCATTTGTCGACCGACGTTATCCAGCAGGTTGTTGATAAATTTATCGTTGAACTTCAGGCGCAGCTGGATGCGAAAGGCGTATCGCTGGAAGTCAGTGATGAAGCGCGTAACTGGTTGGCGGAGAAAGGCTACGACAAAGCGATGGGTGCCCGACCTATGGCGCGCGTGATGCAGGAAAGCCTCAAGAAACCGCTGGCCAACGAGCTGCTATTTGGTTCGCTGGTGGATGGGGGCTCTGTCACGGTGGAACTGGATAAAGAGGCGCAACAGCTGACGTATGGCTTCCAAAGTGCGCAGAAGCGTAAAGCGGAAAGCGTTAATTAATCGATACTGCGTGTTGTCTAAGAGGGATGCTGATGCATCCCTTTTTTATTGGGTGCGCCGACGACAATTGATATCTATTGTTATAGAACATCGGGAGCAATGAACCCAGCTACAGGTCTCCTCTGGTTAGGAAATATTGCTTGTATCCGTCGCGCAGACTCTCAATCGGTGCCCATCGGGATCTATGGCAACAAAGGTATAACCGAACTCAAGATTGATTGGTTCGAGTGCAAACTTTACGCCTAATTCTTTCCATTCCTGATATATCGTGTCTACATCATCGGGGGTGACATCGGACAGGCAAATTTCAAACCCACCAAATTGGGCTTGAGGTTTTGGATCAATTCCTGATTTAGACTGAATGCCTAAAATAAACTCGGGGGAGAGGGGGGAAAACAGAGAATTCTTCGTAGGTTTCTAACGGTTCTGATTTTAATATTTTCTTGTAAAATTCAGTGCTTAATGAAACATCTTCAACATAAATGATTAAGCTATTTGGTTTAAACATGTCACGTCCTTATATGAGCATTTCATCAATCATATCGTTAATTTATATCCATACTAACTATACTCGTCATACTTCAAGTTGCATATGCGTTGGCTACGTTCAAATACTCGCCCCGAAGGGCCAACGCTTCGCGTTGTTCAAAACGTTAACGTTTTGTCCTGAAACTCGAATTATTTGGAGTATATATGCCAATTATCTTTGAAAAAGAGAGGGTTTTATTTGGCGCGATCGTTTAATCAGGATTGAAAGGCGATGGGCAAGATGACGCTAGCGTGAAGGTAGGGACGGAAAATATCCCAAAAAACAAAAGCCCTTGCCATGAAGGAAAGGGCTGGAGAAGGAGTCACATCCTCATTTATCGCTGTTATCAGCGATGAGCGAACCGGTTAACGGCTGCGGAAGACAATGCGGCCTTTACTCAGGTCGTACGGGGTTAACTCTACAGTGACTTTGTCACCCGTCAGGATGCGGATATAGTTTTTACGCATTTTACCGGAGATATGAGCGGTAACCACGTGCCCGTTTTCCAATTCAACGCGGAACATGGTGTTGGGCAGCGTATCAAGCACGGTGCCTTGCATTTCAATATTGTCTTCTTTGGCCATCGAATCCTCTAGGTCTAACTACCTTTATTTTTTAACCGCAAGATAATGCCGAAAAACCGACATTATGTAAAGAAGCGTTCACGTTTGGAGCGTTATTTACCCGGTTTCCTTTGTCACTCTGCCGGTTCTGCAAGCTGTTGTGGTAACCAGCAGCCCTCATCGACAGCGATATCCTGCCACTGGGAAAGCAGTTGCAGAAAGCGATCTCGGGGAATTTCACTTACGCCCAGTGAGGCGGTGTGAGAATTTAACACCTGACAGTCAATCAACTGACCGCCATGGCGAATAAAATGCTGCTGAAACACCAGCAGCGCGTATTTTGAGGCGTTATCCATACGGCTAAACATTGACTCGCCGCAAAATAATCGACCTTGTTCAATACCATATAGCCCACCAACCAGTGCGCCATTGTGCCACACTTCGACGGAATGTGCTTTCCCAACCTGATGAAGCTGGCGATAAGCTGAAATGATATCCGGCGTAATCCAGGTGCCATCATGATGTTCGTGCGCACAAGCGTGAATGACATCATCAAATACCTGATTTAGCGTGGCGATAAAAGCGTGGCGCTTCAGAAATTTTTTCATACTACGGCTGAGGTGAAATTTGCCGGGAAACAGGACTGCACGCGGGTTCGGAGACCACCATAAGATCGGTTCTCCGGGGGAGAACCAGGGAAAAATTCCCTGTCGGTAGGCCGCTTTTAGCCGGGGAACAGAGAGATCGCCGCCAATGGCCAGCAGGCCATTGGGGTTATCCAGCGCATGGTTCGGGTCAGGAAACTGAAGCGAGTGAGACGATAGCTGATATAGGCGCATGTTTTTCAAACGTTGTGTTGCAACGACGCTTGCCTTAAACGTGTTGGCGGAATTGCCAATAACGACCTTGTTGTGCCATCAAAGCCTGATGGCTGCCCTGTTCGATCACGTTACCATCGTCCAGAATACAGATGCGATCCATCGATTCTAAACCGTATAAGCGGTGGGTAATAACGATCAGCGTCTTATTGGCACAGTGCTCACGGAGCAACTGTAGAATACGTTTTTCTGTTTCTGCGTCTAGCCCCTCGGTAGGTTCATCCAGCAGAACTAATGGTGCGTCGTGTAGTAATGCACGAGCTAAAGCAATGCGCCGCTGCTCACCCCCGGAAAGCTGACGACCGCCTTCTCCCAGCCAGGCATTCAGCCCCTCGTTTTCTAGCAGTTTTTCTAACCCAACTTGTTGTAACACCTCTGCCAGTTTTTCGTCCCGTGCAGTCGGTGCTGCCAGTAACAGGTTCTCACGCAGCGTTGCGCTGAAAATATGTACGCGCTGTGGTACGACACTCATCATGGCGCGAAGATCGCCTTCCTGCCAATTAGCAAGCGGGTGCCCATTGAGCGTAATGTCCCCGTATTCACAATTCCATGCCCGAGTCAGCAATTGTAATAGCGTAGATTTTCCGCATCCGGTGCGCCCAAGCAATGCCAGGTGTTCGCCTGCCTGAATCGAGAGCGTGATATTCCGCAGCACGGGCTGTGGCTGGCCGGGATAAGTGAAGCCGACATGTGAGAGTTCGATTGAGGCCGTGCGCGATGTCTCTGGTCCACGGTCAGGGAACGTGACGTCGATGGGCTGGTGAATAATTTGATCGACCCTAGCGGCGGAAGCAATAACTTGTCCCATATGCTGGAAGGCTACTGTGACGGGAGCCAGCGCTTCGAAGGCGGCAAGTGACGCGAACACGAACAGGGCGATGAGTGCACCGGGCTGTGGGTTGCCGCCAACACCATCGGCGGCGAGCCACAGAATCAGCGTAACGGTCAGCCCACTGCATAAAATCATCACCGCCTGAGATAATCCAGTAAGATTGGCCTGCTGACGCTGGCGACGCAGCCAGTTAATTTCCACCAGTGCCAGCTGTTGACGGACACGATCGAGTGCGCCAAAAACGGTTAACTCCGCCTGACCTTGCAGCCAGGTGGTTAACTGAAGACGGTATTGTGCACGCAGTGCGGTCAAATCCTGCCCGATGCCGTTACCTGCGCGGTAAAACAGAATAGGCAGACAGAGTAAGAGCACCAGCATGATAGCCCCAAGCGTTAGAGCTAATGCGGCATCAATGAAACTCAGACCGTAACAGACGATGAGAATGACGACAAAGGCGCTGACAATAGGCGAAATAACACGAAGGTAGAGGTGGTCAAGTGTATCAACGTCCGCCACGAGTCGGTTTAGCAGCTCAGCCTGACGAAACTGTGCCAGCCCGCCGGGAGAGAGCGGCAGAATGCGAGAAAAGGTGAAAACGCGCAGACGCAGCAGAACACGGAAGGTTGCATCATGGCTGACGACTCTTTCGCCATAACGTCCGGCGGTACGCGCGATAGCGGCACCCCGCACGCCTGCCGCAGGGAGCATATAGTTAAACGTGAGTAACCCGACAATACCTGCCAGTGCGGCTCCCGCGAGAAACCAGCCGGATAGGGCGAGCAAACCGATGCTGGCCAGCAAAGTGGCGATTGCCAGCACCACGCCCAAACTTAAGCGCCAAATATGCTGACGATAAAGTGCCAGAAAGGGTTTTAATACTCGCATCGTTTTTATCTGAGCCATTACAGCGCCCCCTGTCGTTGTGCCAGCAGTGCCGCGAAGGGACCTGCTTCGGCGCGAAGTGTTTGATAATCCCCCTGCTGAACCAGTCGACCTTCTTCCATCACCCAAATTGCGTCATAGTCGGTGATATCGTTGAGCTGATGCGTGACCAGTAGCGTGGTCTGAGAACGTGCTGCTGTGTTCAGCGCGCTCATAACCAACTCCTCGCTGTGGGCATCAAGGCTGGCTGATGGCTCATCCAGCAGTAATAAGTTGCAAGGGTGGATAAGGGCACGGGCAACGGCGACGCGTTGCGCCTGCCCGACGGACAAGCGGGCTGCGCCATCACCGAGCGTTGTTTCCAGACCCTGTGGGAGTTGCGGCAAAAATTCCTGTACATACGCGTGTTCAATCGCATATTGCAATTCCAAAGGACTGGCCTGCGGATTACCCAGCAGAATATTGCTGCGCAGCGTTGGTTCCGGCAAGTGGGGATTTTGCCCGACCCAGCTCAACTGTTTACGCCACGATTCAGACGTGAGTGAGTTGAGTGCTTTGCCATTGACGGTTAATGAACCGCGATAGGGCAGGAATCCTAATAGCGCATTAAGCAGTGAACTTTTTCCTGCTCCGCTGATACCGACTAACGCGATACGTTCGCCTGCGCGGATATCGAATGTTAACGGTTGGGTTAACGGCGTGCCATTGGGGGAGAGGACAACCAGATCTTCCGCGCGGACAGCAATGGCGGTATCGCTGCTGAATTCATATGTGCCAAAGCCTACTGATTCGCCTTCCTCGGCTAAAAAGGTTACCAGGGATTCCGCTGCGCCAATAGCTTGAGCTTTGGCATGGTAAAAGGTGCCGAGATCGCGTAAAGGTTGAAAGAATTCCGGTGCCAAAATAAGGACGAGAAAACCGGCGAAGAGCGTCACGCCCATTCCATAATGACCAAAATCGAGTTCTCCGAGATAAGAGAAACCGAAATAGACGGCGACAACTGCGATAGAAATGGAGGCGAAAAATTCCAGCACGCCCGAGGAGAGAAATGCCATGCGCAGCACTTCCATGGTACGGCTACGGAAATCTTCGGAGGCATGGCGGATTTGTTCGGTTTCAGCCTGACCGCGATGAAACAGGCGTAGCGTTTCCATTCCGCGTAGGCGATCGAGGAAGTGTCCGCTTAGGCGAGCCAACGCCAGAAAGTTACGCCGGTTGGCATCCGCTGCGCCCATACCGACCAATGCCATAAACAAAGGGATGAGCGGTGCGGTGAGAAACAGAATCAGTCCTGCGGCCCAGTTGATCGGAAAGAGGGTGATCAAAATAAGCAGCGGGATCAGCGCGGCAAGATACATTTGCGGTAGATAGCGGGCGTAATAGTCCTGCATATCATCCACCTGCTCAAGAATCATCGTTGCCCAACTACCCGCGGGTTTACCCTGAACCCAGGCCGGGCCGAGCTGCTGTAATCGATCCAGTACCAGCTTACGAATATGCTGTCGAACCGCTTGCCCGCAAAGAAAACCGACACGCTCGCGTAACAGGCTATTAAGCGCACGCAGAATAAAGGTGGCGATCAGCAGAAGGAAAGGAGAGAACAGGGATTCTCGGGGGGCATGCTCGATGATCAAAGCGTGGAGCAGAGTGGCTAAGAGCCAGGCTTGTGCGACGATTAGCGCGCCGCTCAGGAATCCGAGCAGCAGTGAAAGCCGTAACCAACGTTGTGCCAGCTTACTTTGCTGTTTCAGCCAAGCGGTCAGTTCTTGCTGTCTGGTTTTTTTCATCGGGCACCAGTTCGTTATGTTGCAGAAGTGGACTTAACAGAAAATAACGCTTATGTAACTGTTAGGTAACAAAATTATCTTCTATCATGCAGAATGTCGTCATGTTACCGCGACAGGGGCGCGCTGAAAACGAAAAGGAGAGGGGAAATCGGTGAGACGATCAATTTTTGTGTTGCGGCAGGCAAATCGGAAGGAAGAAAACGGAACGGCTGCTGCCGCTCCGTTCTCGCATCGTACTACTTGCTGATGGTGAGCCCATCCAGGTAACGTTCAGCATCCAGCGCAGCCATACAGCCTGTACCGGCAGAGGTAATGGCTTGACGGTAAATATGATCCATCACGTCACCTGCGGCAAAGACGCCAGGAATGCTGGTTTGTGTCGCGTTGCCATGAATACCGGATTGCACTTTGATATAACCGTTTTCCAGTGCCAGTTGGTCGCCAAACACGGCGGTATTCGGGCTGTGGCCGATAGCGATAAACACGCCAGCCAGCTCAAGCTCTTCTGCCGCGTCGCTCTGTGTATCGCGGATACGCACGCCGGTTACGCCCATATCATCACCCAGCACTTCGTCCAGCGTACGGTTAGTATGCAGGATGATGTTGCCGTTTTTAACTTTGTCCATCAGACGGTCGATCAGAATCTTTTCTGAACGGAACGTCTCGCGACGGTGAATCAAATGCACTTCCTCAGCGATATTAGACAAATACAGTGCTTCTTCTACGGCGGTATTCCCGCCGCCAACGACGGCAACTTTCTGATTCCGATAGAAGAACCCATCACAGGTTGCACAGGCGGAAACGCCTTTGCCTTTAAACGCTTCTTCAGACGGCAGGCCAAGGTAGCGAGCCGATGCGCCCGTAGCGATGATCAGTGCATCACAGGTGTATTCGTCGCTATCGCCAAATAGACGGAATGGACGGTTCTGCAAATCAACACGTTCAATATGATCAAAAATCACGTCGGTATTGAACTTGGTCGCATGTGCGTGCATACGCTCCATCAACAGCGGGCCGGTTAAATCGTCGGCGTCGCCTGGCCAATTTTCAACTTCAGTCGTGGTCGTCAACTGACCGCCTTTTTCCATACCCGTGATTAATACTGGCTGTAAATTCGCGCGTGCAGCATACACTGCGGCAGTGTAGCCAGCTGGGCCTGAGCCCAGAATCAATAACTTGTGATGTTTAACGGTACCCATGCTTTCCTCATTTCATGACGGCGAATGATGTTCATATAACCAGCCTTTACGACCAACTCGTTTCTTTAACGACGAACATATCTACCACGAACAATGAGAACGATTGTAAGGAAATTACAAGAGTAAAAAAAGTATGCAGAAAAGTTGCTAGCTATTTGTTTAATCGTTAATGGCGATGGAGATAATAAATTGCTGAAAAATCAGCCACATTCATAAGTAAAATGATTGAACCCACCTCGGCAGATGGCTCTGGCTTATCGAATCTGGCAGTTTCTTCTGATTTTCGTTGTTTTACTTTGACAATCGGCTGTGCATTTGCGAAAACATCTGGGTAAGAGGAAATTTTTTGTATGTGAACAGTTAAAAGCTCGGCTTTTTATTCGTTTTTGCGCAGGCAGGCCTTTAGGCCACGGATATGACGTGATGGTCTTCTTCGTTGGTTAGTAATACGTGGGGCGAGAACGGGAAGTTAATGACTGTTGATAGACAAAATAAGCAGCGTGTCTTCTTTAAGGGTAACTCTGATACATGAGGTCTATCGGGGTAAAGCGGGTGCAGGGAAAAGTGAAGAGAGACAATAATAATGGTAGACACTAAAAAGCGACCAGGAAAAGATCTCGATCGTATTGATCGTAACATCCTGAACGAATTGCAAAAAGATGGGCGTATTTCCAATGTCGAGCTTTCCAAACGTGTTGGGCTGTCGCCGACACCGTGTCTGGAGCGTGTGCGTCGTCTGGAAAGACAGGGTTTCATTAATGGCTACACAGCGCTGCTAAACCCGCATTATCTGGATGCGTCACTGCTGGTTTTTGTTGAAATAACGCTAAACCGTGGTGCGCCTGATGTGTTTGAACAGTTTAATTCTGCGGTGCAGAAGTTGGAAGAGATTCAGGAATGCCATCTGGTTTCCGGCGATTTTGACTACCTGTTGAAAACGCGTGTTCCGGACATGTCCGCTTACCGTAAACTCCTGGGCGAAACGCTGCTGCGTCTGCCGGGTGTAAACGACACCCGTACATACGTGGTGATGGAAGAAGTGAAGCAAAGTAACCGTCTGGTCATTAAGACTCGATAAACGCGTGGGTGCAAAACCCGATAAATTCAGCTACACTCCTGTGAATTTATACAGTCCCAGCGCCGGGTTTTCTCGGCGCTTTGTCATAAACCTTACAGGCCCCTGGAGAGACTCTTGAGCCAGGAATATACAGAAGATAAAGACGTTACCCTGAAAAAACTCAGTGGAACACGTCGTTTGCTTGAAGCGATTTTAATCGTTGTGGCACTTTTTGCGGTTTATCTCAGTGCCGCATTGCTCAGTTTCAGCCCTTCCGATCCCAGTTGGTCGCAAACTGCGTGGCATGAACCTATCCATAACCTTGGCGGTGTGGCGGGTGCCTGGTTGGCCGATACGCTGTTCTTTATTTTTGGCGTTCTAGCCTATGCTATTCCGCCGATCATGCTATCCCTGTGCTGGGCGGCTTTCCGTCAGCGTGATAACCATCAATCTATTGAATATTTTACTTTTTCGCTTCGTCTGATTGGAACGTTGGCGCTAATCCTGACTTCTTGTGGTCTGGCTGCGCTGAACATTGACGATCTCTACTATTTTGCTTCCGGTGGCGTATTGGGAAGCCTGTTGAGCAGCTCAATGATCCCGCGTTTTAACAGCATGGGCGCGACGCTGGTTCTGTTGTGCGTGTGGGGTGCTGGGCTAACGCTGTTTACTGGCTGGTCATGGCTAACCATTGCCGAAAAAATTGGCGCTGGAGTGTTGGGCTGTCTGACGTTCATGTCAAACCGCTCGCGTCGCGATGAAGAGTATCGTGAAGAAAACGATCGTGAAGAGGATGAGAACGATGTGCTTAACCTGCATCACGATGACGCATCAGATGAGGCGACAACACAACTGCGTGATGACGATGACGTCCTGTTTTCTGCACCTTCTGTTGCTAATGCCGTACACGATACGATGGCAGATCGCACGATAGAAGAGGGATCACCTTCAACGGAAAACGTGCCAGCCGCTACACAACCGATACTCTCAGCAGAAAGGCCCGCGGCAGCATTGTCTGACGCACCATTGTCTGGCTCTGTGTCGCCAATTGTCCCCTCTGAGAGCGACTCGACGCCGACGCTGTATTCGTTTGAGGTTCCTGAATCGCCTATAACGACGCCAGGCCCCCATGGCAGTGCGTCTATTCCTTACGGGAATGCTTACGAGAATCATGTTGTACCGCCGATCGTAACGCCATCAGTGATTCAACCGTTTGCTGAGCCAGCACAATCTGCACGCGATACCGATTTCAACGCGAATAACACCTTTATGCCAGCGTTTAGTGCTGATGCGGATGAGAACCCGCAGATTAAACGCGGTGTAGGGCCGGAGCTGCCGCGCCCTAATCCGGTACGGATTCCTACTCGCCGCGAACTGGCGTCATATGGAATAAAACTACCGTCGCAGCGGCTGGCCGAAGAACAAGCAAGGTTACAGGCTCAGAGCAATAGCGCAGAGACGGAATTGACGAACGACGTGTATCAGGAAGAGACACCGGATGATATCGCCCAGCAAGAAAATGCGTTACAACAAGCGTATTTGGAGCAGCAGCGTCAGCGTTATGGCGACGAGTATCCGTTACAGGAAGACGATGAAGACGCACTCCTACAAGCGCAGCTAGCCAGCGATTTCGCTGCACAGCAGCAGGCTCGTTATGACGCCCGCGCGTCACAGCCTGATGAGATAACGCCTGTACCGACAGTATCGCCTGCGGGCAGTGAGTCGGTTCGTCCAACACCCGTGGCACCACATAACGCCTTTTCGTTTTCGCCGTTTAGCGTAGAGAATGAGCGCGAATCTGAACCGCATGTTTTTAGCGAGTCCCCGTATTCACCGCCGTCTTATCGCCCAGAACCCGCGCTTCCGCCGATGCATGCTGGT
Organism: Pectobacterium punjabense; assembly: GCF_012427845.1. Lineage (NCBI taxonomy): Bacteria > Pseudomonadati > Pseudomonadota > Gammaproteobacteria > Enterobacterales > Pectobacteriaceae > Pectobacterium > Pectobacterium punjabense. The sequence goes on from NZ_CP038498.1 coordinate 2,029,853, forward strand.
GAAGATGAGGACGACGACGATGAGCACGCTCCGCTGATGTTTGGCCAGCCTGTGCAACCGCCGTCAGCGCCTGTTGAGGCTGTAAAACAGGAAAATGCGGCGGCGCCAGCGCATCATCCGGCAATGGATGGCCTGATTCATCCGTTCCTGATGCGTAACGAACAACCGTTGCAGAAGCCAACTACGCCACTGCCAACGTTGGACTTGTTGACCCCTCCACCGGCAAGTGAAGCACCTGTTGATAATTTCGCGTTGGAACAAACCGCTCGATTGATTGAAGCGCGTCTGGCTGATTTCCGGGTAAAAGCGGATGTCGTTGACCACTCTCCAGGGCCGGTTATCACGCGCTTTGAACTAGACTTGGCTCCGGGTGTTAAAGCCGCGCGCATTTCGAATCTATCACGCGATTTGGCTCGTTCATTATCGGTTGTCGCGGTGCGTATTGTTGAAGTGATTCCCGGTAGGCCGTATGTCGGGCTGGAATTGCCGAATGCGCATCGCCAGACCGTTTATCTGCGAGAAGTGCTGGACTGTGACGCGTTCCTGGATAATCCTTCGCCGTTGTCGATCGTCTTGGGGAAAGATATCGCGGGTGAACCCGTGGTTGCCGACCTGGCGAAAATGCCGCACTTGTTGGTTGCCGGTACTACAGGGTCGGGTAAGTCGGTCGGCGTCAATGCCATGATCATCAGTATGTTGTATAAAGCCACGCCGGAAGACGTGCGCTTTATCATGATCGACCCCAAAATGCTTGAGCTCTCGGTGTACGAAGGCATTCCACATTTGCTGACGGAAGTCGTAACCGACATGAAAGATGCCGCAAATGCGTTACGCTGGTGTGTTGGCGAAATGGAGCGCCGCTACAAGCTGATGTCGGCGCTTGGCGTGCGTAATTTGGCGGGATACAACGAGCGGGTCATGACGGCAAATGCGATGGGACGTCCGATTCCCGATCCGTTCTGGAAGCCGGGCGACAGTATGGATATGACACCACCAGTGCTCGAAAAGCTGCCATATATTGTCGTCATGGTCGATGAATTTGCCGACCTGATGATGGCGGTAGGTAAGAAGGTTGAAGAACTGATTGCTCGACTGGCGCAAAAAGCGCGAGCTGCGGGTATTCACCTGGTACTGGCGACGCAACGTCCTTCAGTTGATGTGATCACCGGGCTTATCAAAGCGAACATTCCGACGCGTATCGCGTTTACTGTTTCCAGCAAGATCGATTCACGGACTATCCTCGATCAAGGGGGCGCTGAATCGCTCTTGGGTATGGGGGATATGCTGTATATGGCCCCTAACTCCTCGATTCCCGTCCGCGTGCATGGCGCTTTTGTACGCGATGAGGAAGTGCATGCCGTGGTCCAAGACTGGAAAGCGCGGGGTCGCCCTCAATATATCGATAATATCGTCAGCGGTGGCGATGATGGAGAAGGTGGAAGCCTCGGCCTTGATGGCGATGAAGAACTCGATCCACTGTTCGATCAGGCGGTAGAGTTTGTGGTTGATAAGCGCCGCGCATCCATTTCCGGCGTACAGCGTCAGTTCCGAATTGGCTATAACCGCGCTGCGCGAATTGTTGAGCAAATGGAAGCGCAGGGCATCGTCAGTTCTCCTGGACATAATGGTAACCGTGAGGTACTGGCGCCACCATCAATGGAATAACAACGCGGTATCCGTTGACATCACTCCATCATAAGGGCTGCGTGTGCAGCCCTTATGCAAAGAAGCGTAAAAGCGCTAATAAGCAGATAATTCACCTATCACTGTCCGAGTGGGTTCAGATAACATAGATTCATAAATCACAGTGCCTCACAAGTAACCGTGATCTACAAAGAACATCGACGCAACATTAAGCGTTTGGCCTTGATAGACAAGGCCTGTTATATCAGGAAATTCAAAGGATTATGCGTATGAAAAAGTGGTTAGCTATCAGTTGCCTGATTACGGGAATGACGTCAACCGCTGTCTATGCGGACGCAGCAAAAGATTTGCAGGGGCGCCTTAATAAAGTAAACAGTTTCCACGCAAACTTCAGCCAGACCGTCACCAGCGCGGATGGCGCAGCGGTGCAGGAAGGAGAAGGTGAACTGTGGTTAAAACGCCCTAACTTATTTAACTGGAAAACAACATCACCCGATGAAAGTGCATTGATCTCTGATGGAAAAACACTCTGGTTTTACAATCCGTTTGTTGAGCAGGTCACGGCAACCTGGTTGAAAGATGCAACAGGCAACACGCCGTTCATCCTCATTACGCGTAACGATACCAGCGACTGGGATAAATACGATGTGCTTCAGAAAGGCGATAATTTCGAACTTACGCCGAAGTCAGCCAGCGGCAATCTAAAGCAGTTCGCGATTAATGTGACGACAAACGGCACGATCAAACAATTTACCGCGACGGAACAAGATGGGCAACGCAGTACCTATGTGCTGAAAAATCAGCAAAACGGCGCTGTTAATGCCGCTCGGTTTACGTTTACGCCACCGAAAGGCGTCACGCTGGACGATCAGCGTCAGTGAGGCCAGCGTGAGTAACCTGTCACTTGATTTTTCCCATAATGAATTCCAACCGCTGGCCGCGCGTATGCGGCCAGCAACATTGGCGCAGTATATCGGTCAACAGCACCTGTTAGGTGTTGGTAAACCACTGCCACGAGCCATTGAGGCAGGGCAGTTGCACTCAATGATTCTTTGGGGGCCGCCAGGAACGGGAAAAACGACGCTGGCAGAATTAATTGGGCATTACGGGCAGGCGGATGTCGAGCGTATTTCTGCCGTAACGTCCGGCATCAAAGAAATTCGTGAAGCGATTGAACGCGCTCGGCAAAATCGTAATGCGGGTCGCCGCACTATCCTGTTTGTCGATGAAGTTCATCGTTTCAACAAAAGCCAGCAGGATGCGTTTCTGCCACATATCGAAGATGGAACGATCACCTTCATTGGCGCGACAACGGAAAACCCTTCTTTTGAACTCAATTCTGCCTTGTTATCGCGCGCCCGCGTCTATCTGCTAAAAGCATTAACGGCAGAAGATATCGAACAGGTGTTATTACAGGCGATGAGTGACCGCGAGCGCGGATATGGTGAGCAGAATATTCAGCTGCCTGCTGAAACGGGTCGAATGCTGGCAGAGTTGGTCAATGGGGATGCCCGACGTGCGCTGAATAGTCTGGAAATGATGGCGGACATGGCAGAGATTGATGCGCAGGGTATGCGTGTCCTGACGCCGGCTCTCCTCAATGAAATCGCAGGTGAACGCAGTGCCCGTTTTGATAACAAGGGCGATCGCTATTACGACCTGATTTCGGCTTTGCATAAATCGGTGAGAGGCTCTGCGCCGGATGCGGCACTTTATTGGTACGCGCGAATCATTACCGCTGGCGGCGATCCGTTGTATGTTGCACGACGACTGTTGGCGATTGCTTCTGAAGATGTCGGCAATGCCGATCCGCGTGCGATGCAAGTGGCGATCTCTGCCTGGGATTGTTTCACCCGCGTTGGCCCGGCAGAGGGGGAGCGTGCGATTGCACAGGCTATCGTTTATCTGGCCTGCGCCCCTAAAAGTAACGCGGTATACAGCGCTTTCAAAGCGGCAATGCAGGATGCTCGCGATAAACCTGACTATGATATCCCCGAACATTTGCGCAATGCACCGACTCGGCTGATGAAAGAAATGGGTTTAGGGGCAGAGTATCGATACGCGCACAATGAACCTAATGCCTATGCGGCGGGTGAGAGCTACTTTCCGCCTGAAATGGCGGATACGCACTATTATGCGCCTACCTCGCGCGGCCTTGAGGGCAAAATTGGTGAAAAGCTCGCCTGGCTTGCGACTCAGGATCAAAATAGCCCGACAAAACGCTACCGTTGAACTAAGCGTTGCGGTAAGGTTATCAAGGTATTTTCTGAAGCTGGCGCGCCTAGCGCGCCGTGTTCGCCATCATTTCATTTGATAATCATAAGCACAGGATTAGCATGCTCGATCCCAATTTACTGCGTAATGAGCTAGACGCAGTCGCCGAAAAGTTACTGGCTCGCAGAGGCTTTAAGCTGGATGTTGAGACCCTGCGTAAGCAGGAAGAACGTCGTAAAGTATTGCAGGTAGAAACCGAAAACCTGCAAGCAGTGCGTAACTCCCGATCGAAAGAGATTGGTGCAGCGAAAGCACGCGGTGAAGATATCGAGCCTTTGCGTCGTGAAGTTAACACACTAGGCGAAAAACTGGATGCTGCGAAGGCAGAGCTGGATCAGTTGCAGAATGAAATTCGCGATCTGGCGTTAACGATCCCGAACCTGCCAGACGACGCAGTACCGCTTGGTAAGGATGACTCGCAAAACCAGGAAGTTACCCGCTGGGGTGAGCCACGTAAATATGATTTCCCCGTGCGCGATCATGTCGAACTCGGCGAGATGGCTGCCGGACTGGATTTTGCCGCCGCGGTGAAATTAACCGGTGCGCGTTTTGTTGTGATGAAAGGACAGATCGCTCGTCTGCATCGTGCACTTTCCCAGTTCATGCTGGATTTACATACGCAGCAGCACGGTTATCAGGAAGCGTATGTGCCTTACCTGGTAAACCATGCCACGTTATACGGTACGGGTCAGTTGCCTAAATTTGGCGAAGATCTGTTCCACACCAACCCTTTAAGCGAAGAAGCAGAAAACAGCCAATATGCGCTGATCCCGACGGCTGAAGTTCCGCTGACGAACCTGGTGCGTGACGAGATTCTCGATGAAGAATCCTTGCCATTGAAAATGACCGCACACACGCCGTGTTTCCGTTCTGAAGCGGGATCGTATGGCCGTGATACGCGTGGGTTGATTCGTATGCACCAGTTTGACAAGGTTGAACTGGTACAAATCGTCCGCCCTGAAGATTCCATGCAGGCGCTGGAAGAATTGACGACTCACGCTGAAACCGTGCTGCAACTGCTGAAATTACCTTATCGTAAGGTCTTGCTGTGTACGGGTGATATGGGTTTTGGCTCCACCAAAACTTACGATCTGGAAGTCTGGTTGCCGGCGCAGGACACGTACCGTGAAATCTCTTCTTGTTCAAACTGTTGGGATTTCCAGGCGCGTCGTATGCAGACTCGCTGCCGTAGCAAGTCCGACAAGAAGACCCGATTGGTTCATACGTTGAACGGTTCTGGTCTGGCAGTTGGCCGTACGCTGGTGGCGGTTCTGGAAAACTACCAGCAGGCTGATGGCCGTATTGAGATTCCTGAAGTGCTGCGTCCGTATATGGGCGGGCTGGAATTTATTGGTTAATCGCCGATGACCTGAAAAAAGCGCCCGTTTAAAGGCGCTTTTTTTACGCCTCCGGTTCGGTAATATTTTTTCATCGTAAAAATAGCTTCTCTATCTTAAACAACCTGTACGACTTAATTTTAAAGTTAAAACTGATTTAAAATCAATTGAGTAGATTCTTTCTGTTTTCAAGCGTAGCGGTATTCCTGTGGGCGTTGATGAATACTTTCAATCCATAATTTGGGAAAGGACTTTTAGCACTTTTTGCCCGGATTGACTTTTATATACGCAGTGTCATGATGCGCTCACTCTTCTCCGGTTGTTTGGTTATCCACTTCGCTATGTCTGCTTATTCCCGCCCAGTGCTGTTATTGCTCTGCGGACTTTTGCTGCTGACGGTTTGTATTGCGGTATTAAATACTTTAGTTCCACTTTGGTTAAGTTATCAGGCTCTGCCCGTCTGGCAGGTGGGCCTGGTTGGTTCATCCTATTTCGGTGGCAATCTGGTTGGAACGCTATTAGCCGGTAAATTAATCAAACTTTATGGGTTTAACCGCAGCTATTATCTCGCAGCTTTATTATTTGGCGTTGCGATTGTCGGGCTTGGTATTTCTACGGATATTGGCAACTGGTTATTCTGGCGTTTTCTTGCTGGGATAGGCTGTGCATTGATCTGGGTTGTGGTCGAAAGTGCCTTGCTGTGTAGCGGAACATCGACGCAGAGGGGTCAACTGCTGGCTGCTTATATGATCGCTTATTACCTTGGTAGTGTGATTGGGCAACTGCTGCTTGGTGTATTGCCTACGTCATTATTGAGCGTGCTGCCGTGGATGGCTGCATTAGTTATTTTAGCCGTATTGCCATTGCTGTTTACTCATCTCCCGACTCCACCAGAACAGCACGAAAAACCTGTCAATATGTGGAAAATGCTGACATATCGCAGTGCGCGTTTAGGCGTACACGGCTGTATTATTTCCGGCGCAATTCTAGGTTCGTTGTATGGCTTGATGCCGCTGTACCTCTCCCATCAGGGAATGAATGATGCGCAGGTTGGATACTGGATGGCGCTGTTGATCAGCTCAGGTATCATCGGCCAATGGCCTATTGGGCGCATGGCGGATCGTTATGGCCGATTGTTGGTTCTTCGGGTGCTGGTTTTTGTGGTGATTATCGGTTGTATTGCCATGCTAAGTATCAGCCACTATGCCATGGCTCCGTCACTGTTCCTGCTGGGATGCGCAGGATTTACGCTGTACCCCGTTGCTATGTCGTGGGCATGTGAAAAAGTGAGCCCTGATGAACTTGTGGCAATGAATCAAGCGTTGCTCCTCAGCTACACGCTTGGCAGCCTTTGTGGGCCAAGCGTTGCTGCGGTATTGATGCAGAGTTACTCCGATCGATTGCTGTTTGTACTGATCGCGGTCATTGCTATGATCTACTTGATGCTGTTGCTCAGAAAAGTCAACCACCATCCAACGCCATTAGCTGCCGCCTGAGTTAGCGGTTTCGAGGCTGGCTAGTGAACTTTGTCCTGCTTCGACCATGTTATTCCATAGCGCTTCGGCTACTGGGCTAAGGCGCTGTTTTGCGTTTCGCACCAGATAAAATATGCTGGTTAGCCCGAGTTTTTCTGGTGAAATGGCTGTAAGCTGCCCATTTTCAACCCATTTGGCTGCGTAGTGGTCGGGAAGAAAACCAACATGTGTGCCCGCTAACAAGAGTAATAAACTGCCTTCTACGTTCCATGCTGTATTTTGCAGACCTTTCTTTGCTACTGGGCCTAGCTGTTTACTAATTTCGTGCAGTGCGTGGCCGCCAATCAGTAATCTGTTCGGATTAAGTGTCCCATCTTGCCACTCTTGTTCTATCCTTGCCGCATTTTCCGACGCGGAATAAAAATAGCTTTTCTCGACAAAAACAGGTTGGAAATAGATATCTGCTGGAACATCATCCGGCAAGACGCTAAGAATAATATCGATATGCCCATTTTTTAAACGTTCCATCAGCGGGGTGTAATCACCTATTTCCAACTCAACGGCGACGTCAGGGCTCTGAATGTACAACTGCCCAATCGCGTTGGAGATAACTTTAGCTGGGTGAGTGACGGTGTTATCCAGGCAACCAATGCGAGCTTCGCCAATGAGTTGATGTTTTATCCTGGCTAATCTATTTGCAAAATCATCCAATGTAGCAATAACGGATTTGGCTTCCTGATAGACGACCTCGCCTTCCGTTGTGAGAGCAAATCCTCCACGTCCACGTTCACACAAAACAAGCCCAAGCGTGTCTTCAAGGCGAGACAAGTAGTGGCTAAGGACTGGCTGGCTTAAACCCGTTGCCACCTGTGCATTAGTAATCCCTTGCTTTTCAACGATTTTACAAAAAAGTTTTAACCAGCGAATCTCCAGCTTATCTAAGCGCATAGCATTTCCTTCGCATACATTACATATCTGAATGTTAACATCAAAATATATCTGTATTAATCGATATGAAACCCATTTATCTTGTTGTCACGCCACATCATTGATGTGGTCGCCACAAAAAAGTGTGGTTTTATGCGTCACATCAGGGTCTCTTATAAGCATAATGGTGTTGTTAGCTTGCTGGCGACACCATTGTTCTATACGTCGTCAGACAACCTCTATAAAATATCAGAACGCTAAAATAATTATTTGCTGTTTATTTGATGGAGGGGTTATGTCTCAAGGGAATGCTGTGCCTGAAAAACAACCACAGGGTCGGCAAATCTATGATTACGAATATGAACCTGTGCCTGCCGAAGCCAGAAAAAGTTGGTATGTCATTGCCTTAATATGGCTGGCAATGGGAATTGATATATCGGGTCTTTTCCTCGGTGCTTTCTTAAGTGGCGGGTTACCTTTTTCTCATGCCGTCAGTGCCACACTTATCGGATCTGCCTTTTTAGGCGTGCTGGCAGCATTATGTGCTAATGTCGGCTACGGCAGTGGATTATCAACAACCTTACTCAGTATTTCCGTTTTTGGACGCCTTGGTGGAAAAATCATCGGTGTTTTCTCCGCTGTCTCATTGATTGGTTGGTTTGCCTTTCAACTCGATTTCTTTGGTGTAATGCTGCAAAAGGCACTCCTACATTATCAATTTGAACCAGGTCGTTTTCTTATTTTAGTCTTTGGTATGGTGCTAATGACCTCTACTGCTATTTGGGGAGTCAGGGCATTGGGGAAACTGAGTATATTCAGTGTCCCGCTCATGTTGATATTGATAATTACAGGTCTGGTTCTGGCGGCCAATAACCACCCTGAAATACCTATTCCGATAATTAAAGCGCCAATTAGCATGGGGAGCGCGATTTCCTATGTTGTCTCTATCTGGATAGTCTCGGCAGTAATGTCGCCGGATATTGCTCGCTATGCTAAAACTCGTAAAGATGCGCTTCTTGGTGCAGGGCTAGGCTTCTTTTTAGGTAATAGTTCAACGATAGTCGTTGCATTAATTCTGACTCACTTGGTGGGTACAGAGGATTTGGTGGAAGTGTTCTTCAGTATTGGTTTGGGTATGTCCGCTATTGTGGTGCTTATTTTTGCTCAGTGGACCACAAACAGTACTAACCTTGTTTCTGCATCACTGGGATTATCCGTTGTTATTCGAGCGCTATCACGGCCAACATTGGTTGTGTTAATGGCTATTGTTGGGTTGCTGTTAGCGTATAACGGCATGATTAATAATTTTACTCAATTCTTGTCATTGCTCGGCGTATTGATTTCCCCTATCGCGGGTGTCTATCTTGTCGAATATTATTTTATTAAGTCCTCGCGCTTGCAGAAAAATGTATCAGAAGCATCATTCTTGAATGTGGCGGCGGCTATATCTTGGTCACTTGGCAGTATTGTGAGCCTGTTAACCTCCCCAGATTTTTTCGATTTATTTACGATAAGCTCAATCTCTGCCTTGGATGGCGTAATTGTGAGTATGGTGATTTATATCGGCATACATAAAATTTTTCCTCAATTGGCAGATTGAACGTGTTACGCAGATAACACGAGATCTTGGATAGGGTATGTCTCGTTATATTAATGAACAAGCAATTGATGATATAGCACTAGGGGCTGCTGTTCTTGGTACTGGAGGCGGCGGCGATCCGTATGTCGGTTCCTTAATGGCAAAATATGCATTAAAGACGGCGACGACAGTATCTATATTCAGTTTAGATGAAATCAACGATGACGATGTGTTTGTGCCTTGTAGCATGATAGGTGCAACGACGGTTGTTGTAGAAAAAATAATGTCAGCGAACCAATTTGTTCAGGCATTTGATGCGATGGAGAAGGTACTTGAGCGACCTATATCCGCAACATTTCCAATCGAGGTTGGCGGCATTAACTCGCTAATGCCGTTTGTCGTTGCGGCTAAAAAAGGGCTGCCGGTTATTGATTGTGACGCAATGGGGAGAGCCTTCCCCGAAGCACAGATGGTGACCTTTTTCCTTGATGGTTTACCTTCGGCACCCAATACGCTGGCTGACGAGAAAGGTAACTCGGTTATCCTTAATCCGATTGATGGTGTGTGGTCTGAACGGTTAGCCAGAGCCATTACAGAACAGATGGGGGCCGCCTGTGCGATGTGTGATTATCCGCTCCGTGGGCACGAACTAAAGCGTAGCGCGATTAAAGGGACGCTGACACTAGCGCAGAATATCGGGAAAACATTGCGGGAGTCTCATCAGTCGGGTAGCCATCCGGTACAGTCTCTGCTCACCGTGTTGAATGGTCATATCGTTGCATCAGGAAAGATTGTTGATGTTGCTCGGCGCACAACCGGCGGCTTTGCTCGAGGTAAAGTAGTGCTGGATGGCATGGGGAGCGACAAAGGCGAATCGTTTACGGTGCTTTTCCAGAATGAGCTCTTGCTGGCTTATCGTTCTTCACAGACGGCAGAACCTACGCAGGATAATCTGCTGGCCGTCGTGCCTGATTTAATCTCCATAGTAGATAGTGAAACCGGACGTCCGATCATCACGGAACATTTACGTTATGGGCAACGAGTCGATGTTATTGCCTATCCGTGCAATGACAAATGGCGAACGACGAAAGGGATTGACGTTGCGGGGCCGGGGTATTTTGGTTATCCGGTGCAGTATGTGCCGATAGAACAGCTTGCAAATCGCTGAGGCTTTCCCGATGTTACATAAAAATGATTACCGACTCGGGATTGATGTCGGCGGTACCAACACGGATGCGGCAATTTTAGATGCGAATCTGCACTGTGTTGCGACAGCCAAATGTCCTACCAGCCTGGATATCTACAGTGGTATAGAGCGGGCGATTGCTGAGGTATTGGCTAAGTCTGGCATCGCGTCGCAGCATATTCGCTATGCGATGTTGGGCACAACCCAATGTACCAATGCGATTGTTGAGCGGAAGGGTCTGGATCGCGTCGGATTATTGCGCCTGAGTCTGCCAAGCAGCGATAGCGTCCCACCGCTGTTTGGCTGGGATGATGAGTGGCAAAAGACATTAGGCGAACATTTCTACCAGATTCATGGCGGCTATGAGTTTGATGGCCGAGAGATCCATCCCGTACTACAGAATGAAGTACTCGCGGTTTGTGACAAGATGCGCGGGCATGTCGATAGCGTGGCGATCTGTGGCGTATTTTCTCCAGTAAATAGCGAGCAGGAATTGCAGGTTGCCCAGTGGGTGAATGCAGTATTACCGGATGTCTCCTTGTCGTTATCTCACCGGATAGGCAGTACGGGGTTACTGGAAAGGGAAAACGCGACCATCCTGAATGCATCGTTGCAAAGTACCGCGAACCGCTTTGTTAACGGCTTTACGCAAGCGCTAGTTCGGCACGGGATTAACGCTACGCCGTTCTTCGGGCAAAATGATGGCACATTGATGTCCGAGAGCATGGTGAAGCAATATCCCATTTTGACGATGGCCTGTGGGCCAACGAACTCGATTCGCGGGGCATGCCACCTTTCGGGATTGGATAATGCGCTGATTATCGATGTCGGCGGCACAACAACGGATATTGGCGTCTTGGTGAATGGCTTCCCGCGTGAATCGGCAATTGCTGTTGAAGTCGGCGATGTACGGACGAATTTCAGAATGCCAGACATTATTTCTATCGGTATTGGTGGCGGAACCTGCGTGCGGCAGTCTCAGGATGGGACGCTCACCCTTGGGCCTGACAGCGTTGGCTATCGTCTTCTTGAACAGGGCGTCAGTTTCGGCGGGGAAACGTTAACGCTCAGCGATATTATGCTGCAACTTCATCGTGAGCGATGGACATCAGCGCTTTCTCATCCGCTACCCGAGTTGGATAAAGCGCTTTGCCAGCAAGTTTATCGTCAGATGATTGATAACGTGGAAAGTGCTATCGATCGGATCAAATCGTCAAGGGCGGCTATTCCCGCAGTGCTTGTTGGCGGTGGAAGTATTTTGTTGCCTGAGGTTTTATCTGGCATCAGTCAGGTTGTGCGTCCGCTGAACTTCGATGCGGCAAATGCGGTGGGTGTTGCGTTAGGGAAGGTTGGGGCGCAGATCGAGCGTGTGGTTAAAATGCCGGATCACGATCGTGAAAAGGTAAAAAGCGAATTGCAGCAGCAAACTATTTGTCTGGCTGAAGAGACGGGCGCTATGTCGGGCAGCGTTGAAATTATCGACTATCAGGAAATTCCTTTGGCCTATCTGCCAGGGAATGCGGTACAGGTGAAAATCAAAGCGGCAGGTAATCTGGCTTAGCACCGCATAACGATTTAGTGATGTTAGTCTGCTGAAATGAAAATAGCGCGCCGTGAGCGCGCTATTTTTGCAGAAAGCGTCCGAGATTAGTAGATGACCTTGTGACCGTAACTTTCAAGAATTGATTTAACGCGATCCATTGTATCGGCCTTCGGCGGTTTAACACCGTCTAATTTGTACTCTTCGCCCATTGCGATCCACTTGTGTTTACCAAGCTCATGATAGGGCAGAAGTTCAATTTTCTCGATGTTCGTCATATCCTTCGTAAACTCGCCCAGTTTATGCGCGGACGCGTCGTCGTCAGACCAGCCGGGCACGACCACATAACGTATCCAGGTACGCTGGTTACGTTTTGCCAGATAACGAGCGAAGTCCAGAGTACGATGATTCGATACGCCAACTAAATTCTGATGTATATCATCGTTCATTTGCTTTAAATCGAGCATCACCAAATCGCTGACGTCCAATAGCTCGTCAATAACGGGGTCGTAACGGCGCACGAACCCATTGGTGTCCAGACAGGTATTGATACCTTCTGCCTTACAGGCGCGGAACCAGTCGCGCACAAACTCGGCTTGCAGTATGGCCTCACCGCCTGATGCGGTTACGCCGCCGCCGGATGCATTCATAAAGTGGCGATAAGTCACGACTTCTTTCATGAGTTCTTCCACTGTCACTTCTTTGCCGCCGTGTGTATCCCAGGTATCACGGTTATGGCAATACAGACAGCGCATCAGGCAGCCCTGGAAGAAGATGATGAAACGGATGCCTGGGCCATCGACGGTGCCGCAGGATTCAAAGGAGTGGATGCGACCGATTACTGACATTGCGAGGTTTTCTCCAAATTTGACCGGACAATAGCGGTCTTTATGAGCGCAGTCATGAGAAAGTTGGCATCGATCTGGCAGACGTTTCTGACAGAAGAACACCGTGTGACAGATGCTGCGTCGAATCTGTTTTGCAAGCCATCCACAGAGTGGGGCAGCATAGCTGGCTGGCAAAACAGGCTAACAATTTGAACGACAAGCAAGGGTAAGAAAAAGGCCCCACTGACGTGGAGCCTTTATTTTACGCCTTTTCAGACAGCCATGGAAATTAGATTGACTGTGTGAAAGTACGGGTAATAACGTCTTGCTGCTGTTCTTTCGTCAGTGAGTTGAAACGCACTGCATAGCCAGATACACGGATAGTCAACTGCGGATATTTTTCCGGGTTTTCCATCGCATCAAGCAGCATTTCACGGTTCATGACGTTGACGTTTAAGTGCTGGCCACCTTCGATGCTGGCTTCATGATGGAAATAACCATCCATCAGACCTGCAAGGTTAGCTTTACGCACGTTATCGTCTTTACCCAACGCGTTAGGTACGATGGAGAAGGTATAAGAAATACCATCTTTCGCGTAAGCAAACGGCAGTTTGGCAACAGAAGTCAGAGACGCAACAGCACCTTTCTGGTCACGACCGTGCATTGGGTTAGCACCTGGTCCGAATGGTGCACCTGCACGGCGACCGTCTGGGGTATTACCTGTTTTCTTACCATATACCACGTTAGAGGTGATGGTCAGAACAGACTGCGTCGGGGTTGCGCCACGGTAGGTATTCAGTTTCTGAATTTTCTTCATGAAACGTTCAACTAGGTCGCAAGCCAGTTCATCTACGCGAGCATCGTTGTTACCGAATTGCGGATATTCGCCTTCGATATCAAAGTCGATAGCCAGGCCATCTTCATCACGAATCGGCTTAACTTTGGCATATTTGATGGCAGACAGGGAGTCAGCAGCAACAGACAGACCCGCGATACCACACGCCATGGTACGGAACACGTCACGATCGTGCAGTGCCATCAGCGATGCTTCGTAGCTGTATTTGTCATGCATGTAGTGGATGACGTTCAGCGCGGTGACATATTGCTTAGCCAGCCAATCCATGAAGTGATCCATACGATCCATCACTTCGTCGAAGTTCAGAACGTCGCCTTTGATTGGTTCTGATTTAGGACCAACCTGCATTTTCAGTTTTTCGTCCACGCCGCCATTGATCGCGTACAGCATGGTTTTCGCCAGGTTTGCACGAGCACCGAAGAACTGCATTTGTTTGCCAACGATCATCGGGCTTACGCAGCAAGCAATCGCGTAGTCATCGTTGTTAAAGTCAGGACGCATCAGATCGTCATTCTCATATTGCAGAGAAGAGGTATCGATGGAGACTTTAGCTGCATAGTTTTTGAAGCTCTGCGGCAGTTTCTCAGACCACAGAATGGTCATGTTTGGCTCTGGAGACGGCCCCATGGTGTACAGGGTGTTCAGGAAGCGGAAGCTGGTTTTGCTCACCAGTGTACGACCATCCAGACCCATACCAGCCAGAGATTCTGTCGCCCAGATTGGGTCACCAGAGAACAGCTCATCGTACTCAGGTGTACGCAGGAAACGTACCATGCGCAGTTTCATGACCAGATGGTCAATCATTTCCTGAGCTTCTTCCTCAGTGATTTTGCCTGCAGCCAGATCGCGCTCAAGGTAGATATCCAGGAAGGTAGAGACACGTCCGAAGGACATTGCCGCACCATTCTGTGATTTCACCGCAGCCAGGTAGCCAAAGTAAGTCCACTGCACGGCTTCCTGAGCCGTCGCAGCTGGGCCAGAAATGTCACAGCCATATTTAGCGGCCATTTCTTTAATTTGGCTCAGCGCATGGTGCTGATCGGCAATTTCTTCACGCAGACGGATTGTTGCTTCCAGATCTTCGCCGTTTTCCAGTTTAGTTTGCAGAGAAGTGAACTGAGCAAACTTGTCTTTCATCAGATAGTCGATACCGTACAGCGCAACGCGACGATAGTCACCGATGATACGGCCACGGCCATAAGCATCTGGCAGACCAGTCAGAACGCCAGACTTACGACAACGCAGGATATCTGGGGTGTAAACATCGAACACGCCTTGGTTGTGCGTTTTGCGATATTCAGTGAAGATTTTTTTCAGTTGAGGGTCCAGTTCACGGCCATAAACTTTACATGAACCTTCAACCATTTTGATGCCGCCGAACGGAATCAACGCACGTTTTAACGGCGCATCAGTCTGAAGACCAACGATCTTTTCCAGACCTTTGTTGATGTATCCCGCGTCGTGAGACGTGATAGTCGCAGCAACATGGGTATCAAAATCAACAGGGGCGTGAGTACGGTTTTCCTGTTTGATGCCTTCCATGACGCTGTCCCACAGCGTTGAAGTCGCTTTGGTTGCGCCAGCCAGGAAAGACTCATCACCTTCATACGGCGTGTAGTTTTTCTGGATAAAGTCACGAACGTTGACGTTATCCTGCCATTCACCTTTGCTAAAGCCTTGCCATGCATTGGCCAATTTTTCATTCAGCTCGGTCATTTTACACCTACCTTTGATATGGATTTCTTAAAACCCGACGTTGCGGCCGATTGCACCTTAGTGGTGCTTGTCTCCACCGCGCAAATAAATTACCCAATATGTTAAACCGACCATTACGCCGCCGCCGATGATGTTCCCTAGGGTGACGGGAATCAGGTTATCGGTAATGAAGTGGCTAACGGTTAAATGTTCAAACTGAGACGGCGCCATGCCAATGGCATTCCAGAATTCCGGGGCCGCAAAATTTTTGATAACGATGCCCATAGGAATCATGAACATGTTGGCGATGCTGTGCTCAAAACCGCTGGAAACGAACATGGCGACAGGCAGAATCATGGCAAACATTTTATCGGTAAGCGTACGGCCAGAATAACTCATCCACACCGCCAGACAGACCAGCAAGTTTGCCAGGATACCCAGACACAGCGCTTCAACGAATGTATGTTCAAGTTTGTGTTCAGCTGTTTGCAGAACGTTCAGACCCCACGCACCGTTTGCGACCATATGCTCTCCCGAGAACCAGATAAGTCCAACGAAGAAAAGCGCGCCAATCAGGTTGCCGACATAAACATTAGCCCAGTTACAGGCTAGTTGTTTCCAGGTAATACGTCCACTGGCTTTGGCAATCACGATGAGAACGGTTGAGGTGAACAGGTCTGCGCCGCAGACGACAACCAACATAAGGCCAAGGGAGAAGCAAATGCCCCCGATCAATTTCGCGATACCGAAAGGAATCGTCGCTGTCCCTGTGGTGGCCGTAATATAAAAGACGAAGGCGATCGAAATAAATACACCCGCAGTGATCGCTAAATAAAACGTCGTGCACGGTTGTTTGGTAGCTTTATAGACTCCGGCGTCTTCAGCAACTTTTGCCATCGCAGCCGGGAGTAATAGAGTAAAGGGGTTGTCAGCTTTCACACTAACTCTCTCTTAAAAATTATCAGCGTTGAGATACTAACAAAGCAGTATACGGTAAAATTTGACGTGGATCATATTGCAAGAAATTAACAGGTCAGAAAGCAGGGTGGGATAGGGCGATTTAGTGCTTAATGTATTGAATTTTATAATAAAAAAATATTTTAAATTTTATAAAAAGAGTTGAATGGCATACGTTAAACCTACCGATTTAGCGTTAATAAAAATCACGTTTTGTAGAATTTCAGTACCACCTTGTCGATGTAATTTAATTAAAACTTCACCATTTAATAACAATGTTCTGATTATGCATTACGAATAATAAATATTGCCCTTTGGATAATAAAATAGCCCTTTAAAATAAAGGGCTATTCGTCGGTGACTATTTGCACGCGATCGCACTCATCGATATAAGACGCGTGCTGACTTCATCATCCTGGCATTATTTTGCTTGCCAATAACGACGTTTCGCCTGTTGCAGTTTTTCATAGGCTGCCAGCAGCGACTGGTGCGCAGGTAAAGAAGTAAAGGTGTCATCGACAGCAAACAGACCATAGAAGCACGCTTCGCCAGCAACGGCGGCACTGGCGGCATCGACGGTCTCACTGCCGTACATTTTGGTAAAGGCATCGTAATATTCTGCCGGATCGCGCTCAGGCTCTTGCGCCAGTAACAGCAGCGTTTGCAGGCAACGGTAGTAGTTGCTGCGCTGTGCCGTAAAGACGGAATCGTTGAAGTCCTGCGTCCACTCTGTCCAGCTTAACGCCTGATCCAGATCGCCGCCGGCCAGTGCCAGCATGGCTTTTAGTTCGCCAACGCGCAGCGTAAACCAGCCATTATCTTTGCCGGTGGCAATGCCGAGCAGCTCGCGTACGCGGGTGAAATCGTCCAGCCCTTCGTCATCCAACTGTTGCAACAGCGCCAGATAGTCTTCTTGTTCCCATTTGCTGTCAGGCAGCGCCAGCAGCGTGTCACGCAGGTGAGCGCCCATGCTGTTATTGGCTAACAACAGATCGTCGGCAGGGTAGATGTCTGACATTCCCGGCACAATGATGCGGCAGGCATAAACAGACAGATGCTCATAGTCAGCAATGTAGACTTCTTTATCTTCCTGCTTGAAGATCGCCATCAACGTAGCGAATTCTTCTTCCGTCGACCCTTTAAAGCTCCAGTCGGCAAATTCATAATCTGCTTCTTTCTTGAACATATCCCAGGAGATCAGACCGCTGGAATCGATAAAGTGGGTTTCCAGATTCGCGTGCTCGGCCACTTCTTCATCATCAAACGTTGGTGGAGTAAACACATCCAGATCTTTCAAACCGCGGCCTTGCAGCAGTTCGGTAACGGTACGTTCCAGTGCCACGCCGAAATCAGGGTGCGCGCCGAAGGAGGCAAAACAGGTACCGTTAGCAGGGTTAAACAGCACCACGCAGATGACCGGATATTTCCCGCCCAGCGAGGCATCGTAAGAGAAAATCGGGAAGCCTTCTTTTTCCAGTGTCGCAATCGCTTCGACCACGCCTGGGTAGCGGTTTAGCACCTCTTGTGGAATTTCTGGCAGGCTGATGGATTCTGCAATGATGCGATTTTTGATACTGCGTTCAAACACTTCTGATAGCCCCTGAACGCGGGCTTCGTTGGCCGTGTTACCTGCGGACATCCCATTAGAGACGTACAGGTTACCGATGATATTCATCGGAATATAGACGGTTTGCTGATCGGACTGGCGGGTAAACGGCAGCGCGCAAATGCCTCTGTCGACATTGCCAGATTGCAGATCGATCAGATCGCTAGCGCTCAGTTCCTGTTCAGGATCGTAGAACTGGTGCAGGCGGGCATCCAAAATCCCTTCCGGCAGGGCATCGTCTTCTGGAATAGGGAACCATTTTTCATTTGGATAGTGAACAAAATCACCGTTAGCGATCGTTTTGCCGAGGTAGAAGTCAGCAAAGAAATAGTTGGTGGACAGACGTTCGAAATACTCGCCTAACGCAGAAGCCAGAGCCGCTTTCTTACTGGCACCTTTGCCGTTAGTAAAGCAAAGTGGGCAATCGCGGTCTCGGATATGGACAGACCAGACGTTTGGCACCGGGTTCAGCCATGACGCTTCTTCGATGTTAAACCCCAGGTCCTGGAGTTGCTGTTGAAAACGGGCGATGGAATCTTCCAGGGCGGCGTCTTTGCCTGGGATAAACGTTTGAGTCATGGTGTTCACTCTTGTCGAGATTAGCGGAAGCGGCATGATACGGATTTTTCTGTCTGGACTCTATTTATTCATAACAGATCGGCAACAGTGAAAAAGTACAGGCTGAGTAACGTGCCGTTTTGCATGATGAAAGCGCAATAAGCGTTGCAGCCGCGATGGACGAGTGATAAAACCGATAGCAGGGTAAAAGTAGTGTGGTTATGGCGGTCGTTCCGTTATAACTACAATCGTGTAACAGCGGTGTTTTTATAATCGGCAGGTTTATAAAAATGACATTTGTAACAACGGTGATAAAAACAGTCGCTATTTTTCAGGTGTGGTGAGGGGAAATGACTCAGATTTTTAATTTTAGCGCCGGTCCAGCAATGCTGCCGGTTGAAGTACTACGTCGTGCTGAACAGGAATTATGTAATTGGAATGGCCTGGGTACATCGGTCATGGAAATCAGCCACCGTAGTAAAGAGTTTATGCAGGTTGCCGCTGAATCCGAACAAGATCTGCGTGACTTGCTGAAAATCCCCTCCAACTACAAAGTGCTCTTTTGCCACGGCGGCGCTCGTGCGCAGTTTGCGGCAGTGCCGTTAAATCTTCTGGGTGAGCGTTCAACGGCGGACTACATCGACGGTGGATATTGGGCTCACAGCGCAATCAATGAGGCAGAAAAATACTGCACGCCTAACGTGATTGACGTGAAAACGCGTGTAGGCGATTTGCGCGGTGTTAAGCCAATGCGTGAATGGCAATTGTCTGATGACGCTGCGTTTGTACACTATTGTCCAAATGAGACGATTGACGGCGTTGCGATTGAAGAAGAACCCGATTTCGGCGATAAAATTGTGGTTGCCGACTATTCTTCCAGCATCCTGTCCCGCCGCATTGATGTCAGCCGTTATGGTGTAATCTACGCCGGCGCGCAGAAAAATATCGGCCCGGCCGGTCTGACGTTGGTTATCGTGCGTGAAGATTTGCTGGGTAAAGCGCGCCGCGAGCTGTCATCGATTCTGGATTACAAGATCCTGGCGGACAATGACTCCATGTTTAACACGCCGCCGACCTTTGCCTGGTATTTGTCCGGCATGGTCTTTAAATGGCTGAAAGAGCATGGCGGCTTGGCTGAAATGGAAAAACGTAACCAAGAGAAAGCCGATCTGCTGTATAGCGCGATTGACGGTAGCGACTTCTATCGTAATGACGTCGCGGTGGCGAATCGCTCTCGTATGAACGTGCCATTCCTGCTGGCGGATTCTGCACTGGATAAAGTCTTTCTGGAAGAGTCGGTTGCTGCTGGCTTGCACGCATTGAAAGGCCATCGTGTTGTAGGCGGCATGCGCGCTTCTATCTACAATGCTATGCCGTTGGAAGGTGTGAAAGCGCTGACTGAATTTATGGCTGACTTCGCGCGTCGCCACGGTTAATTAAGACCGCCCTTCGATACATTTTGATCAGCCCCGGCCTTTCCGGGGTTTTTATGTCCACGTTGAAAGAATAGGCTTTACATGCAGGAATCCCTGACCCTACAACCCATCAAGCTGATTAACGGTACCCTTAACCTTCCAGGATCAAAAAGCGTCTCTAATCGTGCGTTGTTACTGGCCGCCTTGTCTGAAGGCAAAACCCGGCTCACTAATCTGTTAGACAGTGACGATGTTCGCCACATGCTTACTGCGTTAACGGCGCTAGGCGTGGAATATCATCTGTCATCTGACCGAACCGTCTGTGAGATTATCGGTCTGGGAGGCGCGTTTACGGCAACACAACCGCTGGAACTGTTTTTAGGGAATGCGGGCACCGCGATGCGCCCGCTGGCTGCGGCTCTGTGTCTGACGGTTGGCGATATTGTGCTCACAGGCGAACCTCGAATGAAAGAGCGTCCGATCGGGCATCTGGTCGATGCACTACGCCAGGGTGGGGCAAAAATCGATTATCTGGAGCAGGAGAACTACCCACCGCTTCGTCTGCACGGTGGTTTTCAGGGCGGTGAAATCAGCGTAGATGGTAGCGTATCCAGCCAGTTTTTGACTGCACTGTTGATGACGGCGCCTCTGGCCGTGCAGGATACGCAAATCAGCATTCAGGGCGATCTGGTTTCTAAACCGTATATCGATATCACGCTGCATATGATGAAAGCGTTTGGTATTGAGGTGCGTAACGAGAATTACCAGCGCTTCTTTGTCACAGGTCGCCAGCAGTACCGCTCACCGGGTAATTATCTGGTTGAAGGCGATGCGTCGTCGGCTTCTTACTTTCTGGCGGCTGCGGCGATCAAAGGCGGTGTTGTACGCGTGACTGGCGTAGGCCGTAATAGTGTACAAGGTGATATTCGCTTTGCTGATGTCCTGGAAAAGATGGGCGCGACCGTGCGCTGGGGTGAAGATTATATCGAATGCGAGCGCGGCGAGCTGCGCGCGATCGATATGGATATGAACCACATCCCTGATGCTGCAATGACTATCGCTACAGCGGCACTTTTTGCCCAAGGCGGTACGACCACGCTGCGTAACATTTATAACTGGCGCGTGAAAGAAACTGACCGTCTGGCAGCCATGGCGATTGAATTACGTAAAGTGGGGGCGGAAGTTGAAGAGGGTAACGACTATATTCGCATTACGCCGCCTGCGAAACTGAAAGCGGCAGAAATCGGTACCTATAACGATCATCGTATGGCGATGTGTTTCTCGCTGGTAGCGCTGTCGGATACGCCAGTCACAATTCTCGACCCGAAATGTACGGCTAAAACTTTCCCTGACTACTTCGAGCAACTGGCGCGTCTCAGCGAGCTTGCTTAATTCCTTTCTAAGGCACGGTTTCCGTGCCTTTTCTCCCATTCTACGCGCTATTTTTTCTTTTGAACTTGCGTACCACGTTCAGAGAATGTCTTATTTTTCCCGCCATTCCGGCATTAGGGTAACCTTTCTCTGTATTGATGCGTATAATAAGGCTCCGTAACGCCATAAAACGGCGTAAGCGGAACTTCCCAGTATTAAAGGAGAGAGAAATGACGGTGATGGCACCGGTAGTTACGGTTGACGGACCGAGCGGCGCAGGCAAAGGTACTTTGTGTAAGGCATTGGCTGAGGCTTTACAATGGAACCTGCTGGACTCGGGAGCTATCTATCGTGTTTTGGCTCTGGCAGCGTTACACCACCATGTAGACATCAGCTCAGAAGACGCGCTGGTTCCGCTTGCTTCTCATCTTGATGTACGTTTTATTGCAGAAGATGGGCAACTGAAAGTTATCCTTGAAGGCGAAGATGTTAGCCACGAAATTCGTACCGAAGCGGTAGGTAATACGGCTTCTCAGGCGGCGGCTTTCCCACGCGTTCGTGAAGCATTATTACGTCGGCAGCGTGCTTTCCGTGAGGCGCCGGGGCTGATTGCCGATGGCCGTGATATGGGAACCGTGGTCTTTCCTGACGCACCTGTGAAGATTTTCCTGGATGCCAGCGCGGAAGAACGAGCACAACGCCGCATGCTACAGTTGCAGGGAAAGGGCTTTAATGTTAACTTTGAACGTCTTTTATCTGAGATAAAGGAACGGGACGAGCGCGATCGTAGCCGCCCTGTTGCGCCGTTAGTGCCTGCTGCCGATGCGTTGGTGCTGGATTCAACGGAAATGACGATCGATGAAGTGATAGCGCGCGCGTTGGCTTATGCCCGCGAAATTTTAGCGTAATCACAGAAAACTGAATTTTTACCTCGCTGTAAGGATGCACAGCGGGGCATGTTAAACAACCCCATCGAGCAGGATGCCAGATGGACGTTAAATTGAAACCCTTAAGATTATCAAACATGACTGAATCTTTTGCTCAACTCTTTGAAGAATCCCTGAAAGAAATCGAAACCCGTCCTGGTTCCATCGTACGTGGTGTTGTTGTTGCTATTGATAAAGATGTCGTACTGGTTGACGCCGGTCTGAAATCTGAATCTGCCATTCCGGTAGAGCAATTCAAGAACGCACAGGGCGAACTGGAAATTCAGGTTGGTGATGAAGTTGACGTTGCTCTGGACGCTATCGAAGATGGCTTCGGTGAAACGCTGCTTTCTCGCGAAAAAGCTAAACGTCATGAAGCATGGCTGACGCTGGAAAAAGCTTACGAAGAAGCTGCAACGGTTACTGGTATTATCAACGGTAAAGTTAAAGGCGGTTTCACTGTTGAGCTGAACGGCATTCGTGCGTTCCTGCCAGGTTCTCTGGTAGACGTTCGTCCGGTTCGCGATACGCTGCATCTGGAAGGCAAAGAGCTTGAGTTCAAAGTTATCAAGCTGGATCAGAAACGCAACAACGTTGTTGTTTCTCGCCGTGCAGTTATCGAATCTGAAAACAGCGCTGAGCGCGATCAACTGCTGGAAAACCTGCAGGAAGGCATGGAAGTTAAAGGTATCGTTAAGAACCTTACTGACTACGGTGCATTCGTTGATCTGGGCGGCGTTGATGGCCTGCTGCATATCACTGATATGGCTTGGAAACGTGTTAAACACCCAAGCGAAATCGTCAATGTGGGCGACGAAATCACTGTTAAAGTGCTGAAATTCGACCGCGAGCGTACCCGTGTGTCTCTGGGTCTGAAACAGCTGGGCGAAGATCCATGGGTCGCTATCGCTAAGCGTTACCCAGAAAGCACGCGTCTGACTGGCCGCGTAACCAACCTGACTGATTACGGCTGCTTCGTTGAAATCGAAGAAGGCGTTGAAGGTCTGGTACACGTTTCCGAAATGGATTGGACCAACAAAAACATCCACCCATCCAAAGTTGTTAACGTTGGTGATGTAGTGGAAGTTATGGTTCTGGATATCGATGAAGAACGTCGTCGTATCTCTCTGGGCCTGAAACAGTGTAAATCCAACCCATGGCAGTTGTTCGCAGAAACCCACAACAAGGGCGACCGCGTTGAAGGTAAAATCAAGTCTATCACTGACTTCGGTATCTTCATCGGTCTGGACGGCGGCATCGACGGTCTGGTGCACCTGTCCGACATCTCCTGGAATGTGGTTGGCGAAGAAGCCGTTCGCGAATACAAGAAAGGTGATGAAATCGCCGCTGTTGTTCTGCAAGTTGACGCAGAGCGCGAGCGCATCTCTCTGGGCGTGAAACAACTGGCTGAAGATCCGTTCAATAACTACCTGTCTGTTAACAAGAAAGGTGCTATTGTTACTGGTAAAGTTACAGCTGTTGACGCCAAAGGTGCTACAGTTGAATTAGCGGATGGCGTAGAAGGCTACCTGCGTGCTTCTGAAGCCTCTCGCGATCGCGTTGAAGACGCAACGCTGGTACTGAACGTTGGCGACAGCGTTGAAGCGAAATATACCGGTGTTGATCGTAAGAACCGCGTTGTTAGCCTGTCTGTCCGTGCGAAAGACGAAGCTGATGAGAAAGATGCAATCGCAACTGTTAACAACAAGCCGGAAGAAAACAATTTCTCCAGCGCGATGGCAGAAGCGTTCAAAGCAGCTAAAGGCGAGTAATCACAACGGTAGAATGAGCAATGTAAGTTGCTCATTCTTGTAACGGTAGTCAGTTATCCTGGCTATTGATAGCCACGCATTTGGAGGCGCTATGACCAAGTCTGAACTTATTGAAAGGCTTGCTGGACAGCAATCTCATATCCCGGCCAAAGTGGTTGAGGATGCAGTGAAAGAAATGCTTGAACAAATGGCGTCTACGTTAGCCGAAGGCGACCGTATTGAAATCCGTGGGTTTGGCAGTTTTTCACTTCACTACCGTGCACCGCGTGTAGGTCGTAATCCGAAAACAGGTGATAAAGTTGAGCTGGAAGGTAAGTACGTCCCTCACTTTAAGCCAGGCAAGGAACTTCGCGACCGCGCTAATATTTATGGCTAATTATTAGTCCTAGATACCAGCCTTATAAAAGCACCCATTTGGGTGCTTTTTTACATTTATCGATATTGTCTTTTCGCGTAACGCGTTACCAATTACTGATAACGCGGGGAACGGCTTATTTATTGTGACGTTCTTTCAGGCGATTGATGATAGTCGCCAGATCTAAATCCTGATCCTGTAACAGCACCAGCAGGTGATACATTAAATCCGCCGCTTCGTTGGTCAGCTCTTCACGGTCATGCACCGTTGCCGCTAATGCCGCTTCCAATCCTTCCTCACCGACTTTTTGCGCAATGCGCTTAG